>JBBTTD010000015.1:0-19442 GCA_038064415.1 Patescibacteria group bacterium | reverse complement strand
TAAAAAGATCTGGGTTCTCGGTTTCAAGAATGTCCACTAAATGGGGTACACATCAAAGTCTATGATATAATTAACATTGTATGCGCCTTCTTCTCAATCTAAAGGAAAAACTTGAATTGTCTGTATGGGTTATTAGAAAAATAATGGTTAAAAAACAGGTTTGGTTGACAAGATCTATCTGTGTTTTTATTTTAATTATCGCTTGTGGATTTGTCTTTTTACCGGGGCTGACACAAGCCACGACCGAGACATTTGATACGCCAGGTTCCGCTTCTTGGATAGCGCCAGCCGGTGTCACTTCCGTCATTGTTGATACCTGGGCGGGAGGAGGTGGTGGAGCGCCGACTGGTGCCAATACCAGTGCCGGCGGCGGAGCCGGCGGGGGTTTTGCCTCAACCACCGTAACTGTTGTTCCAGCTAATTCATATGACTATTATGTCGGAGTGGGAGGAGGTATTAGTGGAACAGCAGGTGAAGATTCGATGTTTGAGGCCTCTACAACCGTTTTATCTAAAGGAGGCGGGGCTGGAGCATCTGGTCCAAACGGAGCGGGTGGAGCAACCACGACAGGCGCTATTGGCACAGTTATATATCATGGAGGAAATGGCGCGGCAGGTGTTAATGCTAGCTATTCAGGCGCTGGCGGAGGCGGGGCTGGAAGCGCGGGGAATGGCGGGGTTGCATCAGGTAGCACCGCGGGTTCCGGAGGAAGTGGTGGCGGAGGAGCTGGCGGAGCGGGACGAATTGCTGACGGCAGTGGTCTAGCTGGTAGTACTATCGGTGGTGGAGGTTCAGGTGGCAAGAAAGGCGATTCAGGATTTATTTTTGGCGGGACAGGTGCTAGAGGTCAAATAGTATTAACATATATTACTCCTCCTACTGTCACTAATTCAGCCGCCACATCAATTACATTTAACTCTGCCACTCTGAATGGAAATATTACCAATGTTGATCCAGGCACCGAACATGGTTTTGCCTATGGTACCTCCACTGATTTGTCTGTGACCAGTTCCACTGCCACCACGACCGCCGGTTCATATTCTGGCAGTAGTTCATTCACTGGAAATATTTCTTCACTCATCTGTAACACTACATATTATGTAAGAGCTTATGCCATAAATATTTCTGGCACAGGTTTCAGTACCCCAATCATTTCTTTTACCACTAGCACCTGCCCGGCTCGCTATTGGTACAACTCTGGAGCCGATGCAAATTGGACCACTCTCACTGGAAACTGGTGGACTGATTCCGCGCGCACTTTGCAAGCAGGAGCGCTTCCAACTGCCAGCGACCCGATTGTTACCTCGGGTTCAACAAGACCAAGTGTAGATCTTGCCACTTGGGTTAAACCATTAAGCATTGATGCTAGTGTTACTGGCATCACTTTCACTAGCGCTACAGCCGCTTCACCCGGTTTGAATATTACGGGGAATGTTACTTTTAATGGTTCAAGCTATAACAGCAACACCATTACCGGAACCGCTAAATTTTCCTCCGCCACAGGAGGCGTCAACACTCTCACCACCGGCATGCAATGGGGAAGCGGAACTTCCACTGCCATTGTCGGCAGTGACGACGCGATCATTACCTCTTGGGTCTTTAACAACAACAGTATTAATAATGGCACAACAACTTCGGCCACTTTCAACAGCACTAGTTACAACAATGCCACTAGCACAGACACTATTACTTTTAATGAAACAAGTTACAATAACCGCCAAGTTACCGGCAGTCCAACTTTCAATGGTTCAAGTTATAACAATACTGGTGCTACGATTACGGGTAATCCAACATTTAATGCGACGAGTTATAACAAATCTGGTGCTACTATTATAGGTAACCCTACATTTGGCTCAACAAGTTACAACGCGGGTACAGTCTCCGGCACCTCCAAATTTTCCTCCGCCACAGGAGGCGTCAACACTCTCACCACCGGCATGCAATGGGGAAGCGGAACTTCCACTGCCATTGTCGGCAGTGACGACGCGATCATTACCTCTTGGGTCTTTAACAACAACAGTATTAATAATGGCACAACAACTTCGGCCACTTTCAACAGCACTAGTTACAACAATGCCACTAGCACAGACACTATTACTTTTAATGAAACAAGTTACAATAACCGCCAAGTTACCGGCAGTCCAACTTTCAATGGTTCAAGTTATAACAACACAAGTGCTACGATTACGGGTATAGCCACTTTCAACGGCGACTCCTCGGAAAATCTGGGAACTATCACGGGCGTAAAGACTCGTCGGTACACTACCGCGACAAGCCCAACCCGTAGCTTCACCGCTTCGCCATGGACTGTTCTTGCTGATGGAGCAGAAGTCAATCTTGTCGGAGCAACCTTTGGCACTACCACTACTTTCAGCACCGCAAATGGCGGTTTCTTCACCGCACTCTCCACGACTTGTTCCTCATCACTCCTCGGCGGTAACCTTACCTACGCGCTTTCCGGTAACACTACAGCTACTTGTACAATTGGGAATGACAATATTACCTTAAATGGAGCCAACTATACCCTGACTGGAGATGTAAGCGGTAATGGAAGTACTGATGGAGCCAACGGTCACATCTTCAGTATCAATTATCTTACTGTAACAGGTTCGGTCACAGCCAATGGATACACTGGCACAGTCAATGGTGGTAATGGAGGTACCGCTACCATAACTTTCTCCACTACAGGAAATGTTTCCGCCAATGGAGGTAATGGAGCGACTAATGGAGGTAATGGAGGCACCCTCAATATCTCAACTACTACCAGTGCCGTCCTTTCCGCCAACGGTGGTAACTCTACCGTTTGTGGTCGTGGAGGTAATGGAGGAACGATGAATCTCGCTGATGCCACATATACCAGTTCAACTGTAGATGCCGGTAGTGATCAAACGACATTAGGTCCAGGACTATGTCCTTCACCACCATCTGGAAGTTCAGGAAGCAGTGGTAGCCGAGTCATTACAACCACGCCATCTTCCAGTTCTTCGTCTATCAGCAGCCCCTCTTCCAATTCCTCCAGTGGCGCATTATTGAATATCAACCAACTAGCCGCACTTGGTATCCTGCCACTTCCTAAGTTCAATCTTTTTGGTGATGATCAGTTTGGCGTCGGATCAAGTAATCTCGGTAATCCACTGGATAACCTAGCTTCTCCAGGACGCTTAAAGCTCTCTTGGCCAACATTTTCATTTATTAATCCGTTCTCATCTTTCGTCTTTGCTCCATTACCTGATTCAGTTCAGAAGATCTTGAAACAGAACAAGAAGTTAGCCAGCTTCTTGGCTGGAGCGGGTTTCAATCAAGCTCAAGATTTAGCAAACTTAGCTCTTCATCCAATTCTTCTGCCTGTTCTAGAATTTGATCCACCCGGACTATTTATAATAGCGCACGATGGTATTCGTCTGACCACATATCTAGCTTCTGATCCCAAGAATATGTTCGTAGAAATGGTAGAGACTACCCCAGGTACTGAACTAACTGTTAGTCTGATTCCGCCGGAAAAAAATACATCCACGACAGGTGTCTTTGACGGCAAAACCATTGATTTTGTCCAGAACCAGGGGCGTATTACGACTAATATCATTGCTCCAACTATGGCAGGACGATATTTCCTAACCACCCCCGCTTCATCCTTAACGCTAGCTATTGATGTCATTGCTCCATCTGGGACTTCTCCGATTCCAACCAAGAAACAAGGTATTGTCGGTAGATTTGTTTCTTGGTTTAGAGGCTTCTTCTAGGTTGTACACACTTTACTTCATTTTTCCCAACCTATTCTGCTATGCTATACTATAATCATAAACCATTTAATAGTTATCATTTTAACAATAAAATCAAATGCAATTTCAAACAGGTATTTTAGATAGGACTCGCTTAGTTTCAAATCTACTGATGCTGGTTCTACTTATCGGTAACATCTACTTTAGCGTTCAGTATATGGAGAATACTAATTTTCTAGCCAATCAAAAGATTCAAGAAGAAGCAGACAGCGCCACTCGCTTTCAGACCTCACGATTCCTCAAGTTCTTCATTGATACTGTGGTTAATACCAAAGGCACAATCTCCTATGAAGACCGTGTCAAGCTTGAGAATGATCTTCGTCAGATCCATGATTCCGTTTTAACCGCTCAATGGGATACCTTTGTTGCCAGCAAGGACAGTAGCACTGCTCAAGCCAGTGCCGCTAAGTTGATGTCAATACTGGCTAGTAAGTTGATTTAGTCTTTCTATCTATATTTCCTTAACCTTGTAATCACTTGGCGCTCTTTTTAGCCACCATTCAATCTGCTCATGGCTAAGTAATCCTTCTCGCGCTCCGACGAATTGTGCCACAGACATAGGATTGACGGGCGCCCAAGTCAGGGCTTCTAGTGGTGATTTTCCAATCAATATGGCAGAGACAAAAGTGGAAGCGAAAGCATCACCGCATCCCGTTCTTTCAAGTGGTGGTTTTGGATCGGGGTATATTGGCATGAAATAATGATGCTCGCCGTCAAACATATAAGCGCCTTTTGGTCCATCCGTGACGAGTACCAGTTTTGGACCTTGTTCATGGATTTTTTTCATTAAAATTTTGACATCGCGCGAATCAGTTTTGAGCATCTTTTGCGCTTCTTCCACGTTTACGACAAAAATGTCAGTACGATCATATACGCGTTTCAATTCATCAAATCCAAGTTGCATCTGAAAAGTTCCCGGCTGGAAAGCCAGTCTAGTTTTCGGATTGGCTTCAAGATAATCCGCGATGGCCATGTGGTAAGGAAAAGTATGGGTGGCTAGGGAGGTCAAATAAATCCATTTCACTGGAGGAAGTTTTGGTAAAGTATATTCATAATCAACATGATTGACTAGGATTGTCCTTTCAGCTCCATACCAAAGTACAAAATGATAGTTAGTCGCTTTTCCGTGATGTTTTTTGATATGAGAGGTGATGACTTTATTGTGGATAAGTTCACTCACGCACTCACGACCGTTTTGGTCACTGCCGATATTTGATACTATTGCTGACTCTAGACCCAATCTTGAAGAAGCGACTGCGGCATTGGCGGCATTGCCGACACCCTTAATAACTTTGGCGTATTCAAAAGGAATTTTGTCGCCGAAAGGCATGCAAATTTCACAAGAGTTTTTATCAATTCTGCAATGGACATCTGCTTCTTTGAGACGAATAAAAGCGTCGGTAGTTATATCTCCAATGGATAAAAGATCAATGGGCTTGTGGAACATGGAGATATTATAACAGATAATGTTATACTATTCCCATGACCTTGCGTGAATATATTAGCGAAGCCACTAAAAATCAAACCGCTATTGGTCATTTCAACATCTCTACTCTTGATGGTGTTTGGGCTGTCGTTGATTCTGCCAAAGAACTAAACCTACCTGTAATTATTGGGGTCTCCGAAGGGGAACGCGATTATATCGGTGTAAATGAAATTGCGGCAGTCGTCAAAAGTGTTCGTGAACATCACAAGCAACCGATTTTTCTGAATGCTGATCATACTTATTCGTTTGAGCGAGTTAAAGAAGCCATAGACGCAGGATTTGATTCCGTGATTTTTGATGGGGCGCAGCTTTCTTTTGAGGAAAATTGTAGAATCACGAAAAAATGCGTTGAGTACGCGCGCGAATCTGGTCGTGATGTGATAGTTGAAGGTGAGCTTGGATTTATCGGGACTTCTTCTAAGATTCTTGACGCGATTCCCGCTGGAGCGGTTGTTGGTGATAAAAATATGACAAAACCGGAGGACGCGGTTCGTTTCGTCAAAGAGACGGGCGTAGATCTTCTAGCGCCGGCAGTCGGTAATATTCATGGAGTCGTGATTGGCGGCGATCCGGCTCTCAATAGTCAGCGAGTTAAAGAAATTCACGACACGATTAGAATTCCATTAGTTCTTCATGGCGCTTCTGGCAACTCTGCTGACGATATTCGCGCCACCATCAAATCAGGCGTGGCTATTGTCCATGTCAATACTGAATTGCGCATTGCATATCGTTCCGGTTTGATGAAATCATTGTCAGAAAATCATGATGAAGTCGCGCCCTACAAGTTTTTAAAACCGGCTAAATTGGCTATGCAGAAGGTGGTTTTAGAAAAGTTGCGGATAATAAACACAAAGTGATTAGTGAAGGCCTGGCTTTCACTAAATATAATGTGAATAAGCATGCCTACTTTTAATTTGAATAAGTGTATAATAGAGCTATGTCATCAAATGTTGAATTTGAAGGAGATGATATGAAATACACGATGAAGTCGCCTTCGTCTGGGTCCGCGGGCTCGGGGTTTTCTGGTCAATCTAGCTCCAATGATAATCAGCCAAAGATGGTTCGTTGGTTAATGAATAATGGTTTAGCAAAATCACCCGCAACGGCACAGGGCATTCTGATTGGAGTGATTATCGTCAATGTTATTATTACTTATGTATTAATTGATTATTTTCTATGAAAACTTATCAACCTAGACTCCCTCTTTCAATGAATATTCTGCTTATAGCCGTCGTAATTTCCAACGCCATTGTCACATTTGTGGTATTAAAGTATTTCCTTAATTAATCTCTAACCCGGCAATGAAATGAAAAAATTAACAAAAAATAGCGGCTTCACACTCGTAGAACTTCTGGTCGTGATTTCCATTATCGGAATGTTATCCAGCGTGATTATAGTGGCGCTGAATGGGGCGAGAGATAAAGGGGTGATCGCCGCGGGATTGAAATTTGATACTTATAATTATCGCGCGTTTGGGGCGGATGCGTTCGCTCAGTATGATTTTAATTCAGGTATAGTGCCGCTTCAAGATATTTCTGCCAATAATCGTAATTTGAATTGCCCAGCTGGGGTGTCTAGTGAAAATACAATACTACCAACTGGTTCTGGATACTCTGGTAATTTTAATGGTACAGGAGGATGTGCTGTCCTACTTGCTTCGGCTTCTCCATATCCACAATTCAGTAATTTATGGACTCTGTCGTCATGGGTGTATGTCAGTTCTGCTAATGATATAACTACTACAAAAAATCAAATTATTCGTGTTGAATTCGTTAGTGCTGTATTAGCGGGACTTTCTCTATACGATAATGGTTCCGGTATAAAGTTTATACAATGCCAACAAGGTACAGATTTTGCAGAGATTTCGGGACTAATTAAAATAGAGGCATGGAACCACATAGCTTGTTCATATGACGGTGCCAAAATTTCAGCATATCTTAATGGTAACATTGTTGCTGGACCAATTAATTCCATAATGGTAGCTTCGAGAAATGTAAGAAATATTGGTGTAGGTCGGCTTGGTTTTACCGCATCATCTCTTTTCAAAGGATATCTAGATAATGTTTCTATTTACACTCAGGCTCTAACAGCTCTCGATGTTCAGAAGATTTATGCGGATGGTCTAGCTGAACATTTTTTAGCGACGGTGGTGAGATAGGGGAAGTGGAGGTCAGACCTTCACGAAATTAATTTTAATGAAAAAATTAACAAAAAATAGCGGCTTCACACTCGTAGAACTTCTGGTCGTGATTTCCATTATCGGAATGTTATCCAGCGTGATTATAGTGGCGCTGAATGGGGCGAGAGATAAAGGGGTGATCGCCGCGGGATTGAAATTTGATACTTATAATTATCGCGCGTTTGGGGTGGATGCCGCGGCTATTTATAATTTTGATGAGACTCTATTAAAAGACATTTCAGGTAATGGTAATACCCTTACTGCATGTTCTTCTGTATCTCAAAGCAATAGTACTCCAAATAATATAAATGGTAAATCAGCTAATTTTTCCAGCGCAAACGCAGTTTGTAATCTTACTACTCTTAAAACACTCCCATCTCCCGCTAATCTTGCCAATAAGGGCAGTGTCTCATTTTGGATATATCCGACTGCTGTAGGATTAATTGCTAATCTTTCTGGTAACACAGGTACTTATACATGGGTCTCAATTTGTTCCACAAAAGTTATTATGGTAGATACAGGAAATTGTAGTAGTCTAGGTGTTACAGGAACAGAAATCTTACCATTAAATAAATGGACACATGTACTTATTTCTTGGGATTCTTCCGCGACCCAGAAGACACAAATCTATATTAATGGTAGGTCAAGTAGTTTGGTTGATTCTTCAATTATACCTGCGACAAATTGGACGACAGGAGGCGGTACAGGCATTTATATCGGTGGGTATGGTTCAGGAAGCTTCACTGGCTATCTAGACAACTTCGCGATCTACACCCAATCTCTCCAAACAGCTCAAGTCCAGAAGATTTACGCGGACAGTTTGTCTGAACATTCTTTGGCCATAATTAAATAAGTGTGACTTTAGCGAGGTCTCTCCTCGCTTGAATTTTTGACATCATTCTAAAACCGTGTATAATGGCTCGCATGTTCACATTACCTATAGAAAAGCGAGACATGAAGATTCAGTCAGAAACATTGCGCCAAACGGGCAAATTGCCAGCTGTTTTTTATGGTCCAAGAGAAAATTCCACGCCTATTTCTGTGACTACGACCGAATTCAAGAAAGTCTGGAAAAAGGCCGGAGAATCTTCAGTGATAATTCTCAAAGATGCAAAAGGCGCTGAACATGAAGTGTTGATTCAAGAAGTTGATATACACCCATTGTCAGGTGAGCCCCGCCATGTTGATTTTTATGTCATAGAAAAGGGCAAGAAGGTTGAAGTTTCAGTCCAGTTGGTGTTTGAGGGCGTCGCTCCCGCCGTAAAAGATAAAGGCGGAATTTTGGTCAAAGTTCACCGAGAAATTGAAGTCAAAGCCGAACCTCGCGATCTGCCACATGAGATCAAGATTGACATCTCATCTCTTGTTGAGCTTACTGATGTCATTAAAGTCAAAAATATAATTTTTCCTAAAGGCGTTGAAGTAAAAATGAACCCTGAAGAAGTCATCGCGTCTATCTCTGTCGCCAAAGAGGAAATTGAAGAAGCACCGGCGGCAATTGATATGTCAGCTATTGAAGTTGAAGCCAAAGGCAAAGAAGTGAAAGAAGGCGAGGAAGGCGCGCCTGTTACTGGAGATGCTAAAGTCGGTAAAGAAAATGATAAGAAACCGACTGAAAAGAAACAGGAAAAGAAATAATTCACTTTGTTATTACAGAGAAAGCGGGAATCTATGGCATTACCAATTATATTTGGGTGACTAACCTCACATACATACTGCACTCATTAACCAAATGGGCGCAAAAAGGCGTCTTTTTTGTTATAATGACATTTATGAAAATCCGCGTGAAAATTTTGATTACAGCTGTTTTTTTACTGTTTTTTCTGCCCATTAGCGCGTATTTCTTACCTCATACCTCATATCTCCTAACTCATACTGTTTATGCTCAAAATAACCTAACTCCTCAACAAAAAGCTCAATTAGAAGCAGAATTGGCTCAAGTTGAAGCTGATCAGAAACAGGCTGAAAAGGATCTCGCGGATGCCCAAGGACAGAGCGCTTCAATAACCAAGGATATTTCCGTCTTGACTGCCAAGATTAAGGTTGCTCAACTCAATATTAAAGCCAAAAATTTACTTATTGAAAGTCTAGGCAAAGATATCCAAAAAAAAGTTGATCACATTGAAACATTAGATGAACGAATTCAGCGCGGGAAAGACACACTGGCGCAGATTTTGCGAAAAACAAATGAAGTTGGCTCATATTCTTTACCAGAAGTTATTTTGTCGCAGTCAAGCGTTACAGGTTTCTTCAAGGATCTTGATAATTTTAATTCCGTCCAAGAAGGTCTGAAAACTACTTTTGAGCAGGTTCGTTCTGATAAAATTGAAACCGAATCGGAGAAAGACGCGTTAGATAAACGGAAAAACGCGGAAACAGACGCGCGATATGCGATTCAGCAAGAAGAGAAAAGTATAAAAGCTAATGAGGCGGAAAAGCAAGGATTGCTGAAGATTAGTAAGAGTAATGAGAAGGCTTACACGAATTTGTTGGCGGAAAGACGAGCTCGCGCGGCGAAAATTAGGGCGACATTATTCCCACTTGCCGGCGGTCAGAAAATTTCTTTTCCAGACGCATTAAAATATGCTCAAGAAGCTTCAGCAAAAACAGGCGTGCGTCCGGCATTTCTGATAGCGATTCTTACCAATGAGTCCGCGTTAGGAGCAAATGTCGGGAATTGTTATTTAACTAATCAGCAGACTGGAGATGGGGTATTTACTACGACTGGGCTACCATCTCCTTTTGTCATGAAACCGACCCGCGATGTACAGCCATTTTTAGAGATAACAAATGCATTGGGACTTGATCCATCTAGGACAGTCGTCTCCTGCCAACAAGTTTCAGCAGGTGGTTGGGGTGGAGCTATGGGTCCAGCTCAATTTATACCATCAACATGGAAACTTATGAAAGACAGTATAGCCTCACTTCTTGGGATATCAGGTATGCCTAACCCATGGGATTCAAGACAAGCATTTATGGCGTCAGCATTATATTTGAGCAATTTGGGTGCTGGCAACGGTGGATATACCGCTGAACGCAATGCGGCATGCAAATATTATTCTGGGAGTGTTTGTAGTAAATCAAGAGTGATTGCTGGCTATGGTGATAATGCCATTAGGAAAGCTATAGAGATACAGCAGGATATAGATGAACAGCAAGGCGTGTAGATTTCTTGTCTTGGCAAGGGTAGGCCTTGCCAAGACATTTATATCGTCAACAACACCGGTATTACCATCGGTCTTTTGGCTGTTTTCTGCATCAGGAATCTAGAGACATTATCGGTAATATTATCCTTAATAATATCCACATTGATTGGATTCATACCACGAGTTGATTTTTCAACTGTATCTTTGATCATCAGTCGGACCTCATGCAAGAGTTCTTGTGATTCGCGCAAGTAGACAAAACCGCGGGAGATAATGTCGGGAGATTTCTTGAGTTTGCCCGTTTGGGCATTCAGGATTCCAAAAATGATAAATATTCCATCTTGAGCAAGCGCTTGACGGTCGCGGATGACCACATCTTGAACATCTCCAACGGAGAATCCATCAACCAAAACCAAACCAGAAGCGACTTTTTCTTTTAGTTTTACAATTTTCTTGCCACCATTTTGAATTTCTATGACTGAACCGTTATCTGGAATAACCACATCAGTTTCAGCTAGATTGTTTGCTTCTTTGGCGATATCACAGTGTGCGCGCAACATGTAGTGATATCCGTGAAGCGGCATGAAAAACTTCGGGTGAATTTTTCTATGAATCCACGCCGTCTCGTCTCTATTGGCATGACCGGAAGAGTGGACATCCGCGATACGATAGTGCAGGATTTTTGCTCCTTGTCGCGACAAGTTGTCTTTGAGTTTTTGAATGGCGCGTTCATTTCCGGGGATTACCGACGATGATAAGACGATCGTGTCGCGCGGGGTTATCTTAACTTTGGAGTGAGTTTTATTGGACATGCGGACGAGCGCTGAAAAATCGTTAGCTTGAGCACCTGTTGAAAGAATTACAATTCTGTCGGGACTGTAATTTTCCATGTCATCAACTGATATGGAAGTTTCTTTTTTAGCTTTGACTAAACCAAGACTTTTACAGATTTCAATACTTTGTTTGAGACTTCGTCCTTCAACCACTACTTTCTTGCCGTATTTTTCGGAGAACTCCACGATTTTGAGCAATCGCTCCAGGAGAGATGAGAATGTCGCGATGATTAAGCGACCATTCATATTTTGGATAATTAATTCAAGATTTTTATGCACGACTTTTTCTGGCAATGAAAATCCTGGGTTTTCCACATTAGTTGAATCTGCCATCAGCATCAAAACATTTTCATTTTTGAAGGCTCGGTCGTATTCGGCCACCTCTTCGTCGGTTGGAACACCGTCAATGTGATCTAGTTTGAGATCACCCGTATGGACGATTGAGCCATGGGGAGTTTCAATGATTACGCCCATGGCGTCTGGGATGGTGTGAGTAACCGCGAAGAATTTAACTTTCAATTTGCCGACCGTAATCGTTTCATTTTTTTCCACGACTTTGATGTCCAATTTTGGAACTCCCGGAAATTCTTCCTGACGTTTTTGGATCAGAATTGAAGTCAAGAGGCGAGTATAGATTTGGGGAGTGCCAATTCTAGGCATGATATAAGGAATACCGCCGATATGATCCAAGTGACCATGTGTGATAATTACGGCGCGTATTTTGTCTTGGCGTTCCTCAAGGTATTTAGTATTTGGCAAGATAAAATCAATTCCCGGGGTATCATCATCTTTGAATTGAAAACCGATATCAATAACGATAATATCATCGCCATATTGAATGGCAGTCATATTTTTTCCGATTTCTTCAACTCCGCCGAGCGGAATGATCCTGATAGAATCATGAGCTAACAGTGGTAAAACATCACCGTCGCGTCTCATTGACGGTCTGTTTGGACCTCGGCGCATTGGTTTGGCGGCCTCTGGTCGGACGATCTGCATTCTAGCTCCGGCAATATGTTTCAAGACCCCAGGATGTTTGTGCGCGCCACGACCAAGAACGATTCTGTGTCCAGAAGAAGTACTTGTTGAAGACGAAGTCGTCAAAGGCGCGGTTGATGGTTTGTCATTCCGCAGGATTCTAGTCGGCGCGCCATGCGGTCTATGTCGAAACTGAAAGTTACGAGGGCGTCGTTGGTTATTTGATTGTGAGTTGTTTGTTGGTTGATTTGTCATGTTATTTTGTAAATATTTTCCAGACTTTTTCTGTTTGTCGGTACCATTTTGTCACGCTATTCCAACGATCTGAAGGGGTAGTTATAGAACCGAGCGTAATATTTTGAACTAATTTTGGAACAGCGTATATAAAATCCGGTGAATATAAGAAAATTGCTGGAATATCGGCGCGAATGATTTGATCAAATTGGCTGTATTTGGTAGCGCGAATATCTTCATTACTGGCGGCGCGGATTTCTTCTAATAATTTATCAGCTTTGCTATTGGCATACATGGCTATATTCAGGCCTGGCGAATTGCGTTGCGATGAGTGCCAAAAAGCGTAAAGGTCTCGATCCTTACCGATCGCTTCGCCGAAAAGCAAGGCGTCATATTTACGTGTTCGGATAATGTTTTGATATAAATCATTGGTTTCATAGATTTTTATTGAAACTTTTGCTCCAAGCTTGGTCCAAAAACTTTTGACGAGTTCAGCGGTTTGTCTGAAATCGGGGGAATCGGCGGTGAAGATGTCAAAAGCTAGAATGGTATTTCCGGTTTTTACATTCTTTTTGAAATAAATTCCATCAGCTCCTTTTTGCCAGCTATTTTTTTCAAGCAATATTTGAGCAGACTCTATTTGACTCAATTTGACCATTGAACTTGATGTTGTCGTTTTAATTGCAGTGATAGGTGAAGAGGTTGAGGCGATAAATGGTACTGGCCCGTGAATTGCCACACCATAACCTTTGAGAACGTTATTTATGAGTGTTTGTCGATCAATTGACATGTCTAAAGCTTGTCTGACCACTTTATCCGCCAAAACTATTGATTGATTTTGATTGAAGAATATACCAAAAACGCGAGGTAAAGGAGCAGAAATAATTTTATATGATTGTGCCACATCGGTAACCAATTTCGCGGCGACTTCAGGAGAAACTGAAGATAGACTGTCTATGTTTCCTTGATCTAGAGCCGAAAGCGCGGAACTTTCATCGGAAAAGAAACTGAAAATAATTGTTGGAATAAATGGTTTTGATCCATAATATCCACGCCATGACTCCAGAGTGTATTTAGTCGGAATCCCGCCATTATCATGAGAAACTGACGTTACTTTGTATATTCCTGATCCGATCGGGCTCGTGTTGTATTGACTGAAAATGAATTGTTCGTCACTGACATCACCCCAGATATGTTTTGGGACAATGCCGATCGTGGTATTAGTCAAGAATGGACTATAAGGTTGTTTCAAGATGAACTGGATTTCTGATGATGAAATGATTTTTACCGTAACATTCGCCCAATCAATTCGACGGGGGCTTTTTAGCGTTGGATCTTGAATTTTTTTGACAGTGAAGGCAACATCTTCTGTAGTCAAAGCACTTCCATCTTGAAAGGTGATTTTGGGTTTTAGCGTGAATGTGTAAATAAGTCCATCGTCAGAAACTTTGTATGATCGCGCTAAATCAGTGGTCATTTTTCCGTCAGAAAATTTCATCAAGCCGGAATACACCAGAGTTGATAAATCGCGATCTATATCTGTAACGGCCAGAATCGGATTTATACTCCGTGGCAGACCAATGACTCCTTCATTGAGAGTTCCGCCAACCGCCGGTACTTCAATGGAAAAGTTATCATTGACTTTTATGACCATAATTAGCGCGGTTACAAATGCCATGACTGCAAACAAGCCGAAGATGACTTTTTCAGTGGCAGAAAATTGGCGAATATAATTCAAGATATTGGTTCCGCTTTTAAAGCGGAGTTCTTTGGGTTCTATTTCGTTCACGTGATTAAAAGGGAAAAACTATAAGAGATTTATCAATGCCGATACGGCAAATAATATTGCTATGATAATTGTCGTGGTAAATAAAGTTTTCTCCAATCCCCGTCTGGTGTGAAATGCTGAACTGAAATTATCACTACCGCCAAAAGCGCCGCCAACCTGCGCTCCAGTGCGTTGAAGCAAGATTGCTGTGACGAGTAATACGGACAGAATGATCTGAATATAGGGAAGGAGGGACTTCATTGATGTAGTTTATAGTAGCATAGATGGATTTTTAGCGCAAATTAAAAAAAGTGAAGGCCTGACCTTCACTACTAAAAACACGAATATTGTGTCTGTCAAGTTGCGCCCATGTCATTTTTATATATACTGAACTTTATGAAAGACATTTCAAAAAAGCTAAGACCATTACAAGATCGCGTATTGATTCGTGAGCATACTGATGATAAAGAAAAAAAGACTTCTTCCGGTATTATTATTCCCGTTAGCGTAAATGAAGACAAAGCTGGCAAGCGTGGTGAAGTCGTGGCTGTAGGACCGGGTAGAACCGAAGAGGGAAAAACTATTCCAGTATCAGTTAAGGTTGGTGATAAGGTTATTTTTCAGTGGGGAGATAAAGTCAGTGTTGATGGCGAGGAATATTATATTGTCAGAGAAAATGAAATATTAGCGATTATAAAGTAAATTTTTTTGTCATTCCCACTTTTGCGGGAATGACAACCCGTAAAGCCATGTCCAAACAAATCCTATACAACGAAGATGCCAGAAAAGCTCTCAAGCGCGGAGTTGACGCTGTCGCCGATGCAGTCAAGATTACCATTGGTCCAAGAGGCAGAAATGTCGTTCTTGACAAAGGTTATGGCAGTCCGACCATTACCAACGACGGTGTTTCTATTGCCAAAGAAATTTCTTTGAGAGATAAGTTTGAAAATATGGGCGCCGAGATCATCAAAGAAGTCGCCAGTAAGACCAATGACATGGCTGGAGATGGGACAACCACGGCCGCTATTTTGACTCAAGCCATTATTACTGAAGGCATGAAACACACTACGATGGGTGTCAATGCTATGGGTATCAAGTTTGGTATTGAAAGTGCTTCAAAATATATTGTCCATGAATTGAAGAAGCTGGCTAAACCAATTAAGAGTGATGATGAAATCCGTCAGGTCGCCACAATTTCCGCTGAATCGGAAGAACTTGGAAAAATTATCGCCGACACCATTAAAAAAGTCGGCAAAGATGGAGTTGTGACAGTTGAAGAGTCGCAATCAACCGGTCTGGAATCAGAGATCGTTGAAGGAATTCAATTTGATAAAGGTTATATTTCTCCTTACATGATCACCAATCCAGAAAGAATGGAATCTGTTTTTAGCGACCCAGTCATTTTAGTTACTGATAAAAAGATTTCTTCAATCAAAGAAATTCTGCCTTTATTGGAGCAGTTGGCGCAAACAGGCAAGAAAGATTTGGTAATAATCGCCGAAGATATTGACGGAGAAGCTCTGACTACATTTGTCTTGAATAAACTTCGCGGGACATTCAATGTCTTGGGAATCAAGGCGCCGGGTTATGGTGACAAGAAAAAGGAGATGCTTCAGGATATCGCCGTGACTATTGGAGCCACGGTGATTACCGAAGAAGTCGGAATTAAGTTTGAAAAAGCTGATCTTTCAATGTTAGGCAAAGCTCGCAGGGTTATTTCCACCAAAGATAATACAGTCATCGTTGGCGGTAAGGGCAAAAAAGCTGAAATCGAAGCGCGGGTCAATCAACTCAAAAAGCAACGGGAATCAATTGATTCTAAATACGATAAAGAAAATATTGAAGGTCGTATTGCCAAACTTTCCGGTGGAGTCGCTGTTATCCGCGTCGGCGCGGCTACTGAAACTGAAATGAAATATTTGAAACTCAAGATTGAGGACGCGGTCAATGCCACCAAAGCCGCGATTGAGGAAGGTATTGTCGCTGGCGGAGGCGTTGCTCTTGTTAAAGCCGCGGCTAAATTGCAAGAATGGTTGAAAAACAATAAGGAGAAAATTTCTCCGGAAATTCAGCTTGGCAATGAGATTGTGATCAAAGCGCTTGAAGCTCCACTTAAACAAATTGTCATAAATACCGGTAAAGAAGATGGTTCGGTCATCGTTGATAAAGTTAAAAATGGCAGAGGAAATTTTGGCTATGACGCGCTAATTGATGAAATGATTCCAGATATGATTGTCGCGGGAATAGTGGATCCGGTCAAAGTTGCTCGTTTGGGCGTGGAGAATGCTTGTTCGGCGGCGGCAATATTGCTTACTACTGAAGCGGCTGTGGCGGATGAGCCAGAAGAGAAAAAAGCCGGGTCAGCTGGCGCTAGAATGGGGGATATGGGATATTAGATTAGTGTGTGTTATAATCAATCTCTAAAAGTTAATATTAATTATTATCATGAAAAAATTAGTTATCGCGATTGCCGTCATAGCCCTCATAATTCTTGGCATTGTTTGGATCGGTCGTTCGCCTTCAAACAATCCATCAAACGGAAGTAATGCCAGTAGTACCAATCAAACCGGAAGTTCTACTCCTTCAGTCCCGGTTTCCAAAACCACAAAAGTTTCCGGCCAGACTTCGGAGTATAAAAATTCTGAACTTGGTTTTCTAGTAAAATATCCGACTGCCTGGGAAAAAGCAGAAGCCGATCTTGGCGTGTCGTTTATTATACCGATTGACAAAACTCAAGTCTCCACTATTGCTAAACTTCAGGGCGATATAAATGTCTTTTCAAGCAAATGTGCTTTTCCTCCTGTGACTACAATCAAGGATCGTGGCACACTCAAAGTTGGCACATTGACCATGAATACAATCTCAATGTCCAATACCGTTCAAGGTCGTGCTTATTTCAACCGCATGTATTCTCTCCAGAAGGACAGTATTTGCTATATGTTCACATTCTCTTCAATTACTAAAGACCCAGCCAGTGTTGGTCTGAAGGGGTCAAATATAACTCAAGCTCAAAATAATAACAAAGCGATTGTAACTTCTGCTGATGCCGCTTTCACCGAGATGGTAAAGACCTTCGCGTTCGTCGTCGGTCCTCAAGGAATTGATGAAACAAAAGCACCGAAGTAATTACTAATAATCAATAATCAAACATCAATAATCAAAAAAATCGTTAGTGACAGAGTTTGGTTATTGGAATTTGTAAGTTTTAAATTATATGAAAAAAACTTTAATTATTATCGGTATAATTGTTGTCCTATTAGTTCTTTACTCTTGGACTTCATACAATGGATTGGTGACTATGCGAGAAAGCGCTACAGCGCAATGGCAACAGGTTGAGACTCAATATCAACGCCGTTTTGACCTTATTCCAAACTTGGTTGAGTCAGTCAAGGGCGCCATGAAACAAGAGCAGACTATCTTTACCGCTTTAGCTGAAGCCCGTACAAAATATTCTGGCGCTCAAACAGTCAATGATAAAGCCGTTGCCGCCGGACAAGTTGAAACCGCTCTAGGACGATTGCTTGCCGTGATTGAAAATTATCCAACTCTGAAATCAATTGACACAGTGCAAAATCTAATGACCCAGCTTGAAGGCACAGAAAATCGCGTTAGTGTTGAACGCCAGAGATTCAATGATTCCGTTAAGATCTACGAAGTCGCCATAAAAAGATTCCCACGCTCAATAGTTGCTTCAATGTTTGGCTTTGATGATATCAATTACTTTGAAGCCCAGACTGGCGCTGAAAATGCTCCGAAGGTGAGTTTGTAATAATCCAGCGACTCGGTGGGTAACGTTACTTTTTCAAGCCTGCGGAACTCACTCCTGAAATTACTAGGTAAACGGCTCAGGAATTACTCAAGTCTTCGACTTGGTAATTCCAACACCGTTCGCCTTTTACCAAGTAATTTCTAGTCGCTCAGACAGTCCTCGGCATGAAAAAGTAATGTTACCCACCGAGTTGCAATGTTGTATAAGATGAAAAAGATTTCTCTAATTATTATCGGGCTTCTTATACCTGTTAGTCTTTTCGCTTACACCAGTCCAGGCAAAGCGACCGGTTTTGTAAATGATTTTGCGAAAATATTGAGCGTGCAAGAAATTCAGACCATCAATAGTCAGTCACAATCGCTTCAGAATTCCTCGGGTGTTCAAATCGCGGTTGCGACGATTCTTTCTTTGGGAGATGAGACAATTGAAACATTCGCGGTTAAATTATTCCAAGAATGGGGAATTGGTCAAAAAGGAAAATATAATGGCATACTCGTATTAGTCGCTCCAAATGATCGTCAAGTTAGAATTGAGGTTGGTTATGGTATGGAAGGCGCGGTTACTGATCTGCAATCGGGAAACATTATTCGCAATGTGATGACTCCAGCTTTCAAGGATGGTAAATATGGAGACGGAATTGCTGGCGCAGTTGATGCGCTTGTGGCCATTATCACCAGATCACCAGAGGCGGCGCGGTACTCCGCGCAAAGTCCAGACGGAATATCATCATGGTTTTCCAGTCAAAATTTTCCCACTCTATTATTTTTCGGTATCCTACTGTTAAATGTCTTCGCCAGAATTCTTGGAAAGACAAAATCTTGGTGGTTTGGCGGAGTCATTGGCGCAGTCATTGGGACCATTGTCGGATTTATATTTGTTTCTGTTTTAGTTGGCATAATTTCAGCCGTAATTCTGACTATTCTCGGATTGATATTTGATTTTATAGTTTCAAAAAGACCTCCAGGTTCAAGTGGCGGAAGTGGAGGGATTTGGCCAATATTCTTTGGCGGTGGTCGTGGTGGGTCGGGCGGATTTGGTGGAAGCGGAGGTTTTGGTGGGGGAATGTCAGGTGGAGGAGGGGCGAGCGGGAGGTGGTAATTAGTAATGTAATATAAAAAATTATATGGAGAGGTGCCAGAGTGGTTGAATGGGCTACCCTGGAAAGGTAGTATATCCGAAAGGGTATCAAGGGTTCGAATCCCTTCCTCTCCGCTGGTGAAATGGACCCCATAAAGTGGACACGGTCCGTTGGTTTCTTTTGTATAATTAT
>JBBTTD010000014.1:0-11354 GCA_038064415.1 Patescibacteria group bacterium | reverse complement strand
TCCTGAGCTAGGATCAAACTCTTAACTATAAGCGAACGGAACAAAATAGAAAGCGTTTTAATCATCAAAGCTCTAAGAGCAATGACAATTTTTTCAACATTCGCATTTGAATTTCACTTGGTTAAAATTTTTCTAGCTCATTATTGAATAATTAATTTAGAATTACTGTTTGAATATTTGTTTACCCGCACTATTTTATATGCTCCGCTAAGAGCAAATAAAAACAAATCTCTTTTTATCCTAGGATTAGAAGGATAGAAAAAGATGTAATATACATTCTCACATTATATTTAAAATATAATGTTTTATTTACTTTTCAACGAACTTTTTAGAACCGCCCTCCCAACAAGGCGTTTTTGACTTGTTATAGGACGTAGAAAACAGTTTACCCGAATAAAAATATAAGTCAAGCCCGTGAATGATTAAAATATGGCTCAAATACTACTCATCAAAAGCCTCATCTTCTGTGTCATTTTGAGCATCTTTTTTAGTAATATGAATCCGTCCATCAATATGATTTGCTGGAGAATAAATTGTATATAATTTCATCTTGTCTACGCCAGTATTGATGATGTTATGCTCAGTGCCGGCTGGAACAAGGATAGCTGAACCATCTTTGACTATATATTCTTTACCAGCCAAAACGGCAATACCTGTACCCTGTTCAAATCGGAAAAATTGATCAACTTTGGCGTGAGTTTCTGTACCAATTTCTTCACTAGGTTGTAGACACATCAGAACCACCTGACTATGTGGAGCAGTGTAAACAACCGCGCGAAAATTTTCATTGGCGAGAGTATCTTTTTCTATATTTGAGGAATAAGGCATAATATTGGAAAAGATCATGTTCCAATTTTTACATCAAGAAAACCGCGTATCCCATCACGGTAAAATTGATAAATGAAATAACACACCAAGTACAAAACGCCCGCAGAATAAATCCTTGGACAAACATGAAATAAAGTGAAAACAAAAACCCAAATGTAATGATAGTTTGCAATGGCCAAAATGGTAATGTACCCATAGCAAATAAGTACGCCAATACTAAAATAAGGACATACATGACAAAACCCGCGACTGAATTCGGTATGCCAAAAGTTTTTGATTGTGGAGAATGTTGAACTTTGTAACACCATTCTTTGGGAAAAAATACACAGGCGACTTCAGTGCCTCTAATTTTGTGATATATCAAATAAAGAGTGTCTAACACGCCGATGATGGCAAATATGTACACAAGTTTGAGAGTTAGGTCCATAGTAGTTGATTAGATGTCAATAAGTATATTATACAATATCCACATAGAATATAATACGCGCTTAGAATAATAACTAATATTTTACGAATTGTATTTTTCGCAAAATCACCCAAAATTCAAACCCCGTTGACCAAATTTCCATCTTGATAGACACTCATCCCTTTCTTTTTTAATTCCGCAAAAAAATCAAGAGGCGTTATGACTGGACCAGGCGCAAAACTTCCTGGAGTATTGATACGACCATCAAAAACCATTTGAGCTATGATAGACGCCGGCAATCCAGTATCAATGTTACAACCAGCATCTTGCCAGCCAGGCAAAGTCGTAATCAAACATTCCATCTTGACAATTTTAATATTACCTTCTGGATCATGACCGGAAATTTCAACCCAGAGATTTTCACGTTCCATATAAGTATCGGGTCGAGGTTGAATAGAAAGAATTCTAGAAAGCGCGTCAATTGGACGAATCTCTACTTCTTCAAATTTCAATAATGATTTTTTGCCAAGCCCGAGTTCAATCAGACGACGCATCATATCTAATGAATGATCTGGAAAACCGGCATAAAAACGAATATTTTTTATGCCAAAAGGTTTGTAATATGCGTAAAGAGTATAAGTTTCTGGGTGACGAACTATATAGCAACGCTGTGATCCAATCTCGCGAAACTCACGAATAACTTCAGTATCCATCGGATTTTTATCAAGCCAAACGCCATTTTCCAATACTGCGGCGGGGTCGGTTAATTCTTCAATAATACTTTCTATAGAAAATGGCACGACAAATTTTTTGACATTGGAATCCCAAGCAAAACCAATTTCTACCGTATCAATTGTCTTAAATTGACCAGTAGCATAATGAAACATGATATTGTTTATCCCCGGTGTTGAACCACAACCCGTAATCCCAACAATACCTTTGTCGCGAAACTTCTTATTGAGGGTAAGTTGGGCTTTGGTCATGGAAATATCCGACCCGAGATCAATAATGTTTTTGCCAAGCTCTAGACACATTCTGAAAACATCAAGGTTCCAATCACCTTCCGCACAATTGATAACAACTTTTGCGTCAATCTTATTCAAAAAATTCTTTGAGGCGTCATAATCACGCAAATCTATAAATTCAAAACGAGTACCAGGATGTTCAGCCAAATTCTTTTCAGAACCCTCACGATATAGATCTGCACAATAAACTTTGAAACCGGACTCAAGGAGATCACGAACGACAATGCGTCCTTGCATCCCACTCGAACCGAGAACGAGAAAATCTATTTTCATCAACTTCATTGTAACAGAATGATTTCACAACACAATAGATTTTTTATAAAAGTGGGGAAAACTTTTTTTAAAAAATATTTTTCAAATCTAACTCATTTTCTTTTTCAAAAAAATTTCAACAAATAATAAAAGCTTTACGGCCTAGAAAAAACCGTCATGCCAATATTGGGTTTACTCCCAATTTTTTCAAGAATATAAAGAAGGACCTCTCTGAACTTCTTAACATTTTCGCAGTTTTTTTCTCAAAATTTTCCAATTTGGAATTGTTCCAGCAACTAAATTCCAAAATTGTTTTTTGTGATTGAACTAACGGTTGTTTTCACCCCCCCCTCCCCCCTCCCGCCAAAAAGGCGGGAGAATCTTTTTATAAAAATTTTACTTCCCCTTTCTTCCCAACCTTTCAATAGTCACCAAGAGTGGTGAGCCGATGAATATTGATGAATATGTTCCAGCCGCAATACCGATAATCAAAGCCAATGAAAAATGTTCTGTCGTAGATCCACCAAAGATATAAAGGACTACAAGCGCGATCAAAGTCGTCATAGAAGTATTGATTGACCGAGTAAATGTCTGACTGATACTTTCACCGACAATTTCAGAAAATGGTTTTCTAGCGGAAGACAGACGCAGATTTTCTCGAACACGATCAAACACCACAATAGTATCGTGCACGGAAAAACCAAGGATAACCAGGAGTGCCGTTACGAAGAGAGTATCAACTTCATAACCAGCAAAGTGGCCAAGAATTGAAAAGACGCCGGTGGGAATGATCACATCGTGAATCAAAGCTATAATTGCCGTCAAACCATATTTCCACGAGGAAACCGGTTCTGAAACTTTGCGGAAAGCAAAAGTTATGAAAAGGACGATACCGATTATAACTAAAATGATTGAGACCAAAGATTTACGTAGAGCTTCAACCCCAAGCACAGGACCAACTGATGAAAAATTCTTTTCAACAACTTTTACCGTATCCTTGAGTGAAAGCGCGGAAAAGACCGCCACTTTTTCTTCTTGAGTTACCGGCTTCAATCTAACGATAAATTCTTCTTCGCCATCTTTGGTAGTACTCGGACGAATAGAAGCCGCTGGATCTATAGTTGAAAGCTCTGTCGCGACTGAAGCTTGTGTGGGACGACCATCAGGATATGAAACTTCTATCAATGTGCCTCCGGTAAAATCAATACCCGGTTTGAGTCCATATACAATCAAAGAAGCAAGTGAAGCAATCACTAAGATGATAGATGCGGTATAGAATATTTTTCTGTTATTGATGACCCACATGATATTAAAGTTTAAGATTTCATTTTGGTAAAACCATTACTAACAAGGAATGTCGACAATTTACTGGTTCTAGACGGTGCGACAGCATATAGAAATAACCTTGAAGCGGTAATTGCCGTGAACATGGAAACAATGACGCCAATCAGGAAAACCAACGCGAAGCCAGTAATAACCGCCGTACTGCCAAAGTAGTAGAGAATCAAGCCGGTAATAATACTGGAAATATTTGAGTCACGAATGGAGAGCCAGGCTCGAGCGAATCCTTCATGCATGGCGTCCCAAATACCACGACCACGCGTCAATTCTTCTTTCATGCGTTCAAAGATAAGAATGTTGGCATCAACCGCCATACCAATTGAAAGAATGAACGCGGCGATACCAGCGGCGGTTAAAGTGACCGGAATCAGTTTAAATAGAGTCAGCATTATGATTGTATAAACAGCCAGAGCAACAACCGCGATAAATCCGGGTAATCTATACCAAATGATTAAAAACAGAGCGATAATTATAAAGGCGATAATACCAGACTTGATTCCCCCATTGATAGCATCTTGACCAAGAGAAGGGCCAATGGTTTGCGTAGAAATCAAAGTAATTGGAACGGGAAGAGCTCCGTAATTGAGATCGCGAACTAATCTCTTGGCTTCATCTAAAGTAAATGTCCCGCTAATTTGCCCTTTGCCGTCAGCGATTTGGTCGCGAATAACTGGGACAGAAATTGGCTTGCCATCAAGGAATATTCCTAGATAATTACCAATATTGTCTTTAGTAATTATTGAAAATAGATCTCGTCCATCACTAGTAAATGTTAGACCAACAACTGGTTGATTGGTTGTCTGATTGAATTCTAGATTGGCTCTAGCTACCATACGTCCAGTAAGTCCTGTGGTTTTAAATAAGGCCATATAAGCGGCATCTTGTTCAGTAGTAGTTGAGAATGTGGATAATTTAGTCTGATAATCACGCATCTGATCTGCGGTTACCAGACGAAAATCGAGACTCGGTGTGGCTCCAATAGAACGAACAGCTTCATCAACATCAGTTATCCCGGGTAATTCTACGATCAATTTGTAAGCACTTTCTTTTGAGCTTAGAGCCGCACCTTGTTCTGTCTGAACTAGTGGTTCACTAACCCCAAATAAGTTTACACGACGCTCTACGACATTTCTAAGAGATAACATAGAATCAGCTATATCCGTTGGAGCTAGTTTAGAAATATCGGCCTGATATACCAAGTGAGTACCACCAGAAAGATCAAGACCTAGGCGAAATGGATGTGAGCCACTTGGTTGACCAGAAACATAAACAAAATAGCCGATTGCGGCCGCGACGACCAAAAGCATAACGGCTCGAGCGCGATGTTTTAACATAGAAACTATTGTACAGATTTTAAGATGTAATGCAAGAACATCGAAAAGCTCAAAGAGATATGTGGGGTTTTTTAGTTGTTATGTAGTATCGTCAACGAAAGTAATGCGGTGAAGCAACATAACAACTAAAAAAACTCGCATATCTCTTTGGGCTTTGACGACGCAATTGTCAATTACACCCCCTGTCTAGATAACACCGACTTAGCGGTTTGAAGAGCAATACGAATATCAAGCATCAGCGAACGATTTTTAATGTAATACAAATCATACGACAATTTATCCCGAGTATCATTGACGGCAACTGCGTGGTGAGGATGCGCTTGATGTGAAATTTGAGCCCATCCTGAAAGACCTGGCTTGATCAAATGGCGAACATTGTAATAAGGTATTTCTTTTTCATAGACTTTGGTCAAAGCCGGCAATTCTGGACGCGGACCAATAAGTGACTGATTGCCTTTAATAACACTCCATAATTGCGGTAATTCATCAATGCGAGTCAGACGAATACATTTTCCTATGCTCGTAACTTTTAAAATAGATTTACCACCATTTTCACCATACGAACCACTATCATCAGATGTCATGCTTCTAAATTTGGTAATCAAAATTGGCTTGCCATTTTTACCAACTCTCTCTTGAGAAATAAAAACGTTACCCTTATCTTCTAGTTTTATCGCTAAATATACAAATGGGTAAAAAACCAAAGATATCAGACCGGTAATAAACGCAATTATAATATCCATGAGTCTTTTCAAAGTGTCGTAAACTCTCCGACTTCCTAGGGCCATCGCAGAATTTTCTACCAACCAGCGTTCCCCAACCATTGAAAGTGGAATGCGATCAAACACGGATTCATAGAGTTTACTGGCATCAATGATTTGTGTCCCAGAAAAAATCAAGGAATAAAGAAACGGCATCGCGGATTCAATATTTTTATCATGCAAATCAGCAACAATTATAGAAGCACCCGAACTCTTGACCGCTTCGGCGATTTTACTGACAGTCTGGTCCACTGAACTTTGTGGCTGAATATGTTGCTTGAAAATAAGACCGTACCGAGAATTTGTATTAATCTCATCATAAAGATCTTTGATGTCTTCACCAGTTCCGACAATAATCGCCAGTTGTTTGCGAGACATATTAATCACCGGAAACATGATGACGCGCCAAATGAAAAGAATTATAGTTGAGATGATAAAATACAGAAAAAGATTCGCTTTTGGAGCAATGACGACAGGAGCAAAATAAAAAAAAGCAATGCCAATCAGAAAATTAACAATTTGGACTTGAAATAAAATTCTTTGAACTTTTCCTAGAATAAATGCCGACTGTTTATCATAAAAACCGGCACTAAAACTGACAATAATAAAGACAACGAACAAAATACTAAACGAGATGATGTGATCCATAAATAGGATTCTGCTCGGAATTTGACCATAACGGATTGTCAGTGCCAGAACAAGAGAAAAGCTATAGGCAATGAGATCCCCAATAATCAACATTATTATGCCTTTGGAATTAGCAATTGATGTCATGGGGATTACGCTACCATGACTTTGACATTAGTTCAAGTTTTTAAATATCATAAATGAGGTGCATAAACTAAACATGACAAAAAGCTTTATTTTTGCTAGTTTATGAGTAATGAAGATCCTGTATCTAATCACCAAATCCAATTGGGGTGGTACCCAGCGCCATGTTTTTGACCTTGCCGTGGCAATGAAAGAAAAAGGTCATGATGTAGCCGTGGCATTGGGTGGTGATGGAATATTGCGTCTCAAACTTGAAGCCGCCGGCATATACACCCATTCAATCTCCAAACTTGGCAGAGATATTTCAGCTAGCAATGATGCCGGATCATTAAAGGAAATTCTATCAATCATTCGCCATCGCCAACCTGACATTCTCCATGTCCATAGCCCAAAAGCGGCTGGACTTGGTGCAATTGCCGGAAAAATTCTAGGAGTTAAATCAATAATATTTACGGTTCACGGCTGGGCATTTAACGAAATCCGACCGCTTCATCAACGAATAATCATAGCTCTTTTCTCGTGGCTGACCATGATAATGTGTCACAAAACAATCCTTCTCTCTCAAAAAGAATATTCGCAAACTCTACGGTTTCCATTCATAAAAGAAAAGCTCCGCCTAATCCCATTAGGAATTAAACCTCCGGTTTTCATGTCTGTTGATGGCGCAAAACAAGAAATAGCGAAACATATTGGCCAAGACCTGCCAGAATTCAATAAAAAAATAGTTGTCGGAACAATTGCCGAACTTCACCCGAACAAAGGTCTTCCATATCTCATTAACGCATTCACGATAGTGACTACACAATATCCGCAGGCGGTTCTCATAATCATCGGCGACGGACAAGATCTAACTATGCTTCATATGCTAATAAAAGAAAAAAAACTTGAGCAAAATGTTTTTTTGGCCGGCTACATTGACAACGCGTCTCAATATCTAAAAGCCTTTAATCTATTTGTATTGTCATCAATTAAAGAAGGTCTGCCTTATGTTATCCTTGAAGCTGGTTGCGCTTCCCTACCAGTTGTCTCAACAACAGTTGGTGGAATTCCAGAGATCGTAGAGGACATGAGATCGGGGGTCTTGGTTCAACCAAAAAATGTCCGTGAACTGTCGCATGCGATTTCTTTCATGATTGAACATCCAGAAGAGCGCAGAAAATACGGCACAACTTTAAAAGAACGAATTATGACACAATTTTCATTGGAAAAAATGATCGTGAATGTGGAGGAATCATATGTGACAAAAAAATAAAAAGCTGAGAGATATGAGTCATGATAGGGTGTGATTCCTTGTATCTCTTACCTTTCGTCTTCTATCTCTTGCAATTTCATTATGGTCCGGCAAATTCATTATTGACCGAATCTTTGTGAGCTGATCGAGCATAGTGGCGCATGGCCATCAAGATTCCCAGAGCCAGAAACTCCGTGACAATATGGGTTCCACCATAACTCATCAGAGGCAGTGGCGTACCAGTTACCGGTAACAGATGCATATTCATGCCGACATTTACGGCAATGTGGACAATAAAAAATACAGCTACTCCCGCGCCAAAAAGAATTTCAAAATTGGTGGCGCCATTCATGGAATTAACTATAATTCTCCAAATAATAATCCCATAGAGAGAGAGAAGTATAATAACCCCGGCAAAACCCCATTCTTCGGCAAATGCCGCGAAAATAAAGTCAGTCTGATATTCAGGCAGAAACTTTAGGCGAGACTGCGTGCCATAACCTAGACCCTTACCCCACAACTGACCCGAACCGACGGCTACTGTGGATTGGTAAGCATTGTATCCGGCTCCACGAATGTCAGCTAGAGGATTGACGAAATTACGAATACGATTTTTCTGATATTCTTGAAATCCAAAACTCCAAAGCAAAATAAAAGTCAGAACTCCAAGACCGAGCATTGAAAAAAGATGTTTTTTTGAAATACCAGAAACCATGACCATGCCAAGCCAAATAAAGAAAATGATCATGGCGGAACCTAAATCTGGATGAACCAAGACTAAAGCAAATAAAATAAAAGCGTAAAAACCAGAAATCAAAATATGCCTGATATTGGCAATTTCAATATGGCGCCTAGAAAAATATTTAGCCAAAATAATTATCAAAGCTATTTTGGCGAAATCAGACGGCTGAAATGAAAAACCGCCAAAATCAAACCAGCTTTGCGCGCCGTGAGAAATTTTTCCGAGAATAGACAATACTCCAAGCGAAATAACAGAAAAACTGAACACAGTCACGGAAACCCAAGTAGCACGCAAAAGACGGACATCAACAAAACTAACGGCAAAAAACAAAACAATCGCGATCAATATCCAAATAAATTGGCGGATGGCGAAAGAATTATCACCGGTAAAAGAAAACATCGTCATCACTCCGACGGCTAGGATTGGAACCGTCGCGCCAAAAAGCCACCAATCCATACCTCGACGATTTCTCAACTGTTGGATCTTGTATGACGAATCTGACTTTAAGATTTGATCCATAGATAGAGTCTACTCTACCACTGGCAAAACCTCAATTGAAATGACTTTGCCTTGACGATTTAGAGGCCAAGTAAAAGGCGCTATCATACTTCCTTTTGGAGGTATCTCATCTATTAGCGTCTTAGAAAAACCGAGAGCGTTTCCGTTTTTGTCATACAAAACCACATAAATTGAGATATTCGTCAGAGGGTAAACACTGACATTTTTCACATTAACAGTCAGTGCTGAACCTGCGTCATCTTCAGTGTAATTTTTTTTGCCAATCGCCATTGATGATAATGAATCCACTCGCTTATGCCAGTTGGGTTCCGCAGTAAATTCAAAAAGTGCTTTTGCCGGAATTCGTTTACCGACATTAACTGCTCCTTGGAAAGCCAAAGTATTTCTATGTGGCGGCAAAGTTACCAAACCATTTGTGTCAGTGATAAGAACACCCCGATCATCATAAAGAACAAGATGATACGGTACATTTATCGCCTCTCCTTCAATGTTTGGATTGACAATATAAGCGGCAATATTATAGAGACTAGGAGCTACCTCTTCAAATCTAGTCCAAGCCAAAGATGGTGATAAAAATGAATTTTGACATAAACGCTGGCAAGAACCGCCACAATCCACGCCTTTTTCGTTACCATTCTGCCCGCCATCAAAACAAGTCGGAGCTCTGTAGAAAATTATAAATGCTGGAATAACAATTACACCAACGAAAAAAACTACTATGATTGTTGCGTAAATTTTTTTGCGACGTTTTGACCAAGATGACATAATGACTTTTTATTTTGTATTTGTTTCAATCATTTCAGGATACTGACCATTTGGAAAATAACCCTGAATAGTCGTCGCGGAATTAATCCGCGTTTGGAACACTGGATTTGATAATATATTTGATGTCTTAATACTCATAAGTAAAAGAGTTGAAATAAGAATGATTCCCGAAACAATAGTAGCGACGCCGACACACAAGAATGCTACCAGCCAATTTTTGAATGTCTTGGTCGTAGCGGTCTGATCACGAACTTCCTTCAAGAAAGAATACATTTTGTATGTATAACCAATTGCAATCGGAGCCAAAACCGCACTACCTATAATGTTAAAAATGAATGAGATGAAAGACACGCCAAGAGAACTAGATGTCCTACTTACAGACTGTGTCGCTTCCCACAAAGGAATACCGAATACCATACTAAGTAAAAACCCGACACCGAGTAAAATAAACCATATCATCAATATTGAAACTACCAAAAAAACTACGCGACCAAAAACTGGCCACCAACGCTTGTGTACTAGACGATAACTTTCTGTCAAAGCTGAAAATCCCCTATTGCCATCAATTATCAATGTATAACTATAAAAAGAAGCGTAGATAACAATAATAATTCCAGGAATGATAAACAAAATAAATGAACCAAGCCCAACTAAACCATATATAATACCAATCAATATTACTGACCAAAAAAAAGTGAAGCCTTTTTTGTATTGTTCAATGAACGAAATTTGGATAGATGGATTAGTAGAAAGACGATCAACGGCGTCCACTATTGCCGGCACCATGACTACTGAAAAGACACCACCAATGACTGATAGTAGTCCACCAAAAACAGTAAACGCTGACTGATGAGTAAAATTCAAAAGACTGCCAAGATACATTATGACAGTTGGAAAAATAACTATTGGAATCAGAATCTTCCAGTGATTGATAAACAACTTCCAACCATAACTAAACAATTCAAATGGTCCGGGAATTTTTTGCAGTGGAGTAGATGTTGCTGATACGGAAACGGGAGCTGAAGTCGGTTCAGATATTGAGTCTGACGACGAAATTTGAGACGCTAATTGATCTTGTGGATTCATAGTCATTAATCAAAAAATCTTAACAGTTAAAAATCGAGTGTTCTCGTTGTCAACTTTACGATTTTATTAACTTTAGATTCTTATTGATAAATAATAAATTACGACTTGTCTATATTATCTCACAGATATCAAAAAACGCCAGAATCGCGTCTTTGTCGCTTATCCTAGTTTAATTATAAACTTTAACTCTTTATATTTTATTAAATCCTCTGTTCTGGCGGCAAGCTACTTTCGCCCCGAAGGACTATCATCGCCGCAACTACGTTTCACTGCCGTGTTCGGAATGGGAACGG
>JBBTTD010000013.1:0-27178 GCA_038064415.1 Patescibacteria group bacterium | reverse complement strand
TTCCTCGCCGCCTGCGGCGGCGAAATGCGTTCGGACTAATTTAAGAATACTGCACAATTGAAAAAGGAGGAAAAACATTTCTATCTTCCTCCTGTGAAGTGATTGTGCAAATAGATCGTTAATCTTGTTAACGGTGAATCCGTGATGAAACCGCATCAATTTTTTTGATTGCATCCCTGACCAAGCTCTTGATTCGAACGGCTTCATTTTCTTGATAATGGAGTTGATCTCTTACCCGCAGGATAAGATCCAAACCCAAAGTCGGCTCGGCTCGGAAGAGCTTCTCAAATTGTCCTGAATTCATCTTTGTGAAAATACATTTTTTAGGAAAATGGCGTACTTTAGTTTTGAGATTTTTGACATATTTATCAACAGCTCCCAAAACATATCCGTATGTATATTCCCAGTAAAAAACGCCGGCGTTGGTCACGACGATCTGTTTACCAAAAATTAATCTCGGTGGATCATTTTTGACGAAAGTCGCTTTTGGCAAAATCTGAAAATTGCCTTCACCAGATACTTCTGCAAGAAGTGAAAAATAAAACAAACTGTCTCGCGTCAGGCCCTTTGGCATTGTCTCGGTACCGCTGGATGTAACCATTGTTGAGTTGCTAGGATTCAATAACGCCTGATCAAGCGTACTGCGAACAAAGTTCCCAGACTCAAATGCCACTCTCGCCCAATAGAACACAGCTACAGCGAGATTTGCCATGACTTCAGGCGGAATCTGACTGGTATGAATCCAGTCATGTCCGAGTAGATAGCTTGCAAGTCGTGAATTTTCGTCACACTTTAACTTGAGAGCTCTGGGGTAAGCAAGATTATGTTCTTCGCTTTCAAACATCTCTTTGATTATCTTGAGAGACTTTTTTTGCCAGGCCTTTGAACCAGGGACCAATCTTAATGTAGTCATAATTTAATCTTTTTTCAAACAACTAGGTTTACCCAACCCTACACCATAAACTGGAAAAAGTAAAGAGTTGTGTGTAGTATGGAAACATCATGAAAAAAGCCAAACTCCCACTCCTCGTCATCCTCGGCCCAACCGCCACTGGTAAAAGTGACTTAGCGGTTAAGTTGGCAGGATGGATAGCACAAGAAAAAATCGGTAATTATTCCGGCGCCGAAATTATTTCAGCCGATTCGCGACAAGTGTACAAAGGACTTAATATCGGCACTGGAAAAATTACTTCCGAAGAGATGCATGGTATTCCACATCACCTTCTTGATGTGGCAGATCCACACGAACGCTTCACTGCTATACAATGGAAACAATTAGCTGAACACGCAATTATTGACATTGCAGCTAGAGGAAAATTGCCAATAATTTGCGGTGGCACTGGTTTTTATATTTCAACCTTAATTGACGATCTAGGATTTCCTGATGTTGAAGCGGACACAGAAGAACAAAAGAAACTTGAAGCGTTGTCAGTTGACGAATTATTTCTTGAATTAAAAAAAGTTGATCCTAATCGTTCATCCGCTATTGATCCAAAAAATAAACGCCGTCTGGCGCGCGCTATTATTATTGCTCGCGCGCTTGGAGCTGTGCCGCCCATCATGCGTTCAGTTGAATCAAAATATCATGCCAATATGATTGGCATCACTTTACCCGACGAAAAACTAAAAGAGAAAATCCATGCGCGACTCATTCAGCGACTGGGAATAGGTATGATTGAAGAAGCAAAACGCTTGCATACGCCATTATTGATGGGTCTGGAACTTTCATATGAACGCATGGATGAACTTGGCTTAGAGTATAGATATCTTAGTCATTACCTCCAAGAGAAATTGAATCAGGAAGAATTGATTGAAAAACTTGCAACTAAAATTTGGCAATACGCAAAGAGACAAATGACATGGTTTAAAAAAGATCAAAGAATTGTGTGGTTTGATCCTAGAAAAATTACTGAAATACAAAATCTGATCATTGAGAAGTTTGGAAAATAAAAAACGCGGCATCCGAATGGATTCGCCGCGAGTGAAAGGGGTGGGGTCGCAATGTGCAGATTGCATACAGATCTACAATCCGGGTAAAAACGTACCATTTGAAGGCAATACCGCAGGGCATGGTTTATCCTAGAGAAACTGTCCGTTCCCAGCAAAAGGATTACGAACACCTAGGACCACTCTGGCTCGCCAACATTTGATAGCACGATTGCAACACCCTGTGGACAAGTATGGCATACTCACGGCAAAAGTCAAGCGGTTGAAAAACGGCTCTATCATTAAACATCTTGTATTTAAGTTGAATTCTTCCTCTTCAAATATTTCTTCCCTTTTAATTTCTCCGGTAAATAACTCACGGTATCGCTCCCAATATTTTTGTCTGGATACTTCTCATACCCTTTTCCATACCCTAATTCTTTTAATAGCTTTGTCGGTGCATTTCGGATTTTCAACGGAATCGGCAAGTTTCCTATCTTGCGCACATCATCCAGCGCCTCAAAGTATGCATCATAAGCGCTCCGATCTTTTGCCGCCAACGCCAAATACGCCGTACCATGCGCTAGATTTATTTGGGCTTCGGGCAGACCAATCACATCCACGGCATTGAAAACCGCATTCGCCACTACAAGAGCCGTCGGTTGCGCCAGACCAATATCTTCAGAAGCAAAAATAACCATTCGTCTAGCGATAAATTTTGGATCTTCACCACCTTCAATCATACGTGCCAAATAATAAATAGCCGCGTCAACATCGCCAGCGCGCAAACTTTTTATGTACGCGGAAATAGTATCATAATGTTCTTCTCCTTTTTTATCAAAACGAATGAAAGTGTGCTCAAAAGCGCTCTTGAGCGTGGCGACAGTTACTGTCCCATAAAAGCGTTTAGTATTTTCCAGAGCCGTGATCGCGATGCGCGCATCACCATTCGCTAAATTGATTAGCCATTCAAGGGCATCTTTCGGCACTTTAATCTTTGTGCGTTCAATTATCTTTTTTAGACCTTTTCCCGAAAGACTCTGAAGAACAAATACACGACATCGCGAAAGAAGCGCTGAAATGACTTCAAAGCTTGGATTTTCCGTGGTTGCGCCAATCAAAGTCAACTTGCCACTTTCAACGAATGGTAGAAGAAAGTCCTGTTGAGCTTTGTTGAAGCGATGGATCTCGTCCAGAAATAAAACTTTAGATCGTTGGTCCATGAGTGTATCCGGCTCATTGATAATAGCTTTAATATCATCTTTCCCCGCCGAAACTGCCGACAATTCATAAATTCGGGCGTTCACGGCTTTGGCGTAAATTCTAGCAATCGTCGTCTTCCCTGTCCCCGGTGGTCCCCATAAAATAAATGAAAATAAATGTTTTCCCTCAATTGCCGTGCGCAGTGGTTTTCCCTTGCCAACCAAATGTTCTTGACCGACAAAGTCTTTGAGTGATGTGGGGCGGATTTTTGAGGCCAGAGGTTCCATGGGGGTAGTATACGCCGAACATTATTTGAAGCAACAAAAAGCATAACTAACACAAAACAAAAAGCCCACATTCAAGTGAGCTCTTTGTCGCGTACGAAACGCGTAATTATTTATTCTCGTTAGCTTCAATAGCTTGGTAAGCCGCAGCTGTGTTGCTGTAGAGACCAGTATCAAGAACCGCGAGTGCAACAGTTGATTCCGAGGCACGGCATTCTTGAGCAGAAACCGCGCAAGCGACTTCTACAAAGATATTATCACCAGCATCAGTCTTGGCTGGAACCCAAACGGCACTACCGTCATTCAAAGTGGCAGAAGCCACGGTTCGAACCAATTCATAACTTGCGGGATTGTCGGAAACTTTACGAATAATGTTGACCCCGACAGTCTTTGGAATATAATTGCTTGAGGTCCACTTTATGTTTTGAATTTGACCAACCTCAACATTTCCTCCACTTTGATTAATCAATGAAAGCGAGGCATCACCAGTAACTTGAGTAGGTACTGATTTTGGTGCAGTAATCGCGGCAATCACGAGAATTACAGCGGCAATCACAACAACGACTGCTAAAGTTTTTAATTGTTTTGTCATATAAGACTATGTGTTATTTAGTAACTCCGCCATTATAGCATATATAGTTTAATTGTCAAGTGCGGGCGATCGTCTATTAAAGATTATTTACAAACTAAACATTACTGCGGGCGATCGAGGAATCGAACCTCGGACAGCGGTTTTGGAGACCGCAGTTATACCACTTAACTAATCGCCCAAATTTTAATTTATCCAACAAAAAAGAGGATGGACTAATCCTACCCTCTTTTTCATTAGGATGCAAAAAATTTGGTCCCAGATTGACCTATACCGCTCTATTTCTTCGCCTCCTTGAAAACTATATGTTTGCGCAGTTTGGCACTGTATTTTTTGAGCTCAATTTTTCGTTCAACCAGCTTCTTATTTTTGCGCGTCCAATAAATCTCGCCTGTAGACTTGTTTTTAAGTTGAATAAGTTGGATTTGTTTAGCCATATTCGTAAAATGATGTTGCAACACTATACCCTACGCTGGGATAAAAAGCAATCCAATGAATAAGTACGCCGAGTAGTCATCTGATATAGAGTTCTATAAATAAAAAAACCGCAGGTGCCTCGAGGGCGCCTGCGGTTTGTGAATCTCACATGTCAGTCTGGTTAACCCTTACCACCGCCACCATCGGGGCCAGTGTAGAGCATGTTCGGCTGCCCAAACTTGATCCAGTTCCATTTTATTCGAAAGTTACCGATAGGCATGAGAACTCTGGTAGGCTCGCTTCCATTGAGTGGAATCAAGTAGCCCCTGTCCTTGCCTTCTGGGGTCACAATCATTGAGATTGGCCGTTCAAATGTCGTAGTTCCATTATCTTGAACGACGCCCATTACATCAACCATAATGTCTTGCTGTATCGCCGAACGAACAAATGCTGTCGGGCGATTCCATAATTCAATGATTTTGATTGTCAATTTTTTCTCTCCATTGGCATTGTAGATATAGTGGCCGTCAATCTTGTAGGCAGCCAATTCATCGGTCATTCCAGGTGTCTCGCCAATCGGATTCGCCAAGTCATAAGTCAGCGTTGATCCGTCCTTGAAACGAACGACCAAAATACCGTTCGGACTTCCCGCCATCCAAGGCTGGAATATCACTTGGCCGTATTGATCAACTTCAAGGTAATAATGCCGAGCAGTATGACCATCTGCGTCCAACGCCAACACTTCTGCCGATTGAACATTAGACAGAATCGGTACCGACTGAATCCAGATGTTGTAGGTTGGCTTAGACTTCTTGAGGTCATCAGCAGTGTATTCTGCATAACCAAAGAATAACAACCTGTTGTTCTTGTCATACAAATACACATAACCGTGAATCTTGTCGTTGGGATTTGTCAAACTGTAGACAAACTCCACGCCAAACAGTTTATCCAAAACATCTTCGGCGCCGTTACCATTGGTACTGATGTAGGTAATCGCACCGGGATAGTTCCAATCCATACTGTCGGAATTGACATACCGGGCGCCGTGATCCACATTCGCCAGAGCATACTCACGAAGAGCGTCCTGACTTTGAATCGGAAGTGTTGAGAGAACAGCGCTGACGCTGGAAGCTCCACCACCGGAACCACTGCTATCTTGAGCACACAGGCTCATGGATGTCAGACCGATGATCAAACAGATAATACTGATGAACTGCATTGCTTTTATTTTCATTCTTTCTTTTTCTTTCTTTGTTTGTTTTTTGTTTACTGCAATTTACTACAATTCTTCACCGCACTACTTGTTGTTATTACCCTGCATTGCACGAACAGAACTTTCCGGCAAAAATGCCGAGGCCTGATTTGAGGTTGTTCTGGGAATCATCACGAATGATGCCCCCTTGTCCCGAATGACCACTGGATCATTGGAATTCTGAACAGTCACAACTCCAATCCACTGTCTAGACAACACCGATCGCATCGGCGCCGTGCTGACAATTTCAGTGGAAGTTGAAGTGAGCGATTCGGTCTTGTGTTTCAGACAGCTCCCGAACAGAATCAAAGAAGCTGCAATCACCACTAAACCCATGAACAGGACACTGGGTCTGATTGACCCATTTGATGAATTTTTCTTCATGATTTTCCCTTCATCTCACTCATAACAATCACCGCTTTTACACCAGGTAAAAACTTAACTAACATATGCGATTGTAAATGAGCAAAAAATAGGCTTAATGCCTCATATTTACTAGTTGGTAATCTAGCATATAGTTCAATATATGTCAATATAGCTTGAATAGTAGTGGACGCTTACAATGGAATCATGAAAAGACTATTTTCTTGGCTATATCGCCACCGTTATCCCTATATATCCCTCATTGCGATCAATATTTCGCGTAAACAATTGCTTCACAATCTGCATGAATTTATGCGAATTGCTCCAAATGGAAGAGTTGCTCCTGTCTTGAAGAGCAATGCTTATGGACATGGACTTATTGAGGTTGCCAGGATTTTGGAAAGAGAAAGAATAAAACAGGTAAAAACAAGGAGGGGTGGCATTCCATTCTTCATTATAGATTCATATTTTGAAGCAGTAACGCTCCGATCAAATGGTATTCAAACTCCCCTTCTTATTATCGGCTATACAAGACCGGAAACAATCGCCCAATCACGATTAAAAAATGTAATGTTCACGATTACGACTATTGATACTCTAAAACAGATAACCAGTTATCAATCACCGATCTTTGATTTCCGATCCCGAAAAATCTCTATCAATCTAAAAATAGATACGGGTATGCATAGACAAGGAATGTTGCCGGGGGATATTGATCAGATTGATCACTTTATAGACATCAATCCCTCAATTGTCATAAAAGGAATCTGCTCTCATTTCTCGGATGCCGACAATCAAGATTCATCATTCACTGAATCACAAATACATAAATGGAATAAAATTGTTCACCATCTTACTTCGGAATATTCTTCAATAGAATATATCCATATCAGCAATACTGACGGCCATCGTTTCATAAAAGAAAGCCACGCTAATTTATCACGACTTGGAATAGGACTTTACGGCTTAACAGACGGTGGAAAATTTGCGCCAAGACTTCACCTAAAACCGGTAATGAACATGCAGACAATAATCACTGGGATCAAGAAAATCACCAGAGATGACACAGTCGGCTATGGGAATACTTTCAAGGCTGAAAAGGAAATGACCATCGCCAATATTCCCGTCGGGTATTATGAAGGTATAGATCGCAGACTTTCAAATTCAGGGACGATTCTTGTCGGAAATGAGCGTATCCCCTGTCCAATCGTTGGAAGAGTCAGTATGAACATAACTACGATTGATGTATCAAATGTGCTAAAAGTCTCTATTGGGACACCAGTGACGGTGATTAGTGACAATGCGCAAGACAAAAATTCTATTATTGAAATGGCGCAAAAATGCAATACAATCCCCTATGAAATCGCGGTGAAAATCCCAAGTCATTTGAAGAAGGTCGTGGTTGCTTAAAAAAAGTGCGCCGGGCTGGACTCGAACCAGCGATGCCCAAAGGGCCGTGGATTTACAGTCCACTGCAATAGCCACTATGCGACCGGCGCGTATTCGCGATCAAAAAGCACTTGAAGGATTGTAGCAGTTTTACTCCTTCATCGCCACTTTTGGCATCACGATCGGACTTTCGCCACGATGTTTCTTTTTAACTTCAAAAGTAAAGGTCGGGACCAACTCATGTCTGCCGGTCGCCTTAACGCCAACTTCAATAGTTCCACCTTTTACGACCTGTTGACTGATCAGCAAATTGGCAACTGGAGTTAAAATCTTGGATTGAATCAAACGCTTGAGTGGTCGAGCTCCGTACTGCGGATTGTAGCCCTCTTTGGCTAAATAATCCAAAACTTCCGGTGAAAGTACCAGATTGATTTTTTTATCAATCAAACGCTTGACTACTTCTTGAACTTGGATAGTCACAATTTCCTTTATTGCTTCTGGCGAAAGAATGTCAAAAATGATCGTATCATCAACACGATTCAAAAATTCCGGACGAAAATAATCTTTGAGTGAAGCCGTGATTTTGTTTTTTGCCTCAACATAATTCTCTTTGTCGCGATTGCCGCTCTCTCTGGAAAAACCGAGCTTCTCCATGCGCTCAATATGTTGGGCGCCAATATTTGAAGTCATAATAATAACGGTATTTCTGAAATTGACGATTCTTCCTTTGGAATCAGTCAGACGACCATTATCAAGCACTTGTAGAAGCACATTAAAGACTTCTGGATGAGCTTTTTCAATCTCATCAAAAAGAACCACGGCGTATGGACGATGACGAACTGTCTCGGTCAAACCACCCGCTTCATCATAACCAACATATCCCGGTGGCGCGCCAATAAGCTTGGAAACGGAATGTTTCTCCATAAATTCCGACATGTCTACCCGAATCAATGCCTTTTCATCATTAAATAAAAATTCCGCCAAAGCTTTGGTAAGCTCGGTCTTTCCAACACCGGTTGGTCCTAGGAAAATGAATGAGCCAATTGGGCGATTTGGATCCGCGATACCCGCGCGCGAACGGCGAATGGTGTCGGAAATCTTGGTAACCGCTTCATCTTGACCGACAATCCGTTTCTTCAATTCATCTTCCATGCGAGTCAATTTGGAAGCTTCAGATTCCAACATTCTTGAGACTGGTATACCAGTCCAACGCGAAACTACCGCCGCGATATCTTCGGCATTGATTTCTTCCTTGAGAATTCGTCTAGATGACTGAAGCTTCTTCAAACGCTTGTTACGCTGATCAAGTTCCTTTTCCAGACTCGGAATAGTGCCATAACGAATCTCGGCGGCCTTGGAGAGGTCAGCGCGAGCTTCAGCCATTTCTGCCTCAATACGCATGGCTTCAAGCTCTTTTTTGATTCGTTTCAAATCGGTGATGGTCTCCTTTTCATTTTTCCACTTAAGTTCAAGCTCGGAAGTCCCCTCCTTGAGGTCGGCAATTTCTTTTTCAATTTTGGCCATGCGACTTTTTGCTTCTTTGCTTGTCTCTTTCTTCAAGGCCTCTCGTTCTATTTCAAAGCGCATGATTTTTCGACGAGTTTCCTCCAAAGCTGGAGGCATATTTTCTAAAGATATGCGCAGAGAAGAAGAGGCCTCGTCAATCAGATCCACGACTTTGTCCGGCAAAAATCGGTCAGTGATATAACGACTGGAGAGATTTACCGCGGCCACAATCGCGTCATCGGTGATACGTACGCCGTGATAAAGTTCGTATTTTTCTTTTAGACCACGGAGGATGGCAATAGCATCATCTATGCTTGGTTCATTGACAAAAACAGGCTGAAAACGACGAGTTAGCGCCGGATCTCGCTCAATATATTTTTGATACTCCTTTATGGTTGTGGCTCCGATTGCACGAAGTTCCCCGCGCGACAAAGCCGGCTTCAACATATTGGAAGCGTCCATTGAACCTTCGGATGCACCCGCGCCGACGAGCGTGTGGATCTCATCAATAAATAAAATAATTTTGCCATCTGATTTTTCAACTTCTTTGAGGATATTTTTCAAGCGTTCCTCAAATTCACCGCGATATTTTGTACCGGCGATTAAAGATCCAAGATCAAGAGAGATCAACTCTTTGTCTTTGAGTGATTCTGGAATATCCCCTTGGGCCATGCGCAAGGCCAGACCTTCAACAATCGCAGTCTTACCGACTCCAGCTTCACCGATCAGAATTGGGTTATTTTTTGTACGGCGAGACAATATCTGAATGATTCGCATAATCTCACTGTCACGACCAATGACTGGATCAAGTTTATTTTCTTTGGCAAGTTTAGTTAGTGAACGGGCGTATTTGTATAATGTTCGGAACTTTTTTGGTTCCGTATCTCTGGCTTGAGGATTCTTTTTTAATTCTTCAACAATTTTGATGACCGCGTCCTTTTCAATTTTAAACCTAGTTAAAATATCTCTAGCAATGCATGGAATATCAAATATTGAAATAAAAAGGTGTTCAGTGGAGATAAATTCTTCTTTCATTGCGATAATCACTCGCATTGAGTTATCAAGGACCTGCGCCAGGTCTGGAGTGATGTAGATTTGATATGAAGGTGAAAGAACATTTGAACCCTCTGGTGATTCAATATGTTCTAAGACGACATCGGTCAACACCGGAGTATCAATCTCCATTTTATCTAAGATAGAAATAACCATGCTTTCTTCCTGCAGGATCAAAGCGCACAAAAGATGCACGGGATTGACATGATTCTGACCACGCTCAATAGCCAATTCATGGGCTCTTTTAAGAGCTTCTCGGGCTTTGGTTGTTAGTTGCTTTAATGGAGGCATACAATAATAATATACTACATTTTAGTCTGCTTGACAATGCGCGAGATTATCTATCAAATTATTTTAAATCATTTTTCTTAAATCTTCGGTATCGCCACTTTCAATTGTCCGATCGGATAAAAAGCCGAGGTGTCTTGGTTCTTTGAAAAAATTAGCGTTGAGATACCGATAACTTCCCCGTCAAGATTGAATAATGGACTGCCGAGATTGGCTTTACTGGCAGAAATCGTAGTATCCACAAGAGCTGGTTGTGAGCCATCAGGATTTATGTTTTCAAGAAGTGTTTTGGAAACAATGCCCTGACCAAGTACCGATGATTCAGTTCCGGAAAGAGTCAGAACAGATTGACCAAGCTTCGGAAATTTAGCAAATAAAATAGGAATAAATGTATTTGAGGCAATCTGTGAGTTTAAGGTTTGCTTATCTGGCAAATCTAAAATAAGAAACGCGATATCGCCTTTGATCTGTGATTGAATGACTGTCATTGGATAATGCGAACCGTCCGAAAAAATGACCTCAACCCTGTTGTTGTCGGGAATTATTGATTTGTCCGCCAGAACTACGCCTGACTTTGAGACGACTATACCAAGTCCGGTAATCTTGTCCAAATCTGGATTACGCAACTTGACTATACTTTTTGAGACAATACTAACCGCCAATGGAATTTTTTCTTCAATACTCACAGCAGAACTCACCGAGGCATTTTGTGGAGTAACGATTTTCTCAACTACTTGACTAATTGTCTGGACAACTCCTTGACCTTGCGGAGCTTGACTCATCAAAGAAACAGTAAATATCCCCGTAGCTAGCGAAGTGACAAAAGAAACGAGTAAAGCCAGGAGAATAAGTTGTTGTTTAGAGAGATGATCCATAATGACAGTTTACAGTGTAAAATTAAAAACGCAAAGTGTCTGTACTGGTCCACCATATATAGTACTTCTCGGTCGGCGATGCCATCACAATAAATAAAAAAGCGCCTGACAAAATATCGGGCGCGTGGACCAAAATTACTTTCCGATTAAGCGACAGCCAAAGCCGTTACTTCCTCCTCAAGATGTAAAATTCTTCGATCCTTGGAAAGTTGAAAGTCGTTTGGGACAATTTCTCTCTGAAGTTGAAGTCGCGAGAAAGACTCTTCCAAACTAAACTGACCGGCCAGATAATGCTGAATCTCAATAATCCGACGATCACTTTCTTTTGAGAAATTCAACGGGCGATAAACATTACAAATCAGCTCTGGAGGATGTTCGCCCGGAACTTTTTCCGAGAAAACATTGACGCGCGCGAACAAATGAAGTTCCCGATCTGGGTCAGTCTGTACCCACGGAGTTCGCGCTGATTTTTCCGGAGACATCACCAGCAGAGTACCGGGGTCGCTTTTGTCATTGACATCAGTCATGCGCACCAGCCAGAGACCAAATCTGGTTGGAGCGATCCTGATCTCCGTCTGATAGCTGTTCCGTGGCGGAAACATTCTCTGAATTCGCTTATCTGGATCGCGAAACTTTTCAAAGACCAGACTCAAAGCAGTCCTACAAATTAACTTACTCATAGTTCTCCCTTCGTGTTGTGAGTTTTATTTAACAAAATTGAGAATGATTCGTACAAGCTGTCACATATTCACACTCTAAACTTTTTATAGCATACTATGTACAACAATGCAAGCATATGAGCATCCAGAAGTTAATCACATTTCAAACAAAAAACACAATCACTTAGCCACCTTAACCGCATCTCCAAACTGGATAGAAAGTAATTTCGACGCCCCATCTGATCCCATAGTAACTCCATAAAGAACTCCGGCTCTAGACATGGTCTCGCGATTATGGGTAATCAAGATAAGTTGGGAATGCTTTGAGAGATCTTCTATCATATCGCCGTATTTTTTTGAATTGGCCTCATCTAGGGCGGCATCAGTTTCATCAAGAATAATAAACGGCGGGGGATTGACTTGAGAGACCGCGAAAATAAGAGCGATTGAAGTTAAAGCTCGTTCACCGCCGGAAAGCATCATCAGACCCTTTATTTTTTTACGAGGCAGACTAACATTGACTTCCAAACTTTCTGGGTCGTTTTCTTCAGAATCAATACCAACTTCTTGTCGATCGTCAACGCCGAAACTGACGCTGGATTCCAAGCTTGATAACGAGTCGCTCAAATCTTCCAAATCACTCTTTTTTCTTCGCCTCGGTTCTTTTACCACGACCAATTCGGCTTTACCGCCGCCAAACATCAATGAAAAGAATTTCTGGAATTCAGCGTTAATTTTGATAATTCCACTCTTAAATTCATAATCAATTCTGGTATCTAGATCAGCAATCAAAGCCAGCAGCTCATTTTTTGCTTTTTCTAGATCTTTAAGTTCGCGTTCCAAGAAGATATCGCGTTCTTCCGTATCTCTATATTCCTTCATGACTTCCGAACCGCCGGCCGCGCCCGAATCTTCCAAACGAATCTTAATCTTCTCAATTTGTTTACGACGGGATTCTTGGGATTGTCGGGAATTTTCTGATGGTAGACCTCCGTCCAAATCACCCAAAAGTTTGCCCTCGGAAAATTCCACCGCCTCCCTGCCAGCAACTATTCCCGCCTCACCCAATTCTCTTTTGAAAGCCTCTTCTTCGTGAGCTAAATTATTTAAAGACATGATAAGGTTTCCGACCAAATTTCTGACTTCATTTTGTCTGGCAATAATCCGAAAAACATCTTTTTCAGCGTCTCGGTTGGTGTCTTTTTCTTTTTCAATAGTTTTTTTCAATTCTTCATATTCGTGAGAATATTTTAATTCTGACCCAGCAAAAGAAGAAAGTTTGGTATCTAGCGTAACACGCTCTTTTGATAATTTAGCGACTTCGGATTCCATATCAGCAATCAAGGCAGAATCACTCAATGTGCGATGGCGCGAGACAAATCCTCTTAAGACAGAGACAACCTCACTGAAAAGTTTCTTGACATCCTCAATTGATCTGAGAGACTCAATCGTCCTGACGACTTCCTCCACATCTTTCAAATAAACCGTGCGTGACTCTTCATTTTTGATTTTTAATTCTTCTTTTTTAATCGCCCTCTTATTGGCACTGATTTCTCCTTCCAATCTGCCCAATTCACGCATGACAGTGTCCTTACTCGCGCGAGTTTCGGCCAACTTACTTTCAAGCGCGATTACTTCATCGCTCTTTTTATCCCTATTCTTGGAGTCAGTCAAAATCTTTTTAGATTTCTCCAACTCACGATCAAGCTCCGCTAGTTCTTTTTTAGGACCAGCTATTTTACGACTTAATCTTTCTTTTTCAGTTTTTATATAATAATTTTCATCTGCGAAATATCCCTTGTATAACAAAACAAGCTCTTCGCGCATTTCTTCGGCTTTTTCAACTTTCTCCACCTGTTTTTTCAAAAATCGTAAATGTGGAGCGATTTCACGACGTAGAGACGCGACACGCTCCATGTTCTCTTCGGTCTTTTCTAATTTGCGAATGCTTTCTAGTTTTTTCCATTGATAAATTTTCAAGCCAAGAGCATCTTCAATCATTTCTCTACGCTCGCGAATAGAAGCGGACAAAATTCTATCTGCTTCGCCTTGTGAAATTATGTGGTGACCAGTCGCGCCAATGTGAGCACCAGCTAAAAGTTCCACGATATCTTTCAGACGGACTTGAGTGCCATTCAAAAGATATTCATTGGAATTATCACGGTGTACAACGCGCTCAATGGCCACTTCGTCAAAATCTATCCCTTGAAAAAGTCTGTTGGAATTATCAAAAACGACTTTAGCGCTAGCGCGATTGGCTCGTCCTGCTTCCCCACCACCATTCCAGATCATGTCTTCACCTCTTTTACCACGCAGAGACTTGATAGATTGTTCACCCAACACAAAACGGAATGCTTCAGCGGTATTAGATTTGCCGGAACCATTTGGTCCGACTATGCCGGTAATTGGAGTGCTGAAAGATAAAGAAGACTTCTTTGGAAAGGATTTAAAACCAGAGAGTTCCAGCGATTTTAGATACATGGGAGTATTTTACCACCCTTTTATTTCCAATGCTTTCTCTGCCGCTTGTTGTTCAGCTTCCTGTTTTGACAAACCAGTGCCAATGGCGACTTGAACATCACCGAGAAAAACTCCTAGCGTGAACTTTTTGTCATGATCTGGACCGGTTTCTTTGAGTGTTTTGTATGATGGCGTCACGCCGACCTTTTCTTGGGCATTTTCTTGGAAACGACTCTTGGCATCAATCCACGATTTCTTTTTGACGATTTCTTCAATATCTATAACTTCCAAGACTTGCTCGGAAATAAAATTCGCGGCTGAATTGTAGCCCTTGTCAATATATATCGCGCCGATGATCGCTTCAACCGCGTTTGCCAAAATAACCGAACGAGCGCGACCAGTATCCTTGGCCTCGCCTTTTGAAAGCAGAACAAAATCATTGAGACCAATATGGTCAGCGACCTTAATCAGACTCATCGTATTCACGATAGCTGAACGAAACGCGGTCAATTCACCTTCTTGCTTTTGAGGATATTTTCTAAAAAGAAAGCTAGTGACTACCAACTCCAAAACCGCGTCTCCCAGAAATTCCAAGCGTTCGTTGTGTTCCATGCCTGTTTCGCGATTTTCATTCAAATATGATCGATGAGTACAAGCGGTGCGCAACAAATTGGCATCGCTGAAATCAACGCTTATTCTTTTAGCTAGTTTTTCAAGATTGTTTTTCATGGTTGTAATACGGATCTACAAATCACACAAATTTATTATTTTTCTTCACTCAACAGCGTTACCGCCTTTGTTACTATCGGTAAAATATCATTATAAAAATTCAGTTCCAAAATGTCCGCTAGTTTGAACCATTTCGCGTCATCTAGCCCCGGTTTCTTGGCAAGCGCCAAATCGCCAAATTTAGACTCCGCCAAATAATAATGAACTTGCTTTCTGATTTTACCTATTTCTGGATCATTGGCAATATATTCATTTTGACCAAGGTCAAATTTGATCTCCACTTTAAGCCCAATTTCCTCCACGACTTTCGCGATAGTGCCATCTTTTGGATCCACCCCCTCTGGAATTTTCCCTTTTGACAGGGTCCAGTGGCCAAAAACATCATGAACAAAAGCGAAATAAATGTCCTTGCCGTCTTTGGCATAAACGACTGCTCCGCCAAGATGTTGAATTGGCATTTGTTCGTAAGGCACTTCAACTTTTTTCTTCTTTTTGGCGGAAACCGCATCTTTACCTGGTTCGCCTAGTTCTTTGTAAACTGCTCCAAGCACGCCATTTACGAAACGGCCGCTAGTCTCTCCGCCAAATGTTTTGGCAAGTTCAATGGATTCATTTATGGCAACCTTGGCGGGGACTTCAGACCGATCTGAAAATAGAAGCTCAAAAAGACCAAGTCGAAGCACATTACGATCAATTGGAGAGATTTTATCCAGTGGCCAATCAGGCGCGGCTTTGGTGATAATATCGTTTAATTCTTTTTTTTTGGCGAGAATGCCTTTCATTAGATCTTCTATAAATGAAACATCAGTAACTCCCGGCGCAAATTCCTTGGCGTTGCGCGCGACAATAGCCACGACAGTTTTGTCATGCTGACCACGCGCATCCCACTCAAAGAGAGATTGGAGAACGACAGACCTTGAGAGATGTCTATTTGCCATAATTAGTTGAAAGAACTGTGTTTATTATCGCAAAGATTCAAGATTCGGGATTCAAGATTCAAGAATAATCACCGGCATTATCGCGATCATTCCCGAATCTTAAATCTTAATTCTTAAATCCCTTTTATTTCTTGGCAGTCTCCGCGTGCTTTTTGGCTTTCTTGGCGACTTTGGTGGCAAGATCCAAGACCTTGCGTCCATTGTACCATCCACAGCTCATACAAACAGTATGACTCTTGTGGCTAGCCCCGCAATTTTGACACTTTGAAACACGCCCCGCTGTGAGAGCGTGATGTGAGCGTCTATTGTTGCGGTGCGACCGCGTTGCACGCATTCTAACTACCATGGAAATAGTATTACACATTATTCAAACTTGTGCAATAACTGGATTTAGATTATTGTTAATTGATTGCCACGCCCATAGCCGTTTTGGTAGGTATCAGTCGTGGTCTGATAGATAAATATACGCGCCCATAGCTCAGTTGGTAGAGCAGATCCCTCTTAAGGATAAGGTCGTAGGTTCGATCCCTACTGGGCGCACAATGTAAATTAAAATTTAAATTTTAATTTACTACCGCCGGGGTGGCGAAATTGGTAGACGTACTTGGCTTAGGACCAAGCGGAGCAATCCATGGAGGTTCGAGTCCTCTCCCCGGCACTGATCTGACGGATTTCGACTAGAATTCAAGCGGTCAAGTTGACACACACTATATATATGATATAATGCGCACTAAATGTAATTTGAGAATGAAATAGAAAAAACCACCGGTCTTGCCTCAAAATCAAGACTAAAAACCAAAGGAAAAAGCGTATGGCAAAATTGCCAGCAGTCAGTAAATTCGAAACGTCGCCAACTGATAATCCAAATGATTCTGTCGCATCATGGGTAGGACCCAGTGGTGCGAAATCATATAAGGTTTCAATCCATCAACTCAATGTTGATGGTAGAAAAACATGCATTGTAGATGGAGCTGTGGTTGAAAAACCTGGTTTCATCTTCAAAGACATCGTCGGCGCTAAACTGCTTGGACGGAAACAGAATTATGTGATCAAAATCACCGCAACTGACGGCAAAGAAGAGGGGGGATCGATGGAATTCAGTTTATACTTTCCCGCCCTCCCCGCAAAGATTGAGGATCCGATGCTGAAGATTCAACAAACTCGGCAATATATGGATCTGTTGTCTATTAACAAGCAGACATTAGATTCAATCAATAAATTACGAAGTGTGGACAAAAGTCTGGCAGATCAGTTTACGATTGAGCACGAAGAAATTGAAAAAATCGTCCTTGAAAAACTTCAGGCAAAGAGTCTGACTATGGAAGACATCACTGTCTTGTTTGGTCGGAGTCAAAAACTGAGTGGGCAAGTGAGCGATGCTACTCTGGACACAATTGTAATGAATGGCGGTAAAACAGAACAGGCGCCACTTGTGCCCAAACCCGAGGCAAAAGAAGAAAAGCCCACAAGCCCCGTCGTCCTTCTCCCTCCCGTTGTTGATGAAGTCTTGCCGGCACGAGAACATGTGGAAGAAGTTCCCGTAAAGGAACTTCCGGCAAAAAAAGTTCAGTTGCAAGAGAGTTGGTGGAAAAAACACGGAAAGTCGGTCAGGATGGTCGCCATCCTCTTGACAATCCTCGTGGCCATCATCGGTCTGATCACCAAGTGGCCTGAAGTAAAGAAGTACCTCACGACAAAATGGGTGTCGGTGAAAACCAGTGCCCGTGCGGTCAATCCAGACCAAGTGGTTCCAGCGCAAGAGGTCGCAAAGGTGACAAAGGACATTGGGAACAAGGGTGGTGTTGAAAAACCATTGATCATTGATCTCAAAAATGACAATGACCGGTTGACGGCAGAAAATGAGCAGTTGCGTAAGTCCTTACAACAACAGCAAGTAATTCCGCTAACAGCAGTTCCGGTTGAAACCAACTCACAACTTGAGATCATTCAAATGGTTAAGAGTATTGAAAGATTGGTCGGACAACATGGATCGTTTTCCAACTTAACCAGTGTTGGAAACATCAACATCGGCAGTGGTATCCAAGTCAATGGAAATAACAACCAGGTTACTCTGGTTTCACCCAATCCATCGGCCAATACTTCCTTGAGGGTTCAACAGGAGCCAAAGAAGAAGTGCGTGTACCCGACGGGTTGGGAGCCGTCCAGGAGTATCAACGCTCCAGGACTTGAATTACAACCAAACAATGAACCGGTGAATGTTGAGATTAATTCTAGCGAAGTGTTGGAAATTTTATTTCCGGACACCAGATGGAAGTTTTGGTGTCATTCACCAGACTCATCCGTTGAAGCAATCGCTGGAAACAACGCAGGATTCAGAGATGCGTCCTTGCCATCGCCGGCCACTGAAAGTGGCATCTGGCGAGTTCTTGTAAGAGCCAAGAGTGGATATCCAAAAGCAGTATGTGACATGAAAGTAATTTGGAATCCACAGCGAAATTGATTCAAAGCAACCACCCCCAATGTTCACAGGTTCATCTGTGGGCATCTGGGGGTGTTTTTTATACTTAGAAAATAGTTAGAGACAATCTCTAAAGATGACTCAAATTATAGCCAAAATTGACATAATATTATTTTTTTAAAAACCTTGACTTTTTATACAAAACGTGCTAGTGTCCTAAAATAAACGGCTACGAGGTATCTACTGATACTATTCGTTGACAATTTCATAGATAAACAACAACTACCCTTTTGGGGTGGTCAGACGAAAGGAAAAAAGTATGAACAAAACTGAAGCTCCTACACTGAAACCATTTGACAATATCGTCACTAAGACGATTCTCGCAATAATAATCTTGCTGGGATTCATTGGTTTGTCTCTTGCAATTAATGGAAACTTGGTTGGAATTCCAATTTTTATCGTCGGGCTTCTGATGATGAAGGTTGGTCTGACCGAACATTCCGCTGATCCTCGCACTGCCGGACTCCTCACTTTTTGGGATAGTCCAATAGAAATCAGTGGAGAATGCGTGGTAGTCGGAGGAACCACGATTCTTGCCAACTACTTCCCTTTCTATTTGGGCAGTATAAAGATTGACATGACCAATCATGATAAAGACTTTCCGATGAAGATCCTGTCACATGATAATGTTCAAATGGTTGGCCAAGTTTCCATCACACTTCAGCCAGATCCAAAAGATCTGCTTGATTATGTTCAAGCTGGAAAAATGGAGAAAATATTCGCTCAACTTGACGATATTATCTTCAGAGAAACACAAAAAGTTTGTCGAGAAAAACGGTTTGGCTGGAAAGAAATCAACATTAGAGGCGATGAAATTGCATCGGAAATCAAAAGGGGTATTTTCCGAAAAAACGAGTATAGCTTCCCAGCTGGTCTCGAGCAACATTCTTTTGGTGTGGTTGTGAGAAAACTCCAGGTAAAACTTCTGCCACCTAACAGCATTATTGAAAATGCGGAACAAAGAGCTGACGAAATTCTTCAAAGAGAGGGTGAAAACTTTGAATATGAAACTACCCTGCGAGCAGCGAAAGTTCGGCTTGAAGAATATCACAAAGATCCAAAATTAAAAGTCGCGGTGACTCTTCGTGACTGTATTGATGAAATCAGACACGAAAGACAGATTAGACAGGGTCAATCTTTTCGGGTTGATTCAGGAGGCACAGGCAATGCGACTATTGGTGTTGTCAATGTAAACACTGGTGGTCAAAAAAATAAGTGAGTATGAAAAGCAAATTCAATACTGCGTTCTGGTTTGGGATTGTCTTCATTGTTGTCATTGGAACATATTGTTGGTCTCAGAAAAAAGTCAGCTCTATATCCAAACAAACAGCGGTAAGTTCCCAAACTCAAGTCAACAGCATCCAAAAGTTCAAAGTCCCTCTTGGCGAAAAACCTTTAGAAATACAAGTGCCACTTGGCATGCACATTGGTTTACAAGTCGTAACCAGGGATGTGCCGTTCTGGGTAAGGGCCAATCATGACCCGAAGCAGACCGACCACTACCCGCCGATAAATTCACCTGAATATCGCGACAAGGATTATGGTGAACATCTGCGTTATATTGAGGTCTGGCTCGATCCTGGCTATCAAGCCGAAATTGAGTACTACTTCAAACCGTTATAGACCCGTCAAAACTCAACAGCTCGCGAAGCAATTCGCGGGCTTTTTTCTGGCAAGAGTAGGCCTTGCCAATTAAAATGATTTAACAGTATTCGCCACCAAGTAAATAATCCCCCAAGCTGACATCATGATAAACATCCCAATCACACCGAAAAGCATACTTTTCTTTCCTTTTTCGCGAGACTCTTCACCTCCCCAGACAACCTGAAAAACTCCATAAGCAAAAACAACTATCGCTATAGCAAACATTAGTTTTACTATCGGATTGAAGATGTTTGAAATTATAGGATCAAGAACGGCACCAAACGCGGAGGCGTCGATCTTTGCGAACGCAGTGGAGACGAGAAGATTCATATTATAGACACTATCTCACAGCGGATGGAGGAGGAATTTGAGGAAATTGTTGAGTTGGAGGGGTTGTCTGTGTCCTGAAACTATTGGTCAATATTGCCACAAGACCCCAGATAGAGAGGATGATAAAAAGGCCAACAATACCGTAAAGAATGGACATGCCAAACTCCTTTCGTTTTTCAGCGCCTGCCATAATATATCTAACTACATTAAAAATAATCCAGATTACCGCAAAAGCAATTAGAATCTGAATAACGGTATTCCCTAGACTAGTCAAAGTACGAGTAAGAGAATTGACATCGCTGATAACTTGAGCAGAGACGACAGAAGGCAAAAACGCTAGAATTGTGATTATTTTCTTCATATTAATAATATTTAATAATTTTATTAGTGCTGGTAATTATACCTTATTTAATGAAAGGATGACAATAGACCTGTGGATTACATAGGAGCACACTCTCCCATTCCAACAGGATATTCACCAGGAGGGCAACCCGCAGGACCTTGATTTTGAATAGTACTACCGCCCGAAGATCCACCCGGAAATATATTAGTGAAAGACTGCCAACCAGCAGGGCTATTTGCGTCATTTTGCAATCCAAAAGTATTTTGGAGTATGTTGACTATGCCCCAAAATGACAAAATTACAAAAAAACCGACAACACTGTATAGAACATACTTACCGCCGTCTACCCTATTTGCGTCGGCTTTAATAAAGTATTTGATAATATAGTAGACAAACATTACTACAGCTATGCCCATCATTAATACTAAAATCTGGTTAGCATAACCAATAATAGTATCTATGAGGGAGCTTAGATTATTCTGGCTAGAATTTGACCCAACATTAATCCCGGCTGAAAAAGACAAAGCAAATGCTGATGCTGGAACTATTGACACTAAAAGTGAGAAGATGATTGTTGATGTTTTTTTTATCATGTTATTTATAAATTAATAATTATTTGCCATTCACGGCTTTTTGAACGCTTTGAATAGTACGCTGATCAACAGTTCCAGTTGACGCGAGAGTGTTGATCACAATTTGAATAATGATGCGAGCCCCAATAACTACTGCTACTCCGACTACAATGAATAGTAGCCAATCTTTGAGTTTTTTAATCTCTTCTGAATTGCCTCTGACCATAATAAAACGCAAGCCAACCCAGACAAGAAGTAAAACAGCAAAAAGTATTACAATGTAACTGAAGATCTCAATGAAATTTTGAACCAGTCCGCCTATTGAGTCAACTTTTAGGGGATTCTGAAGTGCAAATGAATCTGAACCAGTTAGACTACCGCTATTACCGCCAGTAATTGCTGATACTGAATTTATATTAACGACACTAACTATAATCAACAAGGTTATTGGGATTGATAACAATGAGGTCTTTCCAAATTTTTTCATATTAAGATTCATAGATTACGGATTACCAAGCAATGTCTTAAAACCTTCATTCTTTGTCAACCAACTCAAAATTTGGTAAACAATGAACCAAGCCGATAGCATTATTATAAACCCTAGGAAGACTTTCGGAAAGACCGCGTGAGCCTTCTTGATTTTGTTGGGATCTCCACTGATGTAGAGAAATCCTGCCCAAGAAAAGCCAGCGATAGCGGCAAAAACGCCAAGAACTATCATGACATTTATCAAATGTTGGATTTGCAACATTACACCTTTGAAGTCACAGGGGACATAATCTTTCGGCGGATTTGGATAATTTTTTGGTAAAGTTGGCCCATCACAAACCACTAATTTAAAACCTGATTTTGTCGGATCTGTAATTGGATCTGTAATTGGATCTGCAGCAAAAGAGGCAAATGGAATAAGAAAAATAGAACAAACTATAAACAAAGAGATAAAAAGTAATGGAGATTTACCTATTTTTTGGTATTTATGATTTTGTATTTCGTATTTCATATCTCTGGATTCCCGCTTTCACGGAAATAACACAATAAATTACTGCACCGCTTGTCTCAAAACCACATCATATTCATCTCCCGCATCTTGAACTGCTTGATAAATCGTCTTACTTCCGCTTGTCAATGATTTTATCATGTCAGCGAAAATCGCGTGTGATTTGGCGGCATCAGCGTCAAGCCAAGATCTGGCTATCAAAGCCGCCTGATTGAATATTGAAATGTATGGATCAGATGAACCTTGGGCAATCACATCACGGCGTACTGTCGGCAAATAAAGACTTTGATTGAGTGGATTTAGGTTGGCGGGATCTGTCAAAATAGACATAATCTGATATACCGCATTTGGCACTGCTGAAGAACGAACTATGGAAAAACCATTCATTTTCGCGTAGACAGCCGGCGTGGCTTTACCAATTTCAGCTGGAGAACGACGAAGCTGTGGAAATGACGCGACATCAAAATTTAAGTTTGGATTCTTGGCACGAATATCGGCAAGTTCTGAAGCAAAGCCAAAATAAGTAGCTAATCCTCCAGACAAAAATGCTGACTTAGAATTTGGCATTCCTCTATTCCAAGAATAATTTTCATTTGACGGATCAACGAATTGCGTAAAAAAATTAATCGCGGGAATGGGACTGATCGCATAATCCGATTTTATAGTACTAACAATGAAACCATCCTTATCTGATGCGGTTATAGGATTGCCAAGTTGCATGATCAAAGTACCAAGTATTTCTCTGGCATTACTGACATTACTAAAGTCACCTAAAGCAATAGCCGACTTGCGAATATTGCCATTTTGGTCTTTGACAGTCAGTTTTTTATTGAGTCCCGTAAACTCATCCCAATATTTTGGATAAGTGGCAACTCCGACTGCATTGAACATGTCCTTATTCCAGTACATAACCAGTGGATCAACAGTAAATGGTAGGGCTAAAATGCCATTTGAATATAAATATATTTTTGCTTGTTCAATATAACTATCCAAGAAAGTCCGTTGAGTAAGAGCTGAAAATGGAATCATTGATAACTTATCAAAATGAGGCAAAATCATATCAACGGGTACGAGCAAGCCATCTGGACCAGTACCGCGTGCCAGTGCCGCTATAAATTCTTGTGAAAATGAATCGGGGTTCTTCTGGACATATTCAACGGTAATTGACTGGGGTAAATTGTTGTTTATTTTGGCGACATATTGGTCAAAAATATTTTCCGGAAATGTACCCCAAATAGTTACTGGTGGAATCGTTGTGCTAGAACTACTACCTTTGTAAAGCGCGAAAGCGGCGACACCAGCAATTAGACAAATGACGAATATTCCGATAACTATAATTTGAAATTTATTTATTTTCATAATTAATTTCTTATAAAGACTAGCCCATAATGATGATCCCCAGCACCGAAAGAATTCTCTAATTTGAATCCATTTTTCTCAAATAATGTCTGCGCCTTCATGGAAGAAAAAACTGTCTTTGGACTCAAAGCACTGACATCGCTCCAATCAACTATAAGGACCTTGCCTCCTGGTTTCAAAATGCGTTTGATTTCAAGGCAAAATTCATCGGGCTTTTCAATTTGAAAAAGAATATTAGAGGCAATGACACGATCAGCAATAGCTTCGCGCAATTTGGTGCCACCAATCTTCTCGGCATTGCCCCAAACAACTTCAATATTCCTAATTCCTTGAGTTGAAGCTATTGAACGCAAGCGTTCCAAAAGATCTTTCTGAACATCAACAGAATATACTCTACCGCTTCCGCCAACGGCCTTAGCGGCTCCTATACTATAAAAGCCCGAACCAGCGCCGAGATCAACAACTTTCATACCATCAACTAGGCCTAATTTGGCGAGATTTGAGACAGGATCAGAAAACATAAGTTAATTATAGCGTATAAAACAGTAAGCATGAAATGGAGGTGGGGACAAAACGTCAGCAAGGTGAGACCTCGCTAAGCTTAGCGAGGTCTCACCTTGCTGACGTTTTTACCCCTTCAACCCAGAAAACTTCTTCATAATTTCCGCTTCAACTTCGGCGCGTGGTCTGCCCAAAACCAACGATGAAAGCTCTTTTAGTTTATCAACTTGATCAGGATTTCCCATTTCTGGCGCTAAAGTGACAATATTGAACGGTTTGGTTGGACGACCGCCCGAAAGCAGACGAACGTAGGCGTTGTAATTATCAAGGTTAATAATATCGGTTTGCTTGAAGACTGGAGTAAATTGTTTTTCAAGAAATTCAGCGTCATCAGTACCAACTCGGAATGTCGCCATTGAACCAACATTGCCGAAAACAGCATTTTTGATTTTATCATCAAGCTGACCAATAAATTGGTGCGCGACCGTCATGGCTAGACGATATTTTCTGGCTTCGGAAAGAATCGTGGCGATAGAATCAGTGGTGATATTTTGAAATTCGTCCAAATAGAGATAGAAGTCCGGCATATTTTTGCCAAATGAATCCACGCGCGACAACGCTGCCATCAAAATTTTGCCGACCAGAATCAAACCTATCAGATGAGAGTTGATGTCGCCTAGACGACCCTTGGAAAGATTGACTAAAAGAATTTTCTTATTATCCATAATGTCACGCATATTGAAAGATGATTTTTCTTGAGCAATGATAGGTCTCATAATTTCATTTGAGAGAAATACGTCAAACTTGGAAGTAATGTAAGGAACAATATTTGCCAGTGACGCTTCCCCGCCGGCTTTTTCAGCGATTTCTTTCCAGAATTGGACAATGATCGGATTTTTGCATTTAGAAATTTTCATATCGCGAAATGCCTTGTTTGACATCACCCGCGAAACATCAATTAAAGTTGAACCAGAATCAGGATCTTCTATGACCAATCCCGTGGCATTACGAAAATACTGCTCAAACATCGGTCCCATTGATTCTGGGACAGCTCCATACAATTTTTGGAAAATACTGAACATCTCATTGACCACGAAAGTTTTTTGTTCGGGAAAACGACGATCAAACTCCAACATATTGAGCGCCATTGGTCGTTCAACCGAAGCTGGATCAAAATAAATCACATCTTCATAACGATTGGCCGGAATATTCGCCAGAATGTCCACAACATCTGAACCGTGTGGGTCAATAAAACAGACGCCATTTCCGGCTTTGATATCTTGGACAATCATATTTTTAAGCAATGCGGTCTTACCAGTACCAGTCTGACCAATAACATAGAAATGACGCATTCTGTCTTCGGGCGCAATAAAGATTTTTTGTTCATTGCCACGATGTTTGTTGATACCGATCAAAGTGCCGTTCTTGGGAGTGTCCAATGGCGCTGGCGCTGTGCCGGCTTTTGACTGTTTGAGTTGCGGAGCGGCTCGACCAACTGTTGAAGCTGGAAAATGCATGCAAGTCGTAAGTTCTTCAAGATTCAGGATTATTTGCTCTTTTTGATTAAAAGCTCTTAAAGAAAAATTCTCCAATAAATCGTCAAGTTTTGTATTTTCAATTTTTTTCCATTCCAGACTGTTGCCATGGCCGTTTTCAAATTGATTGAATCCAGACTCTAGATCACGAAGAAGTCCATTGGCTTCAGATTCTGTTGAGGCGGAGGCGACGATTCTCAAATTGACCGCGACAAACGGACTTTTAAGTTTGCGGGTAAACTGTTCAATCGCGGTTTGATCCAAAGCTTGAGCGCGCTTGGCTTCTTCTTCTTTTTCTTTTTCAGTTTTCTCATGGCTTTTGAACATACTCAAAGCATCTTTGACAAACATTCCGCCAAAAGATTTTCCGACTTCATCAAGGGCTTCACTAATCTTTTTGCCTTTTCTGATCTTTTCCAAAGCCCTTCCACATTCTACGGCAATATGATCTTGTTTTGAACCAACAATCAATTGGATGGCAGCACCCTCTCCAACTTTATCTATTTTTGAAAAACTGTTGAGAATCGCGTTCAATGGATCAACATCAAACTGTTCATAGGGTTTCAAAGGATACAATTGGTTTTTTGCCAATGTAGCGTAAGAAGCAACCGAGACTCCAATATCGTTGAAAATATTGTAGTCATCTTTATGTTCATGAACATGGGCACTCGGAAATACCGCCAAGATCTGCTTTTCAAACAATTCTTTATAGACAGTCGGGACAGAAACAAAGAAGACGAACTCATCGCTACCATTAGCGTTGGCGATTTCAACGGAAAACCAGGCCGGCGATTTCTTGTCTGAAGCGACTGAAAGCATTCCAGCGTAAAACTGTTCCATTCCGGAAATTAACTCTTTCAATTGTTTCTTTTTGTCATCTTCACTGGTCTCTGGCAAACTAACTTCAAAAAGAGTCATATGCAGAGGTTTCCACAGAGAATCATCATCTTTGAAATCTGGAATTGAATATCCCGAAGCGATAAATTGAACCAAAAAACGATGAAAATCGTCCATCAAGTGTGGATTCTTCATTTTCTCTACAACAATAATCGTATTTCTTATACCCCTATCTTGAAGTATGCCAATCAGGTGCTCAATCTGTTTATCATGGCTCTCGGGTGAAAGTTCTAGAGTGATGGCTTCAGCTTCATGATTTTTAATGCTGTATTCGGGATGGAGAACTTCATGTGGAGCAGTCTCATAATACCGATCTACCACTTCCGTGGCCGCTTGATGCGGAGTCATTTCCGCATCAGTGTCTTTGGACATTTCCACGCGCTCTCTAGTCGCCTCTCGCAATCGTGAGATTTCTCCTTGTGGATTAGTGAGTTTTGATTCTCCTTCAAATGTGAGGGGGGTCATTGGTATATATTATATGACATATTTCAGCAAAATACTAAATTATTGAGAAATCCAAATCGCAAAAAAAGATAAAAAATAAAAGAAGTTAAAAGTGTTCAAGCTACAAGTTACTTGTTTTAAAAGAA
>JBBTTD010000012.1:22760-32795 GCA_038064415.1 Patescibacteria group bacterium | reverse complement strand
AAAAGATCTGGGTTCTCGGTTTCAAGAATGTCCACTAAATGGGGTACACATCACTTGGAAGATGCCTGCGAATCATCGTCATCAGTTTGAATTAAAATGAAATATAAGAAAATCGTGACGATCGCAATCGTTGCTTGTGTGTTATGTATAGGAATTTATTACATTGTTTATTCCGCTACTGTAATCTCAATTGATCAAGAAAAATTGTATCAAATTGTGTATGTCGTTGATGGGGATACCTTCAATGTAAAAATAGGGAGTCATGAAATTAGAGTACGCATGCTCGGTATTGATACACCCGAAACTGTAGATCCGCGCAAACCAGCACAGTGTTATGGAAATGAAGCGTCTGATCAAACGAAGGAGTTATTATCGGGTAGACAAGTTAGATTGAAGTTAAATCCAAACAGGGAAGAGAAGGATAAGTATGGTCGTTACTTGGCCTATGTCTATCGTGATGATAATTTGTTTGTGAATGAATTTTTGCTTGAAAATGGTTTTGCCCGCGAATATACATATGGCAAGTCGTATATGTTACAGAAAGAATTTCGGGAAATTGAAAATAAAGCCAAAACAGAAAATATTGGGTTATGGTCTACCTGCGCCCAAGTTATAAAATAAAGAAAAAAATAGAAAAATGAAGGTCAGACCTTAAGGTCTGACCTTCATTTTTCTATTTTTTCTCTGCTTCGTATGCATGAATAAATAAATATCCTCAATTGCTTTCACAGCATCTCCTGCCGCGATGTTATTTTGGTGATAAAGTCCGTCAGTACAATCTCCCGCCGCCCAGATGCCGTCAATGGAGGCGCGTTGATTTCTTGGGTTGACGATGATGTGATTGAACTTGTCCATGGAGACTAACGCTTTGACAAAATCTGTATTTGGAATTGAACCAATTTCAGAAAATATTCCAGTAACTGGAATTTCTGTGTTGGTATTTGTCTTTGTCTCTGTGTAAATCATTGAAGTCACGAATTGACCGCCTTTGATTTCTTTTGGCACCGCATATTTCACGGCTTTCATCTTTGGATTATTTAAGACTTTCTCAATAGTTTCAGGATCAGCTCTGAATTCGCTTCTACTTAAAAGAGTTACACTTTTACAGTATGCTAATAATTGCGCCGCACCCTCAAAGCCGGCATTGCCACCACCAACCACCACTACATCTTGGTCCGAATACATTGGTCCATCACATGAAGCGCAATAAGTCAGCCCTTTGTGTTCATATTTGTCTGCGCCAGGAACATCAAGCTTGCGTCTACTGCTTCCAGAAGTAATTAGGATTGTTTTGGCTTGATAGCTGTTCTTATCTGTAGTAATCACAAAATTCTTTGCCTCCGGCGCCTCATTTTTCAAAGGGGGATTCATACTTGATTTTTTTGTAATACTTTCGCACGATTCTCCTTCTTTTATATCAATCGTATCTTTTGAGTATGCTTTTACATGTTTTTCCAAACTATTTGCCAGTTCAAGACCTGAAATTGCTACATTACCAATCCAGTTTTCAATCTTTTCAGAGACATTGCTTTGACCAAGCCAATCTTTTGTAATAAAAACCGTTTTCAGTTTTTTACGCGCGGCATAAACTCCAGCCGCCGCTCCAGCTGGTCCGCCGCCGATAATGCACAGGTCATAGATCATGGATTACATTCTAACATAATTTTTGGTAAGATTAAAAAAGAACCATTGCGAGGTTCTTTTTATAGTTTACTTTAATCTTGACCTTCTTAAAAACGCCGGAATCGCGCCCCAATCGTCATCGTCTTTTGTTTCTTTTTTGGCTTCTACTTTTGGAGCGACTTCACGCTTCATGTCTGGCACAGAATTGAAAATCTTGCCACGCTCACTCTTTTCGCCTTTTTCCGCGACATTTTTCATAATTGAAGCAATGGTCGGTTCAGCGGAAACAGGTGAATTTGATCGAGGATTGGCGGCATTACTTTCAGGGAAACCAGTAGCGATGACGGTAATCTTGATTTCATTCTTCTTAAGTTTATCATCACGAACGGTGCCAAAAATAATTTTTGCTTCTGGATCAATTGATTCCGTGATTACCTTGGCGGCATCTTGGATTTCAAACATTGTTAGATCTTCACCGCCGGCAATGGAGAACAGAACGCCCTTTGAACCAGTTATTGAAACATCAAGAAGTGGGGAATTGATAGCGGCTTTGGCGGCTTCAATTGCTCGATTTTCACCAGAAGCAGAGCCGATACCCATCAATGCTGAACCGGCGTTTTCCATGACGGTGCGAATGTCAGCAAAGTCAATATTGATCAATCCAGGAGTGGTTATCAAATCGGAAATACCTTCAACTGCTTGACGAAGTATTTCATCACACATTACGAAAGCGTTTTTGACGGTTGTTTCCTTACTAATAGCGGAGAGCAGACGATCATTTGGAATCACAATTATGGCGTCAACCTCTTTACGGAGTTCATCAAGCGCCGCTTCGGCAATTCTTGATCTCTGGCGACCTTCAAAGAAAAATGGTTTGGTGACAACCGCGACAGTCAAACAGCCAAGTTCCTTTGCGACTCGCGCGACCATCGGACTGGCGCCACTGCAAGTCCCACCACCAAGTCCGCCAGCGACAAAGACCATATCAGCACCCTTCACGACTTCTTGGATCTCATCACGAGTCTCTTCTACCGCACGACGGCCAAGGTCTGGATTCATACCCGTACCTAGTCCGCGAGTGATGTTCTTTCCAATATTGACGCGTTTTTTGGCAAGCGACCTATGGAGATCCTGCGAATCTGTGTTTATAGCAATAAAGTCCACGCCTCTAACTTTTGAAGTAATCATGTGGTTGACGGCATTTCCTCCGGAACCTCCTATACCTAGGACTTTAATTCGCGCGAAAGCCTCAATGGCGGGAGTGATGTTGGGCATGAGTGTATTGGTAGTTTACAGTGAAAAATTAAAAATTAAAAGGCGGCTTACGGCCATTTACGTTTGTGTCTCGTATCATATCAAGTTATGGAAATGGCGCAAGGGTGATTGATCACCAGATGTTACGGCAATAATTGCTTCACAGATCTCGTGACTTTCTTCCAGAGATGCCTGAAAAATTCAGTAGTTGTGTCAATTTCCGGACTTTCTTCATTGTTGACACCCCAAATGCACAATCCATACGCCACAGATAATGGATTATCTTTGAATGATGATTTACCGTCAATCAATCCTATTGATCCGATTCTCGCGGGAAGTTTGAGCGCGGCTTTTGCCAGATCATCTATTGAATTAAGACCAGAACCTCCACCAGTTATCACAATACCAGCCGGTAGTAAACCATTTCTGCCAATTTTTTTCAGATGAGCTTCAATGAGTTCAAACATGTCATAGAGTCTGGCACTGACGATTTCCTCAAGTTTTTTTCGTGGGTATGATGCTCCGGTGATCGCGCCGACTTTAATTTGCTCGGCTTCTTCAAGTGGAACTTTCAAGCCCAAAGCAATGTCATTGGTAATATCAGTGGAGCCAATCGGAAATACTTCTAATGAAGATGGAATGTTGTTTTCAAATACAACTATTGAAACAGTTTCAGCTCCGATGTTCGCCAACACACAGCCAGCGATTTTCTGTGTTTTGGTCAATGTTACGAAACCGGCGGCGATCGGCGCCGCCACGATATCCTCAACCGCTATGCCAGCTTCATTGACGGCGGCGATCAAGTCGGCGACATGGTGTTCCAAACAGGTGACAAAAAGAGTTTTGAGCTCAATTTTGTTGGCAGTCAAACCGAGAGGCGCTCCAAGTGAAGGGAAGTTGTCAATTTTATATTGCAAAGGTATTTCATAAATGATTCTGCGATTGGCTCTGGCAACATGAGGCATATCTTTTTCGCATTGCTCTTTGAGTTTATCAAGGTCCAATTCTGTTATTTCGGCGTCAGCCCGCGAAGTTATAATTGAACTTGTAACTGTGGTTGCGTTCAAACCGATACCGCCAATACCAACAAAAGCTTTTTTGATTTTTACGCCGGATTTTTCTTCAGCGATCATTACGGCTTTGCGAATGCTTTCGGCGACATCATGGACATTGGTTACATAGCCGTGACGCAGACCTCGTGATTCAGCTGTACCGATTCCAATAATTTTAGGAAAACCTCGTTCGGTCTTTTCTTTTGCGTTAACTACAACCACTTTCACATAGTAGGTGCCGATGTCTATGCCAGTAATTATTGAGCGGGCCATGAGGATTTAGTGCGGGAGAAACTTCTAATTGACCTAGTTAGTCTAATTTCTAAAAAAATTTCAGACTCTGAAATTTATTGAGATTTAGTTATTGGATATTTCTTAGATCAATTAGAAATTGGATTAATTTAAATACCAAACTTTTGCCTGATCTTTTCTTCTATACCTTCCATTATAGCGCCATGGTCGTGTCCTTTCAAATGGGCGCAACCGTGGATAAATAGAAAAGCAATGAAATTTTCGTATGGTCTGTCATTTTTTTTGGCTTCAGTTTTCGCTTCTCTTGGAGATATGTAAATTTCACCTTCATTATTTGATAAAGGAAAACTCAAAATATCGGTGGCACATTCTTTGTCGCGATATATAGTATTGAGTTTTTTGATTTTAACGGAATTGGTGAAGATCAAGTTTAAGGAATATTTAGAGCCCAGAATGGCGTTTTTTATAGCCAAAAAATTAACAGAAGAAAGATGTCCCCTCGTCTCATTGATGATATTAAAATTAGCCGAGCTCATTCCTAGATCTTGAATCATGAATCCTGAATCAATTTCTATTTTCTTCCGCCTCTTTCTGGTTTTACTGGAGCCTTGCCTTGTTTTACGAGTTCCGCGAAATCAGCTCTGCGATTGATGAGTTTCAAAGCGCGCTGTCTGACTTTGTAAGGAGATTGAACGCGTGTGGCGAATCGGAGTCCGCGTTTGCGTTGAATAATGCCAGACCCTTGGACTTTACGAGTAAAACGGCGAATAACGCTCATGGCGTTTTCGTTGGAATTGCGGGTTACTTCTGCATTTACCATAGTGGGGAGATTGTAACATAAGAATAAATGATGAGCAAGGCAATGTTTGGTTATTAGCCAACTTCATGATAGTGTGTCTTTATGGAACCCACCAAAACCTCTTGGGACAATGTTGCCGACTGGTATGACGATATGTTGGAACAGAACCCAGATTCATTTCAGAAAAATGTCTTAATGCCAAACTTGATTCGTATCGTTGAGCCCAAGAAGGGTATGACGATCCTTGATCTTGCCTGTGGACAAGGTTATTTTGCTCGCGCGTTTTTCCAAAATGGCGCCAAGGTTATTGGTTATGACATTTCCAAAGAATTGATCACATTGGCATTGGAGCAAGAAAAAAAGCGAAAGTTAGAAGAAGACAAGATTCAATTTCATGTTTCGCCCGCCGATAGTTTGCCTTTTATAAAAGACGGAACTATTGATGTGGTTACGATTGTACTCGCGTTACAGAATATAGAAAATATTCAAGGTGTATTTACTGAATGTTCGCGAGTGCTTAAAATTGGTGGACGACTTGTTATTGTGATCAATCATCCCGCTTTTCGTATTCCACAGAGATCCGGTTGGGGGTGGGATGAAAAAACAGGAAAACAATATCGCCAACTTGACGCTTACATGTCTGATGATCAAATTAAAATAGACATGACTCCCGGTGAAAAATTGCCACAGAAAAAGAAATCCACGATTTCTTTTCATAGACCGTTGCAATCGTATTTCAAAGCAATTAGTAAGGCAGGATTTTCCGTGACGCGTCTTGAAGAATGGATTTCACATAAAAAAAGTCAGGATGGACCGCGTGCGACTGAAGAAGATCGGATGAGGAAAGAGATTCCAATGTTTTTGTGTTTGGAGGCGAAAAAAGGTTGATTACATAGCGATGAGAGACCTCGCTAAACCTAATTCGTATCCTTGATTGTCATCGCTGGATAAATTCCAATCAGACATATCACACCAATTATCACGAACAGATATTCGTGAGTCGCGAATAACAGACCAAATCCAGTTATGAGTGGCGCGATGAAGTACGCTATGGGACGAGTGATCCTAAATGAACCAAGAACGGCCGAATCGCGTGGCGAGACAGTTTTGAAAAAATAAGTTTCCATCATGATTTCAGCGGCGGCGGCGCCAATGCGAGTCATAAATAAAACTAATGCCCAAAGCGCCAGATCCTTCGCGCCGATAAATGACAAAATAATCGTAGCTATCCCCATTATAGCAAAACCGATAGCCATGATTTCTTTCTCGCCATATTTTTTGTCAGCTAGTTTTCCAAGTGGATATTGAATAATCACAAATGGAATTAACATTATTGTCAGAATTATGGCGATTTCATCCCATCCGAAGCCCATGGTCTTATTTAGATAAATTGGGCTATAAACAACCATCCAGGCGTAAAATGTCTGTAAAATGATGTTAGCGAAAAATAACTTGGTCCAATTTTTGTTTGACTGAATATGTTTAAATAATTGCCATGGTGACAGATGAAAATAATTCGGATCTTTGAATTTTGGAAAATTCTTATGGATTAAATATAGAAGCGGAAAAAGCATCGCTAGAGCCGCGACATAAGTATTACGATAATTATTCATGCCACTGATCAGCATACTTCCTAGGAGCGGTCCAATCAGCCATGAAGCGTTGAGTACCGTGGTGTAAAGTCCACGAACAGATCCGACATTTTGCCCATCGGTGTAGGTTTCAAGAAATATGTCCAGTGTAAGTCCGATTAAGGATATGATTGCCGATTGAACAATAAAAAGAAAAGCGATTGTTGTCGGTGAAGTAGATGTGATAAGCCCATAAAAAATAACGATTTGGACGCAGACCAACCCAATTGATGTTATATAATTTCCTAATCTGCGAATTATGTAGGGTGCTAGTAAGAAAGCTAATATTGAAACTGCGGAGCTGGTCATATAAATAAACCCAACCGTTTGTTCATTGGCAAATAATGATAGGAAACTAGAATTGGAATACATCGGCAGTACCATGTGCAGGGTGTAGATGAATCCAACTACGGCAATTGTATATACAGCGTGGCTTCTTGAAATGATTCTAGAGGTCATATGTTTGGGATATTATAACATTGCAAGTAGTTAATCGCACACAGTTATGTGCGGTTAAGTTCTAAACTTATAAGAAGTTGCAAAGGATCTATATTCATGTTAGATTTATTCCACTATGAAGAAGGGAATTCACCCAGAAAACTATCGTCCAGTGATTTTTGCCGATAATTCCAGCGGCGCTAAGTTTCTTATTGCTTCAACTATTATCACCAAAGAAACCGCCAAATGGACCGATGGTAAGGAATACCCGATTCACCATGTTGAAATTTCCAGCGCTTCACATCCTTTTTACACCAATCAGGAAAAAGTCATTGACACGGCTGGTCGGGTAGAAAAATTCAAAACTCGTTTGTCGAAAGCGACAAAGAAGTAGATGGATATAGATCAATACAAAAAAAATCCCAAGACTTCATTCATGGCGGGCATGTATGAGAAATTGGTCAAAGATGAAGCTGAAGTTCGAGCAATGATAGCCAGTGATCCGGCTCTCAAAGATATGGCTGAAAATGACCTGACTTCAATTCTTGAACAAAAGAAGTCTCTGGAAACAGAGATGGCGACTATTATCGCGGGTGATCAGGTTGAGGAGGAAAAACCCAAGGAAATTATTTTAGAAGTTCGAGCGGGCGCAGGTGGTGATGAGGCGGCGCTTTTTGCGACGGAATTATTCAATATGTATAAAAGATATGCCGAAATCAAAGGCTGGGTTACGAAAATTATTCATGAATCAAAAAATGATATTGGCGGCTACAAAGATGCTTCGCTGGAGATAAAAGGCAAAGGCGCATTTGAAGATTTGCGCTGGGAGACGGGCGTTCATCGTGTCCAGCGCGTTCCAGAGACGGAAAAGATGGGTCGTGTTCATACTTCCACCGTTACGATTGCCATAATGCCAATTCGTAAAAAATCAGCTTTTGTCATCAATCCCACAGATCTTGAGATGGAGTTTTCTCGAGCTGGTGGCAAAGGTGGTCAGAATGTCAATAAAGTTGAGTCTGCCGTGCGTCTAATTCACAAGCCAACTGGAATTGATGTTCGTTCCACGGCTGAACGCAGTCAAGGCGCCAACCGTGAATTGGCTCTGCAAATTTTGACTGCCAAGCTTCAAGCTCTCAAAGAGGAGCAAGACGCGGAAAAGTCTGCCGCGAATCGTAAGGGTCAGATTGGAACAGGTAGTCGTTCTGAAAAAATCCGTACTTACAATTTTCCACAAGATAGAGTTACGGATCATCGCATCAAACAATCTTGGCACAATTTGCCGGCAATTCTTTTGGGTAAGTTTGATCCGATTACAGAAGCTCTCAAAGAATTTGAGAAGACAGGAAAAGCTGTGGATGAAGAAGTGGGGTGATTGGCAGAAATTATTTGCGCGACTTCACAGGCTATTTGATAAAACTCAAGTGGCTCTTTTTATGGGCTTCTTACTAGAAAATATGTTTAAAGAAGTGAAACCAGTATTTCATCATCAAATTGAGAGTTCTTTTGGGTCATTATCATTATACGATTGATGTTTTGGCGGCATTTTTCATTACTTATAGCATATATCACATAGCGTTATATTTATTAAAAAGAGATAAATCGTTTACATAAAAGAAAATATTTAGACCTTGAAGTTTTTAGAGAGCAATTGGATTAACTGGTGCCACCGACAGGAATTGAACCTGTATCTAGGGCTTAGGAGTCCCTTGTTCTATCCGTTGAACTACGGCAGCATTGAAATGTAATCTTATTTCATTGATAAGACTTATGATCAGTTTAAAGTATGGGGCGCTTTTTGCAACTCGTACACGGCACATACCATATTTTAATTTACCTTTTTTATTTCCTCTTTTTATTGTTTCTATGCCAGAAATCTTGTTTGATTCCATTGATAAATAGTCTGACCAAAATCTCACTGCAGTATCTTTATTTATTTCCTCATGTAATCTTAGACCTATTTTTATTTGATTATTATTTATACCAATATCATGTAAGCATGAGATAAATGTTTTAATTAACGATGGATCAGAATTTATTAGGTTCAGTTCATTTTTATTACCTTCACCCCAATATATTCCGACCAGTATTCCTATTCTTTGGATTTTTGAAATAGAACCAGCCATCATTTTATGAGCTCTAATACTTGCCTCTTGCCACGCATTATCTGCTCGTCTCCTACTTCCACCTTGTTTAATCTTTAAAATCGACAAATATTTAGGAAATACCTGAACATTTTTGATGTATTTGAATACAGTAGAACTACCTCTTTTTGTGGTTCGCATTATTTCGGGTAAACTGTGTCCAGTTCTTCTAAGTTCTATAATTTTTTTAATTTCCTGTTTAGTTATTGGTTTGCCGTGCATTGATTTATTTTAAAGGATTTAATAATTCAAATCAAGGACATGTTTACTCTATCCATTCAAAATACACTTCATTTTTTAAGACATATATTATGATTTTGCCAGAAATTTCATTTTTTGTTATAGTGTACTCCATGACTCCAGAAGAACGATCTCTTCTTGAACGAACACATAAGCTCGTTGAAGAAAATAACGAAATATTGCGTTCCATTCGTCGCACGAATCGTTTTTCAGTAGTCTTAAGATTGTTGTATTGGGTCGTCATTCTTGTATTGAGTTTTGGTGCTTACTACTTTATTCAGCCTTATATCACGACCATGTTAGGGGTCTATGATCAAGTTCAGGGTGGTTTAGGAGCCGTTCAAGGTAATACCAATACTATCCAGAACGCCGCGGGGTCTTTAAGGGATCTTTTAAAACCGTAGTTTTAAATAGCTTGGTAAACATTTTTTTCATGCCGAGGACTGTCTGAGCGAGCTGAAATTGTTAGATGTTCAGGCGCCGCGTGCTATGTCCTAGCCTGAACATCTTTCAATTTCGCGAAGCGAGTTCCGCAGGCTTGAAAAGAAATGTTTACCAAGCTATTGTTATTGTGCGCCAAGGTAGCTGTTTTGGTAGCAATGCAT
>JBBTTD010000012.1:0-22660 GCA_038064415.1 Patescibacteria group bacterium | reverse complement strand
CGTGGATAGTTATTTTATGGTAATGTTTGTTGAAATAGTTTGCGCCAAGGTAGCTGTTTTGGTAGCAATGCATCGTGGATAGTTATTTTATGGTAATGTTTGTTGAAATAGTTTGCGCCAAGGTAGCTCAGTTGGTAGAGCATTCCCCTGAAGAGGGAAGGGTCCCCAGTTCGATCCTGGGCCTTGGCACCAAAAAGTTAGTGTATAATGTGATCATGAATCGTACTGATGTTGAAGTCATAAAAGAACGCTTGCCGATAAACGAAGTTGTTGGTTCTTATGTCAAGTTGGAAAAATCCGGCTCTTCTTTCAAAGGCAAGTGTCCATTTCATAATGAAAAGACCCCTTCTTTTTTCGTCTCACCTGACCGCGGTGGGTATTATTGTTTTGGTTGTAACGCCAAAGGAGACATTTTTTCATTTGTGGAGCAATTTGAAGGGCTTGATTTTCGCGGCGCGTTGAAAATCTTGGCAGAGAGAGCGGGAGTGCGACTAACATTCAATAAAAAATCTGACGGTGAGCGCGATAAACTCTTTCAAATAATGGAAGTAACCACTCAGTTTTTTGAGTCACAGCTTGAAAAATCAAAGGAAGTCAATGAATATCTCAAAAAGCGCGGTGTCAGCGAAAAAACTCGCGCAGATTTTAGAATTGGTTGGGCTCCTGAAGGCTGGGATAGTTTGTATAAACATTTGAAAGATAAGGGCTATGATGATTTGCTCATTGAGAGAGCTGGATTGATTAAAAAGAAAGACAATGGCGGTGTGGGTTACTATGATCGTTTTCGTGGACGAATAATATTTCCGATAAACGATTCAAGCGGACGGGTTATCGCGTTTTCTGGACGTATTCTCAAAGATGACGGTAAATCCGCGAAATACTTGAATAGTCCTGATACATCTCTGTATGACAAGTCACTTGTACTTTATGGGCTTGATAAAGCCAAGAGCGATATTCGCAGAATGGGGTATTCAATATTAGTTGAAGGTCAAATGGATCTGATTATGTCTCATCAAGCTGGAATAAAAAACACCGTTGCTTCTTCCGGTACGGCTTTAACTGATGAATCTTTTAGCGAAACGGGCGCGGTAAGTAATCTAGGTTTGGTTCGCAGATTATCCCCGAATGTTATAATTGCTTTTGATTCGGATACTGCCGGCCGAAAAGCCGCCATGCGCGCGTCTGGTATTGCTCTTTCTATGGGTATGGATGTCAAAATTGCGGATTTGGTTGGAGGCAAAGATCCGGCTGATTTGGTGTTGAATAATTCAGATGACTGGAAGAATGTTTTACGAAAAGCCAAACCAATCATTGAATTTGAATTAGGGAATGTTCTGCGTGATGTTCCAGACGCGCGTAAACTTCCCAGAGCGCTTCGTGAACGAGTTTTTCCATTTTTAGCGAGAATAGAAAGCAGAATGGATCAAGCGCACTTTGTAAAAATGATTTCCGATAAGGCGAATATTACGGAGACGGCGATTTGGGATGATTTGAAGAATGTTAAAATTGAAACATTAAATCCGGAATCCAAAACCCTAGACAAATCTAAAAATCAAAATACAAAATCAGAAAAAACCCACTTTGATCTTGTTGAAAGACGGATGTTCGGTTTGTTGATTTTAATTGAAAAGGCAAATTTATCAACCGCAAAAGAATATCGTGAACAAATCATGAAAATCGCCGACTCTTCATATCCAGAACGTATTTTACGGATTGAACCGTTGATAAATGATCTGACTTTTGAAGCAGAAGCTTTTTTTGGTAGTGATCCGAAAGAATGGGACCATCACATGAAAGAATTAATCATGAATTTTGAGGAGAATCTTATTTCAGAAGAATTAATTGTCTCAATGAATGAATTACGAATCGCCGAAAAAGCCGGTGAATCAATAAAGGTCGCCGATCTAGTGAAAAAATACCAAGTTTTGTCCATTAGAAAGGCGGAAATAGGGAAGAGGAGAAGGAATTGATTTACTACTTGCACAATTAGAGCAAATCCCTTACAATCATCAAGTTAATTAATATTTTCTCCAATCTCACCATATGCGAAAAAACCAAAAAAGGGCCAGAAAGGTTCGTAAAACTGCTCGTACTAAAAAGCGTCGCGCATTTCGCGTAAAGGCGCGAAAGAGCAAAAGACCAGTCAAAAAATCAAATAAGAAGTCAAACAAGAAATTGAAAGGAAATTCAAAGAAACTTTCTCAACCAATTTCAAAATCTTCTTCAAAATCAGGCAATCAAATCAAAGGCGGAAAGGGCGGCAAGCCCATGTCAAAAGTAGATAAGGCTCGAGATTTTGAGGCCAAGGCTAATAAATTAATTACAAAGGGCCGTGATCGCGGTTTTGTGACTTACGATGAGATCATGAAGGAGTTTCCACAGATTGAAAATAACATCATTTTTCTTGACGAACTTTACGCGAAGTTCACCGCGGCAAATGTAGATGTCCTTGAAGGCGGAGGTTTGCTGGAGATTGAAGATTTAAATCCCAAAAAAGCCGCGACGCACTATTCACGCACTGGATCTGATTCTGCCTATGACTCTATCCAAATGTATTTGAAAGAAATCGGTCAATATCCTTTGATCACCGCTCATGATGAAAAAGAACTTGCCAAGCGTATTCAGGCGGAAGACAAAGAAGCCAAAAATCTGCTTGCTAAAGCCAATCTTCGCCTAGTCGTTTCAATAGCAAAAAAATATGTCGGTCGCAGTCCTGATCTGACTTTGCTTGATCTGATTCAAGAAGGAAACCTCGGACTATTCCGCGCGGTTGATAAATTTGATTGGACCAAAGGCTATAAGTTTTCCACTTACGCTACTTGGTGGATTCGTCAGGCGATTACTCGCGCTTTAGCTGATCAGTCGCGTACCATCCGCGTGCCGGTCCACATGGTTGAAACTATCGCAAAATATAAACAAGTTGTTCGTCGTCTTTCTCATGATCTTGGTCGTGAGCCATTGCCAGATGAGATTGCCACAGAAATGGGTATGGATGTGGAAAAAATCTATCAGATTGAAAAAATTGAACAAGATGTCTTGTCGCTAGAAAATCCAGTTGGTGATGATAGTGATGATGGCAAGTCCACGCTTCAAGATTTCATTCCTGACGATAAGATTCTTTCTCCAGACCAAGAATCATCCAGGAGAATTCTCCGTGATCAGGTTAATATGATTTTGAGTGATTTGTCAGAAAAGGAACGCAAGATTTTGGAGATGCGTCATGGCTTGAATGATGGAATTACGCATACTCTTGAAGAAGTTGGTCGTGAATTTGGCGTAACCCGCGAACGTATTCGCCAGATTGAGGCCAAGGCGCACGAAAAAATTCGTCTGCATGAGAAGATCAATCGGTTGAAGAATTATTAAAAATCCGCATGATTCCACGGTCTGTTTTAAGGATAACATGGTAAGACACATTTCCAAGACCCAATTTCTTGAATTCTTGCATTGCCCAAAAAATATTTGGCTTAAACTTCACAAACCTAAGTTGCATGAAAAATTTGAATTATCAGAATTTGAAAAACACATTATAGAACAGGGTAACGAAGTTGAGTCATGTGCTCGTAATCTATTTCCGGGTGGTATTGAAGTTGTATCAAGGGAAGAAGATGCTTGTCGTGAAACTGTACGATTGATGGCATCAAAAGTCCCGACTATATTTCAGTCTACTTTTATTGTGGATGGTTTTATAGCTCGAAACGATATGTTGTCATATGATCAGAAAAATGACTGCTGGGATCTGTACGAAGTCAAAGGCACAAATAGATTAAAGGAAGGCGGTCCTGATCATGACCATATTGATGATATTGCTTTTCAAGCATCAGTTTTAAGACGCGCCAAAGTTAGAATTGGTCGTTATTTTCTTATCCATCTAAATAAAGATTATATTCGATCTGGCAACTTAGATATTCACGCCCTTTTCAAAATTGAAGACCAATCGGACAAAGCGCATAAACGTCTAGTTGAAATCGAAGGAAAGATGTTGACTGCCCGTGAATATTTGAAGCAGGAGATTGAGCCTGTAGGAAATTGTAATTGTTTATATAGATCTAGGAGAAACCACTGCACTACTTTTCAACATACAAATTCACATATACCGCCTTATTCTATTCATGATATTTCATATATTAGCGCGAAAAAGATTGAGTTTCTTGTTGAGAATAAGATATTTGATCTCGATGATATAACTGATGATATTGAATTAACTGATAGGCAAAGGAATCAGATAACTGCTCATCAGGGGAAGAAATCAATAATTGATAGTCCTGCTATTGAGGAAGTCCTGGGTGCACTCAAATTTCCATTATATTTTTTCGATTATGAAGCATATGCTCCAGCAATTCCAATGTTCAATGGATATAGTCCATATAAGAGAATCCCATTTCAATTTTCACTAGATATTTTAAGAGGACCAGATGATAAACTTGAACATGTAGAATTCCTACATGAAGAGCTGACCGATCCCACTGAAAAAGTTGCAAAAATTTTAAGTGGAGTTATATTACCTGGGGGATCTGTGATTTCATGGCATAAATCATATGAAGCAGGAGTAAATAAAGAGATCGCTACACGGTTACCAGCATATGCTGAAGTTTTTGAAAGGATCAATTCGTCGCTTTATGATCTTAAGGAAATATTCAGTGATCAGTTGTATGTACACCCTGATTTTAAAGGTAAATCCTCTATAAAAAAAGTTTTGCCGATTTTGACGAGTAAAAGTTATTCAGAAATTGATATTCGTGAAGGAGGACAGGCAGTTGATGCTTGGTTGACCATGGTATCACCCGACACTTCCCCTGAAGAAAAAAAGAAAATAAACAAAAATTTAAAAATTTATTGTGGACTTGATACACATGCTATGTATTACATTTGGAAACATCTTCATGAGATGATTGAATAACATATGATTTATTTTTCGTGGTGAATTTTCCGTTACTTCCCCCCAGCCAGAATTCCTTCAATCACGCCTTTTATAGCGCTTTCAGGCAATGCTCCACTCATGAATATTTTCATGCGATCATCAGAAATCATGATTGGCACGCGCAGTTGAAGAATCATGTCGGCCACGATACCGTCCATGTTTTTAGGCGCGGGATTTGATAATACGAAAATGTTTGTGGGTGTGCCAGAAACTCCCGCGTTTACTCCATCCATATATTGCTTTTCAACTTTATCTTTGAATCTTTCACTAGAAAGACATTCATTGAATCCGACCGCGTCAAGTCCCGCGAATTTCGCGATATTCGGTAACTCCTTTTGGTCTAGACTTTTTCCTTGATCCGATGGCGTGATTTCATAGAGACGACCCGTAAATTTCCAAAAAGCATCATTTCCACCCAGTGCCGCCGCGCATTCTAGAGCTTGAGCTTCACGGCCGGCATTTGGATGGAGAACTTGTCCTTGAGCGTTTGGTTTATCAAGTGGGAAATTGCGATATACCCAAGCGACTTTTCCGCCAGGACCGTATGTGTCAATGATTGATTTCATGGTTGGATGAAATGTCTTGCAAAATGGACATGAAGTATCAGAAAATTCAACTATTTTAATGCTGGCGTTTGGATTACCTAGAATGTGATCGGCGCTAGTGACTGGTGCCAATGAAATTTCAACTTTTGGAGTATTGGAAGTGATCGGCGTTGTTGTGGTGGGCTTTCTGACCCAAATAATAGCAATTGCAATAATCGTTCCGGCGATAATTATTGCCGAGGGAAGAGTCAGAAGTGGATTAGGTTTTTGATCCATGAATGTTAGATTAATTGTTAGGTGTTAATTATAACAGAGATTTCAGGAGCGGCAAAGAATGGCGTGCATTTTCATGCTAGACCGTTATAACTGCCTCGCGCTCTGTGCCAAGAGACTGCGGTCCATCATGAAAACGCACGTCATTCTTTGCCGCTTCTGGAATTTCACGATATTAAAACGGCAAAGTGAATGTCATTGAATTGTTTTCAGCTAGTTGCCATTTTGAAGTGTCTAGCTTTATTTCCTTAATGCCACCAAGATCTTTGTATTTGAGATGACCTTTTGACATCGCATAGTCATAGAGATCACGAGTCAATTGAACATCCTCAATGCAATATTTGATGATTTTATCTATTTCACCATTACGCCACCATTCTATAGCGTCAAGTCCATGACCCGATTTGTTTCTTCCGAGCGTGGCTTCTCCGACAGTATCCAATTTGAGTCTGCGTCCAAGAACTATTTGGATCTCACGCATCAAGTCAACACTTTTTATTTTAGTCAAGTCACCCGGATAGTATTTATTCAAAAGGGGGATATCAAAATGATCGCCATTCCATGTAATAAACGAATCGGCTTGCTCCAAAATCGGCCAGAGTTTGTTGAAATCACTTTCAAGATAACTGGAATATTCGTTGGTCGCGGAATCATGAATACAAATTACGGATATATCCAGATCCGCGGGATCATTTGAACCGACATCTTGGAATAAATTTTTAGTCTCAATATCAAAAGTGATTGCGCGCATAAAGTCATTTATTAATAATCTTTGCGATTTCTTCCTCTGTGCCTGACAATTCCTCACCCGTCTTTAGTATTTTAATTCTTAATTTTCCATTTTTAACTTCTTCATCACCAATACAAATAATTTTGGGAATACCGCGCTTGTCGGCATTCTTGATCTGGTCGCCAACTTTTTTATTGGATAAATCAACTACTACGCGAATATCTTTAGTTCGTAATGATTGAGCCAAATCCAATGAATAAGGAGTATTTTGTTCGCCAACCACGCAGATAGCTAGATCAGCTGGCGCGGAATTTTGGTCAAGAGTTCCATAAGTTTCCATCAAGTCACGCGCGATGACATCACCTGCTCCAAAGCCAACAGCCGGGACTTTTTCATTGCCAAAAACAGAAAGCAGGTCGTCATAGCGTCCGCCGCCAAAAACTGAACGGCGATTTTCTGGATTGAGATCATAGACTTCAAAAACAATGCCAGTATAATAATCAAATCCGCGCATCAATGTTTGATCAAAACGAATATTAGTCACACCGAGATTTTCCAAACCGGAAACTACTTCTTTGATTTCTTTAAGTCCGACATGCTCTTCTTTTGTTTGAGGCAAACTGGAAGTAAACTCCTCAAAGTTTTTTGAATTTAGAAGTGTGATGAATTTTACTGTTTTGTCTCCAAGAATTCTGCGCGCGGTATTCTCAAACCACTCCGGTTTGACTTTATCTTTTTTATCAATTAGTTTGGCAATTTCTTGCGCCTGTTCTTCATTCAGACCAAAAACTTCACGAGTCACATAATTCATGAGTTTTCTGTTGTTTATTCGGATTTCAAAATCACTGTTTTTGAGTCCATAAAGTCTAGTGATATCAGAAGCGATATTTATCAACTCAATTTCCGCTGACAATGATTCTACGCCAAAAATATCAACATTGAGTTGCCAATGTTCACGCACTCTGCCTCGCTGTGGTTGTTCATAGCGAAATAGATTTGGAATTGAGTACCAACGAAGAGGGTAGACCAGCTCGCGTTTTCTAGCGGCAACCATTCTAGCTAAACTTGGCGTCATTTCTGGACGCAAAGTGACTTCACGATCTCCTCGGTCAGTGAATGTATAAGTTTGCTCGTTAATTATCTCCTCACCAGATTTTGCCTTGTAGAGTTCAGCTGGTTCCAAGACAGAAGCGCCATATTCTTCGTAGCCGTATTTTTCAACTGTTTTTCTCCAGATATCAAAAATTTTTTTTTCCGTATTCATTTCTTCCGGAAAAAAATCGCGTACGCCTTTGTAGGCATCTGTTGATAATTTTTTATTATCTTTTGACATGGGAGTATTGTAGCAAAGTTTGAGCTTGGTGAACATTGTTTTTCACGCCTACGGAACTCGCTCCTGAAATTTCTAGGTAAAAGGCTCAGGAATCACTCAAAGCAAAGCTTTGGTGATTCCAACGCCATTCGCCTTTTACCAAGTAATTTCTAGTCGCTCAAACAGTCCTCGGCGAGAAAAACAATGTTCACCAAGCTCTTTTGAAATAGTCTTGACTCATTATCGGCAGCTAGTATTATAGGTAATGAGTTAAGCTCTTGACTTTTTTATCATTTTAGTATAGAATACTCGTATTAAAGTATATTAAAAGTAGTATAACCGTTTTATGGCTTAACAGAGCCATAAGTATGGATGTATAAATTATTTTTATGAAAATCAATAATCAATCAACCAAATATGTGATTCTTGCTAGCGCGATAATCGTACTTGCGTTTGGTATTTTCGCTGTAGCGCCTGCTCGTGCCAATGCTTTTGATTTGGGTCAGATTATTGATCCACTTTGTCTTTTTGCTTGTGATGACACTCCTCGAGTCGTCAACAAGACTTATACCAATAGCAACAACGTGAATAGTAACATCAATAGTCCTGGTGCGGTTGTGAATACAGGTAATACAAATGTTTCCACACCAATTGCCTATGTTCCTCCAACTTATATTCCGCCTACCTACAATTATCCTTCTTATCCTCAATATCCTCCGCTTCAAGTTTCTTGTTATGTTGGTTCTTCTTCAGTTTTTATTGGTGATACCGTAAATTGGACTGCTTCAGTCAGTGGTGGAGATGGATCTTACTATTACACTTGGAGTGGTACAGAGGGTCTTTCAGGCTATGGTGCTTCAATCAATAAAACTTATTATTCCCCTGGTTACAAAACAGCTAGTGTGACTGTTACTTCCGATGGTCAGACAATTTCACGAGGTTGCAACGGTTCTGTGAATGTTCAGCAAGAACAATATTATTACAATCCTCAACCATATTATCCTCCGACTCAATATTACAATCCTTTGTCAGTCTCATGTTCTGCAAATACGACTAGTGCTTCTGTGGGCAGTTCAGTTCGTTGGAGTGCCTATGTCTATGGTGGCAATAGCGGATCTTACTCTTATACTTGGAGTGGCACAGACGGAATCTATGGTTCAGGACAATCAATCTACTACACTTATAACAATCCAGGATACAAAACTGCTTCAGTCTCCGTTTATTCAAATGGACAGACTGCAAACGCAAGTTGTAACAATACAGTAAATATTACTGGCTATAATTACAATTATGGTGTTTACAATAGTTACAACTATAATAGTAATATAGATAATAACAGCGGTCTTGATGTGGCTTGTTATTCTGATCCTACAACCGCTCGTGTCAATCAACCGGTAACATGGAGGGCAGAAGTTGTCGGTGGTTCCGCGCCTTATACTTATTCTTGGTCTGGTACCAATAATTTGTCCGGAAGTGATAGTACAGTTATTAAATACTACAGTTCTACGGGCGATAAGAGTGGTATTGTTACTATTAGGTCTGCCGATGGTAGAACAGCTACGCGAGCTTGCAGTACCGGTTTGACTATTCGTTCAGCTTCAACTGGATATGTCGCCCCTGCGCCAGTACAGCCAGTAGTTCAACCTGTTCAGCCTATCAATCAAGATGACAATCCACTTTCAGCAGCCGCGCTATTCTCACTCCGAAATGTCCCATGGGGCTGGGTTGCAATTCTAATAATTCTGGTCCTCTTCGGAACAGTTGTATATCTGATCTTTAATAGACAGAAGATATAAAAGGCAAGACGGGTGCGATGGCTCCAAATTAAAATCAAATGTTTAAATAACGACGAGCCCCCTGAATAAGGGGGTTTGTTGTATTTGACATATGTATATGATGTATGTTATCTTGTTTGAAGTATGAAAGATCCAGATCCGAAAGACACATCATCGGAAGGGTTGCTGAAAAGACTGAAAGTCAAAGCGGCAAGGGGAAGCATTGAAAGAAACACCATTGCGGTACGATTGTTCAGTTTGAAAGATCGTGGCCAGATTACTCAAGAACAAGTCAATGATGTCTTGGGTATAGCAACCAGTTGAAGAAACAGAAATGTTTCGGGGCGCTACAGAAGTGGCGTCCTTTTTTTATTTAAAATCTATAGAAGTATGCGAAAGTGCCACTAGTGCTGGTGCCATCTTCACCGCGAATGAGTCTCCTCTAATGTGTTTTTGAATCATAGACATATCAATTTTTTTATCTTGAGCAAATTTCATTACTGTCTGCATGGCTTTCTCGTGGATGTCCAGAGATTCATATGCTCGTTTTTCAATGTCTGGCCTATGTGTTTTTTTTGCTTGTTCCACTACGCTTTTTAAGCGATTCACAAATGTTCCAAGTTGGGCGATAATCTCACCGAAAAGAACAAATTGAAAAACATCATTTGAAATAGCTTCACGGCATGATTCGGCAATTCCAGATTTGTTTAATATTTCTTTACTATAATTTATAAGGCGTTCCAGAGTTTCACTTCCTGCCCCGATGACAATTCTTGGGACTCTGAAGTCTACTTTTTTACCAGTGTGTTTTGAGTCAAAATATTTTACTGTTGGAGTATATCCATTATCAATAGAGTCAAAAGTCTGGCGCAACTTTTTTCCAATATCTTCGACAGAGGTGGCGAAGTCCATCGCAAAACCAATATGTTCAAGTCCTTCCTTTCCCACGGGAATTTGTGCGATAGAGTCTATACCTCTAAAATAATCATCAAATTGGGATGCGATAATCATGTTTACCTTGTCAGCCAACCATCCAAAATCCTGAATTGCGTGTCGGAATACATACTCCGCTCGTTGACCTCTTTTGTAATTTTCCAAAGCTTCACCCGTGAGATTCTTTTTTTCTTCTAAAATAATAGATTGTTTCTTTTCACATTTTTGAATGTCGTTCTCTATATCAACATCTTCATTTAGACCAGCACCCTTGAATATACTCATACCAGTACGCAGTCTTTCCGTTTCGTCAGTTATAGCATCTGTATCTCTCAATTCTTCAACTGTTTCAGGGGTTAGGTGATTCATTTATTTAAAATTTAACTTCTCACCTTTATTTTCTCACTTAATCTTTTCAAAACCTCATCAGCCGTAATTTGCCCGATTTGACCTTTGTCCCTACTTTCCAGTGTTACTTTTCCCGCTTCAATATCTTTGTCGCCAATGATAATTGTGTACGGCACACGCAGATCTTTGGCGTTGCGAATTTTTTTGCCAAATCCAGCATTTGAGAGATCTACTTCTGATCGAATCATTAATCCACGAAGTGAATCGTGAACTTTTTGTGCCGCTTCAAAATGATTTTCGCCAACGGGTATTACTCTGACTTGTATAGGCGCCAGCCAAAGAGGGAAGTTTCCTCCGTAGTGTTCAATTAAAAAACCAATGAAGCGTTCATGAGTGCCGAGTGGAGCGCGGTGTATACATAAAGGAGTTTTTTCTTTGCCATCTTTGTCGGTATATTTGAGACCAAATCTGGCTGGCACGGCAAAATCAACCTGATTAGTTGCCAAGGTAAACTCACGGCCGATTACGCTCCAAACTTGTACATCAATTTTTGGTCCATAAAACGCTGCTTCATTTGGCACCTCAACGAATGGAATTTTTGATTCAACAAGAACTTTTCTGACCATATCTTCCGTCTTCTTCCAAAGCTCCGGTTCATTGACGAATTTTTCACCAAGTTTTTTCGGATCATGAGTTGAAAAGCGCATAATGTACTTGTCTATTCCGAAGATTTTAAAATAGTAAAGATACATTTCATTGACTGCTTTGAATTCATCGGCGAACTGTTCCTCTGTGCAATACATGTGCGCGTCGTTCATGTGAAGCGAACGAACGCGCATCAGACCGAATAGCTCACCAGATTTTTCATGACGGTAATTTGTGCCATATTCTGCCAAACGAAGCGGTAGGTCGCGATAACTTTTTGGTCTTGAGGCGTAGATTTTGTGGTGATGCGGACAATTCATGGCTTTGAGATAGTATTTGCCACCCTCGTATTCCATTGGAGGGTACATGGATTCTTGATAATAAGGCAAATGGCCGCTTTTTTTATACAAAGATTCTTTTGCAATATGTGGCGACTTCACTCTGACATAATTACCTTTGAATTCTGTTTCTTTTGCTAACTTTTCCAATTCTTCAATCATCGCGCCACCGTTTGGCAGCCAGAGTGGTAAACCTGGACCAACATCATCGTCAAATTCAAAAATATCCATTTCTTTACCTAGTTTGCGATGGTCTCTTTTTTCGGCTTCTTTTAGCATCACTCCATATTTATCAAGCTCATTTTTGTTTTCAAAAGCTAGTCCATAAATACGCGTGAGCATTTTATTTTTTTCACTGCCACGCCAATATGCTCCGGCGATGTGGGATAATCTGAATGAATCAGAAGCAATTTCTTTAGCAGGATTTTCAACATGACCACCACGGCAGAGGTCGGTGAAATTCCGAGGTCCGACCTTAACCCGAGTCACCTCAAGGTCCGACCTCGGAATTTCACCAGCCGTATATAAAGTTATTTTTTCATTCTTGCCGACGATTTCATCAATCAGTTCAAGTTTGTATAAATTGCCCTTGAATACCTCGCGTGCCTCGTCAACCGAAACTTCCTTGCCAGTAATTTCTTTCCAAGAAGGCAATAGTTTTCGCATTTTTTTTTCTATGTCTTTAAGATCTTTTTCGGTGATTGGTGTCTTGAATTCAAAGTCGTAATAGAAGCCATTATCAATTGCTGGTCCAATGGTTGGCTTGGTATCCGGATAAATTTCCAAAATTGCCGCGGCTAGGAGGTGGGCAAGGGTGTGGCGGATGTGGATAAGGGATTCGGATGTGGGGTTCATGAAGAATACTATAGCATTACTTATTCTTACTCTCAATGACATATAATACACATAAATATCTAAAAATTTCACGTTATAACCTTTGTACTTTTTGTTTTATCAAATTTTTTATTAATTTTCTACTTTTCCTTTTCTGCGCTACACTATACTCATGACTACCGTCATTATTGTTTTCATTATTGCCCTAGCCATTTTAGCCAATATTTTTTTAGCTATTTATTTAGTGCGCAGAAATAAACAGCCAGTCAAACAAGAAGACATTGGTCTCAAGATGCTTTTGGAACAGATGAATGTCAATATGAATCAACTTTCTAGCACAGTTGACCGAAAGGTTGGTGATTTGACCAAGACCGTTGATACCAAGATCAATGAATCTTCAAAATCAGTTCAAGAATCTATGCGATCCCAATTGTCCGAATCCGCTAAACTTATCCGTGAAGTGACCCAGGGATTGACCAAGCTCGATCAAACCAATAAGCAGGTCGTGTCGTTTGCTGATCAATTACAAAATCTGCAGGATATTCTCAAGAATCCCAAACATCGTGGAATTCTTGGAGAATATTATCTAGAAACATTATTGAAAAATGTCTTAGCGCCAGGACAATATCAAATGCAATATGCTTTCAAGAATGGGGAAGTCGTTGATGCAGTGGTATTTGTCAAAGATAAAATTATTCCGATTGATTCAAAGTTTTCTTTGGAAAATTACAATAAATTAGTTGAAGAGAAAAATCCTGCCGAGAAAGAAAAACTGGAGAAGGCTTTTGTAAATGATTTAAAACGGAGAATTGAAGAGACTGCCAAATATGTTCGTCCTGCGGAAAAAACCATGGATTTCGCTTTTATGTTTATTCCACATGAAGCCATTTATTATGATCTATTGGTCAATAAGATTGGGGCGGTTGCCGAAGAGACTGACAATCTGATTCAGCGTGCGGCAAGCAAGTATAAAGTCATTATTGTTTCGCCTACATCATTTTTGGCCTATTTACAGACTGTGTTGCAGGGTTTGAAGGCCATGCAAATAGAAGAGACTGCCAAAGATATCGTGAAGCATGTTAGTCAACTTGGTAGCCATCTCAAGAAATACGAAGATTATCACAGTCGGCTCGGTGTTTCTCTTAAAACTGTGGTCAACCATTACAATAACTCCGGAAGAGAATTCAAAAAACTAGATAAGGATGTTTTGCGAATAACCGGAGAGACTCCTGGAATAAAAGTTCCAATGCTTGAAAATTCAGAAGGAGATGAGGAATGATGTGAAGGTCAGGCCTTCATCTAGTTTGCCAAAAGTGAAGTTTCGTGTATAATGTTCTGACTATGGAATTTGCTGTTATTCACACGGGAGGCAAGCAATATACGGTCTCAAAGGGTGACACCATCACTATTGAGAAGCTTTCTGGCACTCACAAAGAGGGTGAGAAGGTCGTTTTTGATAAAGTCCTTTTGGTTGATGATGGTAAAAATACGACGATTGGTACTCCTTATATTTCAAAAGCTTCAGTTAAAGGCACAATAGCAGCCATTGGCCGTGCCGCGAAGATTACCGTGGTTCACTATAAACAAAAGAGTAGGTACTATAAAAAGAACGGCCATCGTCAGCCGTTTTTCAAAGTCAAGATTGACTCGCTAAAATAAAAAAAGTGCATCACTTTTCTATTTTCTATTTTGTAAAGCACTTTTGATCGTCTCACGATCCACATATTCAAGTTCCGAGCCAGTTGAAAGACCTCGACCGAGCACGCTGATTTTTACATTCTTGTTTTTTAAGATTTTATGGATTCCTTCTTTGACTATATTTTCTGTATGATCACCATCAGGTGTAGCATTTAATGACAAAATAATTTCTTTAATATTTTCAGAATTTGAAACATACTCCAGAAGTTTCTTAATTCTGATTCTCTTTTCAGGTTCTTTATCTAGTACAGGGACTGTACCGCCCAATATAAAATAGAGGCCAGTAAATGAGCCGCTTTTCTCTACCGTTTCAAAATCTGAATCTCGCGCCACAACCATTAGAGTTGATTGATCGCGAGATTTGTCAGAACAAATTGAACAGGAATCGGAAATTAAACTCTTGGCGGTTGATGATATAGATTTATAATTAGAATTATGTGCGAAAAATCTGTGACACTGACCGCATTCAGAGGTTGATTTTTTTACTTCTTTAATTAAGTGGGCTAGCTCTTCAATAGACGCAGAAGATTTATTCAACAAATAATAGACAAACCGTTTGGCTTGGCGTGGTCCGATTCCGGGGAATTTAGCGAATATTTCTTCAAGATGACGTAAGGAGTCCATTCGTAAATCTTAACATACAAATACACACAGGGTGGACTTGCGGAAACTACACCTTCTCAAACCCACCAAAATCTGCCTTATCCATACTCAAGAAAGTCGTCTTCTTACTGTCAAAGAATAGTTTGGCGCTACCAGTCGGTCCATTGCGATGTTTTTCAATCAAAATTTCCGTTTCTTCTTTACGACCGCCGACCTCCTGGTCATTTTCGCGATGAATAAACATAACCACATCAGCATCTTGTTCAATTGAGCCCGAATCACGCAAATCAGATAAGCGAGGTTTACCACCACGCTGTTCAACCGCGCGAGAAAGCTGGGAAAGCGCGAGAACCGGAATTTCCAATTCGCGAGCCAGATTTTTGAGCGAATGGGAGATCTCTGTGATCTGTTGAACAAGATTGTCGTTATATTTAGTTTGGGTTGGAACCATCAACTGGAGATAGTCAACGACGATTAGTCCTAAGTTTTTCTCATTCTTGAGTCGACGAGCGACGGAGCGCATTTTCAGGATATTGTTGCCGGGCGCGTCATCTATGAATATTGGTGCGTCAGAAAGACGACCGATAGCGTCGCCGATCGCCTTGAAATCATGTTCAACAGATAGATTGTGACCAGTACGAATTTTCCAAGAATTGACCTGCGATTCGGCGGCCAACATGCGATCTACCAATTGCTGTGAGCTCATTTCAAGCGAAAATATTGCCACAGGGACTTTGTGATTAACGGCGGCCTTGCGTGCTATATCCAGTGCCAACGCGGTTTTACCCATTGATGGACGACCAGCCAGAATTATCAAATCTGATTTTTGAAAACCAGCCAGCTTGTCGTCAAGTTCTTTGAAACCAGTCGGCACACCCCGTAGTTCATCACGGGTTTTATGAAGATGATCAAGACGTTCCCAAGCTTCGTGCAATGTATCTTTGAGAGCGACGAATTTGTGGGAGCCAGTTTTATTGGTTACCTCGTAAAGAGATTTTTCTGCCTTTTCCAAGATATCGTGAATTTCGGATTCTTCATCATAGCCAAGTCCTGTGATATGTTCGGCGGCGCGAAGCAATTCTCGCATAGTATGTTTTTTCTCAACTATTTCAGCGTAATGACTGGCATTAGTTGATGATGGAACTGAATTAACGATCTCGGTCAGATACGTTATCCCGCCACTTTGTTCAAGCAGACCCTTTTCTTTGAGACGTGCCGAGACTGAAAGCATGTCTATGGGAATACTTTTACTGTGAAGCTCAAAAAATGTGGCCCAAATAGCTTTGTGCTGATTTGAATAGAAAGATGCTTCACGAACTATATCAACTATATCGTGCATAACTTCTCCACGAATCATAACAGATCCGAGAAGAGCCTTTTCAGCTTCAATGTTTTGAGGGGGGATTTTCAGATCCTTTGTCTTGAAATATGGCGAGGTCTTTTCCATAAAGAGATTGTAACATAAAGCCTATCAAGAAAAGTGAAAGTAGGTAAATCGGATAAGGGGAAAAGATGTGGAGAGTTTTCCATTATCCCCACGCGACATGATACTTGTTGAAAATTTTACGCCATAAAATATAATCTTGATCAAATCTTGATTGAATCTTGATCATTTCTTGATCTTGGTCTGATAAGGTTGTTTTAGCGAGGTCTCTCCTTGCTAATTATAAAAATAATCATCAATACATGAAAAAACATAAAAATAGAGGTTTCACTTTGATTGAAGTACTTGTTGTTATTGGAATTATCGCGGTCTTGGCGGCTATTGTTCTAGTCGCGGTAAATCCCGCTCGTCAGTTCAAACTCGCGCGCGATTCGCAACGCACCAGTAATGTGAATGCTTTGCTCAACGCGATTCATCAAAATATGGCAGAACATCGTGGGATATTTGTCTGTTCGGGTGCGATTCACGATATTCCGACAATTTTAACAATAGTAAAAAGTAGTACTACACCAGATGATCCTGGTGATATTGCCTCTTGTTTAGTACCTGATTACATTTCATCTTTACCATTTGATCCTTCAATTATCGGAGCGCACTATACCAGCTCAACAGATTACAATACTGGTTACGAAATAATCCGTGACATAAATGGTCGGATTACAGCTAGTTCAACAGGGGAGTTGACGCTGAATATTTCGGTGACGAGATAAAATCTGATATAATGATGCCAAATGCCTTCAAGTAGAAATTCACTCACCGCGATTATATTATTGTGTCTGGTAATTGTTGGCATAGCTGTAGTTGTTAGAGTCAATCAAATTAGGCCATTCTCTGAAAATAATACTACTAAAATAGCGCCGACTTTTCGTCCAAGTCAAAATTTGTCATCAAAATTAGATCCAGTTTTTCTTGAAGAAACAGCCGTACAATCTCAAAAGAAAAGATCGCCGGTACTAATGCCTTCTGGTGTCCCAGATATAACCGCCACTTCGTATATTGTTGGCAATACTAAAACAGGGGAAATATATCTTGAGCGCAATAGTCGCACCGTTATGCCCGTGGCTTCAATGTCAAAATTGGTAACCGCTTTCGTGGCTACTGATATTTTTGACGCGACCTCAACTATAGAAATAACAGATCAGGCATTATTAACTCCTCCAGACAAGAGTAATCTTAGGGCTGGTGAGAAGTTTTCCTTAAAAGAAATTCTTGATCCACTCCTTTTGAATTCATCAAATGTCGCGGCAGAAGCGATATCTTATTCCACAGACGGTCGGTCTGATTTCTTATATTTGATGAAAAGTTATGCCTGGGAAATCGGCATGCCTAGTACATTTTTTGCCGACCCTTCAGGCGTTAGTCCGCAAAATGTGGCATCCGCGAGGGATTTATTTAATTTAGCTAAATATTTGGTGAATTATCGACCGGATATCTTGGTACTGACACGGACGGCGAGTTCATCAGTCGCGACAACTACTGATCACGGTTCTCATATTTTCAGTAGCACGCATCCTTTTGTCAGAGATTCGCGATTTATTGGAGGAAAAACCGGTCGGACGCCGGAAGCGGGAGAAACGATGATGACGATTCTTAATATTTCAAATCAACCGATTGCTTTTATTATTCTTAATTCTAACTACGGTTCGCGAGAATGGGATACGAAATTACTGGTGAATGAGTTACTAAAAAAGGCCATTTAACAAACCTACACAATCCAACTCGCGATCAATTTTTTTGTCTCTTCTGGGCCGGAAACTTGAATACAATCAACGCCAGTAGCTTTGGCGGGATAGTCATTGCCACCCGGGAAAAGCGCGTCGCCGACAAAGATCATGTCATCCAGAGGCATCTTCAAATATTCTTCAAGTTTACGGATGCCATAACCTTTATTAACGCCTTTTTTAGTAATATCAATGGAAGTCGTGCCCCCAATATGAATATCAAATTCCGGAATTTTTGGCTGTAAAAATGAGACGATCTTCGCGCGCTTTTCTCTATTTGGATCCCAGCCAGTCTTGAGCTCTAATGGTGCGTTTTGTCCAAACGCGGAAAAAGTTATCTGGGAACCGCGATCTTCTATCATATCCCCATATATTTTCTGTGGAGATTCATAATTGGCTTGGCGTAATGAAGAATTTATTGAGGCCATGATTTTTTCCTTTTCTTTAGGCGATAAATGTTCAGAATATTGTTCAGCCCAAGAACCTCGCCAAGTATATAGCCGAGTTCCGGAAACAGGTAATATTAATAGACTACTCAGATTTTTCGTGTCAGAAGGAAGTACTTTGAGAATCTGATTTTCAAATAATGGAAATCCACTTCCCGATATGATAGCTACTTTTTTTCTTTCCAATAATTTCAGAAGTAGTTCAGTCATTTCCGGATCTATCGGACTTTTACTCGGAGTTAGAGTTCCATCTTTGTCAAAAATAATTAGTTGTTTTGAGTAGGCGGTCATTGATATAGTTTACACTTCAAGCATCTTAAGCAGAGCGGACATTTTTATTGTCGCGACTCCAACCACACTATCTCCACCACCATAATAAATATAAGCAGTTCCACCCCTGATTACTAATCCGCAAGGGAAGACAACATTTGGCACTAAACCTTTGCGTTCGTATTCTTCTTCGGGTTCAAAAAGAGGAATGGCGGTGCGAGCTTTGACTAAAGTCGGATCTTTAAGATCAAGTAAAACCGCGCCAACACGATATGTAGTACTCCAAGATACGCCGTGATACAGAAGTAACCAGCCGTTTTTTGTTTTGACCGGCGGAGCGGAAATCCCAACTTTGCCGCCGTCCCACATTCCACGACGCGGAGCAATTATCTCTATGCATTTTGTGATTTTTTCTTTACTGAAATCAAGCGAGGAAAGAAAGTCAGCGCAGATACTATTATTGACTCTATGGAAGACAATATATTTTCCATTGATAGGTTCCGGTATAATAGCTGAATCCTTATTATCTACATTCATTGGTGTAATAATATTTGGCATAGACCAAGCATTCCAGCGTCGTTTCAAGAAATCATCCGCATTGATAGAACTTATCGCGACTCGTGGCATTGATCCATCATAAGCCGTATAAGTCATGTATATTTGACTGTTAATCAGCATTATTCTAGGATCTTCACAGCCTTTGGATTCAAAATCAACTCTAGGGCGATATATTGGTTTATCCAGACGCTCGTCAATTGAAAAACCATCGCTTGAATTGGCGTATCCGATAGTTGAGATATTATCAGCCGAGACCGCGCGATAAAGAATATGAGTTTTATCGCCAAGATCAATAGCGGCCGGATTGAGAGTTCCTCTTTGTTCCCAAAGCATGCCCGGTCTTGGAGTGATGATTGGATTACCTGGAAATCTCTTTACCAATTCTTGACGGTTGTCCATAATGCTGCGCAAAAGATTTTCCAGTGGAATGGTTGCCATGGCGCAGTATGTATCTGCCGCGCCATAATAAATTTCAAGGTGTTCATTTCTGATCAAGGCGCCTGAAGGAAATATGGTATGTGGGACCTGACCAGTATGTTCATAATATGCGTCAGGCACCATGAAAGGCCCATTGGTTCTACCGATAATTTTTCGTGGATTATCAAAATCAAGCATCACTACTTCAATACCAAATGTCCTATCACTTGAATCGTATCTCTGAATGTGAGAATAAACGACCAGCCAACCCTTGTCGGTTTTTAATGGGACCGCCCCAAGTTCAATATGATCGCTTGGCAATCGGTGAATATGTATTTTGTGCGCATCCAAGTTTTTCCACCAATTGTTCCAATACTCCAACGACCAGATGTCTTCGGGCTTATCAAATTCCGCGACGCAAATATCCGATGGCTTACGATCGGTGTTGATAGTGACTAATACCACCATTTTGCCGTTGATTTTTTCAGGAAAAAGCGCCATAGCTTTGGCGTTGAAAGGAGTGACTAGATGTTTTTCTTTGATGGTTTTGAGATCAACGCTCAAAGCCACGGCTACTTTGATATTATCGGCTGAAAATGGATAGTCGCCAAGAGCAGTGTAAAAGATATAATAGATTCCTCCGAATTTAGTCACGCGGGGATCTTCACAGCCATAGCGATCAAAATCCGTGTCTGGTGAAATCAAAACAGCTCGATTTTCATAATCGTCAAGTCCATCTTTGGAATCAGCTCGGGCGATTACGGAGATCCTCACATGCGGTTCTTTGAGCAAATCCGGCTCGGACATCGCCCTATAAACCAAACAGACCTTTCGTCCTAGAATAATTGGACAGCCATTGAATGTGGCTGCGGTTTCCCATGGATGTTCATGAAGCGGGGAAAGTATTGGATTGTGTTCGGAGCGATTGAGAGTGAACATTTGTTTTAGACTTTACCATACCGCATCAACCAACCGAGCAATGGTTCCAATGGCGTCTGCGCCACGCAGACATGTTTGTCTCCTCCGCCGTAATAAATAAACAGCTGGTTATTTTTCACGACTGATCCAGAGGCGTAGATGACTCCGGGTTTGCCGTCATTTTCGTAATTCATTTCAGGTGACAATATGGGTTCGGGTGAACGATAGAGGATTTTAGTTGGATCATTCCGATCTAGAATCATTACTCCGAGCTTGTATTTATGAGACTCCTTATTATCTTGGGCGTGATAGAGAAGTAACCAACCAATATCTGTCTTAATAGGCGGAGCTCCTGGACCACGAATAAGATTGTCCCAAAAATCCTTTCGTCCAGGTTGCGGTCCATGTAATCTTTTACCTTGGATGGGCGGGAAATTTTCATCAAGGTCGTTTATATAGGCGATGAGAATATTTGGTACGATGCTGTGGAGTATCGCGTATTTACCGTTGATTTTTTCTGGAAATAATACCCAATTTTTATTGACTTCGTTCGGAGGAGAGATCATTCTTGGTTTTTTCCAATTCCAGCGTTCTTTTTTTATATCTTTCAGAGCAATAGAGGTTAAAGCAATCCGAACTGAATCCCAACCTTGAAATGCCGTGTATGTCATGTAGACACGACCGTCAATTTTAACCGTTCGTGGATCTTCATGACCGCCCCATCCTCCACCTGAAGTATATATGGCCGGATTATATTCTTGTATAAAATTTTGCTTCGGTGAGTCAGATTTTTTCTCCTCGTTGGCAGGTTGATAAACAGGGAATGGGGAACGACGGTCAAAATGAAGTCCATCACTACTTGAAGTATGTCCGATATTTGATAATCCATTGTCTCCGATAGCTCGGTAGAAGAGATGGACACGACCATCATCGTCTTCAATCGCGGCAGGGTTGAATGTTCCGTTTGTTTCCCATTCTCTATGCGGTAGAGGAGAGAGGATTGGATTTTTATGGTGTCTATTTAATTTATGACTTGGAACTTTCTTGGATTTTTTGGTTTGGCCGAGTAAATTGTAGAAAATAGCGACGACTAGTAATATGACTGTTCCCCAAAGAATCAGTGTAACTAGGTTGTTTAATGAAGAATTGTCAAAAAATAAGAACTGTGGCATTTAAGTATTTTTATCTAACGATTTTTGTGATTTTATCGCATGACAATCTAACGCGCGCGACCATATTTATCTTCTAATCTGACAATATCTTTTTCGTCAAAGTCACCAAGAGATATTTCCAGTACTACTAAATCCGTATTTCCAGCTTCAATGCGGTGTTTGGTCGTGCGAGGAATAAAGTGGGTGTCTCCAATCTTGGCGGAAATGCGTTTATCGTCAATTTCGACATTTCCTTCACCGGATAATATCCGCCAAAACTCATCTCTTTTTGAGTGGGTTTGAAGACTCAAAGACTCTCCGGATTTTACCGTAATTATCTTGACTGTGGATGATATGTTGCGGATGAACTCCACAAACTCCCCCCACGGACGCTCTTCGCGATATGGTTTAGGGGATTGCATATAGTTATGTGATCAAATTATACCACATATGTATTGATGGAGCAGTGTGTATAACTCCAAGATTATGCTCATACGACATAATAATTGCCTGAAGTATTGTCAGAGTATTTATTTTTGAGACAATTTAAGGTAAGATTGTGTTATGAATAATTTCGGCATTATAATTATAGCCATAGTCATTATCGTTATTCTTTTTAATAGTTCAAATTCAAAACCAAAGGATGATAAGAAAGATAGGGATAAGGATAAGGAGAAAGGTAAGTAAAGAGGTAAGTAAAAAGAGCACAAAAATCATATGGGCTTTTTTGAAATCATTTTGCCAAATCTGATACACAAATCCAAGAAGCGAAATCTGAAA
>JBBTTD010000011.1:0-17798 GCA_038064415.1 Patescibacteria group bacterium | reverse complement strand
CCCCCCCCCCCCCCCCCCCCCCCCCCCCCCCCCCCCCCCCCCCCCCCCCCCATAATAATAGTTAGTTTTTGGTTTGTTGTTAAAAGATCAGCTTAATTAATAGGTAATTTAAAAATATGAAAAAATCATTATTCTCGTTCATTCTTCCGCTAGTAGTTTTAACACTTGCGGTTGTTTTGGTTGGACCAATAAATGTTAAAGCGCAAACACCAGTAACTCCTGTATGCCCAGTGGGTTATACTTGCACCATTTTACCAACTTGTCCCCCAGGATATACTTGTACTCCAACTACTATTCAGCCAGTAGGATGTCCTGATGGATATACTTGTACACCCACAACATCTACCTGTATCCCAGGATATATTCCTGGACCCGATGGTACATGTTTACCTACAAGTCCAGAACTTACCATGAAAGTTTTGTCTCCAAATGGTGGAGAGACTTTGAGCCTTGGAAAAACATGGACAATAAAATGGTTCGGCGGTAAAGATAAAATAGATGTGTGGTTATTGGATAATCCAACCAGACTTGGGAAGAAAATATTTTCTAGTATTGCTAATACTGGCAGTGTCGATTGGACAGTTACAACACTAAGTTCGTCCGATCTTCAAGACAAGATTGGTCAGTATCATGATCCTTCAGGTCAATATGTTATTTTTGTTAATTGTGCTGACAATAATTGTACAGTTGATGATAGTGACGCTTCTTTTTCTATTGCGTCATCGTCGTCTCAAATTACCATTACTTCTCCAAATGGGGAAGAAAAATGGATACTTGGAAATAAATATCAAGTTAAATTTGATCAGTCAAATTTTGGAGGCATTCAAGCAAAAATACACCTGATTCCACAATCTTTCAATGGAACAGCCTGTTTACTGAAGTACATTAATTTGACAGAAGGTCTTAGTTCAACGGATGTTGACTTGAGCCAAGGTTGTCTGAATGCATATGAGTTTGGGAAAATCATTCCAGGTAATTACAAAATCCAGATATATGCTGGCAATAGTCTCGGTGAAGATACTAGTGATTCTTATTTTTCTATTTCACAACCTTCCACCCCCTGCTACGCCTTCAGTACCAATCTCCAACTCGGCTCTCGTGGTCCAGATGTTGTCGCCTTGCAAACTTTCTTAATTGGTAAAGGCTTTAATATTTCAGATCTAAATCTTACAGGTGCTAATCAAAAAGGTTATTTTGGCAGATCAACATATGAGGCTCTAAAGAAATATCAAACAAGTAAAGGTCTCCCATCTACTGGTTATTTTGGTCCACTGACAAGGGCAGTAGTGAATGCGGAGTGTGTACAAAATACAGGTAGGCTTGTGATCTCAACAGCTACAGATAAACCTGATTATTATGATGATGAAGTAATCAAAATAACTGTTAAAGCATTTAATTCTTCAAATGCACCAATCACTCTTAACTTTAATACTTTGTGTCAGTCTGCATACAGTGTGGCAAATTTTGATTCCATGGTGAACCTGAAATGTTCGCAGACACTTTCATCTGTCACGATCAAACCGCAATCCCCATATTATTGGGAGATGAGGCACGATCCATCAAATTATAAGATTCCTGCTGGTCAATATAAACTTCAAGGCAGATTATTGACTGTGCCAGAGAGATTGGCAGATCCGGCTCTCATTACTGTAAAGAGTAGGACAAATCAATCTTCTATCGCGGTCTTGAACCCAACCGCAGGTGAAGTTTTGCAAACAGGATTTCAGTATAAAATAGTTTGGACGACAAATTCTATAACAGACAGCACACTTTTTGACATTACTGAATTTTTGGATTCAGGCAAGGATAATATTGCTGAAGGCTTAACGCCAAAAACCGCAAATTGTGTCCAGATTGTCTACATCGTGCCAGGAGAAAATAAATATACTTGTAGCACTGATTGGATTCCTACTCTCGTCTCTTCAAAAGCTCAATTAGCAGTAAGTAAGCGTGGTACGAGTGAAATTGGTTATTCCGGAAGTTTTTCCATTGCTTCTACGACAAATACCCAACCTTATATAACTTCGGTTGCAGGAAAAGCTGCTGGGAATGGTGAGATTGATGCCGGTGGAACAGTCGGCATTCAAGGGACCAATCTCGCTGGTTACAAAGACAGCACGAATGTCTACATAGGTGGCAAGGTATGCACTATAACTCAGTTGGGTAGTACGTTAATCTACTGCACCGCACCCTCTGATCTTCAAGTCGGCAGTACATATGATCTCTATATAAATACGGTTGGGGTGGGTGGAGATAAGGTTACGAGCAACATAGTAAAAGTGAAGGTTCTAAGTAATGTCTCCCAACCTACAACAATAATCCCACCCCAAATCTACTCTTTCAGTGCTTATCCAACCACCGTTAATTCAGGTCAACCAGTTGAGCTTGCTTGGACAACACTGCCAGCGACAGTCTCCTCCTGTATTCTTTCTGGTGATGGACCAACCAAATCTGTTAAGATTTCCACCAAATACTATGAAACTCAACCTCTTACCGCTACGACAACCTTTACTTTGACTTGTATAGGAGTGAACGGTCAGATAATCTCAAAGTCGGCGACGGTCATTGTCAGATCAGCAGCCCAAACACCGACTAGTCTCTCTGGTACTATCTGGGATGCAGTCAATGAATATTTAAAATTAAATCCTAGTAGTAGGTAGTTATTAAGAATTTAATTCCCCCAGGTTTGATCTGGGGGAATTTTGTTACCCTGTTTTTTCAAGGTAAAGAACCAAAAAAGAACATTTATATTTTTGTTTTGATTGTGTGTTTTGTTCACCCTTCATTTTTAAGGTAGACTATACCCATGTTCAAAACTTCCCAATCTTTTATTTTTATTGGACGGTCTGGTTGCGGGAAAGGCACACAAGTAGAATTGTTGATGAAACTCTTGAAAAAAAAAGATCCTGCTCGTGAAATTTTGTATATTCAAAGTGGTCAAGAATTGCGCGATTTTATGAAAGGTCCGTCCGTCACTCAAAAGATTTGTAAACAAATGATTGATGACGGTAAATTATTGCCGGAATTTGTCGTGGTTTATTTATGGGCGCAGGTTTTGATTGATAAATTTACAGGAAATGAACATTTGGTTTTTGACGGCATGCCACGCAAAATTCACGAAGCTGGTGCGCTTAATTCCATTTTTGCATATTATAATTTACCGAAGCCATGGGTGTTTTATATTGATATAAGTAAAGAAGAAGCTATAAAAAGAATGTTGGCGCGAGGTCGTTTTGATGACAAAAAAGAAGAGATTGAGAAGCGTTTGGGTTGGTATGAGACTCAAGTGGTTCCGACAATTGAATATTATAAAGATAACCCCGATTACAATTTTTTAGATATAAATGGCGAACGATCTGTGGAAGAAGTTCATGCCGATATTGTGAAAATGGTAGGCTTGGTGTAGTTTTAGGGTAATGATTAGATTAAAGACAAAGGAAGATGTTGTAACCCTTCGTGAGGGAGGCAAACGCCACGCCAAAATACTGAAAGAATTAGCGAAAATGGTTAAACCAGGTTTGCATGTTGTTGAACTAGACAAAAAAGCCGTGGAGCTTATTGATGAAAATGGTGATATTGCGGCTTTTTTGAATTATCAGCCATATGGCGCGAAAAGAGTTTACCCGGCATCATTGTGCGTTTCGGTTAACGACGAAATCGTCCATGGAATTCCGATTGAGGGTGATACGGTTCTGAAGAAAGGTGATATCGTTAGTCTTGATCTTGGTTTGATGCATAAAAAACTAATTACTGATGCCGCGATCACTGTCCCGGTAGGTAAAATCTCTCCAGAGTTAGAAAGATTGCTTCAGGTTACAAAAGAAGCACTAATGGCTGGAATTAAGGCCGCCAAGGCAGGTAATAGGGTTGGAGATATAAGTAATGCAATACAGAAGATGGGCGAAACTAATGGCTATGGAATAGTTGAAGAATTGGCTGGTCATGGCGTTGGTTACCATGTTCATGAAGATCCATATGTCCCTAATTATGGTCATCCTGGACGAGGTGAAATTCTCAAACCCGGGATGGTTATCGCGATTGAGCCAATGTTCAATCTTGGCACAAAAAAAATAAAACTTGACGCGGATGGATATACTTACCGGACGGTTGACGGTAAACCCAGCGCTCATTTTGAGCATACGATAGTTATTACAGAAAGAGGAGCGGAAATTTTGACGGAATAATATTTGTTTTGGCAAGACCAAGTGAATATTTTTTATAAAAGTACGCAGTATCTTCAACTGAAGTCATGTGATGACACAACATGCTTTCATAAAAAATATTCACTTGGTCTTGCTTCTACATACAACTAGCTTTACAATGTGTTCATGAAAAATCACCCAAAACACGAACGCACTTTAGTTATTATTAAACCAGATGGCATTCAGCGTGGATTGATTGGAGAGATTATCAAACGCCACGAACAGATTGGTTTGAAGTTAGCTGGTATCAAGATGATGATTCCAACCGCTGAACTGATTGAAAAGCATTACACTCTTGATTCAGAATGGCGTACCAAGACAGGTCTGAAGACGATTAAGGGCTACACTGACAAGGGCTTGAAACCACCACATACTGATCCGCTCAAAATTACTGAAATTATTCTCAAAAATTTAGTCAATTATATGACCAAAGGGCCGATTGTCGCTATGGTTTGGCAGGGTGCTCACGCGGTTGAGATTGTACGCAAACTTATTGGAGGCACCGAACCGCTTGCTTCTGCTGATGTCGGCACGATTCGCGGCGATTTTGCTCTGGATTCATACAGGATGAGTGACGATGATGGCAGAGCAGTTAGAAATTTGATTCACGCTTCTGGTTCTGTCAAAGAAGCGAATGACGAGATAACTCATTGGTTCAAAAAAGGCGAAGTTTTTGACTATAAATTGTTAATGGAGCAGATGTTATATGATCTAGATTTGGAAAATATTCTTGAATAAAACAAAGTCTGATCTTAGCCCCAAATTATCCAAGACCCAGCCCTGTTTTATTCGTGTTTTTCTGTCAACATTGTCTGAAATTAAAAACAATGTTCTAACTATTTTAGTACTTGCGCTTTGCGTGGATAGTAATAAAATGAATGTAGGTTGCGGTAGTATTAAACCCTATAATTCATTATTTGGGAGCCCAACGAACTTCGGTTCATATTAGATCGTACCTTGGTATTGATCTTGAGGGCACCCACCTAGATTTTTCTAGGTTAAAATACTCCGTGACCTACAAAGAACATCCTTGGAATACCAGCGGGTGTTTTTTGTTTTAGCTACTCTCATATTTGTATGACTGATTTGGTTTTTCACTATCAATAGCATACAATTACTCAATGATTTATTATATTTATGCTTGGATTGTTTTGGCAATTGTTCTTGCCATGCATATTTTTGGCTTGACTGGCCCATATTTTACTTTTAGTGGTTACGATATAATCATGCATTTTCTTGGTGGTGTCGGAATCGGCTTGTTTGTTTTGGCTCTTTTCAATTCATTAAAATTTAGTTCAAAAAATCGTGGCCGAGTGATTATTTTCGGTGTTATCATGGTCGGGATTATTTGGGAGTTGTTTGAATATTATTTTGACATAGCTGGTTATCCCGTCGGTACAAAATTATATCATGTTGATACTGCCAAAGATCTTATCGTGGATACAGTTGGCGCGATTATGATTGTGCGCATGACAAGGAAAATAGATACAAAAGCGGCGGCAGTGTGATTCCAATTGATTAAACTTAGACGCGAATTATTTTATTATGTCTAACTATCCTCAAATAACATTTTGTTCGGGAGTAGGAACTGTCACGGGCGCGAATTTTCTTTTGGAGACTGGGGAAAGCAAAGTCTTAATTGATTGCGGTATGATTCAGGGCGAAAAATTTGCCATGGAGGAAAATAGTAGGCCATTTCCTTATGATGTCAATTCAATTGACGCGCTTATTATTACCCACGCCCATCTTGATCATGTCGGCAGGATTCCAAAGCTGGTGAAAGAAGGTTACTCCGGTCCAATATATTCAACTTCCGAAACAAAAGCTTTAGCGGAAATTGTCTTGAATGACGCGGTTGGTATTCTGCACATAAACGCGCGACAAGAAGGCGTTGATCCTATTTATGGAGCAGATGATGTGGCGCGAGTTTTTCCTTTATGGAAAACCATAAATTATCATGAGGATTTCAAAGTGACTGATGATATTTCAATTTTCTTAAAAGATGCCGGACATATTTTGGGGTCAGCGATGGTGGAGGTTTCCGTCATTCCCACGAAAACGGCAATCCAGGGTGAGATTATGAAATTGAACGCTGGTGGCAATACACCAGATTCTCGCCGGAGTTTATTCTCAACCCCGATCAAGGGCGAGAATAACAGAGAACTGAAAATTCTCTTTACTGGCGACCTTGGAAATTCACCGTCACCATTACTTCGAGATACGGAGTCTGTCGGAGAAGTGGATTATATAATTATGGAAAGTGTTTATGGCGATAGAAATCATGAGACTCGCGATGAGCGCCTACGACAATTTGAGAAAATCATCAAAGATTCTATAGCGCGTGGCGGCACCTTAATTATTCCGGCTTTTTCAATAGATAGGACGCAGACTCTTCTTTATGAACTTAATGGATTAGTTGAACAGAAACTCATTCCGTCCGTGCCGGTTTTCGTTGATTCACCGATGGCGATCAAAGCCACGCAAATTTATCAGTCGGGCACGGCGCTATTCAACGATTATGTCCGCGGACAGATTCAAAAAGGCGATAATGTTTTTGATTTTCCGCATCTTGAATATACGGTATCTCAAAATGAATCTCATGATATTGGACGACTCATGGGATCCAAGATAATTCTAGCTGGTTCAGGCATGTCAGTCGGCGGTCGCGTCATCAGTCATGAGGAATATTATTTACCAGACGCGAAAAACACAATTCTTTTGGTTGGTTACCAAACTCTCGGCTCTCTCGGTCGCCAATTGGCCGATGGAGCCAGAAAAGTTAACATTCATGGAAATAAAATCAACATAAAGGCTAGAATTGAGACTCTTTATGGTTATTCCGCTCATAAGGATAGTGACCACTTGGTTGAATTTGTCTCTACCGCGACCAATAGATTGAAACAAATATTTGTCGTGATGGGTGAACCAGGCGCATCTATGCATTTGGCGCAGAGAATTAACGACGAATTAGGAAAGAAAGCTCTGGTGCCGGAAAGGGAGGTGAAATACGGATTGTGAATTGACTTTGTTTTTTATAGAAATATCCCCGCACAACATAATACTTCTTTGAAGCGACGCCTGTTGTCTAAAATCAATGGCTAAAGAATGATGAATATCTGTTTAGGCCTCCGGCAATGCTTCAAAGAAGTATTATGTTGTGCGGGGATATTTCGCCTTTAAATATCAATAAAAAAGTCCCAGAAGAGGGGGATTCGACTGCTCCAACTTCTGGGACTCCAATCACTGGACTACTCATCCATAACTGTAACCCGTTATAACAAGGAGGAAAGAACGGGATTTTTTACTTTACACTATCCACGACTCTTTTAAAAGAGTCAGGTTTGAATTCGGCCAGATGAGCTAGAGTTTTGCGATCAAGTTCAATTTTTTTCTTTTTGGCCGCGCCGATAAATTTACTATAAGTGAAGCCAAGCTGACGGAGACCGGCGTTGATCTTGACATTCCAGAGACGGCGCATGTCTCCCTTTTTATCGCGGCGATGAGCGAAAGCATAAGCGCCAGCATGTTGGAGAGCGTCAACTGCCATACGCTCTTTCTTTGAACGGCCAAAACGAAAGCCCTTGGCGGCTTTGAGGGTAGTGCGACGATACTTGAGGGCGTGAACTGCTTTTTTGACTCGGGTCATGATTTAGTTATTAGTAGTTAATTTTTGGTAATTTGTAAATGAAACTGCCAGGCAAATTCTTATTAATTGAATTTAACTATTTGCTAAAAATCGACTTCTGGATTTGTTGTCCATAAATACGCCGACCATCCTCTTTTTATTCATACTGGTACGACTGCGTTCTTTGGCATTAAAATGGTTTTGCCCGGCTTTGCGCGACAAAATCTTGCCACTTTTGGTGATTTTGAAACGCTTTGTGTATGATTTGTTTGTTTTAATGCTCATTTTATTTTTTCTCAATTGTAATCGTGAGCCCCTTTGGTCCCTTGGTTACATCTTGAGCGATTTTATATTCAACAGTCACAAGTTTCATAATTCTCCCCAGTCTTTCTTTAAGAAATTTCATGTCCATATATTTAGAACGACCGATTAGAAATAAGTCAATCTTGACTCTATTTCCTTCGCTTAGCCATTTGGAGACATTTTTAGCTTTGAGCTCCAGGTCATGTTCTCCCGTGCCGATTTTGACCTGTACTATTTTGAGTTCGCTTGTTTGAACCTTAGCTTTGGCGGCCTTGTCTTTTTTCTTTTCATCGTACAAATACTTGCCGTAATCCATTATCTTGGCTACCGGCGGAGTAGCCGTGGGCGAGATTTCTATCAAATCAAATCCTCTTTTTTGAGCCTCTGCGATAGCCTCGGAAAGCTTTATGACGCCGAGATTTTTCCCTTCAGCTGTTATGACGCGCAATTCAGGCGCTTTGATTTGGTGGTTTATTCGTACTTTCATTGATTACAAGGTGTATTTATAGCATATAAGTTGCTATTTATGCAAGGGGGATCTATAGGAATTTCCTTATCAATCTGACAGAAAATTCCGCTAATTTTTCCAAGAAAAAACGCTTTTGCCATTCAATCAGATTGACTTCCTCTGATTTTTTTAGGTCATGAATGAAATGCGCCTCCAATTCTTCCGCGAAATCTTTGTTGTTACTGATAATGTTTGCTTCAAAATTGTAGAGCAAGCTGACATTATCAAGATTGAGCGTGCCGACCGTAGACCAATTTCCATCTATCACGACGGATTTACTATGGATAATATTTTTTTTGTATAAATATATTTTCACGCCCGATTCCAGAAGTCCTTTGAAGTATGAACGCATTCCCAGATCAACCACATAGTCGTCTGTTTTTTCCGGCAGAATTATCCGAACACGGATTTTGCGCTTTGCCGCTAATTTTATGGCGTGGAGTATGCGGTGTGTCGGAATGAAATATGGAGTAGTGATGTCTATATATTTCTCCGCGCTTTTAATAGATTTCATCAGCTCGTTATTTATGTGTCTTTGTCCTGGCGCGGGATAGTTGGTGATATAACGAAAGTCTGGATCAAACGCGAACCTTCTTTTTGGCAGAGGTTTGATTTTTAAGGAGCGCGCCCACATCCTGTCAAAAACGTTTTCCATTTCCGACACGACGGGTCCCTCAAATCTAACATTAGTGTCGCGCCAATTTATCATTCTCTCACGCATGCAAATACTGCCCGTGTAGGCGACTTTGCCGTCAATCGCCAATGTTCGGTGATGATTTCGCAAGAACCAAGATCGGAAATTTGGAACTTTATAATATGGAGGAATCAAGGTTTTCCAAAATACCAATTCAATACCTTTTTTCTTTAAATCTTCAACTATGTTTGAGCCCCAGAATGTGAAACTGCCTCCGGCATCCCAAAGGAATCTGACTTTCACGCCCTTGCTGGCTCGTTCGGCGCAAACATTGATCAATTTATTTCCAAAATCATCGGCGGCAAAAATGAATTGTTCTAGTTCTATGCTTTTTTCAGCTTTGGCGCAATCGGATAGCATTGCCATCCAAGCGTCTTCATTTGAAGTATAGAGTGTCCAAGAGGTTTGTTTTATCATAAAGAGAAGTCTACATTGCCAAGCGTGCTATCGCAACAATGAAACTGACACTCAATTTTCAATTGTTATTGTGCTACGATATTCCTATGCCAACTTTAATAGATTATAAAAAGGTTCACTTCAACTATGAAATTCTGGAGAAATTTGAGGCGGGTATTGAATTACTTGGTTTTGAAGTGAAGTCGCTCAAGAAAAATCAAGGATCATTGGATGGTTCACACGTGATTGTTCGTGGCGGGGAAGCGTATGTCGTGAATATGCTGGTAAATCCGTACCAAGAAAAAAATACTTCAAAGGATTATGAACCTCGCCGAAACCGTCGTCTTATTCTGACTAAAGATGAAATTAGAAAAATTTCTGATTTGGAATCAGGGAAAGGCTTGACAGTAGTGCCAATTTCAGTGTATACTAAGGGTAATCTCATCAAAGTCAGCGTCGCGATTGCGCGTGGTAAAAAGAAATTTGATAAACGTGAGACAATTAAAAAACGCGAAACAGATCGCACGACAAGAAGAGAGTTTAGAGATCGTTGAAAAATCGGGGATGATCGGCATTGACAATTGATCATGTTCGTCCGTGCGGCGCGAGCACCATTAACTCGTAAATCTGATGGGAATCTTAAATGCTAAATCAACCGTTTCTCCGTATTTCGGACAAAGGGACTTTGCATTCGCTCTTGTATAAGAGCCGTCTCATTACAGGGATCCTAACTGTAGTGTTGGCGTAATAACCTGGATGTAGGGCAATAGGGCTTCTCACCTTATTGTTCCGAACTCATAAGATCGGGACTCCGCGTTTCGTTTACTTTTTCAACGGAGTCTTTAAATTCAAGGTAATCTATCGCCGTAGAATCGTTTGATACATATCTTTTGCACCTGGGTTCGATTCCCAGCATCTCCACCATGAAATGGACCCCATAAAGTGGACACTTTGTGGAGGTACACATCACCAATGATTATGTCTATATCTGCGCACCACCGTTTCCATTATCCATTTCTTCCGTAAGCGCTTTTTCGTACTCGGAAAGCGCATCAATATATTCTCTAGCCACAGGATCTTTCGCTTCAATAAGTTCTACGAATTTCATGGCACCGGCTTCGGCTAGAGCTTTTGCGGCCACATGATACCTTTCTTTTACTTTCTCTATTTTTGATTTTGGTGTCTCTGGACTTTCTGGACCGTTCATATATTTGTTGTAATTATGGTTAATACCAATATTATATACTATTAATTTCTATTGAGCATGTGGTTAGGGTAGGCCTTGCCAATATTTTGACCAATATCTTATAATGTGGTAGTTTGTTTTTGGAGTATGGAGTAACATTTTGAACCACAAAATCAATCAAAGTATGAAAAAAAGCACATTAACAGGTCTCATCAAGGAAGTTTCAACCTCATATCTTCAAAGGAGGTTGTCATGGTAATCCAAAATCAAAACAAATTCAATCTTGCGCCACGATTGGTTCCAAGACATCCACTGACGCCCGCGGTATCTGATTATCAAGGCCACAGTCCAGATGAGAGTGCGAAGTTTTGTCTGAAATGTAGAACCAAACAACGACGAAAGTTTTCTGTTTTTGGTCCAATGGAAGGAAGACTTTGTGGTGATTTGCCGGTCAAATTACCACGGGTTACGGGACATCCAATATGGAAATATTTGTTTTACATTTCATATTTTGTCTCACCGCCATATCCTCCTGATCAAAATAGGTGGTATCGGGTCAGAGTGAAAGCAGAATGTCCCAAATGTGGTGAATTTCACAATGAAAAAGATTATCGGCGACAGTTTGGTCGTTTGAAGAGGTGGGAACTGTTTTTGAGATCGAAGATTTCCTCTTCATTTGAGTTTGTCGTTATTCGTTGATTTTCTTTCATCAGCAAAGTATTGACCAATGCCGCATCCTACCTTCGGGTGGCGTGCGGCTTTTTTCTTTCTTTTCTAACATTTTTCTGTATAATCAAGATATTCATGGCTAATGGCAATCAACAGGCGAGGCAAAATGGACCCAGAAAGACTGGTGGTGCCTTTTTGCCACCCAAGATGGGATTTTTACAGATGATCATCATTATCGTTTTAATCTTTTTACTTATCTCCGGAATTTATTCGCAATTCGCGAATATTCCAAACTCAACCAAACTCGTTTCAATTTCAGATATTGCCAGTGACTTGGAAAAAGGATCCATTGTTTCTTTGAGTATTCAAAGAGATCAGATAATCGCGACTTATGTTGATAAATCAATCAAAACCGCGCAGAAAGAAGTTGATGCCTCACTGACGGAGTCGCTTTCTCGTTTCGGAGTAAGTTCTGCTCGTCTGGCTTCAACGACGATTACTATTGAACAGCCGAGCGGATTTGGATACTGGGTCGGACAACTGGCGCCATTTTTGGCACCGCTTCTTTTTTTGGTATTTTTCATTTGGTTACTTTCAAGACAGGTCAAAGGAGCGGGAATGCAAGCGCTTTCATTTGGTCAATCAAAGGCGCGCATCACGATGCCTGATGATAAAAAACAAAAAGTAACTTTCAAAGATATTGCCGGAGCAAAAGAAGCCAAGCAAGAATTGCTGGAAATTGTTGATTTTCTGAAAAATCCAAAAAAATTTATTGAAATTGGCGCGGAGATTCCGAAAGGAGTTCTGCTCATGGGCGCGCCCGGTACAGGTAAGACACTTTTGGCGCGTGCCGTGGCGGGTGAGGCCAGTGTCGCGTTCTTTTCTATTTCCGGTTCAGAATTTGTGGAGATGTTTGTTGGCGTTGGGGCTTCGCGCGTGAGAGATCTTTTCAAAATGGCAAAAGAAACCGCCCCAGCAATTGTTTTCGTTGATGAAATTGACGCGGTCGGAAGGGCTCGAGGTTCAGGTATGGGTGGTGGAAATGACGAACGAGAACAGACTCTCAACCAAATTCTAGTGGAGATGGATGGTTTTGAGCCAAATGAAAAAGTCATTGTGATGGCGGCCACCAATCGTCCAGATGTTTTGGATCCGGCCCTGCTTCGCCCGGGAAGATTTGATCGTCGCGTGGTAATTGATTTACCTGATCGTTCCGATAGATACGAAATATTAAAAATTCATTCAGCTAAAAAACAATTAGCGGAAGATGTTAATTTGAATATTGTCGCGGAACGAACTCCAGGATTTTCTGGCGCTGATTTGGCGTCTCTGATGAATGAAGCGGCTATTTTAGCGGCCCGTGAAGATCGAACTACGATTGGTCAGTTTGATTTGATTCGTTCAATAGAAAAAGTCATGCTTGGTCCGGAGCGCAAGAGTCATGTCTTGTCGGTCAAAGAAAAAGAGATTACCGCGTATCACGAAGCCGGCCACGCCATATTAGCTTCAGTTTTACCTTATGCGGATCCAGTTCATAAAATTTCTATAATTTCTCGTGGACGAGCGGCGGGATATACGCTGAAATTACCTTTGGAAGACCGCAAGCTTCAATCACGCAAAGAATTTTTAGATGACATTGCCGTTTCTCTTGGCGGATATGTGGCCGAAAGGATGATGTTTGATGATATGACGACGGGCGCTTCAAATGATCTGCAAGTTGCCACCGCTTTGGCGCGAAGCATGGTCACTCAATATGGTATGTCGGAAAAAATCGGCCCCGTCGCGTTGGAAAGTCCTACGGGCAGAGTTCTTTTTGGTGCGGGCGTGAATGATCGTGATTATTCAGAAAAAGTCGCGGCTGAAATTGACGCGGAAGTAACCAGGATTATGACTGAAGCTCGGGTTTTGGCTGAAAAGACCTTGACTCATAATAAAAAAGTTTTTGAGGTTATAGCTAGACGATTGATTGAAAAAGAGGTTATTGAGCGTGAGGAGTATGAGACTATTTTGGCAGGGCAGGGGGTGATGGTAAAGAGGAAGGAGGGGGTGGTGTAGTAGCTATTAACTGATCGTTAATTGCCGGTAACTAGTAATTAGAGACCATATTCTCAAGTTGACTTCTTTTTAACGAGGGGTATTATTGTCGTAAAAGAGAAGCACATTTATGAGACCAAAATATTTTTTTGAATGTTGTCGAGATCTCGTGGCTCTGCGCTGGAGGTCGTTAATTAATCATCACGGTCAAATATTTCTTATTCCCAAGAATCATTTAGTATGTGATGGACCAGAGTTTTCACTTCATCCCATTGTCGCTGTAGCTTATGAGGTGACTGGATTCAACAGATTTGAAGAGGATGACATTCTCAATGTCGCATCACAAAGGATTGACTTACCAAGTGAGTTTGCGAAAATCCTTGCGATTGCGGCAATTCGAAGAGATGAAAGAAATCAGCGACTGATGAGCGTGCGTACAGATTTAGTTGGATGTCTCCATCCTCAGAAGATGTATGAACCACCACTAAATTCGCTCCGTCCATCTCTCATCCAATAGTTTTGTCAGTTTTTGTTTTCAAATGCGTCGAGTTTGAGTCAGACCTGACGCATTTTTTAGCGGTTGTGTGTCTTGATATTTTGTCATATGATGTGAATCATCCTATTCTTGGTATCAGTATTTCCTCTTTTAATTCAATTGATAAGAATGGAATAAGGACAGGGCGTGTAGCTCAGTTGGTTAGAGCACAGAGCTTATACCTCTGCGGTCCCTGGTTCGAATCCAGGCACGCCCACATTGTTTTGGTTAAGATTAATTTTATATTGAAGATAGGGTTCTTGGTTCAGATCAAAGAGGGCGGACAAGATTCTATTCAAAATGCGCCGTTTTTGTATGTATCTCAACGAGTTTTTTCAATGTCGGGCATTTTGCGAGTGTTGGATCTTTGTCTATAAGTTTTACAGCCTCGGAGCGAGCGGCCTCAACCATTTTCAAATTTCTTAATGCTTCCATGGCGACATCGGAGACTCCCCACTGACGCAAACCGGAGAGTTCACCAGAGCCACGCTGTGCTAGATCTAGTTCCGCTAGTTCAAAACCATTTTTAGCGTTTCGCAAAGCCTTCAATCGTTCAAGTGATTTAACTGAATTGGTTCCGGCGAAAGCATAACAATAAGCTTGATGCGTACTGCGCATGACTCGTCCGCGCAATTGGTGAAGTTGAGCTAGGCCAAATCGTTCCGCGCCCTCAATAATTATTATCGTGGCATTGGGAACATTCACTCCGACTTCAACGACTGAAGTAGCGCATAGGATATTAATCTTTCCTATCCTGAAATCATTCATGGCTTGATCTTTTTCAAATGGTTTCATTTTGCTATGAAGTATTCCAATTTCGTATTCTGGAAATATTGATTTTTTAAGTCTTCTGGCTTCTTCTTTGACCGATTTCGCGATAATCGTCGCCTCTTTTTCTGGATCAGGTTCATTAATTCTTGGACAGATGACATAAAGTTGTCGGCCAGTTTTCAATTCTCGTCTGATTTTTTCATAAGTCAGATCACGATGATGTGGCAAGACTAATTCCGTGATAATCGGCTTGCGACCAGCCGGCGATTCGTTCAATAATGTCAGATCCAAGTCTCCGTAAATGGTTAGCGCCAATGTGCGAGGAATTGGCGTGGCAGTCATTGAAAGTAAGTGTGGAGCGGAATTTTTCCGCACCAACTTTCTGCGTTGAGAAATTCCAAAGCGGTGTTGTTCATCTATGATGGCATATGCCAAATTTTTGAAATTTACTGATTTTTGAATTATTGCATGCGTACCAATAAGAACTGAAATTGATCCGTCAGCGACCCATTTCAAGAGTTGGGCTCTGGAAATGTCAGTCCAGCCCTTTGGATTTACTTTTGAAGGAAATTTTCTACATCCTGAACTGGTGATTAGTCCGATCTGGACGGGCATATATGAAAAATATTGAATGAATGATTCAAAATGTTGGCTGGCTAGAATTTCTGTTGGGCACATGTAGGCAATTTGAAGTGAACCTCGCGATATTGATTTAGATATCTGAACACTATTCTTTTTCACGCTGGCCGACGGCGTTGAAGAAGAATCGTGTTCGGATGTTTCATCCGCGGGTTTGGGTTTTGAAGTTATCACGGCATAGGCGGTTGCCGCGGCCACGGCGGTTTTTCCGGAGCCAACATCACCCTCAAGCAATCGTGACATCGCGGAATCTCTCTTCATGTCTGCTAAAATTATTTCAACGCTACGAATTTGGGCACTTGTCGCTTGAAATGGAAATCTACGAATAAATTCATGAACATGTCTAACATCGGTTTCAATTTTGAATGAAGGATATTTTTCGTATTCTCTGCGGGCTTGTTGGCGACCGAGCTGAATGGTGAAGATTTCTTGAAATGAAAAGCGTTTACGGGCCGATATGGCGTCATCGTTTTTGAGTGGCGTATGGATCCAAATCAGAGCGGTTTTTATGCTTGGTAAATGATATTTTGCCAAAATTTCTGTCGGAATTGGGTCTTCAATCTTTTCTAGCAATCCGCTTTTGAATATTTTTCGAAGGGTGTGATATACCCATAATGAAGTGATTCCGCGTGATTCTGGATAGAGGGGATAGAGAGTGTGAGTTTCGGCATTATTACCAAAAATGGAATCACCGACACCCGTTGGTAATTTATCAATTACTTCAATTTTGGGATTGGAAAAATAAAGTTTACTTCGTCCACCAGTGAGGGAATTACTAATTTCTTCGCTGGTGGACGATGATTTACTCACCATAATTTTTTTTGTTCGTCTCTCACTCACCTTACCTTCAATTCTTACCGACGCTCCTTCTGGAGTCATCTTTGCAATGTAGGGCTGGTTGAACCAAACACATTGAATTCGGCCAGTTTCGTCTTCAACATTGGCACTAGCCATTGTGATGCGGGTTTTGAAACCCTTACTAGCTTTTAAGCTAGAAATTTTTCCATAAATTACGGCAGTGTCTCCTTTTTGCAATGAGTCAATAGTTTTTGCTTCCGCCGTATCGCCATAACGAACTGGAAAGTGATATAAAAGGTCTTCAATTTTTTCAATTCCAAGTTTTTTGAGCGCTAATTTTTGAATTGGCGTAATTCTGAATTGTTCAGCTATGGGTATATCAAGGGCGATGGGCATGGGGATAGTTTACAGCGCAAAGCTTGCTCTCGTAAAGATGGAGATTTAGAGCTAGAGATTATTGATGCCCTAATGATTATGTTGTTTTACTTTATGCACATGTCTCTCATCTGGTTTTGAGTTTTCCAAAAGCAGTAATACCTCCGAATTTCCAAAATGAAATTTAGTCAAAACCTCTTTCCAGTTTAAATTGTAAAAAGCGGCGTAAATCATTTTCCCAATGTCACCATGACTTACAAGAAGAATGTTTTCGGTGGCGTGGTTTTTCTTGATCCATTTGAGAAGTTTTTTCGCTCTTTTAACCATTTGAGGAAAAGTTTCCGAATTTTCAACAGAAATAAAATAGGTAATTGGATCAGCTTTTAAAATATTTGGCGCACAGAGTTTTTCGATATCTTTTACCAACTTTCCCGTCATTATTCCGAAATTTCTCTCAATAAGTAGATCAAGTTTTGTTGGGTTTTCAATATTTAAATAATCAGCGACAATCTCAGCGGTTTTGTATGCTCTTTGAAGAGGAGAGCTGTATATTTTAGTTATACCAAGACCATTCTCTTCTATTGTTTTTGCTAAAATATTTGCTTGCTCAATACCAACAATCGTAAGCGTCTTATCTCTATGGCCGTTCAAAATTCCAGCAGCATTATCTTGATCTTGTCCATGTCTGGCTAGATAGATTTTAAATGAGTTGCTCATATGAATTTATTGGGGCGTTAAAACATTTTGGCGGAGACGGAGGGATTCGAACCCTCGAGACCCTTTAATAGGTCTGCCTCTTTAGCAAAGAGGTATGTTAAACCACTCCACCACGTCTCCTCCTGTTTTGCAATTCTGGCATAAAAACGGACGATTATCAAAGAAAATACTAGCTTTTGCGACTGATTTTGGCTATCATCTAATTCATACTGGAGAGATGGCTGAGTGGTTTAAGGCAGCGGTTTACTAAACCGCCGTTCCCTTACGGGAACCGTGGGTTCAAATCCCACTCTCTCCGCCAAAATTCGGAATTCAAATTTCCGCCAAAAATATGGTCGGCGCGAAG
>JBBTTD010000010.1:0-23502 GCA_038064415.1 Patescibacteria group bacterium | reverse complement strand
AAACGGTCTACCGAACTTAACAAAATGCTTGACTTTTTCTCATAGCGGATCTTCCTGCGGGCGGAAAATCAGCCGAGGCAGGGCGAATCCTTTCCTCCAGACAAATTGTTTCGCCCTGCCGAGTCCGTTTTAATCATTTGGATTTTGCTCGAAATAGTTTCGAACTTTGTCCAACAAACACCGCTGATCCGTACCCCATAAAGTGGACATGGGATGAGTATTCATTGTGATCCGTACTATTTTCACTTACTTATCGTTTTTTGAAGAGGGATTTGCTATACTATTCATATCATTTATTAAATAAATTACCAATTATCATGAACCCAGAAAATAATCAGAATCAACAAAATACAGCGCCAATTAATCAGCAAGCCAATCTACCGCCAAAGCACAACGCCTTAATGGCCGCATTGTCGTATGTTGGTCCATTAGTTATCGTTTCTTATTTAACATCCAAAGATGATTCATTTGTAAAGTTCCACATCAAGCAAGGTCTGGTACTTTTTGTGATTGAAGTCGCCATTTGGGTCATTGGCATGTTTTTCTGGATGCTTTGGCCACTTTTCCAGATTATCAATCTCGTTACTCTCATCCTTTCCATTGTCGGTATCGTTCATGCCATAAAGGGTGCCGAGAAACGGCTCCCACTGGTAGGAAAGTTTTCCGAATATTTTAAAATATAATTAATAATTAACTAATAAAATATATGGAACAATTAAATAGGCGTCGCGTGGCTCTGGCTCTAGGATCGTTCGTGGGATTTATGCATTTGATCTGGTCAATTCTTTTGGCGCTTGGCTGGGCAAAACCGCTGACAGATTTTATTTTATCTATTCACCACATCTCAATTAATTATTCAATAATAGACTTCTCGCTTGGCAAGGCCGTTGTTTTAATTATCGTGACATTCGCGGTTGGTTATGTTGCGGGCTGGATTTTTGCCACAGGATGGAATATGTGCAAAAAACATTAATTTTCTCTCATTCGTGAGTGGAGTTACCCAGTAAGCTGTAAAGATGTCCAATATCGTGTATACTTTTCTTAGTGAATATCATTACTGATAAAACAAGAATAGAAGAGATCTTCATTCGCGGCACAGCCGTGGAGATTTTGCCGTCAAAGGAAGAATTTATGAAGAAGTTGATGTCGGGCGACCGGATTCGCATTTATATTGGCGTTGATCCGACAGCGCCCGCCATGCATCTCGGTCACGCCAAGAATTTGATGTTTTTGGATGAAATTCGTCAGCTTGGCCACGAAGTCATTGTGCTTTTTGGAGATTTTACGGCACAAATTGGCGATCCGTCTGATAAAAGCGCGACTCGTAAACAGTTGAGCGCGGAAGAAGTCAAGAAAAATGTTTCTGGCTGGGTTGATCAAGTCAAACCACTTCTTGGTTTTGGCGATAAAAAGAATCCTCCGATCATAAAATACAATTCTGAATGGCTGGCGCAATTAAAATTCGCGGATATTCTCAATCTAGCTTCAAACTTCACAGTCCAACAAATGCTTGAGCGCGACATGTTCCAAAAACGGCTCAAAGAAAGTTCGCCAATCCATCTTCATGAGTTTTTATATCCACTGATGCAAGGTTATGACAGTGTGGCAATGGATGTTGACGCGGAACTTTGTGGAACAGATCAGATCTTCAATGCTTTGGCCGGCAGGACTTTGATGAAACGCCTAAAAAATAAAGATAAGTTTGTGATTGCTTTGAATTTGATTGCCAATCCAAAGACGGGTGAATTGATGTCCAAATCAAATGGCACGGGTGTCTTCATAGATCAGCGCGCCAATCAATTATTTGGGGCAATTATGGCTTTGCCGGACCCAATGATTGAGCCGTTATTCATAAATTGCACCAGAATTCCGTTGAATGAAAAAGATGGGCTCATGGCCGCTGGGCCAAGGTTAGCTAAAGCCAAGGTTGCTTTTGATATAGTAAAGCGTCTGCACGGTGAATCATCCGCGAAATCAGCCGAGCGAGAATTTGAAAATACTTTTGCTAAAGGCGGAGTGCCTGACGATATTCAAGAAGTAAAATTTTCCGCTAAGGAACCGCTTTCTGACGCGTTAGTCAGATCGGGAATTATCGCTTCAAAAGCTGAATGGCGAAGGTTGATTGATGGCGGTGGAATCAAGACTGAAGATGACACGAAAATTACGGATCCGAATTTTATGCCCACGAAGACTTTGATTCTGAAAATAGGGAAGAGAAGGTTTGTGAAGATTACAATTTAATGCGCCAGTGACAGTTTGTTTTATTGAGGTCTGACCTTATTTAATGCGCCAGCGACAGACCATAAACATTTTCAAACCCCACTTTTTTCATTGTCTCAATTGCTTCATTTATCGTACTCCCAGTAGTTATCACATCGTCAATGATTATTATCGTTATACTTCTGTCGAGGTCTACCCTCGACAGAACAGTGAAAATTCCCTTAGCTCCCTCAACGCGGCTTGGGCGGCTTTTTAATGTCTGTCTTGAAGAATGATGAACGCGAGTCAGTAAGTTTTTTTCAATCTTAAATTGTTTGCTGACATCAAGTCTTTCAATTTCATCAACCAATAATTCACATTGATTGAATCCACGCTCCTTTCGTCGGCGGTTTGTTATTGGTATGGGGATGATTAGGGCTGGCGTGGCTCGTCTTAGTCTCCACCACAACGCGTACCCTCCAATCCTCACGGCGTGTGCTGATTTTTTATATTTGATATTCCAGACGAGTTTGGTAACTCGCTCGTCTTTGTAAGCAAAGATTGACTTCATATTCTTCGCGTCTTTCACGGGAATCGCTAGACCTGTAAAAGCTGGAGCCGGCGGCAATTTATCAAATACTTGTTCAGGTTGTAATAAAAAAAGTTCTTGTTCGGCTTTTGAGATGGGGAATAACGCGTCAATAATTATTTTGTAAAAAATTGAAATGATATACATACACACAAGTCTATAAAGTTAGTCAGACCTGTAAAGTTGAATAAGTGAATAGTCTGGGGATTAGAACGACCTTCCCTTGCATGGGCAATTTCCATTTTTCAATATATAATATAACTATGGTCTCATTTCTCTCCTCATTTTTTAATAAAGAATCAAGTGTTTTGGGTATTGATATTGGTTCTTCGGCCATTAAAATTATCCAAATAAAGAAAAAACATGGTCGAGCCGTGCTGGAAACATATGGCGAATTGGCGCTTGGACCATATGCCGGCATTGAAGTCGGTCGCGCCACAAGTGTCCCAGCAGACAAAATCATTGAAGCCATAAAAGATATTCTCAAAGAATCAAAAACCACCACGGTTTCTTGCGGCGTTGCTTTGCCGCTTTCATCTAGTTTGATCACATTCATCTCTATTCCACCAGTGCCGGAAAAAGGCATGGCGGATGTGATCGCCATTGAAGCTCGCAAATATATTCCAGTGCCGCTGAACGAAGTTCTGCTTGATTGGTCGGTCATCCCCAAAGAAGATTCTTATGTGTCTGATGATGAGTCGGTCAAACCGGAAAAACAAGGGAGCGATGTGCTGGTCGTGGCTATCCACAACCAATATATAAGTGACTACCAGTCTATTATTACCGGTAGCGGTCTTCAACCAAGTTTTTATGAAATAGAAATTTTCAGCTCTATTCGCGCGGTCGTTGATCAAGGCGTTAGCACTGTCATGATTGTTGACATGGGCGCGCGTTCCACGAAACTTTATATTGTTGAACGAGGAATATTGCGCGCTTCGCATATCATCAACAAAGGAAGTCAGGATATTACTTTGGCGCTTTCAAAAGCCATGAGCATCACGGTCAATGAGGCCGAAAGAATGAAACGAACTTATGGACTAAAAGGCGGACCAGAGTACAAAGAATTGACTGAAATTATTACCGTCAATTTGGATTATATTTTTTATGAAGCCAACGCGGCACTTCTCAACTATCAAAAGAAATTCGCCAAAAACGTAAGCAAGGTTATTTTGACTGGCGGAGGGGTTCTTCTTAAAGGTTTCACTGATTTGGCGAAAATAAGTTTTCAAACTAATGTCGTGTACGCTGATCCTTTTGGTAAATTAGAGACCCCAGCGTTTTTGACTGAAGAATTCGCGCAAGCTGGTCCGGAGTTCGCGGTGGCGATAGGGATTGCTTTAAGACGGTTATCAGAGCTTGAATAAACACATATCCCCGCACGACATAATACTTCTTTGAAGCATTGCCGGAGGCCTAAACAGATATTCGTCATTCTTTAGCCGTTGATTTTAGACAACAGGCGTCGCTTCAAAGAAGTATTATGTCGTGCGGGGATACGCTCCTCGTTATACACACCCCCAAACACACGATTTCTGATATAATGTAATTAAACTTTAACTATGGAGACTAAATTCCAAACTTCGTTTATACCAAAGAAACCGATAGTGCCAGTTGGTGGCGCTTCAAGTGGGTATAATTCAACTACCCCACATAGTCATAGTGTCAGCATTTTCATGTCTTTGGCGGTGCTTATTTTCTTAGTTTCCATTATTGCGGCTGGTGGCATGTATTTTTGGAAATCTTTTCTTCTATCGTCTCAAGAGAGTTACAAGACCCAACTCGCTCAACGGGAAAAACAGTTTAACGCTGACCTGATTGAGGAGCTAAAGCGTCAAGACATAAAAATTGATTTGGCTAAAGATCTGATCCTCAATCATATGGCCGCGTCGGAGATTTTTGATATTATCGGCAGATTGACGATTGAAAAAGTTAGATTTTCAAGCATGGATCTTTCAACTGGCACAGACGGTATCAAAATTAGCTTGAAAGGATTTGGCACTAATCTAAGTGCCGTGGCATTTCAGTCTGATGTTTTGAGTAAGCTTGAAGAATATGGTTTGCGCAAGGTCGTCAAAAACCCAATTCTTTCTGATCCGGCTCTGGACACAAATGGCACAGTTTCATTTGGCTTGACCGCGACTGTTGATCCCGCGAGTTTATCGTACACGAAAAGCGTCAATAGCTCTTTAGACAGTTCTAACGCTTCAAGCTCGTCTTCACAATAAAAATATGAATCGCAATGTTTTAGCAACAATCTTAATAGTTCTCGCCATCGGAATATACGCAACTTTCACGCGTGCCAAACTCGCGGAAGTCAATGATGTCAAAACGGTCAATAGTCAGTATATTTCCGCTATCAAAAATGCCGATGAATTGATCAAGGTGCGTGACGCGGTCCGTAAAAATTACAATGAGATATCAGCGGAAGATCGCGCCCGTCTTGATAAGATGATTCCCAACACCGTTGATAATATCCGTCTGATTATTGATATGAATAGTATCGCGCTTAGGCATGGTTTTTCTCTTCGAAATATTAAAGCAACCGCTTCGGCGAATTCAACAAGACAATCATCATCGGTGTCATCACAACAAAAAAGCGTTGGTTCGGCAGGTTCGTCTGATGATCTTTCCATACCCACGCCAATCCTGGATACAGTGACTGTTTCTTTTAGCGTCAGCTCAACATATCAGCAATTTATTGATCTATTGCGTGATCTTGAAGCTGATTTGCGCGTTATGGATTTGACTCATTTGACCGTAACTGCCAATTCAACGGGAACTTATGACTATGGCGTTGAACTCAAGACTTATTGGCTACGACAACAATAATATGAAGACAAGATCTAATCCATACAAAACAATAATCGGAGGCGTCGTCATTGTTGGCGCGATAGTTTTAGCGTTTTATTTTCTTGGTCCATCAAAATCAACCGACAGTCTAATATCGGTGCAAGCTACCCCAGAGGCCAATATAGCAAGTACGCGAATTTTGAACCTTCTTCAGCAGATCAAATCGCTAAAGATTGACACTTCCATTTTCAAGGACCCCGCCTATCAGACTCTCGTCGATTATACCGTGGAGATTCCAGCGGTGAATGTTGGCAGGCCAAATCCATTCGCGCCAATTCCGGGATTCTCCGTGACCACCACGGGTAATTAATTGCCATGTCAATTTTCGACATTCTCTTACAGAAGAAAATAATCACTAAAGATGATGTCCGAGATCTGCGCAAGCAGACTTCGGCTGGTAGTTCTCTAGATGACGCCCTGATAGCTCATGGAGTTAAACCAGAAGATATTGTTGCCGCCCGAGGTGAGTTTCTAAACATTCCCATCCGTTCAATTTCTGAAGGTTCAATACCATTTGATGTCCTAGATTATATCCCCGAAGAGTCAGCGGTTCATTATCGTTTTGCTCCGATCGGCATGGTTGACGGGACTCTGGAAGTTGGTCTGGTTGATCCAGATAACATGGAGGCTCGCGACGCCTTGAATTTTTTGGTAGCCAAGAAAGATATTCCTTATAAAGTATTTCTGATCACGCGCGATGATTTTGATAAAATCATAGAAATGTACAAGGGTTTGACGGGCGAAGTTTCAAAGGCACTGTCAGAATTGGAAAGTGAATTGTCAATTGACACTTCAGATTCCATAAAGAAAGAGGAATTGAACACGCGAAGCGGCAAGCAAGGCAAGGAAAAAACCGAAGAGACGCTAATAATTGAGGATGCTCCGGTCGTAAAGATTGTCGCGACAATCGTTCGTTATGCCGTGGAAGGTGAGGCGTCTGATGTGCACATTGAACATATGCGTGAAAGGATTCGGGTTCGTTTTCGTGTTGATGGGGTGCTGAATACTTCTTTGATTTTGCCTCCACAAGTTCACTCGGCCGTGGTTGCTCGTATCAAAGTTATTTCCAATATGCGTTTGGATGAAAAGAGAAAGCCACAAGACGGTCGTTTTTCCGCTAGGATTGACGGGCGGCGCATTGATTTCCGCGTTTCAACCTTTCCTTCTTATTATGGTGAAAAAGTTGAAATGCGTATTCTTGACCAAGCTAAGGGCATAAGAACACTTGAAGAACTTGGCATGTCCACGAAAAACATGAAGACATTTCGCGATGCCATTAACAGACCTTATGGCATGATCCTGATTACTGGTCCAACTGGTTCGGGAAAGTCCACGACTCTTTATTCTGTTTTGAATGAAGTTGATCGCGAAAGTTACAATGTGTTGTCACTTGAGGATCCAGTGGAGTATTCAATAGAAGGCGTCAGCCAATCTCAAGTCCGTCCGGAAATTGGTTATGATTTCAGTACTGGTTTGCGTACAACTCTTCGTCAAGATCCTGATATTATCATGGTTGGTGAAATTCGTGACAAAGAAACCGCTCAACTAGCGGTTCAAGCCGCGCTCACGGGCCATTTGGTATTTTCCACGCTTCACACCAACAATGCCGCTGGTGTTATTCCTCGTCTGATAGATATGGGCGTTGATCCTTATTTGATTGCCCCGACTCTGATTCTTGCCGTGGCACAGCGTCTTGTCGGACTTTTACCAAAAGGCAGTGGCGAGCCCGTTCCAGTTGAGGGAAGTATTAAAGCCATGATTGATAGAGAATTTGCCGATTTACCTCTGGAATTCAGGAAAGATATATCATTTCCTAATTCAATTTACAGAATCAAACCAACTCCGGAATGTCCAAAGGGTACTCGGGGTCGCATGGCGGTGTTTGAAATGTTCACTATGAATAAAGAAATTGAGCAGGCCATTCTCAAAGGTCCGACTGAAACGGAAATCATGAAGATCTCCAGATCAAAGGGCATGATTACTCTCAAAGAGGACGCGTTGATAAAAGCTTTTAATAAATTGATACCGATAGAAGAGGTGAATAAATTGTGATCAACTCCAATTTCAGATTCCCGCTTTCGCGGGAATGACACAACTGTTATAATTAATCCCATGTCTGATCAACCAACAACATCAATTGAAAAGAAAAAAATCTTACTTGTTGATGACGATAAGTTTTTACTTGATATGTATGTCATCAAGTTTTCCAAAAGCAATTATGATGTCAAAACGGCTGATTCTACTGAAGCTGGACTTAGACTGGTCAGGGGCGGTTTTATACCGGATGTAATGTTGATTGACATAGTTATGCCGGGAATGGACGGATTGGAGTTAATCTCTACCATCAAGCAAGAAAAATTGGCACCCAACGCGATAGTTATTATGCTGACTAATCAAGGTGCCTCGGATGATATCTCTAACGCCAAAAGAATGGGAGTTGATGGTTATATCGTGAAAGCCACGACAATTCCTTCAGAAGTGTTGGCAGAAGTGGAAAGGATTATTAATAGTAAAAAGTAAACTATAACTTATGGACTACAAAAAAGAAATTGAAGATCTCGTGAGTTTAATTTTGAAAGAAGACGCGTCTGATTTGCATCTTTCTTCTGGGCGCGGTCCAATCATCCGCGTATCCGGCAATCTCATACCGCTGGTAAAAAAACCCGTACTCTCCAATGTGGATATGAATGGTTTTCTTAATATTTTTTTAACTCCCGCGAACAGAGAAGTTTTGGAAAAAGATAAAGATGTTGATTTTTCATATAATCTGACCCACGCTCGTTTTCGCGGTAACGCCTATTATCACCAAGGCATAATTTCCGTTGCCTTACGCTTGGTGCCGAAAACCATCAAGACTCTGGCGGAGTTGAATCTCCCACCGATTTTGGAGTCGTTCACGCGCAAGACCCAAGGATTTTTTATTGTCGTTGGTCCTATCGGTCAAGGCAAGACCACAACTCTAGCCACATTGATAGAAATGATCAATCAGACTCGCACGGAACATATCATGACTATTGAGGATCCGATTGAGTTCCTATTTGAATCAAAAAAATCTATTATTGATCAACGCGAAGTTCGCTTTGACACCCCTAGTTTTCATGCGGCCCTAGTCTCTATGTTTCGTGAAGACATTGATGTTTGTATGGTTGGCGAAATGCGCGACATCAATACCATCGCCACCGCGGTGACCGCCGCTGAGACTGGTCATTTGATTCTTTCCACTCTTCACACCAACAATGCCGCCCAGACCATCAATCGTATCATTGACTCGTTCCCGCCTGGACAGCAAGATCAGATCCGTATTCAGCTAGCTGGCTCGCTGACAGGGATATTTTCACAGCGTTTGATTCCGCGCATTTCTGGTGGTCTGATTCCTTCTTATGAATTGTTGATAAATAACAACGCGGTCGCTAACTTGATTCGTGAAAAAAGAATTCATGAAATAAACACGGTTATTGAGACCAGTTCTCAAGAAGGCATGATTGATATGAATAGATCTTTGGCGGAATTGGTGCGTTCGGGAGAAATTACGGTGGAAAGCGCGTACATGAATTCTCTAAATCCGAAGACGCTTGAAAAAATGATTTAGATTTTATCATTCCCACTTTCGCGGGGATGACAAAAAGGTTATAATTAAACAATTATGTTATTTAACTACGAAGCCGTTGATTCTACTGGAGCCAAAAAAGTTGGTTCAATTGACGCCGTCAATGTGGATATTGCCATCAATTCTCTACAGAGGAGGGGACTGATCATTACCGTTGTCAATGAAGCGGGAGTCCCGACCTCATTTTTGTCAAAAAATATTTCTATTTTTGATAGAGTCTCCGCCAAAGACGTGGTTATTTTATCACGCCAGCTCTCAACACTATTTGAAGCCCAAGTCTCCGCTTTGCGTATATTTCGGTTGCTTGGATCCGAGACTGAAAATTTCGTGCTTAGAAACAAGTTGAGCATTATCGCAGACGATTTGCAGAGCGGAAATTCAATTTCCCAAGCTCTTTCCAAACACCCAAGAATATTTTCCGAATTTTATGTAAGTATGGTTAGAGCGGGAGAAGAGTCCGGTAAGCTTGATGAAACTTTCCAATATCTAGCTGATTATTTGGATCGTTCTTATGAACTGTCATCAAAAGTCAGAGGAGCTCTGATATATCCGGCTTTTGTCATAATTACTTTTATTACCGTGATGATCTTGATGTTTACCATGGTTATTCCAAAGATTAGCGGTATTTTGGTTGATTCAGGAGCGGTTATTCCCATCTACACCCGAGTTATTTTGGGGATTAGTAACTTTTTAGTGTCGTATGGATTTATTTTGCTTGGTATAGCGATTGTCGCGGGATTTTTTCTGGTCAGATTTATCAGGACGCCATCGGGCAAGATTGCTTTTGATCATTTCAAGCTCAATATTCCTTATATCAGTGGTTTGTATAGAAAATTATACCTTTCTCGATTGGCGGACAACATGACCACGATGTTGCTGTCTGGTATTCCGATGGTTCGTTCCATTGAACTGACCTCCACGGTTATCAATAATAGGATTTATCAGGAGATCATGAATGAAGCGGGTGAAGCGGTCAAAGGTGGTAAGACTTTGTCAGAGTCATTGTCAAACAATCCTCATGAAATTCCCGGTATTATGGTGCAAATGATGAAAGTCGGTGAAGAGTCTGGCGAGCTTGGCAACATTTTGAAAACCGTGGCAAAATTCTACGCTCGCGAGGTTACGACCGCCGTTGATTCTCTGGTTTCTCTGATAGAGCCGATAATGATCGTCTTTCTCGGTGGCGCGGTGGCGATACTTTTGGCTTCAATATTGGTTCCTATTTACAATATTGCTAGTGCGCAGTAAAAAGTCAAAAGTCCGCGAAGTATTTGCGACTTTTATGCTGTTTTATTTTCTAAAATATGTTACAATAGAGACATGAAATTTAGACAATCTCTCTTTTGGGATACTAATCCGGAGTGGATAGATACAAAAAAAAACGCTCAATATATTATTGAACGAGTTCTTGATTTTGGTTCTGATAAAGAAGTTAGATGGCTAAGGAAATTTTATGATCTTTCACTGATAAAGAGGGTTGTTACGAAGTCACGGTGTTTGAGGCCGGATACAAAGAATTTATGGACTCTTCTGCTAAAGAACAACTAGGTTTTCATTGGGATGTAGTTCCTAAATCAACAAAGAAGGCACTAGATTTTTTGTCTACTCAAAAATGGCTGTCACATTTTGGCTGGTATTTGGCAGGTGGCACTGCTCTGGCTTTGCAAACAAGTCATCGTACTTCTGTTGATTTGGATTTTTTTACAAGTGGGGCCATCTTTGAATCAACTGAAGTTACTGGTCATTTCAAGGAAAATAAAAATTGGGAAATAAGTAGCGACAGACCGAGCACCATTTACGGAAAATTATTTCAAGCTAAAGTAAGCTTCATTGCCTATCCCTTTTTCGTGCCAAAACAAGATTTTCTGCAATACGGTTTCGTCCGTATTTTGCAACCTATTGATATCGCGGTTATGAAAGTGATTGCAGTTTCTCAACGAGGCAGGAAAAGAGACTTCTTTGATCTTTACTGGTGCGCACACAATATTGAGCCACTTGAACAGATTATCGCGCGATTGCGTCAGCAATACCCGTCGGTTGCCCATGATCATCACCATATAATTAAAAGTCTGGCATATTTTGAAGATGCCGAAAGCGATCCACCCTTAGTGCTTCACTTTGATGCTAGTTGGGATCAAGTTAAGCAATTTTTCACTGAAGAAATTGAAAAGATAGCTTTTAAGTATGTATAAGTCCTATCAAGGGGTACATTTTTCGTTATGGCCATAAAAAGGCCATTGTTCTATCATTTATGTTCATTCAAATATAAATTGACGGGTTATCCACACCTTGTTTACGCACTATTTGCATAGGTGCTATAATTGTGAGTAGCAAAACTTATTCATTAAAGGGGTTTTGTAATCAATTATTAATTATTAAAAGTAACTTTATACTATGAAAAAGTACACAAGAGGTTTCACTCTTATAGAATTGCTCGTGGTTATCGCTATTATTGGTATTTTGTCTAGCGTGGTGTTGGTTAGTTTGAATTCGGCTAGAGGAAAAGGTAAGGCATCTCGTGCACAACAAGAAGCTGTTCAGATAAGAACGCAATTTGAAACAAATTATACTGGCTCAAAATATCCTGATTTGAATAATACGGTATATGCAGGAGGTCCAGAGACTTTCACTGTAGCTCCATGGATTACTTCTGGTAATTTGTATGTCCTATATAACGATATTGTTGCTAATCAAGGCGCAGGACTAAAGATTTATTCTTCAGGCACTAGTCCGAATATTGCTGCATATGCTATCTATCTTCTCTATAACAACAGTCAGAATGGAGGTTATTGTGTAGATTCAACTGGTAATACGGTAAATTATACTACTGGCACAGCGTTTTCTGTAGCAAGTAATGCCTCGGCATGCGCCGCTAGTCTTTAATTAGGAGATAGATCCCACCCCTCCTCCCGAGGGGTGGTTTGGTGTAGGAAAATCCCCCGTCGCTTCGCGTCACCCCCTTTTTCAAAGGGGGATTTTTACTCTAGAGTTTATGGTAAAATTCGCAAATGCGACTGATTTATAATCACAAACTTAAAAATAGATCTAGGGACTTGAGGAATTCGAGTACCCTTTCCGAGGTTATTTTGTGGACCCACCTCAAACAAAAAAAGTTTGGCTACCAATTTTTGCGACAAAAGCCGATTGGTAATTACATTGTTGATTTCTACTGTCCTCGTTCAAGATTGGTAATTGAAATTGACGGCCTTAGTCATCAAGGCAGAGAACAGTACGACAAATTTAGAGATGAATACTTAAGCAGTCTTGGTCTGCGGACAATCAGATTCCTAGATAGTGATGTTAAAAACAATCTTGACGCAGTTCTTCTAAGAATAAAAGACAAGATGAATTCTGCGATAATCCCCCTTTGAAAAAGGGGGTGACGCGAAGCGACGGGGGATTTTTTGCATTGGACAAAACTCTTCCTTGACTTTCAATAAAATTTTTTGCTAATATAGAGACATAAGCTCGCATGTCATTGGAGATCGGCCAAGATGATGTTATCGGCATTATAGCTGATGGCGAGTCTGCAAGAAGTCCCTCGATTGGGACTTTTTCATTTTATTCATTTATGGTGTGTATAATTTTTGCTTGACAACCACTTTATTTTTGCTATCATTTAGAGTAATAAAAGTCTGCGGCCATTGGAGTTGCGCTCAAGCTGGTCACTTCGGCACTGAAGCTGATGGCAGACATATGACAGGCCCCTTTATGGGGCTTGTGCGCTACCTGGATCTTTTTTATCCATGATGCTAAAGAAATGTTTCTCTGAATCATCTAATTGGCGTATAACCACTGTAATTAATTTTTCGCCTACTTTTTTCTTAAGTGACCAAAAATGCATTGTTGTTACTTGTTCAGATTTTTTTGACATAACATTGCGGTATTCAAAATATTTTGAAGATGATTTTATGATGTCTCTTGCGTAAGTATTAACTAATCGTAGTCTTCGACTTTGATCATCTTGTGAACGATGAGCGCCATATTTGATAATCAAGTGACGAAATCCAAACTGATTAAAATAAACCAACTCACCTCCAAACGCTGGACAGGAAATAGCACCTATTTTGTAATAGTTTTCTTTGGCTATTTGTATGAAATTTTTCCATTCTTGTTCTTCCACAAACCAACCCTAGCAAACCCAAATCAAGAAACGATAAAGATCCGATCAAGATTTGATCAAGACTGGAGAATGTGGTGGGGTAGCGAGGTGGAACCTCGCTATTGACTTTTGATTTTGGATTTGCTACATTTATCTCATTATCGCCTTCGGGCTCCGAGATTCCCCCACAAATGTGGGGGTTTCGCTTTTTATAATACCTATAATCCTATCTGTAATTTTATTGAAATCACTATCACTAATAACGTCGACTTTTCTAAAAAGTCTTTTGGAACTAATTGTCCTTATTTGTGTAATAACCACAGATCTCAATCCATCATTGAATTTTAGTGGATAATAAAATGTTGATTTCTTTATTGTTGAAGTTATAGGTAATCCCCATATCATATCCTTATTAAACACCTTAAAAATCAACAAGGGTCTCTCAAAGTAATCATTTTTACCGTACGCTTCAACGCCAATGTTAAGACCAATTGAACACCACCAGATCTCTCGTTCCTTAAAAAAGAACTCATTTGGTAGAGACACTTTACTGATTTTCTTTTTTATTTGATTCCACTTATCATAATTTTTGTCATCCATATTTATTGATTAATTATTAATCTAATAATGCAATCAGAGTATCAGAGTGAGATCAAGAAACGATAAAGATCCGGTCAAGATTTGATCAAGATTGGAGAATGTGGTGAAAATTAAGTGAAGGTCAGGCCTTCACTACTCACTAGTCTGAATTTGCCCGTATGTGATATAATTTAACCCATGAAAAACCTATTTACTTTAATGAAGGCGAGGCCTTCACATTCGCAAGCTTTTACTATTATTGAACTTTTAATTGTTATCGCTATCATGGCGCTTCTAACTGGTATTATCATGACCAGTTTGACTGGTTCCAAAGCAAAATCTAGAGATACCAAAAGGATTTCAGATCTTGGACAGATCCAGTTGGCGATTGAGCTTTATTTTGATAGGTGTAAGGAATATCCGGCGACCCTTATTGGAACTTTGACGGGTATTAATAATGGTTGCCCATCTGGAATTTCATTGGCTACTTACACTTCAGTTATTCCAAAACCTCCAGTCAGTGCTGGTCAGACAGATTATGCTTATACTCCATTGAGTACGCCATCCAATCCAAGTGATTACATTCTTCATGCTACCCTTGAGCTCCCGAATGAAGTTATTAAAGATACGCCATCAACGCTAGGACCTCCTTGTAGTAACGACCCAGCCCAAAAACAATACTGTCTCGGTCCAAAATAATTAAATTTAAACTTGGATTCTCGCTGGAGTTTATCCTCTGCGAGGACGGTAGATGACAAGATCCTCATGCTCCTACTCCCAACAATCCTCTCTTTCATTTTTGGCACTGTCGTTGGCAGTTTTCTCAATGTCGTGTCGCTACGATTTAATACCGGCGTGGGTCTGAATGGTCGTTCAAAATGCATGACATGCGGTAATAAACTTACTTTGAAAGAATTAATCCCGATTTTTAGTTTCGTAGCGCAGAAAGGTAGTTGCAAGAATTGCAAAAGCAAAATTTCGTGGCAATATCCGTTAGTTGAATTTATCGCTGGAGCGACCTTCGTCTTGATTTTCATGTTGTTTCCGCCCGTTTCATATTTAGCCGGATTTCAGACCCTGATTTACATTCTCGTGACTTGTATTTTGTTGGTAATTTCTGTTTATGACATAAAACACAAAATTATTCCCGATCAGTTCGTTTATACTTTTGCCGCCGTGGCGCTTCTCGGACTTTTTGTTGGTGGCTCATCTTGGTGGCATGTTCCAAGTTATGGCGCTCTTATAGCCGGTCCACTTTTAGCTTTACCGTTTGCTTTTCTTTGGCTGATCTCAAGGGGGACTTGGATGGGTCTTGGTGATGCCAAATTAATGCTTGGAATTGGTTGGATTTTAGGCATTGGCGCGGGAATCAACGCTATGATTCTGGCTTTTTGGATAGCGGCTGCGGTCAGTGTGATCTGGCTTTTTGTTGTTTATAAGAAATTCAAGCCAAAAACAGAGATTCCATTTGGGCCATATCTAATTCTAGGTATGTATCTGGTGTTTCTCTTTCATGTTCAGGTATTGGATGTGGCTATGTTGAAGGAGATTATTATTAACTGGCAAGGGTAGGCCTTGCCAAGAAAAAAGGTTATAATATATCCAATGAAACGCTCTTCGTTTTTTAATTTCCACACTTCGCGTGCTTTCACACTTCTTGAACTGATGGTTTCGGTTGGCATATTTGCCCTCCTGACTACTTTGGTAGTCGCGAAGTACGGCAATTTCAATGGAAGTGTTTTGCTGACAAATTTAGCGTATGATGTCGCGATTACGATTCGTACTGCGCAATCTTATGGTTTGAGCGTCAAAGATTTCAACACCACTCCCGGCGCTGTAGATCGTTTCAAATACGGATATGGAGTACATTTTACATCTGATGGCGGACTGAATGATAAAATGATTTTATTTGCTGATAATGCAAGTGTGAATGTGGGATTTATTAATATAGTTCCAAATAATGGAGTATATAATATTGGTGCCCCACCTTTTGGTGATACCGTGATTTCCACTTATTACCTCAAACGAGGCGCTACAATAAGTGAACTCTGTGTCGGTTCTTCATCTGATAAATGTAAAGATAATCCAAGTTCAGTGGATATTACATTCAAGAGGCCAGATCCAGACGCAAGGATTTGTTCTGTATTTTTGGATTGTAATTCATCTCCCTATACGGAAATAACCATAAAAGGAACTGATAGTAGTACTCGCAAAGTTTCGGTGCGAGAAAATGGTCAGATATCCGTCGTAGAGTGATTATTTTATAAAAAATGAAGAATCAACAATTTTCAATTTTCAATTTTAGACTAAAAAAAGGATTTTCCCTAGTTGAAATGATTGTTTCAATGGGTATATTTTCTATAGTCGCGGTGGTTGCCCTAGGCGCCATGGCCAAAATTATTTCCGCCAACAGAAAAGCGCAGGCTTTACAGTCGTCTATTACCAACCTGAATTTTGCCCTTGATTCAATGTCGCGCGAGATGGGCACGGGGATCAATTTTAATTGTTCTTTGGGGTCGCCTCTTCCTTTGTATGATCCTGATAATGAAATTACTAAATCTAGCTGTCCTAGTGGATACAGTAGTGGTGATAATTCTTACATTGCGTTTAATAATGTTTCAAAAGTTAGCACGAAAGGAGGTAAACCCTGCAACTTGATCTATGTGTATAAATTTTCGGGAAGTTCAGGAGTCTATAAAATTGAAAAAGCCAAACAGTCTGATTGTAATGATAATAATCCCGCATTCTGGGATATTGTTGATCCCAATGTCACAATCAAAGATTATTACATTTCAGTCGTAGATGTCGGTTCAAATTCTTATCCCCTAATTACCATCCGCGTCTCCGGTTACGCGGGTGTTCGTGAAAAAGAAAGAAGTTATTTTGATGTTCAAACGGCAGTTTCACCGCGCCAGAAATAAAATATATGGAAAATTTTAGATCATACTTCCTAAATAAATTTTCTCTATCACGATCCGTTGTTAAATCCACGCGAGGTTTTACTATTATTGAAACTCTCGTGGCTATTGCCGTCTTGATGATTGCCATAGCTGGTCCATTGGTTATTGCCACAAAAGGTTTGACTTCTGCCTTGTACGCGAAAGACCAAATGATTGCTTCATTTTTGGCGCGTGAGAGCATGGAGGTTATCAGAAATAAGAAAGCGAATAACGCGTCAATTGATCTATCAATTCGGTTAAGTGATCTTGTCGCGTCCGGTAATTGCGATAGCTCCGCTAATATTTGTGATGCGGGCGTAAATAGTTCCATGCCGGACGGTATTGATATTATGAATCCTTGTGGTCTTGGACCTCCAAAAGGTTGTCGTCTCTATTACGACAGTACAAAAGGTTACACGCATGATGGTTCATCCGGCACCCCTACTAGATTTTATCGTTATTATTATATAGAGAATACGACACGCCCCAACGACGAGAGAACCGTCCATGTGTTTGTAGAGTGGAATGAGGGGACGATTCCATATCAAATTGAAATGACTAATCAGATAACAAATATTAGGAGATAATTATATGGATAAGAGAAAGATTCAAGATTCAAGATTCAAGATTCAAGAGGGATACACCCTATTATTTTCCGTGCTTACTGCTTCGTTGGTTCTCGGAGTGGCGGTATTTATCCTTTCCGTAAGCACAAAACAATATCAACTTTCCGTGGCGGCGCGAGATTCACTGTTCGCTTTGTACGCGGCTGATAGTGGGCTGGAATGCGCGCTGGCGGATTATGATGCTGGTACATTGAGCACATCAACATCTATGGGAGATCCTAACACCGTGTTTATCAATTGTAATAATTCAGTTTCAGATTCCGTTACTTTTACGGGTCCTACTACTATAACTGATCTCAACCTTACCAATGTCTATCAAGCCAAAGATCTTAAAATAGCTTTACCCAATGACACCTGCGCCGATATTTCAATTGTAGCCGGAGACGGTTTTGATGCTGTTCATGCGCCCAAATACAAAATCTTTTTTGATTCTTTGGGATACAACTATTGCACTGGCGCGGATCCTAAAGTTAGTACCAAAACGATAGAGAGGGGTTTGAGATATGTGAAGATATACTAACCTCGGATATTTGAGTTTTGAGTAGCGATATCCTTCTGTTATGCTTACAATATGAAGCCCAAAGTTTCGTCAAAGATTTCTCAAACCGTCATAGATAGAATAACCAAGCTCAAAGCCACGATTGAGCGTCATCGTCATGCTTATCATACTCTAGATAAGCCCGAAATAAGCGATCAGGCCTATGATTCCCTTTTCAAGGAGCTTGAAGCCATTGAAGTCCAATATCCAGAATTAAGAACGCCAGATAGTCCAACTCAACGAGTTGGAGGTGAACCGCTGACGGAATTCGTCAAAGTTAAACATACCCATCGCCAGTGGTCTTTTGACGATGTTTTTGATTTTACTGAACTGAAAAAATGGGATGAGAAAGCGCGAAATTTCATGGAAAAGGCCGGAATGGAAAAAGAGCCACTTGAATATTGTTGTGAACTTAAAATTGACGGGTTGAAAATAATTTTAACTTATGAAAATGGTTTGCTGGTACGCGGGGCGACTCGTGGAGATGGGGAAGTAGGAGAAGATGTGACGGTCAATGTGAAAACGATTAGGAGTGTTCCAACGCGTGTCGCTTCCGCGGATGACAAGACCATTATTGTCGTTGGAGAAGCGTGGATTGGTAGAGATAGCTTAAAAGAAATTAACAAAGAAAGAATTAAGGCAGATGAGCCAGTGTTTGCCAATAGTAGAAATTTAGCCGCGGGCTCAATGCGTCAATTGGATCCTAAGATGACCGCTAAACGCCAGTTAGACTCGTTTTTATATGATATAGAAATTGTCGAAGGTAGGCCTCGACAGCCCCGAACACAATCTGCCGAATTAGAACTTCTCAATAAACTTGGCTTCAAGACCAATCCACACTTTAAGGTTTTTAATAATTTAGAAGGTATTCAAAAATATTATGAAGAATGGACGAAAAAGCGTCATGATTTACCTTATGAATTGGATGGTATTGTGATTAAGGTCAATTCTCGAAAAATTCAGGAAGCACTTGGCTATACCGCAAAATCTCCACGCTGGGGTGTGGCCTATAAGTTTCCCGCGGAGCAAGTCACGACAATCTTAGAAGATGTACTTTTTCAAATTGGTCGTACGGGAGTTGTCACGCCGGTGGCTGTATTAAAGCCAGTCGTCGTGGCTGGCTCAACTGTTTCTAGGGCGACTTTGCACAATGAAGACGAGATTGAAAGGCTTGATTTACAAATCGGCGATACGGTGATTATTCAAAAAGCCGGGGATGTTATTCCAGATATCGTGGAAGTCGTGAGAGAATTACGGCCAAAATCTTCAAGACCTTTCAAGTGGCCTACTCGCATCCCAGCTTGTGGCGGTGATGGTAAGATTGAGCGTATTCCCGGCGAATCAGCTTGGAGATGTGTCGCCAAAGATTCATTTGTCCAGCTCAAAAGAAAGTTTTATTATTTTACTTCAAAGAAATGTTTTGATATTGACGGACTTGGGCCGAAAATAATTGATGTCTTATTTGATAACCGGCTGGTTTCTTCTTTTGACGATATTTTTACTCTTAAAAAGGGAGATCTCTTGGATTTGCCTAGATTCGCGGAAAAATCAGTTGATAACTTATTAGCATCAATTGAAAAATCAAAAAAAGCGACTTTGCCGAGATTTCTGTCGGCATTGTCAATTCCTCAAGTTGGAGAAGAGACGGCATATGATTTAGCGAAACATTTCGGCTCACTAGAAAAAATTGCCGACGCTAAATATGAAGAACTGGAGTCTATCTTTGGCGTCGGTCCAGTCGTGGCGCGAGCGGTTTTTGATTGGTTTAGAATAGCGAATAATAAAAAACTTATCAGGAATTTACTGAAACATGTGACGATTCAAAAAGGATCACTAGAAGCGGAACAAAGTGGAGGTTTAAAATTGAGAGGTAAAACATTTGTCTTTACGGGAACAATGCCGACTCTTGATCGTGATACCGCGCAAGATATGGTGCGGAAATTGGGCGGAAATGTTTCAAGTTCGGTTTCAGTCAAGACCTCATTTGTAGTGGCGGGTGAAGAAGCGGGGTCAAAATTAGACAAGGCACGCGAGCTTGGGGTAAAAATTATCGGAGAAGATGAGTTTTTGAAGCTGGTTAAATAAAGGATAAGTGAGGCGAGAGAAGTAAAAGCAAAAAGTGGGCATGAATTTTTATGAAAGGCCGTTATAATTTCGCGCTTTGTGCAGAGAGACTGCGGCCTTTCATAAAAATTCATGCCCACTTTTTGCTTTTACTTCTCTCGCCTCGCTATGTTAAACTCTGTCTATGATTACTCCAAGAGAGTTAGATAACCTAGCGAACTTAGCTCGAATCAAACTTACAGACGCGGATAAAGTCTCTTTAATTAAAGAGTTTGATTCAATCCTTGGTTATGTTGATCAACTCAAAAAAGTTGAGGTTTCACTTGATGCGGAAGGCAGAGTCGGTTCATTAAGGAATGTTACTCGGCCTGATGAAGTCGCGAATACCTCGCCTGAAGATAGAGAACGACTACTCAATGAAGCGCCGGATAGAGAGGGGGATTTTATCGCGGTTAAGAAAATCATTGAGCAATGAAGATTAATCTAAAAGATCTAACAATTGTAAAAGCTCACAAACATCTCAAAAATGGTGATTTTACCGCCGTTGAATTGACGAAAGCTTATTTGGATGAAATTGAGAAAAAAAATAATGGCATCAACGCTTATTTGGAAGTTTTTGATGATGCGTTAGAAATGGCGAAAAAAGCGGATCAAAAGATTAAAGAATTAAAAATCGCGCGTCCTTCCAGCGACAAAACTTCCGTGAGCAGACAAGAATTCAGTGAGTTATTGGGAATCCCTTGCGCGATTAAGGATAATATTTTGATTAAAGGAAAAATCGTCAGCGCGGCTTCAAAAATTCTGGAAAATTATCACTCAACTTATGACGCGACTGTTATCGCGAGACTCGTCAAAGCCGGCGCGGTATTCCTCGGCAGGACTAACATGGATGAATTTGCCATGGGTGGTTCCACGGAAAATTCCGCTTTTGGCGTGACAAAAAATCCACATGATTTGTCCCGAGTCGCGGGAGGATCTTCGGGGGGTTCCGCGGCGGCCGTGGCGATGGACGGGGCGCTATTTTCCCTTGGTTCCGATACGGGTGGTTCTATTCGCCAACCCGCCAGCTTTTGCGGAGTAGTTGGATTGAAGCCAACTTATGGAGCAGTTTCTAGATACGGGGTTATGGCTATGGGGTCGTCGCTTGATCAAATTGGGCCAATGGCCAAGACGGTGGAAGATTGCGAAATAGTCTTCAACGTAATAAATGGGAGGGACGCGAAGGATGGGACGACAGTAGAAGAAGTTAGAAATCCTAAACCCGAAATCCTAGGCAAATTAGAAATTCAAAAATCAAAATCCAAAAATTCAACGCAAGAAGCAAATTCAAAATCAGACAAACCTAAAATTGGCGTTCCCAGACACTTTTTGGGCGGTGATGGAATAGATAAAGATGTTTTGGTCGCGTTTGAAAAATCTTTGGACTCGTTAAAAAAGAAAGGATATGAAGTCGTGGACATAAAATTGCCGAATATCTCATATTCACTGCCGACTTATTACATAATTATGCCAGCGGAAGTATCTTCAAACCTCGCTCGTTTTGATGGCGTGAAATATGGATTACATGTTGATGGTAAAGATGCCATTCAGGATTATTTTGAAACTCGCCGAGCCGGATTTGGCCGTGAAGTCATTCGTAGAATTCTTTTAGGGACATATGTCCTTTCATCGGGTTATTATGACGCTTACTACAATCGCGCCAACGCGGTTAGAAAAATGATTACTAATGACTTTATCAAAGCTTTTGAATCGGTTGATGTCATCGCCACCCCGACAGCGCCATCTCCAGCTTTTAGAATAGGGGAGAAGACCAATAATCCATTATCTATGTATTTGGAAGATATATTTACGGTTACCGCTAACTTGACGGGTTTGCCGGCGCTTTCTATTCCCTGTGGTGATTCCAGACGCGATGGTAAAAGTCTACCGATTGGTTTTCAATTGACCGCGAAGCATGGTGAAGAAAATACTTTATTTGAAGTCGGTAAAGACTTTGAAAAATGAAGACTGAAAATCAAGGTCAGACCTTGATTTTCAATTTTCGTTGTATAATATTCCCATGGACCCTTCCGTAGATCCGATATCTCAACCAATTATCGTCTCAACTCCGACAGTAGATGTGGTAAATTTTCTTGAGTCTGTTTTTGACAGGTTTATTGAGTGGTATCCGACATTATTCTCTGGATCAAAGACAGTACTTGGGACACTGATTGGGATATCGTTTCCGATTTCATTGTTTTTCTTAATTGTGATTATTTACTGTGTTGAGCAGATCAAACATATTCGCAATAAAGAAAAGCTGATGTATGACACAAAAACCGAACCGGCATTTCAGGAAGATTCTGGTGGCAATGTCGCGCTAGCTCATCGTTGGGAAAATGTTGTTAGACACATTGAGTCACCAAATCAAAATGATTGGAAACAAGCTATTTTGGAAGCAGATATTATTCTTGATGATATTTTGAATGGGATGGGTTATAGGGGAGAAAGTATTGGTGAAAAATTGAAGCGTGTCGTTCCTGGAGATTTTCAGACTTTGAATGAGGCGTGGGAAGCTCACAAGGTTCGTAATCAAATCGCCCACGAATCAGGGTTTGTTTTGCCACACAATGAAGCCAGAGCGGCTATTAATCTGTATCGGAAGGTTTTTGAGGAGTTTTATTATATATAGGTTTTCAGATACTTGTAATTTATATGAGTTAATTGTATAAATTGTAAAATTTTGATGGTAGTTCTATTACGAAAAGCGTGGACTTGTTTATATGAAATCAAAGATTAACAATTATGCATTTATTGATGCTCAAAATGTTCATCTGGGTATTAAATCCCTTGGGTGGAAAATTGATTGGAGGAGATTTCGAATTTACCTTCGAGATAAGTATAATGTTTCTAGCGCCTATATGTTTCTTGGATTTGTACCAGATAATCAGAAACTATATTCACATCTCCAAGAGTCTGGTTACATATTGGTATTTAAACCACTTGTTTTTAATGAAGATGGAACCGTGAAAGGGAATTGTGATGCCGATTTGGTTCTTCATGCAATTTTAAAAATTGATGATTATGATAAAACGATCATAGTTACTAGTGATGGAGATTTTTATTCTTTAGTGAAACACCTATATGAAAATAATAAGCTAGAAATGGTTTTGAGTGCATATGTTAAAACATGTTCAAAACTTCTTAAAATAGAGGCAAAAGAAAAGATAAATTATATGGATACTTTGAAAAAGAAAATTGGCCTAAAATGAAAACGCACCGCGTAGACACGAAGACTACGAAGTACGTTTCCTTGTGGATAACGATATACTAACATATTTCTTATCTAAAACGCAAGGAAGAAGTAAAGTAACTTGTTGCGGGGAGCGGAATCGAACCGCTAATTTTCAGGTTATGAGCCTGACGGGTT
>JBBTTD010000009.1:0-20029 GCA_038064415.1 Patescibacteria group bacterium | reverse complement strand
AGCATCCCCTTGACGTGGGGAGGGTCACAGGTTCGAATCCTGTATCGCGCACCATGATCATCCTAGGCATAGAGACAAGTTGCGATGAGACCGCTCTCGCGCTCATAGAAACACGAATACAAAATAATACATTTGAATGTAGGGTTATTTCATCGTTGATCAATTCACAAGCAGAGCTCCATAGCCCTTATGGCGGAGTGTTCCCTACTTTGGCAAAAAGAGAACATGAAAAAAACTTGCCACTATTATTAGAAAAAATTTTGGAGATTGCCACTAAAAATAAACTAAAAATAGATTCTGTAGCTGTTACCCAAGGTCCGGGTTTGGAACCGGCTCTCTGGACGGGAATAACTTTCGCGACAGAACTTTCTAAAAAATGGAATGTGCCATTGATTCCAGTCAATCATATGGAGGGACACATCATCGGTTCATTGCTGGAATCTGATAAACCTGACGGCAAATGGCAAAAACTGAAAACACTACCGCTTCCAGCCATCACATTATTAATAAGTGGTGGACATACGGAGTTAGTAAAAATTGACCATAATCAAAAAAACAATTCATCCACGCTCGCGAGTGCTGTTTCACCAATAGGATACTTTAAATACACCATCATAGGTCAAACCAAAGATGACGCTGTCGGTGAAGCTTTTGATAAAGTCGCGCGATTGATTGGCTTAAAATATCCCGGTGGTCCACGCCTAGCTAAACTCGCAAATGAAGCACGCGAACAAAATATCCAATCAATGGTCAAGCTTCCTAGACCGATGATTATGAACAAAGATTTGAATTTTTCATTTTCAGGATTAAAAACTGCTGTCTTATACGCGATTAGAGACGCGGAAAAAGATAACTTATTCAATGAAACTTACAAAAAAGGTTTAGCGCGAGAATTTGAGGACTCTATAGCGGAGACATTGGAACTCAAACTAAGAAAAGCTATAGATTTGATCAACGCCAAATCAATGATAATTGGTGGCGGAGTCAGCGCAAACCTCGTACTCCGTGAGCGATTCAATAAAATTTCCGAGGAATATGGAATCCCAATATATCTGCCATCTCAACATATTTCAGGCGATAATGCTCTGATGATCGCGCTTACTGGCGCAATCAATAATCCCCAGTCAAAAGAGAATATTAAAGCACAAGGAACAAAAAGATTAGGGGCTAACTAACGAAATAATCCTTTTAGGAAGTTCCAAAAAAGTTTAGCCGTGGAAGTACCGGCAACTGACGCGGTGTTATTTTCTCCATCAGTGCTATCAAACCCATCACTACTGGTAGCCATATAAGTTCCTGAATAAACCGGCGAAACTTGGTTATCTAATTGTCCGGACACAGCTCTATTTTTGTAATTGTTAATTTTCTGAAGTTCTTCACCCGAGAGAGTTAAGGGTTGTTTACAAGCAATCTGATTGATCTTCTTCTGGGTGGTAATGAAGATGAAACCTGTAGCTCGGGAAGCATCCCATGGACCAAGAACTGATTCCTGATATCTCTTTTGAAAAATCTTAACCGCATCTTCGGTTTTTTGATCAAATACGCCATTCACTTCAACATTAAGTCTTTCCGTATTTCTAAGAAATGTCTGAAGTTTAATCATCTGATTTTTATCATTATTGCCATCCTTTTTTAAAAAATGCGTAATCAAAGGACAAGAAATGGAGTCAGTAGAAGTAGCGAAATCAGCTTCTGTCTTATATGAACCAAAGCCAAAAATTATAATAACAACAACTAATGTATAAATGATTGTTTTCATACTGGTGATACTAGCAAATACTACAATATTATCAAGCGTTTTGCTATAATATCTCCATGTCTTCAACGGCTCTCTTATACGCGTTTTTATCAGGAATTCTTCCCTCTTTTATTTGGCTCTGGTTTTGGCTCCAAGAAGATCGTACTCATCCAGAACCACGCTGGTTATTAGTTTGTTGTTTTCTAGGTGGAATGTTGGCCGTAATTATAGCGGTATTCGCTGAAAAATACATCGCGACCTTATACGACGATCCGACTATTCGTTATACCCTCTGGGCGACCGTTGAGGAAGTACTAAAATTTTTAGTAGTGGCAATAATCGCTTTGCGAAGTAAATTTAATGATGAACCAATAGACGCGATGATTTACTGCATTGTAACTGCTCTGGGCTTCGCGGCCTTGGAAAACGCCTTTTTTATAATAGGACCACTTTCTGATGGAGAAATCGCGAGGGCTTTAGTGACAGGAAACATGCGTTTCATTGGAGCGACCTTACTTCATATAGTAAGTTCTGCCGCGGTTGGTTTTACTTTGGGATATGTCTTCTACAAAGGATCAATGGCAAAAATTTGGGCGGTTATCATTGGTCTAGGTGGATCTATCGCCATACATGCCACATTCAATTTATCTATAATTAACGCCGGCTCATCTGATACCTTAAAGACTTTCTCATGGATTTGGGGAGCTGTGGTTATTTTAATAATCTTATTTGAAGAAGTAAAGGTAGTCAGACCGAAGGTGTGGTAAATCCTATCAGAGCGTGCCCACACGACATAGTACTTCTTTTATTTTCTTATGTTATAATATATCAATCTTAATATTTTTTAACTATTTATTACCATGTCAAAAGATAAGCGATCATTCTTTGAACGACTAACCGGTACAGTCCGCATGGACGAGGAATCGGACTCAAAACCAATCAAGAAAAATGGTAACGGTGCCAATCCAGCTTCATGGATTGAAGATGAAACCGAAAAAGACGCTGAATTGACAGTTGATGTCTACCAAACAGCGGAGATGATCGTGGTCAAAGCCATGATTGCTGGAGTTCGTCCAGAAGACTTGGATGTCTCTATCACTCGTGACCAAGTAGTTGTCCGTGGCACTCGCGAAGAAGAGCGTGTGGCAAATGAAGACGACTATTTCGCTCGTGAGCTTTATTGGGGATCATTTTCACGCACAATTCAGCTACCGGAAGAAATTGATGTTGATGAGGCGGAAGCGGTTGAAAAACACGGTCTATTGATTCTAAAATTACCTAAATTAGACAAAAAAAGACAGTCAAAGCTAAAAGTAAGGACTGTGTGAGATACTACTATGGATGGTGAATAAACAAACTAAATATCTAACTTCGCCAACTTAGCATTGGACTGAATAAACGATTTTCTGGCAGGGACATCATCACCCATGAGCATATCAAAGACTTTATCTGCTTCTTGCGCATCTTCTACATTCACTTGGCGAAGAATTCGTCGTTCTGGATCCATGGTGGTTTCCCAAAGTTCATCGTGATTCATCTCTCCAAGACCCTTATAACGCTGAATGGAAATTTTATCTACGCGTCCTTTTGGTAGGAGCATATCTCCCTTCCCTGCCACTTCCAATAATCTTTCCTTATCCTCTTCCAAACTCAAATCTTCACCGATACTTAGACTTTCAACTTCCTTGCCAAGTGCTTTGACCTTGCTCTGCTCATCATAAAAATAAAGAATTTCTTTGCCTCTTTTAACTTTATAAAGTGGTGGCTGGGCAATATAAACATATCCTGAATCAATCAGCGGTCGAAAATATCTGTAAAGCAAAGTTAAAATCAAAGTGCGGATGTGCGCGCCATCAACATCAGCATCTGTCGCTAAAATTATTTTGTGATAACGCAAACGAGAAATATCAAATGTGTCGCCAATCGCGGTGCCAAAAGCCAAAACCAGATTCTTAATTTGTTCCGAACCGAGCATGCGATCCAGACGAGCTCGTTCAATATTCAAGATTTTTCCACGCAAAGGTAAAATAGCTTGAATCCTGCGATCCCTACCTTGCTTAGCAGTACCTCCGGCCGAGTCTCCCTCTACGATGAATAATTCAGATTCGGCAGGATCACTAGACTGACAATCAGCTAATTTTCCAGGTAAAGTCATGCCTTCTAAAGCTCCTTTTCGTAAGACGCTATCTTTGGCGGCTTTAGCGGCTTTACGAGCCTTCATGGCGAGAATAACCTTATTTATGATACCTCTAGCTTCATCTGGATTTTCCTCTAGAAATGCCGTGAAAGCGTCGCCAAAAACAGTAGCAACCGCGCCTTGCGCTTCCATAGAACCAAGTTTAGCTTTCGTCTGACCTTCAAATTGGATCTCGCGCAACTTCACGGAAATAACCGCGGTCAATCCTTCTAATGCGTCATCACCCGTAAATGTCTCCTCGCCATTTTTGCTCAGATTGTTATTTTTGGCATAAGTGTTCAAAGTCCTAGTCAGAGCGGTTTTGAAGCCGGTCACATGCGTACCACCTTCGGGGTTATAAATATTGTTAGCAAAAGGCATGACGCGCGATGAAACATCGTCAGCATATTGCAAAGCTATTTCAACAGATTCCATACCTTCAACTTTCTTCTCAACATAAAAGATATTCTTATGGATCGGCTTGTAAAGTTGATTAGTGAATTTGACTAGAGACATAAGTCCACCTTCAAAATAGAAAGTGTAAGATGGCGCATCCACACCAGTCTCTCTCAAATAAAATACCTCGTCATCTGATCCAAAAGAAGGTACTTGTCCGCTAGCATCTATCACGCTGATTCGCAGACCTTTGACCAGATATGCTTGTTGACGCATGTGGCCGACTATTCGGTTCATCTCAAACTTGATGCCTTCCTTAAAGATTTCCGGATCTGGCTCAAATGTGACAATCGTTCCGTGAAGTTTTGACGCTCCGATTTTCTTGACGGCTGACTTGCGTTTGCCACGTGAATATTCTTGCATGTAAATTCCACCATCACGATGAACTATAACTTTGACATAAGTAGACAAGGCGTTCACGACTGAAGCGCCAACACCGTGCAAGCCACCGGAAACTTTGTAACCTTCTCCGCCAAATTTTCCGCCAGCGTGGAGTGTCGTCATAATGGTCTCCAAAGCTGAAACTTTTGTCTGTTTGTGAACATCTACCGGAATGCCACGACCATTGTCCACCACGCGTACTCGATTTCCCGGAAGAAGCACAATCTCAATATCATTGGCAAAATCACCCATAGCTTCATCGCGAGAGTTGTCAAAAATCTCGGTTATGAGGTGATGGAGACCGTCTGGACCAGTTGTGCCAATATACATGCCTGGACGCTTGCGGACGGGTTCTAGACCCTCTAGGACGGTAATGGATGAGGCATCATAATTGTCAGAAGAAGCACCTTTCGCAGGCGTCTTTTTATCCTTATTTTTAGCTGTTTTTTCGGACATAAATGAAAAAAGAATATAGTTCTTTTATGCCTAAATTATAGCATTTTTGAGAGTCAATTGGAAGCGTTTTTCTAGCCACTTTTTAGAGTAATTTGGGGATAAATAAATTAGGTAAAAAATCACTTATCCCTTGAAAAAGAGGGCTCTTTATTTCCTAAACTTTCCAAGTGGTTTTTTATTTGTCTTTCATGAAAATACCGCTAATCTCTAAACTTCTTTTATATTATTTTTATGTATTTCAAGTGCGGTTTTGAGATCCTCACGAAAACCTTCTTGCAATGTTTTCATATACCGAGGAACTTCTTCACGAAATTCAGTTATTTGTCTATCAATCTTGTCAAAACGTTTTTCAGTTTTGACTCTGAAGGACTCCATGTCGGACCTAAAATTATACATCTCATTTCTAAAACTATACATCTCATCTTTAAAACTATACATTTCATTTCTAAAACTATACATCTCATCTTTAAAACTATACATATCTTCTTTAAAAGAATACATATCCTCCCGAAAATCATCAAATCGCAGACGAAAATTAAGCATCTCGCCTTTAAATTCTCCAAACTCACCTTTGGTAACATAATCATGTCTAATTGGTTGTATAGGTGAAATAGTCATATTATTCATATTTAGGTGTGCATTATTTTATAATCGAACCCATCGCTACACCTACGAGAAAAATTACTTCGTGCAGCTTCCTAGAGAAACTTTATGCGATAATTATACTGGGCTAAAATATTCACACAAGCTCACAAGCAACGAAAAATGTGTTGAAATAGTTTTTGACATAAATTTCCCCATAAAATTACAACCTATTAAAAAGTCTTGCAATAATTACTACCTTAACACAGCCTTGAGTTCTCCCTGTGTCTTCTCTCTAATTTTCTCCTGGATAACATTGACCTCATCGTTTGTCAAAGTCCTTTCTGGCGACCTATAAATTATTCTAAAAGTGTAACTGACTTTATCATCACCGAATTTCTTGGCATCTTTGTAAGTATCAAGCAATTTTACTTCTTCAATCAAGTTCCCCGCACATTCCCGGACAATTTCGTAATAATTATTCAAAGCTATGCTCTTATCAACAATAAAAGAGATGTCTCTAATCGTTTGTGGAAATTTACTCACTTCCTTGAATTTTACTCCAAGCTGTAATTGCCTTCTCACTCGTTCATCCTGTGACCACAGCAAACGGATATCTGGCAAAGACATGGAGGCGATCGCCAATCGTTCCAAGCCAAAGCCAAACGCCCAGCCATTATAACCTTCAATGCCACAACTTGAAAGCACGCTCTTTCTGGCCATGCCACATCCTAATATCTCGATCCATTGCTTATTGATAAAGGCTTCCATTTCAAAGCTCGGGTCAGTATATGGAAAATTATGATCATAGAAACGAAATTCAACATTATTACCAAAGATACTTTTGGCAATCTCCGATAATGTATTCTTCAAATCTTCCGGTGTAATTGTCTTTTTATCATCAGGCGCGATATATAGGCCGCCAAACTGGTGAAAAACATTCATATGACGATTGTCTATTTCATCCTTTCTGTAGACTTTACCATAACAAATTGCTCCTAAAATTTCTTTGTTTTCTATTCTCTTTTTAATAACGGGATCGTTTAGATAATAGTACCAAAAAACAGTGTCGTGGGTGCGAAGCACATTCTGTTCATCAACATAATATGTATCAGATTTGCTTCGGGCGGGGTGACCAGAAGGCATATTGAATAGATCAAATAGGATATGTGTCGGGACTATTTCTGGGATATTGATGACATCAAAACCAGTAAGACTATCTGTCTTTGATGCGCGGTCAACAATTTCCTTGAGTGGACTACCACGCATTCTTGACAGATCAGGCATCGCAATGTAGCGCTTCAATCTAACTGCCTCAGAATCAATTCTAATCCCTAGACTTTTAATAAGCTTATCCTCTTCGCTTTTATCAATAATAAATTCCTTGGTATTCATAGTGAATATTACTCTAGCAAAAAAAACTAACTAGAGCCACCTCCCAGACTTGAACTGGGGACCTTCGCTTTACAAAAGCGTTGCTCTACCAACTGAGCTAAGGTGGCAACATAAACTTAAAAATCTTCCTTTTATGTGTCCGTCACTGTACCAATTTTCATTCATCTTTGCAAACAAAAAAAGCGCTTTCTTGCGCCACGAATTTGCATTTTGAATTATTAATCCTCAAGAACAAATTTCAAACTTTGAATTTATTTTTCCGAGATCCTCCTCAAATAGAACGAGGCGCCATGATCACTTATCTCACCACGACCACGAACAGCATCCATAATCTTCTTGCCATGAGGATTCGCCAAAAAAGACGACTTGATCTCAACATAAACATTGCGGATGCGAACCAAAACGTGTACAGCTATCCAATGAGCCAAAGCGACAAAAGTGTGCCTATTGACATAAGAGGATGATTTCCTAATATTGGCGAAAATAGAATGAAAGAAATGGTCACTTCCACGGCTAAGGCGGGAGATAATGCACGGCTTACTGGTCTTGACTTCGTGGCGCTTCAAAAGAACCATCACAATGATAGCTATTAACGAGACGTAAAATATGGCTATAAGAGTATACATAATTGTGGATTTGGGAGTTAGAATTTTAGATCCTAGAATAACTATACCTGTACCTAATATTACTATTCTAACATCTAATACCCAAAAACCCTATCCTAATTTTCTAACACCTTAAACCTCCTGAATCTGGCAATTGCGATCTTTTCACCAAATTTTTGAACTGCGCCATCAATCAAACCCTGAATAGTTACTTCAGAACTTTTGATAAATGGTTGATTGAGCAAAACCATTTCTGAAAAATAAGTATCAAGCTTGCCAGCAAGAATCTTGTCTTTCATGGCTATCGGCTTATCTTTGACCTCTTCCGCAAATACTTCACGAGCAGTCTTCAGATCTGATTCTTTGATTTCATCTTTATTTAAAAACTTTGGATTGGTAGCGGTAACATGCATAGCAATATCGCGAGCCAATGTCTTGAAATCTTCAGTATTGGAAACAAAATCAGTCTCACAGTTGAGCTCAACAATGGCACCAACAGTCCCAGTAGCATGAATGTATGCCTGAACGACTCCGGCTCGGAATGTTCTATCAGATTTTTTGGCTGACAACTCACCACTCTTTTTGCGCAAAATCACCAGGGCTTTTTCCATGTCGCCACTAGCCTCTTCAAGCGCTTTTTTGCATTGCATTACGGAAATGCCTGTTTGGTCTCTTAACTTTTTGACTTGTTCAGTTGTGATGACCATGATATTTTTAGAATTGTTTATTGATTGAATCGGCAACTTTGCTTGTTTCGGAACTATTGTATTCGTCTCTTGTCTTTTTTTCCGACTCCAGAATAAAAATGGACTTATCATCGCCTATTTGACTTTCCCCGCCTGATAAGCTTTGACAATCTCTCCCAGAAAAAACTGAATGCTTGCCTTTGAAGCATCATTACCAACAATCGGATACTTAACCTCTGAAATATTGCAATCAGAACCGGCAAGCGCAATCACGGTAACGCCCATATCTTGAGCTTCTTTAACAGCATTCTTTTCACGACGGGGGTCTATGATAAAAACAGCTTCTGGAATCTTTTTTAGACCGACTATACCGTAAAACATTTTTTCCAAAGAAGCGATCTCTTTGTCAATCAACATGCGTTCGCGTTTGGTGTATTTTACAAGCTCGCCCTTTTCTTTGTCGGCAATGAGTTTCTCATAACGATCAACACGCTTTCTAATTTGACCAAAATTGCTCAAAGTCCCGCCAATCCAACGACCATCAACATATGGCATATTTATTGACATAGCGGCATTTTTGACGGCTATAGAGGCCTCTTTTTTGCCGCCAATAAAAAGGACGGTCTTGCTCTCTTTAGCTAATGAGACAATGATAGCTTTTGTTTTTTCCAAGATATCAGCAGTCTTTTCCAAGTCAAAAATGTCAGTAGTATTCTTCGTGCCAAAAATATACGGTGAAACTGTTGGGTGTCTGCGCGAACGGCCAAGACCAAAATGAGCTCCAGCCGTGAACATGGTCTCTATAGTTTTTTTAATTTCCATAGGAATACAGCCTACCAAATTTAATGACGAGAGTCAATTTATTTTGAACTTGGCAATTTCAGTCCTAATCCTGATTATTTAGTCTCCAGACGAAGTATAAAATACCTCCAATTACAACTATCGCGATAAGTATCCAGACCCAACTCGTGAAAATCCCAGCCGAACCCACGGCCGCGGTTAAATCTGATTCGGGATTGTTGATATTTTCAATATTGTCCGTGCTACTTGAACTTAACTCAGATTCATCCGCGACTATTAGACCATCATCGGATAAATTACCGAGATCAGATTCTGGACCAGTGGAACTATAAAAAGCCGGGGTGATATTATCTTGAATTGTTCCTATAGGACCTGAAACAGGCGTCGTAAATATTCTACCACCACTTGAACTACCATAAATAACAGTGTTAGGAACAATTGTCGGCGGTGGAGTTTTATTGATGTTACTGATAGTCACTGTGGATGTAGAAGTATTGCCGTATTCATCTACTGCCACAAAATCAAAACTACCATTCTCGGTAAAAATATGACTTGTGGCATCTAATATACCCTCACTAGTAGTAGCTGTAACTGTGATGTTTTGATCAGTTGTTGTAGTTGAATACGGATCTATCGTAATTACAGGAGCCGTTGTGTCAACAATGTTAAAAGTACGCGTAGTTGACGCTGATAATCCACCAGTATCTGTGGCTGTGTAAGTAACAATATATACTCCTACAATATTTACATTTACGCCGCCAATCGGATCAGTAGTCGTTGAGACAACCAAAGAAGAGGTGGCTTCCTCATTATCTGAAATATCAACACCCGGATCTACGAGCACGACCCCTTTTTCAATACTTATGGTACTAGAGCCAATTAGAGAAATAGTCGGCGGAGTGTTGGGACCAGCCATGGTAAAATAGCCGCTATCCGCGTTGCCGTTACATAACACAGTCCCGTTTTCACAGACTAAAACCAACCTGTATTGACCGGGATTTATTGGAAAAAATGACCGCGAAATTGGTAAAATGTACGATCCATCTATCACTTGAGCACGCGCCGCCGAAGTGCCTGAACCAATAGGAGAAAATTCCTGATCAATACTTTTCAGTACGACATCAACGGTTCCGACATATCCAGAGGAGGTCCAAGTTATATACAGATCTTCATTGTTATAATATGTATGTCCACTGATGGGAGATATGAGATTTATCGTAGGTGTCGGACTATAAAGTCCTTGTATATCAAGAGTTGACAGAGTTCGATCATAAACCCTAACATCATCTATAGACCCATTATAATTTAACGCAGGGGCAGGGCATGTCCCACGATAGCTTCCCACGGAAATATCATTGCTGGTCGTTAAAGCATATTTGATGGTAGTTGAGCCAGTAACTGTCGTACCTGGCTCAACTTCACTGCCATCAACGAAAAGTCTTACAACACTTCCGTCATATGTCCCAACGACATGGTGCCACTCGTCATCCCAGATACTACTACCGAAATCGGGAGAGATAAAATATGTTCCGTCTGTGTTGGTAATATAAAATGAAATACCTCCGCTTACTCCGGTATAAAGTGCATAAGATCCATTGAGACATTCATCAGCGCCTTTTGAGAAAATATATGCGTATGATGGTAGTAGTTGAGGACCACCTTTGACCCATGCTGACACTGTAATATTTTGCGCTGGTTCAAAGACTGTTGAATTTGGAATATTGATAAAGTCCTCGGTTCCATCAAAACTAATTGCTCCATCAATATGACCGGTCAAAGACTTGTCCATCAGATCATTATCCGTATTAAAAATTCCGTTAATATCGCTACTTGAAGAATCTATTATTGTAGTCTGGTTGTAGGCAGGACTTTCATCAAGTTTCCAGTGTCCAACTAAGCCAGTAGTCGTGTCTGGAAGTACAACCGCGAAAACAGTAGAGGCGAATGAGATGCCTCCTATGATGACGAGGAATAAAGCTAAATAATAAAAACCGCTAGAATTCAATCTTTTTATAAACGAGCTGAGTAACGATTTAGAAACCATAATAAAGGCACTCTACCACTGACAAATATTGTGTCAAGCAAGTTAGCAAACTTGACAAACCAAAAGAAATGCAAGAACCTGTCTTAATCTAATTGCCAACCTAAAACGGAACTTCCACAGAACTACCAACTCGTAGGATAACGGAAGCATTAGGTGGAGTAGTATCTGGACAACTTATCGTAAGAGTATATATTCCTGATAAGGCGCTTGTCTCCAAACCTTGTACTGTAATGATGTCATCTGTTTGTATAGCGACATTATTAAATCCCGTGAAAGACGCCGAATTACTAACACTTGCAGAACAACTACTTGGCGTACCAGATCCATTTATCCATTTTAATTTGAAACTATCACCTTGGGTAATTGGCAGGGTCGGTTTATTTACATTTGCAGACATATCAGAAGCACGACCGAGAAAGAGGGATATGGCATTAACAGGTGGTAAGTTATTATCAATCACATTCACAGTACCACAAGAAGCATTATATGTACCGCCAACAGAGTCTTGAATTGTAACAGATAATGATGAAATACCAGTTTGTAAGGTAGTAAAAAGATAATCATGGGTATTAGGTGATGAATAGCTTGGACCATCTGACCACCTGTATGAATATGGACTGGTACCACCTGTAGATGTTACCGTCCTTAATACATTTACAGAACTATTTCCTATTAATATATTTGCACTAATGGGCGTCTGGGTACATATACCAGAGAGAGGTGTGAGAGGTTCAGCAGTTAGATTGTAAGAGATATTTATTTCAGGAACGATGAGAGAGTACCAGGTTAAGGTAGAGGAAACATGATAAGGAAATCCCCAGTAAGAACCAGAAGATGTTAGTTCAGTTTCATCAACCGTATTATCCATTGGCTGAGAATTTCCATAACAGCCGGGAGTATAAACCCTTCCAGTATCCGGATCGGTATAATCACGATTATCATAATACCGATAATAAAACTTGCCATGGGTGGAACCAAAATTAAATGTTGGACTTAGTGATCCCGTAGCATTTACCGTACATAGCATCGAATATCCAATTGTCTCATCACCTAACAATGACCCACAAGTTAGACCAGCTGGAATAGTGATTGATTTTGTGGGCATTTTCACTAGAAGTGGAATATAAATATCATATGACATAGCTGCACCTATAAGTTCACCTCCGGTGCCAACAAAATCACTTGGATAACAACCTAATGTGGGAGGAGTGATAATTGGCGTCTTCCACTCACCAAAGGGAGAATCCGCGCTATATCCTGTTCCAAACCAGGAAATATCACTATATACATGTGGCATAAACTTTAGCTTCAATTGATCTCCCAAGGTAACTAAACCTCCATCAGGAATATTTGAATCTTTAGTGAGGTCCTCTACTAGGACATTGTAGGATATGCTTACATTCTTTCCTCTCAGTCCAGTTGCCCACCCAGTGGCACTAAACCGATCCCAAAAATAAGCAAGTCTGTCATTAGACTGTTGATTCCATGTCACACTCTTAGCTTCAGCAATTTTTCCTGAAAGGAGAAATCCAAGTGGAAAAAGAAATAGTATGAGAAGAAGTGGTAATGTAAAATTTCGTTTCTTTTTGAAAATTCTGAATTTGTTACCAACAGCAATAATAATAAGAAAAACAATACCTACTAAGACAATGATTAGGGGAGTATTTTCGCCTAAGCTTCTTGTAGTTGTCGCCATAGTAGTTGGTAGTTTATTGCAACTATCAGGATCAATAGTTTTACAGCTATAAACAATACTAGATTTATCTACAATATTCCCTGCTTGATAGAGAGTGGCACGCAAGGTAAAAGTATCAAGGGTTTTTTTAGGTACAAAGTCCTTCTTGACGGCCATCATTTCTCCACTAATGCCACCATCATAGGTATAGAGAGCGACAGAGGCTCCACGGTCATCTATAAGCTCTAGTACTATCTTGCCGTCTGGTACAATGGCGGAGGTGCCACTGTTGTGCACACAAGTAAACATGGTTGAAGTAACTCCTTTGAGTAGTGGAAAAGAAGTTATGGAAGGAAAATTTAATCTCACACGATCTACACCTGAGCGAACAAATCGGATATTGAGAAAAGATTTGATGTCTTTGTAGGAAAGCTCGGCCACAAGATAGTAAACAGGAAATTCTTTGTCAGGAATAGTCAGTCTGACAGTGGCAGTAGAACCGGCTTTAACGGTCACACTTGCAGGTATTGTGTGTATGAGGTTCTCGGGATTTATACTGTCCCAGCGATAGAGTTTCCAGATCACATCAACAGTTTCATCTTTGGAAGTCGTATTTGTGACCTTCGCTGAAACAGCGACAGAATCTGCGTCAGCTATTCTGGGAGGAGGAACAGCAAAAAAATAGGACTTGCTGTTGATAATCACTGATGATTTGTCAAAATAAACACTTGAATCTTTGCCACCTATTTGAAAATCAAAAATATTTCCTACTACATCATCAGTAAAACTCAGTCCAAGAAGATTGAATTTTTGATCAGTAATAAAAAACGAAACAATACGATAGTTTCCCGCGCGAGCATTTGAAGATATATGATACAAAAAAGAAACTCTAATTGATGCATGTGCTGCAAGCGTAAGATGTTCCTTTGCCACAAATTGATCTACTACATCGGGACCATTAGCTTCCTTCACCTTGCTACGCTCCTTAAGAATTTTAATGTAAAGACTTCCATCAACCACAGGATAATCATTGTTGTTAGTGATGGTGCCACTAAACTCAATGTCAGAGCCGGGAGTAACATTGGAGTTTCGAGTGATGAAATCTGTCTGCACACTCCCAAAGTGATAATAATCAAAACAGTTAGCTGTACCCCTCAGGTCATCAGGAAGTACTGTAATTGACGATGGTGGTACAAAAAGAGTGGATGGGGAGGTCTTCATTTCAGCCATCGTTTCTGTTGGAGTTTTGGAATTGAGGATCTTCTGAATCTCTGCTGGTGAAAAATATTTAGCGTCCTCTGGAGATAGACCGTAGTCTTCTAAAGTACGAGTAGTTTGAGCAAAAACAACTGAAGTACTTGATAACAATAAAACTGATAGAGAAAAGAAAAGAAACCTATTCATGTTATTAACTGCTATTATAGCTTGAACACTACTTATATAGTCAAACGATACTGTGCATAAGAAATGCAGAAGATATAAACAATTAGTACTCCCTCATTGAGACTTGTGCATCTATTTTCTTCAAAAGATCTAAAACCACTGAAACCACGATCAGTAAAGCCGTGCCGCCGATTGCTAGCGACTTATTGGCAGTAAAAGCCTGCATAACCAAAGGCAAGATGGCTACGATTCCGAGAAATAGCGCGCCAACCAATGTTATACGAGTTACAATCGCGGCCAAGTGATCACGAGTGTGATCGCCCGGACGAACTCCTGGAACAAAGGCACCTGAACGCTGAAGATTTTCAGAAATCTGCTTTGGATCAAATGTGACAGCCGTATAGAAGTAAGTGAAAACTACGACCAAAATAAAGTAGAACCCGCCATAAACCCATGGATTATTAAAGAAAGTCGTAAATGAAGTTGCGATACTGGCAACGGTCGTATTGGAAACATGCGATAGGAAATTGGAAATTATTTGAGGAAATAGCAAAATTGAAAGAGCAAAGATGATTGGAATCACACCCGCTTGATTGAGACGCAATGGTAAATATGTAGAAGCTCCGCCATAAACCTTGTTTCCTCTAACTTGTTTGGCATAAGTAACTGGAACAGATCGTTCTGCTTCAGTGATGAAAACGACACCCGCAATGACAATCAAACCAATAGCCAAAGCCGCGGCATAAATTGGAATATTCGCGGTATCATAGCTAGCAAAGAATTGAGTGATGCTACCGGGTAGACTAGATACAATGCCAGCAAAGATGATGAGAGAGACGCCGTTACCAATACCAAACTCTGAAATAAGTTCACCGATCCACATCAACAAAGTAGACCCTGCTGTAATAACCAGAATGTTTATAATGAACGGCACTGTTCCAAATTCTGGAAGAACATTTTGTGACTGGAGCAATGATACGAAACCAACGGCAGAAAGAATTGCTAGTGGAACTGACAAAAGTCGTGAATAATTTGAGAGCTTCATGCGACCAGCCTCGCCTTCTTCATGCATCAGTGCCTTCCATTTTGGAAACATCATGGTTAGAAGCTGAATCACGATTGAGGCAGTGATGAATGGTCCAACACCCAGCATCACAATAGAAAGATTAGAAAGGCCACCACCTGAAAAAATATTTAGAAATCCAAAGAATTGACTTGAACCGAGAAGTTGAGAAAGATTTTCGGCATTAACTCCAGGAATTGGAATAGTTGCCATGGCTCGAAATAGAACCAAAGCAAGAATAGTAAAACCAATCCTTTTTCTCAATATTGGATCTTTGAGCGCTACTACAATTTTATCCCAAAAGTTTTGCATAATTTAATAGTACCAATTAGTGATGAATTTTACTATTTGCTGATCTTAAGCTTTTTCTGGCTTTCCTGGACTTTTATTTCCTTTTGATTTAACTGTCTTTGTCTCCTTAACGCGCTTAATTGACGCCTGAACTTTATCTCCTTTCTTTATTTTTTCTTTCTTAACTTCCCTCTTCTCAACCTTGACTGGAGCCGTATTAACATCGCTTGGAAGTGAAGGACCCCTATTCTTTGAAATTACTCGGGAAGCAAGTGCCGTAATTGTACCACCGGCTTTTTCTATTTTAGCCTTGGCTGACTCCGAAATCGCGCAACCGGAAATCTTTAGGGCTTTGGTAATCTCACCTCCACCAAGAATCTTAACCGCGGGAATATTACCAGACCAAGTTGAGACTATCCTCTTTTCAACAAGAATAGTCGGCGTAACACTGTCTCCCGCGCTGAAAATACTTTCTAGGACAACCAGATTGACGGGCATAGCTTTTGCCGCGGACAATTCAATAGTTTTATTGGAGTTTTTACCACGACCGCGCAACTTCGGAATTCTCTTGATAATGTCACGCCACTCTGGACGACGCTTATTACCGGCACGAGCAGATTGACCTTTACCTCCACGACCAGCGGTTTTACCGCGCTTTCCACCACGAGCAACAGTCATGCACTTCATGTTCGGGGTATTTCGTTTTAGTTGATGGAATTGCATGTTGGTTTTTTACTTTTCAACGATAACTTTTGGAGGTTTATTTGTAAGAGTCGCTCTTGAGACCTTGCTCAATTTCTTGAGTGCCTCAATCGCGACTTTGGCGTTATTCAATCTATTCTTGCTACCTGAAAGAAACTTCGCGCAAACATCACGGATACCGGCCAATTCAATAACTGTCCTAGCTGAGCTACCAGCCACAATACCACGACCACGAGCTGGGAAAATCATAATGCGCGCGCTGGAAAACTTACCTTCAACCGCATGAGCAATCGTCATCTGTGGTGATAGTGGAACCTTGATTAGATTTTTCTTGGCTTCGCGAGTCGCTTTCTCAACCGCTGAAGCGGTATCAATACTTTTGCCAAGACCAACACCGACACGACCCTTGCGATCACCGGCAACCACGGCCACACTGAAATTCATTCTGCGACCACCGGAAGTAACACGAGTCACACGACGGATATCAACAATCTTGGAATCAAATTCTGGTTTGACTCTCTCGCGTGGCTCGCCACGACCACCACGCTGACCGGGACGACTTCCTTGAGGACTTTGATTTCTTCCACCTCTCCTCGCACTATCACCACGCATTTTTCTGCCTGGAGTAACTTTATTCGCGACAACAGCTGGACTTGTTAAATCAGTTGGAAGTGCGTCAATAATCGGTGCGTCGACTGGCAAAATAGCGGATACATCAATTCCGGTTGCTGGAATCTTCATATCATCATTAATTTTTACATCTTTGTCCTTCATGTTTTTATTTAAAATTCAAGACCTCCTTCACGAGCGGCATCAGCGACCATTTTGATTTTACCGGTATAGATGTAACCACCTCTATCAAAAACAACTTTGGTAATCTTGACTACTCTTGCTTTCTTGGCAATCTCAATTCCAACTTCCTTGGCCTTCTCAACCGGAGTTTTTGATTTAGAATTTCGCGTATCAGCAGAAGCAAGTGTATGTCCTTTAGTGTCGTCAATAATTTGGGCATAAATATATTTATGAGACTTAAAAATCGCCAAACGAGGTCGTTCCGGAGTGCCAGAAATCTTGGCGCGAATGCGTGTCTTTCTGCGGGCAAATATTTTTTGTTTTGTTTGTAAATTACTCATTGTATTATTTGTTTATTTTTTTGATCATTGCGTTATTGAACATTGATCATTTCTTACGCCGCCTTCTTACCTTGCTTGCGTCTAATAACCTCATCGGAATAACGAATCCCTTTACCAAGATATGGTTCTGGTTTCTTCATTGAACGGACGACTGCGGCGAACTGACCGACTTTTTCACAATCTATTCCAGAAATAGTCAGGTTGTTCTTTTCAGAAGTCACTTTGAGATCGATAGGAATAGGAACAGTGACTGGATGTGAAAAACCAAGAGCCATGACCAGGTTCGCGCCTTTGATATCGGCCTTGAAACCAATCCCTTCAACTACCAATTTCTTTTCATATGGTTTATTGACGCCAGCTAGCATATTTTTGATATGTGAAGCATAAGTTCCCCAAAGCGCACGCGCCTGAAGCAAGTTTGATTTTGGAGTGAGAGTGATAGTGCCATTTTCAACAACCACATTAATGTATGGGCGAAAATTCTTTGACAAACTTCCAAGCGGACCTTTTATGGTCATCACGCCACCAGAAAAAGAAGCTTCGGTTTTGGCTGGGATTGCTATTGGTTTTTTCGCGATTCTTGACATTGTAGTTTGTGTATCATTCCCGTACTCCAGAGTATAAACTCCAGTGGGAATCCATTTATTATTACCAAATTTTGAACAAGACTTCCCCGCCGACCTTTTGCTTCTTGGCATCCATGTCAATCATTATGCCTTTTGGTGTTGAAAGGAATGTGTTTCCAAAACCACTCCTAAAAACTCTAATATCGTTTGATTTCAGATAAATTCTACGAGATGACTTGGAAATGCGTTCTACACCGTGAATTCTTGGCTCACCTTCAAAATATACGATACCAAGCTGAAGTTCACGAGTGTCTTTGTTTTTTTCAACACTATTCAGATATCCAGTTTTTTTTAAAGCATGGGCGATATTCTCGGTCAATTTTGTCTGCGAAACAGCCACGACTGGTTTCTTTGCGTCGCTAGCATTTTTGAGGCGGATTATTAAGTCTGAAATTGGATCGGTTACCATGATGATTTCTTAATACCGGGAATCGCTCCTTCATTGGCAAATTCACGAAAACAAATACGACAAAGATCAAAGTCTCTCATGTAACCGCGCTTGCGACCACATCGGAAACAACGACGGACGACGCGCGACTTGAATTTCGGCTTCTTTTGGGATCGTGCGATTACTGATGTTTTTGCCATGTGATAAACGGTTGGTAATGACTGCGAATTTTTCTCAAAAAAATGAGGACTGGTTAGCTATCCCTTGCGGGTGTGCTTCCAATCGCTTTTTTGTATGAAAAACCTTGTTTTATAAGGTAGAAACATACTAACAAATGGGGGGTGAGAAGTCAATCGCTGTTACTTAGTTCAAAGATTAAACGTGATAGATTTCACAACAAATTAAAATCTTGATCAAATCTTGATCGGATCTTTATAATTTCTTTATTTTGCTTTGTTACGCTAGTCTAATGCAATATCTAAACTGGAAAGAATTCATAGAAAAATCAAAAAAATATTACTATGAAATTTGTTCAATTTCCTGCCCCGCGTTTGGAGGTGAACTTATTTATTTTAATAGTCATGGCTACAAACATTTAATTCGTAAAGGAAAAGATATGAGAAATTTGGAACAACAAAAAAGAAGAATTGAATTATTGCCAATTGCTGTAAAAATTTTATCCGAAAGCGCAAAATTTGAGGAATATTATATTTCAAACAAAACAATTAATAATGGCGCTATATTAAAAATATCAATATGTCATTTCTGGTCCTTTGAAAAATCTTTCAATAAAAAAATCGTAACGGTCGTTGTCAGGAAAATACAAAATGGAAGAAAACATTATCTTAGTGTAATGGATAAAGATATCCCATAAGCGCACAAACCCCTACGAAGGGGTTTGTCATAGTGCCTGCCATCAGCTTCAGTGCCGAGTAGTACCATCTTGGGCGCAACTCCAATGGCCGCGGGCGATTATTACACAAATTGTAGTCTTTTCTAGAGTGGTGTCAAGGGTCAAAGTCGAAACCTATTTTACATCTTTCCACTCTCCAGTTTCAGAATCAAAATTAGCGACGTCATGCCCGCCAACTGGTATTTCATTTTCATAATACACGATATGAATAACGGTCGATACTGATTCATTGTGGTTTGGAAATTTTCCTTTTCTTATGTATTCATATTGGATAGTTTCGCCAGTCTTTTCGCCTTGAACTTTTACTTCAAGCAAATATAGCCCCTGTTCATCAGACAATTCCCGAACAAAAGTAGCATTCTCTATGTACCTAGCAATAACTTCCAAAACCTCTTCTTTTGTTGGAATTCGTTCTGGACCTTTTTCTGTTTTGATACCTTCCATAAACTAATCATATCACATCTCAATTATTCCCCCCATCCCCAGTATGAGAGAATCTACTGGGTTTTTGTATTTAGAATCGTAGCGAAAAATC
>JBBTTD010000008.1:0-33070 GCA_038064415.1 Patescibacteria group bacterium | reverse complement strand
CCGATCTAGCTGATCTTTTAACAACAAACCAAAAAATAACTATTATTATAGCCCCCCCCCCGCAACTTGCAACAACGAACGGAGTGAACAATAAATAACTAGAGATTACTGATAACTAGAAAAGACACGCCTCATGTGAGGTCATGCCTTTGGGTAGTGAGAACATTATATCTCATTCGAATTTATCCGCAATCAAAGTTATCAACAGATCTGATCATACGAAATCACTAACCATACAACTGACTATGAGTACCAATGTCCCAAAAAATAGCTATATACCCTTCAAGTTTAAATATTGCACGAATATCGCCAGTTATATTCATACTCCAACTATTTTTCCATTTTCCATGAAGTGGATGAATGTCAAGAATTGGATGATTCGAATCAATCAAAAGCAAATTTCTTCTCTCCCGAAATGCTTTTTTGATATCACCATCTAATCTAACAAATGATTTATCAAAATTCTTATGGAAAATGAAGCTGATAATTTTCCTCATAAATTAGCAAGATATTTATCCATCTTGCTCGTGTTAGTAAACAATGGCGATAAATTTCTGCCCGACTCTATATCTTTCTCAACTTGTTTCCAAATCTTAGTAAGCCTCTTGTTTGGTATTAGTGGTGCAGTAAAAGTAACGCTCTGGTCAGCGATAAACTTCTTCAAAAAAGCATTTATAATGGTACTCAAAGGAAGACTCATGCTCTGGGCAACTTCGAAAGCACGGGTCTTTATTTCCTTGTCTACTTTTATATTTATGACTGTTTTCATAACCGAAGTATATACAACGGTTATTTTAGTGTCAAGCGCTTTACTTCCTCTTCTCTACAATCTCCTTCTCCACATTTCCCGGCACGACTTCATAGTGATCAAACTCCATCATGGCACTGCCCTGTCCAGAAGTCATAGAACGAAGTGAGGTTGTGTAACCGAACATTTCTGACAATGGGACTTTGGCGTGAATAGCAACGGCTTGACCACGGGGCTCGGAGCCTTCAACCTGACCGCGCTTGGAAGCAATAGAGCCGTTGATATCACCCATGTACTTTTCTGGAGCAACAATCTCCAATTTCATGATCGGCTCAAGAATAACGGGCTTGGCACGCTTGGCGGCATCTTGAAAGGCCTGTGAAGCGGCAATCTTATAGGCGATTTCGGATGAGTCAACATCATGATATGAACCAAAGGTAAGTTCACAAGAAATATTAACCATTTTAAAACCAGCCACAATACCCCTGTCCATAGCTTCATGGACACCTTTTTCAACCGCAGGAATAAATTCATTTGGAATCACACCGCCTTTGATGGAATTGACGAATTCAAAATCATCATAACGACTGATATTTTTCTTGACCTTCGCGCCCGGAACCAACGGCTCCATCGGCTTCAGGTTGAGACGGACATGTCCGTATTGACCTTTACCGCCGGTCTGTTTGATATATTTATGCTCTGCCTCCGCGGCACCAAGAATAGTTTCGCGATATGCCACTTGTGGTTCGCCGACATTTGCTTGAACGGCGAATTCACGCTTCATGCGATCAACCATAATTTCTAGATGCAATTCGCCCATTCCTGAAATAATCGTCTCTCCGGTTTCTTGATTTGAAGAAACTCTAAATGTTGGGTCTTCATTACCGAGTTTACGAAGAGCCATGCCCATTTTTTCTTGATCGGCCTTGGTCTTTGGCTCAATACGCAATGACACAACTGGCTCCATAAACTTGATAACTTCAAGAACAATTGGTTTGGCTTCATCACAAAAAGTATTTGAGGTTAAAGCATCCTTGAGACCTACCGCAGCGGCAATTTCGCCGGCAAAAACCTTCTTTACTTCTTCGCGTTTGTCAGCTTGAAGACGGACGATACGACCAAGGCGTTCTTTCTTGCCCGTGGTCGCGTTGTAAATATAAGTTCCAGCTTCAATGGTTCCAGAATAAACCCGGAAAAACGTCAGCTGGCCGACGAACGGATCATTTTGGAGTTTGAAAGCTAGCGCGGCAAATGGTTCGCTGTCCGAAGCATGACGAATGATTTCTTGACCTGTGTTTGGATCAATTCCTTTGACGGGTGGCATATCCAAAGGTGACGGCAAATAATCAACGACTGCGTCCAAAATCAATTGCACGCCAATATTTTTCAAAGCCGAACCGGTAAAAACAGGAAAAATTTTGTTGGCAATAACCGCTTTCCGAGCGACAACTTTAAATTCATCAATGGAAATTTCTTTGCCTTCAAGATAGTTATGCATTGCGGTATCATCGTGTTCAACGACTTTTTCAATCATTTCCGCGCGATATTTCGCCGCGTCCGCGAGAAGTTCCGCGGGAATTTCTTTTTCAACAATTGTGTTTCCCATCTCTCCTTCAAAATAAAAAGCTTTCATTTTCAGCAAATCAATAACACCTACATGATCTCCCTCTAGACCAATCGGGATTTGAAAACGAATGGCATTTTTATTCAAACGCTCAAGAATAGATTTGTATGATTTCTCAAAAGAGGCACCTGTGCGATCCAACTTATTGATAAAACAAAGTCGTGGAACTTTTCCTTCGTCGGCATAACGCCAATTTGTCTCGGATTGTGGCTCAACACCAGCAACTCCGTCAAAAACCACAACAGCTCCGTCTAAAACACGCAAAGAACGCTTTACCTCAACGGTAAAATCAATGTGTCCGGGAGTATCAATAATATTAAAACGAACTTTTTTGGAAATATCTTTACCCATGTAGGTTGGATTCCAAAAACAGGTAATGGCGGCGGCAGTAATCGTAATGCCACGCTCACGCTCCTGCTCCATCCAATCAGTCACGGTGTCGCCATCATGAACTTCCCCAATCTTATGGGTCATGCCGGTGTAATACAAAATGCGCTCGGAAGTCGTCGTCTTGCCAGCATCAATGTGGGCAATGATTCCAAAGTTTCGTACTTTTTCCAGTGGGTAATCGCGGTTCATGATTTTAATTACCAAGCAAAGTGCGCGAATGCTTTGTTTGCCTCCGCCATCTTGTGCATGTTTTCACGCTTCTTGATCGCTTCACCTTCATTTTTTGAAGCCGCGATAATTTCATCGGCGAGTTTCTCATGGATTGGCTTGCCTTTTTTGTTACGCGCGGCCTCAATAATCCATTTCATTGAGAGAGCCGACCTGCGTTCTGGACGAACTTCGCGTGGAACTTGATAGTTTGCACCACCGACACGGCGTGAACGAACTTCCATGGCAGGCATAGTGTTTTTCAAGGCAGCTTCAAAAATCTCCATTGGATTCTCAACCTTAGCTTTCTCTTTAATGAGATTCATGCAATCAACAACAATGGAACGAGCAATATTTTTCTTGCCGGATTCCATGATGTAATTGGTAAATTTTCCAAGTTTCAAAGACTGATATGTTACATCGGACTTTAATTCTCTTTTTATGTTTAATTTTCTTCGCATGTTTTTATTTTACTGCTTTCGGCCTCTTGTTGCCGTACTGACTGCGACCTTTTCTGCGCTTCTCCACTCCAGCCGCGTCTAAGACACCGCGGACTACTGTATATCGCAGACCTACATCTTTTACGCGACCACCACGGAGTAGAACCACGGAGTGTTCTTGTAGGTTGTGACCTTCACCTGGTACATAAGCGGTAACCTCCAATCCATTGGAAAGACGAACACGAGCTATCTTACGAATCGCCGAGTTTGGCTTTTTCGGAGTCTTGGTGGTAACTTTCACGCAAACTCCACGCTTGAATGGCGCGGGGAAAAAACTTGGCCTATTTTGGATTGTGTTGAAAGTGCGAGTCAAAGCGATGGATTTTGATTTCCTCTTGAAACGCTTTCTATTTGAACTGGTTAATTGATTGATTGTAGGCATAATTTGGTAACTGGTGAACTAGTATACTAGTAACCAGTTACTAGAAGTGGCAATCCTGAATTCTTCACCGCTTTTGGTTTGAGTTAGCAACAAATAACTTTGTGGCTGACCGAGGCGATTACTCATTCTTGCCAGAAACAAACACTTGCCGAATAGGCAATGAGAAAAGACTAACATGAAAGAGATTTTTATGCAAGAAAAAACATTGGCAAATTAAGCGAAACGAGATCTCACTAACCTAAAAATCAACCCCCGTAAATGCCCTGAAAATCGGCCAAATAACCGGCGAAATCACTTGCCAAAGAAAAAATACCACAAAAATAATCAAAAATGGTCCGTATGTTTCAAGTAAAACTCTGGCGCGACCATATTGATTTGGTAAAAAAGCCAACAAAAGTTTTGAACCATCAAGCGGCGGAACTGGAATCAGATTGAAAACAGCTAGAATAATATTGATCAATATAATATATGACAAAATCTCCATAAATGGTGTCATCGCGCCGGCATAAAAAAATCTGATTATTAACCCGAAAATTAGAGCCAGCGCGAGATTGGAGAGTGGCCCAACAATTGCAATCAGGAACTCACCTTGGCGCCGATTTTTCAAATTATAAGGATTGTACGGTACTGGTCTTGCCCAACCAAAAGTAAATCCAGCCAAGGAAGTTATCAAAGGGACAATAATTGAGCCGACTGGGTCAATATGTTTCAGTGGATTCAAAGTTAGTCTTCCTTGTAATCGTGCGGTCGGATCGCCCAAGTGATCAGCCATGTAGCCGTGAGAGACTTCATGGATAATTACCGATAATATAAGTATGACAATTGAAATAATCGTAAGCATGATGATAATTAAGAAATCCTAAATTCTAGACAAATCTGAAGCATTAAATACGAAATCCAAAAAATAAAGTCTCTTATTGGGAACTTTAAATTTTGAATTTGTCTAGGATTTAGAGCTTAGGATTTCTATAAATTTGCAAAATATATAAAACATGATACCATACTTCAGCTATGGCAAAAGTCTGCGCAATAACTAAAGTGGGTTCAGTCGTCGGCGGACGATATTCAAACCGCACTCGCGCAACGCAATACAATCCTTGCGGTAATGTTCGTCGTTACCCAAATCTCCAAAAAAAGCGTATTTATGTTCCTGAAATCAAGAAAACTATCTCTATAAGTGTTTCAGCTCGCGGTCTTCGCACCATTCAGAAAAACGGCGCATACGTCACCCTCAAGAAGGCTGGTCTGATCAAATAAAATTCCGAACTAATCGGGATTTTTTAATTTGATTGCGGAAATATTCATAGAAAAATTAATAATCATTTGCTGTAATAGTCACCCCTTTTCCATCTGAAGTAATTTTAACCGTCCCAACCTCTTTCAAATTAAAACGATTCCCATCTAAAATCGTCGCAAATGGATCAGCGACCGATTTTTTCCTTACTGTTAACTTTTTAGCCGCGGATTTTTTAGGATCTTCAGAATTATCAAGTGCTGATTTCGCGACGACTTTAGAATAGATGAGCAACTTCGGTTGGATAAGACTCATAAGTTCCGGTGACATATTTGCCGACAAAGCACTATGGGAAACAATCAAAACATCAGTGCGGTTAGTTGAAGAGGCGATAAATTTCTGCACCTTCTTGCTCGCGTCACCAAGAAATAATATCGTGCTGTCGCCGTACGATATATTCATTAATATTTCCGGCGCGCTGGCTCTTGAATAATCAAATGAATCTGGTTGGACTGGAAAAATAATTTTAGCTAAGACCCTTAAATCACCAACAGAATCCAACGCGGTCGGAAAAGAAGTGCTAATTGGTTTATTTGAATTAGAACCATTATTTGTATTTAATAAATTACCACCCAAAACCAACTCATCACCAGCAGAAATTTCTTTCGTGTAAATATTTTTACTCTTTATTGTCTCTATAAATGTCTCATAAATTTTATCCGTCAAACTCGCCAGACCCAATCCTTCCAAGATAAATTTGGGAATATATACCCTATCAACCATATATCTATCCACAATATCTATAAGTCCAGACACATTCTTGCCATTCGTGTTTGTAATGATAATTGAATCAATGCGGCGTGAATAAAACGGAATGAGACTGGTCAAATGTCTGATTATTTCTGAATTGCCGCCACCATCAACAAGAATTCGATAATCGTCGGGTGTGCGAATGAACATTGAGCGCCCGCTTTTCAAGGCAAACACATAAATTTCTAGCACTTTTGGTCGTTGTTGTTCATACCAAACATAACCACCGAAAGCAGAAGCGACCGTGGCCGCGGTCGCGACCATAATTAATGGTTTGGACATGGTATTCAGATTCATGACTAAAGTGTAGAGAACTGAAATCAAGAAATGATAAAGATTTGATCAAGATTTGATCAAGATTTGTTTTTAAGGTGTAGTTTTGAAGTTTTTACTTAACAATCAACTTCCGAAGCCAGAAATCTGCTATAATGCTTATGCTATAAATCTAAATTAACGTCCAATCAATATCGTATGAAACAATTCACCCCAAAAACTTTTAATATCCCAGCTCTAACTGGCATATCAACAAAAACAATTGAAGAACATCTGAAGCTGTACGCCGGCTATGTAAAACACGCCAATCTTATTTTAGAAAAAGTTCAAGAACTAAAAGTTGACGCCGAAAAAAACGCCTACGCCATCGGTGAAATCAATCGCCGTTTTGGATTTGAATACAATGGCATGCGCAATCATGAGGTTTACTTTGCTTCATTTGAAAGTGGCGCGAAAACAATTAGCGATTCAGGTGGATTAAAAAAAGCAATTATCGCGGAATGGGGATCTTTTGAGGCTTGGCTAACAGAATTCAAATCAATCGCCATGACTCGTGGAATTGGCTGGGCCATGCTCTACTATGATCACAAAGATAATCAACTTTTAAACGCCTGGGTAGACGAACAACACTTGGGCCAACTCCAAGATTGCGCCTTGATTCTGGGACTGGATATGTGGGAACACTCATATGTTGCCGATTATCAACCTTCAGGTAAGAAAAAATATGTTGAAGACTTTTTCGTGAACTTAAATTGGAATACTGTCGAAAATAATTTCAAGAACACAAAGTAGCGTCAAAATCATTTGATCTTACTATTGTTTTTCTTTTATCTTTTGTTGGAAGTTTTTTATTATCAAAACTCCCATAATCACTCCATAAAATCCAATCGCCCACCAGCCAGAAAAAGCCGGTAAATTCGCCGAGGCAAATGGTATTTGCGCAAACCACTCAACCATTTTCAATTCGTAAGTGAGAAGTAGATGCGAAATCCAGCCAAACAATTGAGAAAATGGATGCGAAATAAAGCCGATAGATCCAGTCAGAAACACAAAAAGCATAGTAGCTGGAATAAGTGGAAGCACTAAAATATTCGCGACCATTCCAATAATGGAAATTTGACCCATTGCGTAAAGAATGAACGGTGAAACGAAGATTTGGGTGGCAATTGTAGAAGCCACAATGCCACGAATACCAAACTTCTCTGGAATAAGTGTCAATTTCTTTTCTATTGGACTGGCCAGAAGAATTAATCCTAAAGTCGCCAAAAATGAAAGCTGAAATGACGGATCATGTAGAAGAATCAGTGGATTTTGAATGAGCATTATTAGACCAGCAAAAATCAAAGCACGAGTCACATTATAATCTCGGCGAATAAGATCGGCTGATAAAGCAATTCCAGCCATAAAACATGAACGGACCACGGTCGCTCCACCACCAACCATTACTCCGAATAGCGCGATCCCAATTCCTCCGATACCAATACCCCAAACTCTCGGCAGGAATGAGAGAGTTCGGCGCATAGCATCGCCAACAATCGTAATATTGAATCCAGACAAAACGACAATGTGAATAAGGCCGACAATTCGAAAATCATTTAGTAAGTCTTTTCCTAAAGTGCTTTTTTCACCTACAACAAGACCGGCAGCCAAAGCGGAATGCGGTTCACCGAGAGTTTGTTCTAGATTTGCGACAAAATGACGTTTTATTGAAAATAAAATGGAGGAAATTTTTCCTGTTATTGATCCAATAATTTCACCGAACCGTGCGAACGGTGACGCCACACTCTCTTGGCGCGAGGAGTTCCTCCTTCGTTTCGCTTCGCTCAAGTCAAAAGAATCCATCACGCCGACGAGTGCGACTGACCGATTATCTGTATTTTCAAGCTTTTCAACTACCGCGCTCTTTATTTCATAAAACACTTCGTCTTTAGCTAAATATCCTTTGTAATCAAAAGATCGACCACCGGCGTTGCTAAAATTGAATGGCTTTGATATTTTTCCAGTAAATGAAATATTATCGTCATAAACAAATCTGGGATACAATTTTGTTTTTACGCGAATTAAAATATCTTTTGCGCATGATTTTTGGTCTGATAACTTACTCGTTGAAGCAATGGATAAATTATTCACTAGAATAACAAATACTTGTCCGCTTTCTTTGCGTTCAGGCTCAGCGGCGACTATGCCTGTGCCATTTACCGTTTGTTTCAGACAATTTCCGATATCAGGCGCGTCTTGATACAAAGAAAACAGTACTCGGGTAATTGCCCCGGCAATAAAAATACTCCAGAAAATAAAAACTCCTTTTCTCATTGGAGTAATCTTATAAAACCGAAATCAAGAAATGATTAAGAAACAATCAAGATTTGATCAAGATTCATAAATGATGTGTAAAATGGAGGTCCGACCTCCATTTTTCAATGATTTCAGCTTCATCCAGGGCATCCAATGATTTCTTATATTTAGCACCATTTGACCCCTTTACGCGCTTCTCGCACTCCGCCCAAGTCTTGTGAATCTTGATTTCTCCACTAACAGAACTGACATATGAGTAAGCTTTGGTTTTATGTTTTGAAGAATTTGATTTCTTGGATTTAACTTTTTCTTGATCATGAGAAATATCAAGAATTTTGGGGTTACTATAATTAGAAAGCGATCCTTTGTAGAGTTTTACTTTCGTACCATCGGCAAAACCAGTAGCAATCTCATCGCATCGCTCATTTCCTGCAATTCCCACATGACCTCCAACATATTTCCAAGAAACATCTTCAGTACCGACCTTATTTAACGCTTCATCTAAATCTATCCAGAGATCTTTATTCAACAATTCGTGTTCAACTTTCGTCTTCCAATCAATCCTTTTCCAGCCATTTCTTTTCCAGCCTTTAATCCATTTGGTAATTCCATTAATTAAATATGAGGAGTCGGTGTAAATTTGAACCTGCGCTTCTTCTTGAATCTTGAATCTTGAATTCTGAATCTTCCTCAATCCTTCAATAACCGCTGTTAATTCCATCCTATTATTCGTCGTATCTTTTTCTCCTCCACCTAACTCAACGACACTACTTCCATTGATAATCAAGGATCCCCAACCGCCAGGACCAGGATTTCCGCGAGATGAACCATCCGTGAAGATTGTAATATTCATTTACTTATTCTACTTGTTTGAAGTATTAATTACAAAAGGTTGAATAATTGTACTAATTTTTTCGCCAATTTAATCAATGGACAATGTGTGTCCTAGGTTAATCAAAACACATCCACCACCCTCAACCTCAACTCCGCACTTCCTCTAAACATAGATTTCTCCATTGTTGCCACAAGATCAATAAAATCACCGGCTTTAATCATCTCCCCTTCTTTATTTTTAAATTGTTCAGTGTTCATAAAAAAACCAATCGCGTTCACTGAAGATCCGTTTTCTTTTCTAAAATTAAATTCTAAATGATTTTTCTCTTTACCGAACTGTTTTAAGCTGGCGATTTTTATATTTTTAAACAAAAAAGTCGGTTTGGGATTTCCCGTGCCAAATGGCGCCAGCTTTTCTATTTCTCCGTAAATATTCCAACTAACTTTTTCAAGCGGTAATTCCATGTCAATATACTCTGGCCCAATTTCTTTATGCTCTTGCGATAATAAACCAAAAGCTGAGTTCAAATGTTCACCCAAATGATGAATTGTTTCATCTGACACGGCAAAACCGCCTGAAGCAAAGTGCCCGCCATATTGTGTCAGGATTCCAGTTGGCATTTTACGCATAATCTCAACGACGCTGACTGTTCCACCGGAACGACATGAACCTTTGATGATTCCATCGCCATCACGACCCCAAAGAAATGTCGGTCTGTTGAATTCTTCCGCGCAGGTATTGGCCACAAGTCCAAGAAGTGACGGTCGCCATATCGGATTACCAAGTACGAGAACATTAGGCAAACCATTATTCCCAGATTTTGAGACTAAATTTTCGCCAATCTTTTGATCATTGATCATTGGACCTTGATTATTTTCCCCATACCTCTCCCTTATCGTCTTCTTCACCTCCTTGACCAAGGTCGCGACTGTTCCCTTCCTTTCATGGTTAATTTTGTCCAAATGTTCAACATATTTTCGCGCTTCAATATCATCGTCTGTTGAAAGTAATTTAAAAGCATCCATCGGCACGCCCATCCTAGAAGCGGCGTTAATCCGAGGAGTAATCATGAATCCAATATCATCTTCGGTCAGATGTCTTTGAACAATTCTTAAATGATTCAAAAGTCTTACCAACCCTTTTCTGGAACTCTTCCGTAGAACTGACAAACCATAATGGGCAAACACTCTATTTTCCCCAACTAAAGGAACCATGTCAGACAAAGTCGCCATGCCAACCATATCCAAAAACCATTTTTCATGCCCATCTTTAAATTCACCCAATTTATGACCAATCACTTTCGCTTTTTTTATAATGGCTTGAATAAGTTTATAAGCCACGCCCGATCCGCAGAGATTTTTATCGGGATACATACAATCTTTTTGTTTATGATTAACAATTGCAAATGCTGGGGGTAATTGTGTCGGTGGTTCATGATGATCTGTAATTATTACATCCATTCCTTTTTCAACGGCACGCTTAATAGGCCCAAGGTCAGATATCCCACAATCAACTGTGACAATTAAATCCACATCTTCACTTGCCAACTGATCAACGGCGTCAATATTCATGCCAAAACCCTCATCGTGACGATGTGGAATATAGATTGAAAAGTTTTTAAAACCAATTCTAGTGAAAAAATCATTCCAAATCGTGGCTCCGGGAATGCCATCGGCGTCATAGTCGGAATAAATAGCAATTTTTTCATTATTTTTTATAGCTTCAATGATTCGACCAGCGGATTTCTCGGCATCTTTCAACAAAAATGGATCATGAATGTCACGATTATAGTCGGGCGCTATAAATTTCTTCGCATCTTCAACCTCAATGATTCCACGATGAAATAAGAGGTGCGCGGTCAGGTCAGAAATGCCGCCAATTTTATTGCGTTCACCAACATTTAATTTTCGGCGAATAGTGTAAGCCATAAACGTGAGTATAACATGGTGAGCGTATGCGCAGGTCTATCATGCGCATTTTTAATGTATAATATCCATATGGAAACCTGTATTTTCTGCAAAATAATTAAAAAAGAAATTTCCGCTCATATCGTCTACGAAAACGAGGAATTCTTGGCGTTTCTGGATATCCGTCCACAATCTCCCGGACACACATTAATTATTCCCAAAAAACATTACCGTTGGGTCTGGGATGTACCGAATGTCGGACAATATTTTGAAGTTGTCGCCAAAATCGCCCACGCGCAACAAAAAGCGTTTGGTGATGAAAAAATTTTGAGCAAAATAGTCGGCGAAGAAATTCCTCATGCTCATATTTGGATTTTTCCAGGAAATGACGCAAAGGGAGATAAAAATGATTTTGAAACAAACAAAAAGAAAATTAGCAATGCTCTAAACTAAAATCCCGAAGTTTCAATTCGGGATTCTGATTGACGAGCATAATAAACCAATTAAACAACTTTGACGAAATAGGTCAGCCAGACCGTCTTGTCTTGTGGCACAAGACCACAGACACCTCTCGCCATACAAAGAACTTCGAATCTGTGGCTTCTAAGAATTGTCGAAAATTCTTCTTGCTGATAAAAGGCAAAAAACCTAGAACCATTAGGATCAGAGACGAATTTTTCTCCATCACCTTCCTTTAGAGCGATGAAACCTATACCACCAATCTTTACAAAGCTTCTGATGCTATTTAAAGCCTGTGGTAATTTTTCTTTCGGCAGATGGAGTAGAGATCCTGCAGCCCAAAAACCATTTGCAGAGTTTGGCCATAAGTCAGGATGGCATATATTCATTATCTGAAATGGTGCTTTTGTGACGAGTAATTGGGCCTGCCTAATCATGTTAGGTGATATATCGACACCTAAATACATATACCTAGAATCTGACATAAACAAGACCGCATCTCTACCAGCACCACAACCAAGATCAACAATATGTCCTTCTGGACAAAATTGCCTAAACTTTTCAAACTCTGGACGCCAAAACTCTGGGTTTCCATAACCGCAGTTTCGGGTCAAAGCATTTGTCTGATAATAATCCAAAGTTACTTTCTCTTCAGGAGAAAGCTCTGTAAGTTGATTCATATTTCATTACCATTTCATTGTTCAGTTCCCCAAGAACATACTATAAACTATTAAGCGCGTCAATCCCCGGCAGAGTCCCAGTCGCCAAAAAATCTAGCATCGCTCCACCACCTGACGAGACAAAAGTAAACTTGTCTTCAATAGCCAAATTCATAATTGCCGCTAAAGTATCACCACCGCCGACAATAGACTCCGCGCCTTTTTTCGTCGCTTCAGCAATCATTTTAGCAACAGCTTCAGTCCCCTCCACATATCCGTCCTCATATGGATCTAGCGGACCATTCCAGAGCAAAAACTTCGCTTGATTTATTTTTTCTTGAATAAGTTCAAGGGTCCTTGCCCCAACATCAACGATACAATCATTCGCGCCAATATCTTTGATGTTTTTTTGCGAACGATCTTTGATAGTGACATCAACTGGCAACATAATATTCAGACGACTAACAATTTTTGAAATATCAATTGTTCCATCAGAAATTTTTGATTCGCCGACATTGTAACCCCTAGCTTTAAGTGAGTCGTTCGCCAATGCTCCACCTATAAATATCGTATCAGCGACATCGGCAAAACGCTCAATCAGTGGTAATTTAGTGGAAAATTTAGCTCCGCCAAGAATAAAAACGAATGGGTGTGTTGGATTGAAAGCTTTTGAAATATTTTTTACTTCTTTTTCAAACTGCAAGCCCACATAACTTGGCAATAATTTAGGAACACCAACGATAGAAGCATGCTCACGATGTGAAACTGGAAACGCTTCATTAACATAAATATCAGCTAGAGACGCAAGCTCTTTCGCAAATTTTGGATCATTTTTCTTTTCACCTTCAAAAAAACGAATATTTTCTAATAACACACACTCCCCATTTTTGATCTGATTATCAATAATTTGCGGAGCACTTTTCCAATCTTTTATAAATAAAACTGGACAATTTAATTTATTCAAATATCTTGCGACGGGTTCTAATGAACCATTGTCACCATCTATAGTCTCTAAATGACTTATTAAAATAATTTTTACACCTTTTATCTTCAAGAAATCAATCGTTGGCAAAATAGCGCGGATGCGAAAATCATCAACTACTGCCTCATTTTTAATAGGTACATTAAAATCAACGCGTACCAGAACTTTAACACCATCAAAATATTCAATATCGCGGACTGTTTTCATAAAAAATTATTTTACACCGTCTACTGCTTTCAATAATTCAATAAAACCTGGCAGATTGACGCTTTCACGACCAACCAATAACCCGTCTACTTTGCCCGTCTTTATAATATCCGCGGCATTGCGAAAATTTACTGACCCGCCATAAAGAACAACGACTTTCATGGCTTGGTCTTGACTGAAGATATCGGAAAAAATCTTTTTAACGAATATAGACATCTCATATATCTGATCCGGCCTCATCGCCTCCTTGTCGCCAATCGCCCAGACCGGTTCGTAAGCCAAAATTATATTTTTGGCGCGACTTTGTGGAATACCAGCCAGACTATTCCTAATCTGGTCTTTAAGAATCTCCAAATATTTCCCGCCTTCATCTCTCATTTCTTCTCCGACACAGACAACAGCGCGCATTCCCGAATCAACTATTGCCTTGACGCGTCGCGAGACTATCTTGTCAGTATCGCCATTTTTACGCTCTTCAGAATGACCGGCAATCACATACTTCACGCCAATATCGCTAAGCATCACCGCGCTTACCTCTCCAGTATGCGGACCATCTTCTTCGTACGACACGGTTTGAGCTCCGATCTTGAGCGTATTTGGATCACGCTTTGAAATTACAGCGAAAACAAAGACAAGTGGCGGGCAAGCGATCACTTCGGTATGTTGTAACCTTCCAGCAATCCGTCGAGTTTTTTTGATAATCTTTTTGGCCTCATCAAGAGTTGATGGGTTCATCTTCCAGTTGCCGATGACCAATTTTTTCATGTGGATAGTATAACCTAAAAAGCAATTTATTAAAAAAGGTTAAATGTTATAATTAAACCTTACCGATATGAAAAATGGATTCTCAATATTAGAAGTAATAATAGCACTAGCTATTTTAGCAATCTTGGCTGGAATTGGTTTTACGGCCGTAGTTAGCTCCAGAACGGCAAAACAGCTTGATATTATCACTGATTCAATCGCCGCAAAACTTGAGGAAGCCAGAACAAATGCTGTGAGCGGTAAAAATGGCACAAATTTTGGGTTGGCATTAAACACAACGGCATACACATATTGGAGTGGCAGTTCATATAACCAATCAGATAGCTCAAATTCTGTCTATTCAGTAACACCTGGTTTTAGTATTACTTCAACCATTCCGGGAACTTATCACGCGGTGATGTTCGCTCGCATAACTGGTGTTCCAGATGTAACTGGAAACATAATAATAACTAACAACCAAGACACATCAACCACAGACACGATAATTATAGGGGTTTTGGGTGATATAACTGTGATAAAATAGATTAATGAGAAATTCTCAAGGATTCAGTGTTGTTGAAATAGTAGTTGCGGCGGCGATCATTGTTACTCTCGTAACAGCCGCGGCAGGTGCTTGGCAATTGTATCTACGAGTATCAAATACCGGCACTCAACAAAGCCAAGCGGCAATCATGATGGAAGAAGCTGTTGAAGCGTTGCGACTCCTTAGAGATCAAAGTTGGACGAGTAATATTGCTCCACTCACATTGGAGACAACATACCAACTTTACTGGGATGGTAGTCAATATCAAACAACGACGACACAAATATTGCTTCAAAACCAATTTGTTCGTTCATTAATTTTTTCAGCAGTTAACCGTGATTCTAACGACAATGTCGCTTCTTCTGGCACAAATGACCCAGATACCCGAAAAGTTACGATTTCAGTCTTCAATGTGGGCGCCACTTCAACTCCAATAATCCAATCAGAAATGTTAATCCACAATGTATATGCAAATTAACCAAAAAGGATTCACATTGATTGAGACATTATTTTATACCGCTGGTTTGGTCTTACTTATCGGAGCCATGATCACATTCATGTTCTATATGTTTAATTGGTACAACAATGTCACGATAGTACCTAGAGTAGATCGAGTCGGTGTCAATTTAGTGGACAAAATCATAAAAGATATCAGAAGTGGAACATTGACAAATCTCGCTCAAAGCTCTTTAAATACTACAAATGGAACACTTTCAATAAATGCCAATGTAAACGGAGTAATAGTGACAAAATATTTTGCTATAAATAACAACCGCCTGATTTACCAAGTAGATGGCGGAACTATTTCATATATAACACCAGCAGACATGACCATTTCCAGATTCTACATAACTTCAGACTCAACTCCAGTTTCTCAAGCAGTTCATTTTGATATAGATATAAATTTCAATACTCGTGGTGGTCAACAAACAAAAACATATAGTGGTCTAGCCGTGCTCCGACAATCATATTAATCAAATGAAACTAACTAATCACAAAAATAAAGGCTATGTGATCATATTTATGACGATGCTTTTTATGGCTATCATCGTCGTATTATTGGTAGGCGTGGTTAATCCGGTTATCTCAAATTACGCGTCGGCACAATCAACAATATCTTCAAAAAAATCATTCTCGCTGGCAGACAGTGCTACTGAAGAGGCTTTATATCGATTAAAAAACAGTAAAAAAATTGGCGCCACGCAAACATTAACTCTATCTTCGGGCACTGCTACAATAAACATATCAAACACTTCAACAGGAAAGAAAATTGACGCTAATTCTCAAGCTGGAGCATATCAAAAAAATATCAGGGTCAATCTCGCGGTCGGTACTGGGATCTCGTTTCGCTATGGGATTCAAGCGGGGCGAGGTGGCTTTGAATTAAACAATAGCTCAAGTATTACCGGAAATGTATTCTCAAGCGGACCAGTCATTGGAAGTGGAAATATAATCCGCGGAGATGTTGTCTCCGCGGGACCAAGCGGTCTAATAAACGGCATTCATGCCACTGGCACCGCATACGCGCACACTATCCAAAATTCAACTATAGATAAAGACGCGTACTATATGGCTATATCAAATACGACCGTTGGTGGAATGTCATATCCAAACAGTCCTGATCAAATTGAAGAAGACTTGCCAATTCCTGATGAACAAATAAATCTATGGGAGAGTGAGGCTGAAGATGGTGAAATTAAAACTTGCTCCAGTGGCACTTATATTATTGATTCAGATGAATCAATAGGACCAGCAAAAATACCTTGTGACTTGCTTATAAAAGGATCAGGAATAGTGGTGACGATAGGTGGACCTATTTGGGTAACGGGGAATATTGAGACGCAGGTTAGCCCATCTATTCGTATGGATTCTAGTCTCGGAAATCAAAATGTCGCAATTATCGCAGACAACAAATCGGCATCCACTACAAGTAGTATAATTACTATTGGACAAAATACTTCATTTCAAGGATCGGGATCTACAAATTCATATGTTTTCATGGTGTCTCAAAATGGTAGTGCAGAAAATGGTGGAACTACTGATGCTATTTATATGGGCCAAGGATCTTCGGCCGTCGTAGCTTACGCACCTCACGGACAAATTTCACTTGGTCAAAGTGTTAGTGTAAAAGAAGCAACGGGTTACAAAATAGTCTTGAATAATACTGCCAATGTCATTTATGATACGGGCTTGGCCAGTACATTGTTCTCCGCCGGCCCTGGAGGTGGATATAATGTGGTTGACTGGACTGAAATCTAAAATCAATCCATGGAGTCAAAAGCCACCGTGTTTACTTTACAAACTTTAGGAACTTTCAACTTTACAAACTAAATCACATTCACCAACGAGTACATCGGTGAGATCATGGAAACCGCGAAAAATCCCACCGCGGCACCAATCACAATCATCAGAAATGGCTCAATGATCGTAGACATGTCTTTTGTCTTTTGCTCAACATCATCTTCATAATAATGCGCGACGCCAATCAACATCTCCCCCGTTTTGCCGGTCTCTTCACCAACGCTTAACATCTCCACAAAGAAAACCGGGTATAATTTTTCATATTGGCCAAATATTTTTGACATTAAATCGCCTTTTTTGATACTTTCTCCGGCTTTATTTAAAACTTCTTTAAAATGAACATTCTGCACCACTGAAGAGGTGATGCTCACTGCCTCAACCACGTCCACGCCCGCTTCAAGTAATGAAGACATCGTCCGGGCGGTGCGGGCCGCATTAACTTCTTGGACAAGAGTGCCAATAATCGGAATTTTGAGTAGGAACATATGAATGACTTTCTTGCCTGAATCTTTTTTTGACCAAGCAAACAACCCCACACCAATCAAGATTAGGATGACAACCACCCAGATTCCTTGGTGTTGAATAATGCCACTTAGACCAAGCACTATTCTTGTCGGTAGAGGTAATGGGACATTCAAGTCAGTAAATGTCTTCATGAGAGTTGGGATCACGAAAATAAACATCAAAATCGCGATGATAATCATGGCGCATACGATCACTGAAGGATACATCAACGCTCCACGAACTCTCTTGGTGAGCAAGTATGAACTCTCCATCTGTCTGGCGACTACTTTCAAGGAATCAGCCATGGAGCCGCTCTGCTCGCCAGCATGAACCATGGAAATAAATATTGGAGGAAAAACTTTTGGATACTTGGCGAGAGCTTCAGAAAAAGTCGTACCCCTGGCGATTTCTGTCTCAAGATCTGCCAATATTTCCTTTAGTCCTTTATTATGTGTTTGGCGTTCCAACACTGACAACGCACGAGAGAGTGCCAGACCTGCTTCAAGCATTGACCCGAGATTTCTGGCAAAATTTATCTTTTCAATTGTCTTCACGTGCCTGAAAATTGAGCCAAAAGAAAAATTCATCAGCAAACTTTTATGAGATTTTTTTTCATTAAAGACGATAATCTCATCACCACTCTCGTGTATGAGCTTGTACAATTCGTAGCGATCAACAGCTTCTTTTTCGCCAGAATATATTTCTCCAGTTGATTTTTTTGCTTTAAAAGTAAAATGCGACATAAATTTAATTTGCTATTCTGAAACCACCCTTAACACCTCTTCAATTGTCATCAACCCCGAAACACACTTAAATATTCCATCTTCAAGCATTGTAAGCATTCCTTCTTTTTTGGCTTGAGCTTCTATCTCAGATGTCGTGGCATTTTTCATAACTAAATCTTTTATGCTTTGGTTCATTTTCAACACTTCATGAATACCGGTGCGCCCTTTGAAACCGTCGTCATCACCCGCGGGAACAGCTTTCCAGAAAGAAACTTCTTCCCATGTTTCATTTGGTTTTACGATCTTTTCAGCTTTGAGCGCGATCATCACTCGATCAAGATCAACAATCCCTCTCAATTTAGTAAGTTCCGCTTTGCTCAAAGAATATTTATCTCTACTGTCAGTCAGACGACGGACCAAACGTTGTCCTATTACAATATCCAATGTTGAAACCAATAAAAACGACTCAACGGACATATCCAGAAGACGAGGAATTGCTCCCGCGGCGCTATTTGTATGTAAAGTAGAAAGCACTAAGTGTCCTGTCAAGGCGGCATTAACCGCCAATCCAGCCGTCTCGTTATCACGAATTTCACCAACCATGATGATGTCTGGATCTTGACGAACTAGCGTGCGTATTCCTTGAGCAAATGAAAAACCAATTTCAGGCCGAACTTGCGTCTGGTTGACACGAGCTAGTTGGTACTCAATCGGATCTTCAATCGTGGAGATATTTACATCTGGTTGATTCAAAAGATCAAGCATCGTATAAAGTGTCGTGGTCTTTCCAGAACCGGTCGGTCCAGTAGTCAAAATCATCCCAGTAGTCAAATTTAAAGCGTGGTGAATTCGTTCAAGACCTTCACCGTGAAAATTTAAATACTCCAGAGTAAAACCTGAAATATTTTCGCGGAGCAAACGCATCACAATCTTCTCGCCATAATAAGTTGGTAAAATTGAGACACGAAATGAAATTTTCTCATTATTCATTTCCATTTTGAAACGACCATCTTGAGGAAGTCGTTTTTCATCAAGTTTTAGACTTGAGAGGACTTTGATACGAGCAGAAACTGACGGTCCGGCTTGTTTAGGTAGCACCATAGCATCATGTAAAAGTCCATCAATGCGATAACGCACGAGGACTTGGGTCTCCATTGGTTCTATATGAATATCAGAAGCATTCTGAATAGCGGCATGTTTAATTAGGGTATCAACGATTCGGACAACCGGAAGATCTTCAGCTAGTTTCTTTATATCGGCCGCGGAAGTCTTGTCGTCACTATCTTCTGCGATAGTCTTTAGTGTGGTTGTCTCCTTTTGGATCAAATCGCCAAATTCAGCTTTTAGACTTTTTTGATATTGGACCAAGACTTCCTTTATTGATTCGGAATCAGTCAGGCGTGGCGAAATCTTCAGACTGACTTTTTTCTTTATAAAATCAATCGCGGACAAATCATTTACATCAAGCATGGCAACTTCCAACGAGGTATCACTTTTCTTAAAAGCTACAATATTATGTCCACGGGCAATTGGCTCTGGAATCAAAGAGAGAGTTTCAAAAGGTATTTTCTGGTTTTTCAAATCAACAAAGGGAATGCCGAGCATATATGCCCGCATTCTACGGAGATTGTCAGTAGTAATTTTACCAGCGATAACAAGCACATCACCAAGGCGTTTGTTATTTTTTTCTGACTCTTTTTTAGCCTCCTCAAGCCCCTCTTTGGTCACAAGACCAGAGTCAAGAATAAATTTATAGAGCTGAGTATCTTCGATGAGCATATTAAAATAGTGCAAAGCTTGTCCTCGTAAAAGCGGGGATGCAAAATCACTTTGGTATCCATTATTATACCAAACTAAAACAATCCTTGCCTTTCCAGCAAATTGTGCTATACTACCCTTATTATCAGTTCGCCCACCGGCGGACTTGTTTGTTGAAAGAAGCGTGGCATGACCTTGCCATCAACAACTTAATAGAATTATAGAAAATTAAATAACAACTAAATATATGTTTGATCTCAAAGTAATAAATTCAGTCGTTCAACAACTTGAAGAAGAGCGTGGTATTCCACGCGAGAAAACTCTTGAAGCTATCGCTATGTCCCTAGCGACTGCCTACAAAAAAGAATACGGCAAGAAAGGCCAGATTGTTCGAGCTTCATTTGATCAAAATACCGGCGCGGTGGAGTTCTGGCAGGTAAAAGTCGTGGTTGCGCGAGATCAGGTCATCATGGAAGGTGATGAGGAACCAGAAGTTGATCTCAAGGATACGCATGTCGATGATATCAAAATCAGGTTCAATCCAGAACAGCACATGTTACTAGAAGACGCTAAGAAAATAAAGAAAAGCGCGGAAATCGGGGACGAACTTGTTTTTCCTTTAGAGACTAAGGCAGATTTTGGAAGAATCGCCGCGCAGACCGCCAAGCAAATAATTATCCAGAAAATTAGAGAAGCTGAAAAGGTTTCCGTCATGAGTGAATACGGAGCGAAAGAAGGAGAGATAGTCGCCGGCACTGTTGAGCGTGTTGAGCGTGGAATAGTCCACATCAACATGGGTCGCGCGGTCGGTATGATTTCCTATGAGGAACAAATCCCTAGTGAGCGTTGGAAAACAGGCGATCGTATTCGGACATATCTTTATGCTGTGGAAGAGACTCCAAAAGGTATTGTATTGAAATTATCTCGCGCTCATCCAAAATTCTTGGCAAAACTTTTTGAAACAGAGACCCCAGAAATCGCTGGTGGAACGGTAGAAATAAAAGCAATCGCCCGCGAAGCTGGTTCTCGTTCAAAAATTGCCGTTGTCTCTCATGATCAACACATTGACCCAATCGGTTCCATGGTCGGTCAGCGTGGTGTCCGAGTTTCAACAGTCACTAGCGAACTTTCTGGCGAAAAAATAGACATCGTTGAATGGAATGAAGATCCTGCCCTATTTATCGAGGAGGCCCTCTCTCCAGCCGAAGTTGTCTCACTTGAATTAGACGAAAAGGCACATAGAGCAATTGTCACAGTCACTGAAGATGAACAGTCTTTAGCAATCGGCAAGGGTGGGCAAAATGTGCGATTAGCCGCCAAACTTACGGGCTGGAAAATAGACATTAAATCTGTTGGTGAATTAGATGGGGATGAAGATGATGAAGAAAATGACGAGACAACAGTAAAAATTGAACCAACAGAAAAATCAGAAATTGATTCAACTGAAGATAAAAAGAAAGCTGACAAAAAAGAAGAGTAAAAGCCGGCTTTACTAAAAATGAAAGCGCCGCCCTCGGAAATTTCCGGGGCGGCGCAGTATTGGTTTTACTTTGTTGCCAGAACTTTTTGAACTTTAGACCAATAGCCGAGGGTACTTTGCTTCCTCCACCCATTTGGTCCTCCGTTCCATATGCGAGCCAAGTCTTGTTCCGTTGGCTCTCTCCCCAATCTTTCGCGTGTACCATACATTTTAAGGTACTCTCTACACACGAGCGCAGACAGGGAGCGGTCACCGAGCATGTCTTCTGGACGATACCTGGTACCGAGGCGTCGATTTACATCATCGACGCAGGGCTTACGAATCTGAAGCGATCCATAAGCTTTCTTTTGCATATGTCGATCACCTATCACATGGTCATCACCATGGGACTCGACCTTTATGAGTGCGGGGATTACCCGATCATATAGGGACGCCGTTCCAGCTTCGGCGGCGTAATTACCAGTGATCCTGGTTGCCATTATAATGGCAATGTGCATTGCGAGTCTTTTGTTTATTCCTATTTTCATGCTTCCTTTCTGTACTTGTCCGGGGAATTACCGGGCACAGAAGAGGTCAGCATGAAAACAAACTCGCACTGTGACTATTATAGCATAGGATATAGCTGTTTGTCAAGCACTTGACGCATATAGCAATTTTGCTATAATCGTCATCAGGAAGATACCTGCGTATGTTGTCATCAGCATACAATTCAATATGTTGAATATTTCTTGGTTTGAACGTGTTACTGAGTTTATCAATTCCTTACCTGAAGCTGAGCGCCTCAAGATAGGTAAAGTAGTAGAAGCTATTCAAGCGGGAGAATTTGAATCTCTTCACATTAAAACTATAAAAGGACCAATAAAAGAGCTCATAGTTCATAAGACTAGAATTTTATTTTGCATTGAGAAAAGCACTCTTTACTATCTCAATGCTTTTACAAAGAAAAGCGCTAAAACTCCGAGAAGTGAGATTAGGTTCGCAGAATATATTTATAGATTATTATTCAATAAAAATAACTTATCATCATGAAAATCATCAATGGCCTAAAATTCTTTACAACAGAGGAAACCTTCGCCAAATCAATGAAATCTCCCGATTTCAGAAAAGAGTACGAGGATGAAGTCGCCCGACTCAAACTTGTCCGGCAAATCAAGGATCTCCGCCTCGCGCAACATATGAGCCAAAAAAAGATGGCATCCAAAGCCAACATGTCACAATCTATTATCGCCCGCATTGAAAGCGGCCGACATAGTTTTTCCGTTCTAACCCTATATCGCATTGCCAAGGTCTTTGGAAAAGAAGTTAAGTTGGCGTAAAAAAATCTAGCACTCAGTTTGTGCTAGATTTTTAGAGGATTGTCACCTGCTAAATTCTCAGGGATTTTTTCTTCTCGACTACCCGTATTCCCTTTTCTCTCAAGTATCTGTAGAGAAAATATCTACCTGTCCTAGTTTCAGTTGAATTACCTTCAAGCAATTCTGTGGTAGCTTTAGGTATGCCAAACAGACAAAACTGGAACAAACGCAGAAACAGAAATCCAGTATAGAGGAAAATGAGGAGCATAACAGTTGATTCACACAGTTGAGCCATACTTGGCCATGAGTGATCTTGGTATGCATTTTCAAGTGAATTGAGAAAGAAGACATACACAATCGCTTCCCATACTATTGAAATAGGAAGAACAATCAAGAAGAGCGTAAAGCCGCTAATTAGACCAGCGAGATGTATCTCCGATTTTGAGCGAGTGTTTTTCAAGGTTCACCTTTCGTTTTTATTTGTGCTATTTTGTTAAAATATAGATTATTTATGCCTTCGGGCAAAAACTATTTCAACTTCAGCTTGTCTATTATATCACACCTATATATCTAATGTCAAGCTAATCCTAATTCTCAAATACAGCCCCACAGAGCCACATTTCCTTGCCTATTTTCGGCTTTTCTACTATAGTATTCCCATTGCAAACTATTATTTATTAACCCAAACACCAATGTGCTCGTGTACCTTGCGCATTTATAATCAGTAACTAGTAACCATCATGAACCCCTACATCATTTTCGCTCTCATCTCTTCCGTCATCGCCCTCGCTTATGGCGCCCTTTTAATTTCTTCAATCATGAAGAAGCCGACCGGCAATGACAAAATGAAAGAAATTGCCGCCGCTATTCAAGCTGGCGCAAAAGCTTATCTTAATCGCCAATATCGAACTATCGCTATTATTGCCGTTATTCTTTTTATAATTCTCTGGCTCACCATAGGTTTCAAGATCGCGATCGGCTTTGTGATTGGCGCAATACTTTCCGCGCTCGCTGGCTTTATTGGCATGAATGTTTCTGTGCGTACGAATATCCGAACAACTGAAGCGGCTCGCAGTGGCTTAGCGAAAGCACTCTCTCTTGCTTTTAATGGTGGCGCCGTCACGGGATTATTTGTTGTTGGCTTAGCGCTTCTCGGGGTCACAGGGTTTTACGCAATAACTCAAGATGTTGGCTCACTTATCGGACTTGCATTTGGAGCATCACTTATTTCTGTATTTGCTCGTTTAGGTGGAGGTATTTTCACTAAAGCCGCTGATGTTGGCACTGATCTTGTCGGAAAAGTTGAAGCCGGAATTCCAGAAGATGATCCAAGAAATCCTGGAGTCATCGCTGACAATGTTGGAGACAATGTTGGCGATTGCGCTGGTATGGCCGCAGACCTATTTGAAACTTATGCTGTTACAACTATCGCCGCAATGATGCTCGGTGCAACTATTTTCAAAGGATTTGACGGCGCGCTTATCTACCCTCTCACACTCGGCGGCATCGCCATTATTGCTTCAATCATTGGAACTTGGTTTGTTCGCATGGGCAAATCTCAAAATATTATGGGTGCAATGTATAAAGGCCTGGCTGTCGTGGGAATTTTATCAGCTATCGCTTTTTATCCTCTGACAAAGTTAATTATGTCTGAAAATGGAACTTATTCAGTACTTGCTCTATTCATCTGTACAATTGTCGGACTAGCCGTCACCGCTCTTCTCGTCATCATTACAGAATATTACACTTCAACAAAATACAAACCTGTCCAATCAATCGCACTCGCCTCTGTTTCTGGTCATGGCACGAATATTATTCAAGGGCTTGCTATGTCTATGAAAGCAACAGCTTGGCCCCTTCTCACAATCGTCGCTGGAATTTTGACAGCATACTACTTCGCGGGACTTTATGGTATCGCTGTCGCCGCAATGAGTATGCTTTCAATGGCAGGAATAATCGTGGCAATTGATGCTTATGGTCCAATCACTGACAACGCTGGAGGTATCGCTGAAATGGCAAATTTACCAAAGGAAGTTCGTGATGTTACTAATCCATTAGATGCGGTCGGTAATACAACCAAAGCAGTTACAAAAGGCTACGCTATTGGCTCGGCAGGTTTAGCGGCTCTCGTACTCTTCGCATCTTATACAGAACTAGTACCTGGTCTAAAATTCGATCTAAGTGACCCATTGGTTATCGTTGGATTATTTATTGGCGGTCTTCTTCCTTATTACTTTGCCGCACTTTCAATGGAAGCAGTCGGCAAAGCCGCGGGTAAAGTTGTTGAAGAAGTTCGCAGACAATTTCGTGAGATCACTGGAATCATGCAAGGTACAGCTAAACCCGACTACGCTCGTTGTGTAGATATTGTTACCTCGGCTGCTATTAAAGAAATGATAGTTCCAGCTTTGATTCCAGTTTTGGCGCCAATTTTAGTTGGCTTCATTCTCGGTCCGATCGCACTTGGAGGCTTACTTGTAGGCTCAATCGTAACAGGTCTTTTCGTTGCGATTTCAATGACGTCTGGCGGAGGCGCTTGGGACAATGCCAAAAAACATATTGAGCAGGGTAACCATGGTGGCAAAGGTTCAGATGCTCACAAGGCCGCTGTTACCGGCGACACGGTCGGTGATCCTTACAAAGACACGGCAGGTCCTGCTATCAATCCGATGATTAAGATTTTAAACATCGTAGCATTATTGATAGTGGCGTTTTTGATTTAAAAATATGTTATACTATAAAAACCATAAATTTTATGGTTTTTATTCGTAACCCAAATATATGAAAAAACATTACTACATATATGGTGTCATGGTTTTGGCTTTAGTCATCGCATCTCCTGCCATAATTCGCGCAGAAATAGAGGATGATGATAGTTCAAACTCAACATCCGACTCTGTATTACCAATTATTCGTAGCGCTATTCTTCGCTCAAAAGGTGAAAACAATGAGAGTCTTAGAAACAAGATAACAAAAACCGGTCTGGGGCTGGCGTCAACCACTCGCGCGGAGATTAAGGACCTTCGGAGAGAAGACAACGAGCAATCCAAAGAAATTGAATCTGAAGATCGTGATAATCTAAAAAATGCTTCTTCCAGTCAAGAACGTCGTGAAATTAAAAAAGAAATGCGTAAAGATCTTTTTGAGATACATAAAGATATTTTGATAAGGCAATTGAACCTTGCTTTGAACAATTTAAGACAAATCCGTGATCGTATTGCCGCTAGAATTACCAAGGTTGAAAATAGTGGTAGAGATATGACAAATGCAAAAAATCTCCTTATAACGGCTGATGGAAAAATAACTTTTGCACAACAATCAATTGACGCGCTAGTAGTACTAGTTCCACCTATCGCTTCAACAACTATCGCAACCTCAACGGCAACTAGCACTGTCAACATAAACCTGACAAAACCACGTGAAATTGGCGCATCCGCTATTAGGGCCGTAAAAGACATTCACAAGGCGCTCGTTGATGTGGTTAGGGCAATTGCTCACAGTATGGGACTAAAATTAGGTGACGAACAAGCCTCAACAACTCCACCAATCACACCACCAATAACATCAACAACTACAAATGCGACTTCGACAGCCACAACAACTCCCTAATGACAAACTCATTATAAAATAAAAATAAAATCATGGATCCATTAAACCAACAAACACCAATAATGCCAAATGCGTCGGCATCGGAGCACAAAAAGGTGGGCCCAATAATCGCAATTCTAGTTATTGTTCTTATTTTGATCATTGGCGCGCTTTATCTATTCGCCTCAAAGATCAATCAGCAATCAAACCCGACGGGAGCAAACCAGGCGCAACAGTCAGTCCAAGCGATCACAAATAAGTCAGATGATATCAATGATCTTCAGGCAGATTTGAATGCGGCTACGCAAGGACTTGATAACCAGAATTTTTAAAAAGTCGCGAAAATCAATAATCTGTGAACAAAAAAGTGTCCCTTACTTATTCTATGGGGCATTTTTTGTTTAAGGTTCCTCATTTACTATTTACCGATCTTTATTTCCCACATCTTCTTGATTCTTCATTATTATTCCTGTACACTCCCCTGCATGACAAACACAGACAATGCCCCTTTTGTTCCAAAATCTTACGAAACTGCCACAATAAAAAAGTTGGTTGGATCTAAAATAGAAATTACCGGATCAATTTCAGCGCCGGTTTGGAGCAGATATCGTACTCAAGCAATAAAGAATATCAATGAATCAATAACTATTGACGGTTTCCGCAAAGGTATGGTTCCCGAAAATGTTTTGATGGCTAAAGTCGGCGATATGACAATTCTAGAAGAAATGGCTGAATTGGCGCTTTCTAAAGTCTACATTGATATTTTAGTGGAGAACAAAATTGACGCTATTGGAAAACCAGAAATCCGCATTACCAAATTGGCAAAGGATAATCCTTTGGAGTTTGTGGCAACAACAGCAGTCGTTCCAGAAATAAAACTTCCTGATTATAAAAAAATCGCCAAATCAGAAGTGGGTAAATCTGGTCCTGATGAATTAAAAGTCGTAGAAAAAGACATTGAAGACGCGATCCTGAAAATTCGCAGACAACACGCTTCGCATGAAGGTCACGATCATAAAAAGATGACACCAGAAGAACACGAAAAGGCAATTTCGGCCGCTATGCCAGAACTTACAGATAATTTTGTGAGGACCTTGGGTGATTTCAGCGATATTCCAGATTTCAAAAACAAATTGTCAGATATGATTGCGGAGCAAAAGCGCGATGACGCCAGAGAAAAACTTCGAATTCGCATCGCTGATAAAATAACTGATGCTTCAACTATTGAATTGCCGGAAGTTATGATTGAAACCGAACTCAACCGGACCCAAGCCCAATTTAGCGCTGATATTGAAAAAATGAGCGTCAAAATGGAGGATTACCTAAAACACGCCAAGAAAACTATTGAAGAAATCCACAAGGAATGGAGACCTCACGCGGAGAAAAAAGCTAAACTTCAGTTGGTCCTAAATGAAATCGCAAAGATTGAGAAGATCGTACCGGATCCAAAAGAGATTCAGGACGAGGTTAATCATATAATTGAACATTACAAAGACGCTGACCGTGAGCGCGCGACGGTATATGCTGAAACTGTGCTAACTAATGAGAAGGTCTTTCGGTGGTTGGAGAGAGTGGAGTAATAAACGCTTGACTTTTATCACAACAAAGGTAGACTTGAGACAAAGAAAGAACTTGTACAATGAAAACTATTAGCCAGATCTATACAGGTGTAGTAAATCCTTATGTCGGAAAAATCAAAGATGGTCTAAAACGGTATCCAATATTTAGTAACAGGATAACTGATAAACCATTCAGCTTATTAATCTTGCCAGGACCTGCACGATTTGCACTGGTCTCGTTCAGGTGTGAAGTCAATTTTCAGGAGGCATTGGAGATCGTTTGTGCGGAAATTACAAACGATCAGACAAAACAGTATGAAATGATACCTCTTTTGGGAAAAAAGCTTGTTTTTGGAAAATTACGCCATATCCTTGGAACAGTACCTGTTGAAGGTATCCGTCCTGAAACTGGTGCAGTAAGAGGACACACAAGCCTCGATGAGCTCATGTGTCCAATCGTTATACTTGGAGATACACTTAAGATCTCGACAGGATACGGCAACGACAAATTTGTCCCTGTTGTACGACGACAAACTCACCACACAAAAACCATCGATCTAATCGATCCAGATAATCGTATCTCCTCTGATTTCACAACTCTCTTTATTGAGGGATAGGCGAGATTTCTGATCTTAAAGCCGGTCCTTAATTGGAACGGCTTTTTTGTGAAACACCTTATGACCAGTGGTGAAGGCCTGACCTTCATGAAATCGACTAATTCCCAAACATCAGCACGGAAAGGGCAGAAACTGCAGCTGTTTCTGCCCTCAAAACTTGATTTCCAAGACAAACAACTGGAATTTTATTCTTATGAAACAAGTTAAGCTCGTCAGGAGACCAACCACCTTCTGGGCCGATAAAAACTTCCAGTTGTTGTCGAGGTCTACCCTCGAGGGTAGACCTCGACAACAAATCCCCTTCAGTATGAAACACCACCGCATTAATTTTCTTCGCACTTACCCATTCAACCGCTTCTTTTAAGCTAATTATTGGATGAATTTCTGGGACATTTCCTCTTCCACTCTGCTCGCTTGCCTCAATTGCGATCTTTTTAAGTCGCACCCCATTCAAAGCCTTCTTTTCGCTTCTTTCAGCAATTATTGGAATAATTTTGGTAACACCGAGCTCGGTCGCCTTTTCAACAATCCATTCAAAAGTATCTCTTTTGACTATTCCGGCGCACAAAATAATTTCTCGTGTAGGCAAAAAGGCGCTCCGTTTGGTCGTAGCTACATGTAGGAATATTGTATTGTCGCTCTTAATTTTACTACCCTCTCCAAATCTGTCAATCACACATTCATAATCAGAACCTAAACCATCAAATAAAACTACCGAGTTGCCGGTTTTAAGTCGGAAAACTTTTCTGATTTGATTTACTAACTCAGCAGAGTAAATAACTATTTCACTTTGAGGATTAATTTGCTCGGTAGTGTAAAAGCGATGGAGACGCATCTTACTTCTTCCCTCCCATCATTATTTGATCAATAATTCCGTATTTCTTGGCTTCATCAGCATCCATGAAGAAATCACGATCAACATCTTTATCAATCCTAGAAAGCGTCTGGCCTGTATTTTTCGCCAAAATCTTATTCAAGATCATGCGCGTCTTCAAAATGTGTTTAGCACTGATTTCAATATCAGAGGCCTGACCCTCCGCGCCACCAAGAGGTTGATGAATCATAACTTCAGCGTTAGGCAAAGCCACACGCTTGCCTTTTGTGCCCGCCGAAAGGATAAGGGCGGCGCCTGATGCGGCGATGCCAACACAGACTGTGGAGACATCATTTTTGATATGAGTCATGGTATCAACGATGGCAAGTGTCGCGGTTACTGAACCACCTGGCGAGTTGATGTAAAGTTGTATCTCTTTTTTAGGATCTTCCGACTGCAAGAAAAGAAGCTGGGCAATTACCAAATTGGCAATATGATCATCAATTGGCCCACCCAAAAAGATAATATTCTCCTTAAGAAGACGTGAATAAATATCATAAGCGCGCTCTCCAAAACTTGATTTTTCTATGACGGTTGGAATTAACATGGTTTTATTGTTTATTAGAATTTCAATATACCTTTTATTAAAGAAATTGTCAAAACTTGCGCATCAAACAAATAAGTTATATCATACAATTGTTACTAACTTTTAAATTTGATACCGCTTTTAGGGAGTTCGTGATCTCACAACCTATGAAAAAACCTTTAATCCAGTTATCACCACAATCTCATAAGTTACTTTCACCATAATTCCTGAATAGGCGGGTCTACACCGCATATGTCACTTAAACTAGTCGCACTCTTCCTCTCCATCGCCGGAGTGGTTGGCGTGGCTGTCGGTTATTATCTACGATTGATCATTTCGCTCGGCAAGAAGGGTTCCATGGAACTGGAAATCAAGGAGATGCTCCTTGCCGCCAAAGAAGAAGCAAAAAAGATCACCACGGATGCCGAAGTCAAGACCGCCAAAGCTCTTGAAGGGGCACAGCAAGAGATTAAAGAAAAAGAAAATAAAATAAACCAAGCTGAAGACCGCCTTATAAAAAAGGAGGATTTGCTTGATAAACGCCAAACTGATATTGATAAAGAGGTTGAGATGATCAAACAGCGCGTTGCTGAAATCAAGGTTATTCGCGAAAAAGCCGATAAACTGGAGCTTGACCGTCTGACTGCCTTGGAAAAAATTGCCCAATTATCAGCTTCTGAAGCAAAAGATCAAATTATTAAAATAGTTGAGAAACAAAGTGAGGAAGACATTCTGGTCAGAATGAGCAAGCTTGAAAATCAAGGTGAAGAAATGCTTGATAGAAAGGCCCGCGACATTCTTGCGGTATCTATTCAGCGTCTGGCTTCATCCGTCGCTCAAGATGTCATGTCAACAATCGTTGAAATTCCTAGCGATGATGTAAAAGGAAAAATTATCGGAAAAGAAGGCCGTAATATTAAAGCATTTGAAAGAATCACGGGTGTTGAAGTCATGGTTGATGATACACCAGGAGCAATTACTATTTCATCATTTGACCCCGTTCGCCGTCACACCGCGCGTATTGCCCTTTTGGAACTTATCAAAGACGGCCGCATTCAGCCCGCCAAGATTGAACAAGTTGTTGAAAAAGCAAAACAAGACATCAACAAAACTATCAAAGAAAAAGGTGAGGCGGCCGCATATGAATGTGGAATACTCGGCCTCGATCCTCGCATTCTTCTCATTCTCGGTCGTCTACATTTTCGCACAAGTTATGGCCAAAATGTTCTGCAACACTCTATAGAAATGGCCCACATCGCTGGAATGATTGCCGAAGAACTTGGTGCCAATGTTCAAGTCGCCAAAGCGGGCGCTTTACTCCACGACATTGGTAAAGCGCTTGACCATGAAGTTGCCGGTACCCATGTTGAGATCGGTCGTAGAATTTTACAAAAATTTGGCGCTTCTGAAGACATTGTCAAAGCAATGCAGGCACATCACGAAGAATATCCTTACGAAACTACGGAATCAAGAATCGTTCAGACTGCCGACGCCATCTCTGGCGCACGGCCTGGTGCCCGTCGCGATAACATTGAAAATTACTTGAAACGTCTCGGAGAATTGGAGTCGCTCGCCAATTCATTTCCAGGAATTGAAAAGTCCTATGCCCTTCAAGCTGGTCGCGAGATTCGTATCTTCGTCAAGCCAGAAGAAATAAGCGATATTGAAGCCAAGAATCTGGCTCGCGACATTGCTCTCAAAATTGAAAAAGATTTGAAGTATCCTGGAGAAATTAAGGTTATGGTAATTCGAGAAACGAGAAGTATGGAGTTCGCGAGGTAAAATTTGACATTTTATAATACATTTGTCAACATTATCCACCCTATTGCTCAAAATATGGCTTACTATATAATTAGAGCCATGGTTATAGACTCGATCCGCTGATGGCGGCGGGCCGAGACCACATTATTAGAAATAACAAAAACAACAATGAACAAAGCAGGAATTGTAGACGCGGTTCATGGAGTTCTCGGTGGAACCAAGGTTCAGGCCGAGCAAGCGGTCGAGACGGCTATCAATAGCATCATCGACTCTCTCAAGAAAGGTGAGGAGGTCTCTATTGCAGGTCTCGGCATCTTTTCAGTAAAACAGCGCGCAGCTCGTGATGCTCGCAACCCTCGCACTGGTGAGGCCATCAAGGTCCCAGCTATGAAGGTTCCAAAGTTTCGAGCCGCAAAGGCACTCAAAGACGCAGTTAAATAACTCCCTAGGGTTATCTACACACAACAGTATTATGCTGTTGCTATCGAGCAAAAGACCGCCATAAAGGCGGTCTTTTGCTGACATTACTTGGATCAATGCTCCGGTGCGGGATGGGAGAATCGGACTCCCGACCACAGTTTGGAAAACTGTTATTATACCATTTAACTAATCCCGCATAGTAAGAATACGGTCAATCGTAGCAAGAATTTTACGGTGTAACAAGAGAAAACAATCACTTCGCTCCTTCGCCATCATGATGATGGGCGATATGCTCATGCTCAACCACTTCTTTTATAACATCAACTTCTTTTTTCATTTCTTTTATTGTCGTACGGATCTCCTTTAATTCTTGTGTTTCTTCTTGAACCTCCTTCTCTGTCTTATCAGTCACTTTCTTTTCACCTTTCATACCGCTGATAAGTATTGTATCTCCAATAAAATATGAAACAAAAAGTCCGGTAGCCAAAAGCACTGCCAAGACAATCAATAGATTAGTTGGCTCATAAAAAATAAAGCCTAGAATTCCGCCCTTTGCCTGTAAAATGTCTGCCGTATGCCAAACTCCACGCCAGAATAATACAATCGCCGCACCACCAATTATCGTATAAAGGATGGGATAACGGCTCAAGTGCATACGCACCCGATCTTCAAATTTATCAAAGAAATTAAGAGTTCTTTTAAATATATTCTTTCTTGAATCTTGATTCATAACTAAATAATACAGGATTTTAGTAATAAATGCGACAATTCATGATATTCGCATAATTTGTAGATTCGGATTGTTCTTGTGATGTGTACCCCATTTAGTGGACATTCTTGAAACCGAGAACCCAGATCTTTT
>JBBTTD010000007.1:0-10875 GCA_038064415.1 Patescibacteria group bacterium | reverse complement strand
GTGCCATTTTTCTGTGTTTTTATTTTGTATTCGCCAGTGATCATCATTCCGCAAGTGCCACAACTTAACAATCCACAATATACTTGCGGTTCGTTTTTCATTTTATGTCTTGGACGACCCCTTTCTTTCATCACTTCCTGCACTCTATCAAAAAGTTTTTTGTCCACGATTGGCTCGTGTTTGCCTTCATACACTTCTTTGTTAAATCTAAAGTGCCCGTAATAAAACGGATTGGATAAAATGAAAGTCGCTCTAGTTCGGTGGATTTTCTTTCCGTTTTTTGCAAAAAGATTATTTTGCGCCAAAAACATACCGATAGTGTCCAATGTTTGATTTCCTTCCGCATACATCTCAAACGCTTTACGGATAACAGGCGCGGACTTTTTATCAACTGCTATTGTTTTTGTACGGGAATCGTTAATATAACCAATGGGAGTTAATCCTGGAAATTCTCCGCGCCTGACTTTTTGGCGCATACCTCTTTTTGTGTTTTCGGAAAGAGAATCCACATAATACTTACTTTGCCCAAAAGCCATGTTTAACATAAATTTTCCTTGCGAAGTGCTATCGCACCAAAATGTGGGAAATTTTAGGCTCGCAAGTTTTCCAGTGTCGAGGAGGTAAATTATTTTTCCACCATCAATACTATTTCTTGCGAGACGATCTGGGTGCCAAGCGAGAATACTTCCGCCGAATTTTTCAATATCGTCCATCATTTTGTTAAATATCGGACGACCTGGAATTTTGGCAGATTGTTTTTCCACATACTCGGCGGAAACTTCAATCGCTTCTCGCTTGGCATAGTCTCGCAATTCGTCGAGCTGTGCATCAATACTTAAAACTTGCTTGTCCTCGACATCCGTACTCTTGCGAGCATACAAAAAGAATTTTTGTGACATATATTTTTTGAAGCAGAAAAGGTTATGCTAGGCGCACAATCCCAACGTTAGTTAAAATTGTTCTAGCATAACCTTTTCCGCTAACTAACTAATAATGGTTGTGTGCATAATCAGTATAGCAAAAAATATTTCATGTCGAAAATTCTTTTTGAAGAATTGCAAAAATTGCATTGGATTTCGAACCTCCTCCTCCACAACAAATCAGTGCGCGCAAGCGCGCCGAATTTTGAGAATTCGCTTGCGAATTCAGGCGAAACAGCGTGGGCGTGCCTGCGACACGCCCACACCATCTTTGATATTTCCGACAAAAATCGGATTATGGAGTGGTTATATGATTCCGCTCGAACTTACTTTATCAAAAATTCGTGATGAACGAAAGCTCCGCCACTGCCTCGCTCCGCTCGGCAACCCCGAAAGAAAACACTCCTTGCTAGTTTGATTTGCGCGGGGTAAATTTTTTCTGAAAAAGGAAAGGGTGTTTTTCTTTCGGGGTTCTGCCCTCCAAGTATTCAGGCAGTGTGGCGGGACGAAAAGGATTTATCAACAAGGGCAAACGAATTCTTTTATAGGAATTTTCTCCAAAAAGCGACGCTTGTCGCTTCTTGACATATTATGTTAGTGATACTATGATTGTATTAAATTTAGGCAAACGCCTAGACGAACAAAACAACTTGTCCTTTGAAAGGAGGTGATAGAAATGTCTTCTACTTCTAAAAGATTGCCAGGACCCTTCACCGCGAAAGGGGATCCGACATTGTCCGGTATTGCTGATGGAAAGCCTGTCTTTTGGATGGTGCGACGAAACGATCCATCTCAAGCACAGTGGTTGGAGGATCGATATGCGACAAAGTCACGCCTTGGCAAACTGATGTTCAAGAAAATGAACACACTGGAAGGCCTTACTCCAGAAGAATTTGCCGAGGCAGAAAGACTCATTGCCACTGAACCAGAAAATGGCACCGACGAAACCTGTATGAACGATTCTTGGGGTATTCGGTGTGGAGTTCCGACTATTGCAGATCTCGGAGTATGCCGAAAGCACGCCTTCTTTGATCTGGCGAATGGTACGGACATCTCTCCAATGGGACTGTGTCGCAGGCACAATGTCTTTGGTCAATTTCATTAACGGTGAATCACGGGTGTTGGACTTTGATCCGACACCCCTTTTTAAAAAAATTTGCCGCAAAAGAAAAACTTGAAATTGTTTTTGTCGGATTAACCAGTCTTTTAATTGTGACAGCTTTTTACGAATTTTTTGGTGATGATTGGAAGTAAAGTCTTATAAAATTATCAGTTAACTGATTAAAATTTATTTTATGTACTGGATTCTTATCGCATTTATTGCACCAATTCTGCATGGATTTGCAAACATCCTAGACAATTATCTCACTAATAAACTTTTTAAAAATATTTGGACGCTGACCTTTTACAGTGCATTTTTCAATGTTCTTTTTTTACCGCTTGTTTTATTTATAGAAATTCCTGGAATTCCGCCAGCGTCCACATTTTTGTTTTTTCTAATTGTTGGCGCGATTGATGTCTTATATCTTTTCCCATACTACAAAGCATTGCAGAGCGATGATACTTCAATCGTTACCACTCTTTTTTCGCTTGGAAAAATCTTTGTTCCCATCTTTGCCTTTTTGTTTGTTGGTGAGAAATTGCAACTCACACAATATTTAGGATTTTTTATAATCATTCTCGGCAGTGTGTCTTTAACATTAAATAATCATGGAGCATTGCGCCTCAACAAATCCTTTTTCTATATGCTACTTTGTTCATTGTTGCTCGCAATTGAGGCGGTGGTATATAAATATCTTTTTGAAAATGTTGGATGGAGCACGGGTTTTGTTTGGGCAACTGTTGTCTCGGCAATTTTCGCGCTAAGTTTTTTGTTCATTCCAAAAATACGCCGAAACATATACCAACATACAAGAGATTTGAGACACAATGCTCCAGTTTTTGCATTTGAGGAATTTCTTACCTTCGGCGGATCAGTAGCTTCAACTTACGCTATTTCTCTTGTTTCGGTTACTCTTGAAAAAAGCGTAAGTGCTTTTCAACCATTGTTCGTTTTAATTTACGCCCTCGTGTTGGGAAGATTTTTTCCACATTTGTTTAGAGAGCATGTTGATCGCCGAAGTGTCTTTAAAAAATTCCTCATCTTTGCGATAATGATTGTTGGGATTGTTTTGGTAATTTAATATTTAGAATTTAAGCTTTGCAACATACTAATATACCAACTTAGCTGGCGGTGCATAAAAATTTTGAGAGCGAGGACGGCGCGGGATTCCTCCCCTCAAACCCCTCTTCCCGCGCGACTGAGTTCCGCATTTCGTCCCGCCACACTGCCTGAATACTTGGAGGGCAGAACCCCGAAAGAAAAACACCCTTTCCTTTTTCAGAAAAAATTTACCCCGCGCAAATCAAACTAGCAAGGAGTGTTTTCTTTCGGGGTTGCCGAGCGGAGCGAGGCAGTGGCGGAGCTTTCGTTCATCACGAATTTTTGATAAAGTAAGTTCGAGCGGAATCATATAACCACTCCGCAATATCGTATGATTGCGCGACATCGCCGAAGTAGCTCAGTTGGTAGAGCAACCGATTCGTAATCGGTAGGTCGCCAGTTCAATCCTGGCCTTCGGCTCCTAGAATTGGTTTTGGTTATAAATTTCTGATAGAGTGATTAAGTTATGGAAAAGGAAAAAATTCAAGAAAAAATCGCCGAACTTGAGACCTCAATGAACGCTCCAGATTTTTGGTCTGATAAAGTCAGGGCGCAAATTGTAGTTAAAGAATTACAAAGACTCAAAGAAGAGCTTGGGGGGGTGGGGAAATATGACAAAGGCGCGGCTATTATGACCGTACTTTCCGGCGCCGGTGGCGATGATTCAGAAGATTTTTCAGCAATGTTGATCCGCATGTATCGCAAGTATTCAGAAAGCAACGGCTGGAGTTGGACGATTATTCATAGCAATGAAAACGATCACGGTGGATATAGAAATATTACAGTAGAAATTTCTGGTAAAAATGTTTATGGATCTCTAAAAAATGAATCAGGCGTGCATCGTTTGGTGCGTATTTCCCCATTTAACGCCGCGCAAAAAAGACACACTTCTTTTTCGCTTGTGGAAGTGATTCCAAAATTTGAAAAGACTTTCGCGAATGATCTGATAATATCTGATAGCGATTTAGAAGTTTCTATCGCCAAGTCCGGCGGTCCTGGCGGGCAAAATGTTAATAAAAGAGAAACAGCCGTGCGATTGGTTCATAAACCAACCGGGATTTCCATTCATGTCACATCAGAGAGATCACAGGCGCAAAATCGCGAGAAAGCACTTGATATTCTGCGCGCGAAATTATGGAAGAGAATGGAAGATGGAAGAATAGCCAAAGAAAGAGGTATGCAGATTTCTTCCACGACTTCAATAGAATGGGGAAATCAGATTCGTTCATATGTTTTGCATCCTTACAAAATGGTAAAAGACCATAGGACAGATGTTGAGACATCGCAAGTTGATAAAGTCTTAGAGGGAGATTTGGAGGAGTTTCTTGTGGCGGAAAAGGAGTTGTAAAAAATTAGGTCAATTAGGTTAATTTGGTATAATACAACCATGATCTACTACGACAAAGTCACCAAAATATACCCAGATAAATCAATGGCGCTAGATAGCGTTAGTTTTAGCGTGGAACCAAAGGAGTTTGTTACCATTGTCGGTCATTCGGGCGCTGGAAAAACAACTCTCATGAAAATGTTGATTGCCGAAGATCGACCGACCACGGGGGCTGTTTTTTTTGAATCAACTGATATTAGTCGCTTGAACAAGCGATCAATGAGTAAGTTGCGCCGACGAATCGGCACGGTTTTTCAGGATTATAGACTTATTCCAAATAAAACAGTTTACGAAAATATCGCTTTTGCCATGGAAGCGTCTGGGCGCGATGACGACGAGATTGCCGCGGATGTCCCGCATGTTCTAGAGCTTGTGGATATTGGTCACAAGATTTGGAATTTTCCAGGTGAGCTATCTGGTGGAGAACGCCAGCGTGTGGCGATCGCTCGAGCAATTGTGAATCAACCTGATATAGTGATTGCCGATGAACCGACGGGAAACCTTGATCCGACAAATACTTTTGAAATAATTCGCATTTTACAGAAGATCAACGAACTTGGAACCACAATTCTCCTGACTACGCACAATAAAGGAGTGGTTGATACCGTCAAAGGTAGAGTGATTACGATGGAAAAGGGGAAGGTGGTCAGGGACGATAAGAGCGGGAAGTATTTATTGTAATGTTTCGTGAGCACGACCTCCTGACATGTGGGTGAGGATACACTGCGGAGCGCGACGGCGCGAGCATCGGAATTTTTCAGCAGAAAAATATCCGTGTATCCGAATCCACATGTCAGGAGGTCATGCTATAATAGTCTCATGGTTTTCACAACATTCAAACGCATTACTCGCACCGGCTTCGTCAATTTTTGGCGAAATGGGTTTTTATCATTTGCGGCAATCGTCGTTATTACGCTGTCTTTGAGCGCGTTTGGTGCCCTGATTTTTGGTGGAGCCTTTGGTCGCAGTTTGATTGCCGATGTCAAAAATAAAGTTGATATCAATGTTTATTTTTCTCTAACCGCGCCTGAACAAGATATTCTTTCTTTGAAAAAAGATTTAGAAAAATTGCCAGAAGTTTCAGTTATTGAATATGTCTCGCGAGATACTGCGCTGGACCAATTCAGACAGAAATGGAATGGTAACGCCTTGATTATGCAAGGACTTGATGAGATTGGCAGTAATCCTTTTCCAGCGTCTTTGAACATCAAAGCAAAAAGTCCCAGTCAATACGCGAGTATTACCAATTTTCTAGAGAACAAAAGTCCGACAGCTTCTGATGGCACTCCGATAATTGAGAAGATAAATTATCAACAAAATAAGCTAATTATTGATCGGTTAGGCAGAATTATTCCGGCGGTTGAGCAAGCCGGTCTAATTATAGCCACTATTCTCATCATTGTCGCCATAATTGTCATTTGGAATACTATTCGGTTGATTATTTATACCGCAAAGGACGAGATTTCCGTGATGAAATTGGTCGGCGCGAGCAATGTTTATGTTCGCGGACCTCTGGTTGTTTCCGGAATTATGTATGGAATAATTTCAGCCATAATCACTTTGGTTCTGATGGCCGCCTTTGCTTTTTGGAGTGATACTTTAGTCTTGAAACTGGCCGGAGTTCAAGTTGCCGCTGATTTTGAATTGGCGGTCAATGTGCTTTCAAGATATTTTCTCCAGAATTTCTCACAAATTTTTATCTTAATCATGGGCGCGGGAGTTGTTCTTGGGGGATTGTCCAGTTATGTGGCGGCGAGAAAGTATTTGAAGGTGTAGATGACACAAATTGACAATAAGGCTCGCGAGTATTTTAGTGATTGAATTGTGAAGATAATGCGCCCTTAATCCTGTATAAAAAAGCCCCAAGACTTTTTAGGTCATTGGGGCGTGAAATCTATGTTTGAATTAAGGAGTGATTCTTCTTTCGGTTGTGTCTCTCTTGATTGGTTCCCATTTGAAACACACTATTTTATTGGAATGGGTTTTCTTAAATTGGTGTCCTTCAGGATTATATTTTCGTTTAGATATTTGGTACCGATACACGAATATTTTGTGTCTGACGAGTAGACCAGGAAAAGGAGTATCATTTCTGACCCATTCCGTGTATTCTCTGATCTTCTCCAGTCTGCTCGGATTTTTAATACCTAGTTTGTCTTTCAGGGATCTTCGCGCCGCATGTTTTGATGATTCTCCGCGCGCGATCTTTACATTTACTCCCAAATGAGGGCGAGCGTGGCGGACATGATTGCTTCCAATGTATTGAGTGTGGTCTTCTACCAGCCGTAGCCAGAGCGTCTCCGTTCGTTGAAATTGAACATCTACCACAACGAAAGGTACATGACAAAACAACTGGCCATCTTTTTCCCAAAACTCCGTCTTGTCACTATTTATGTGGCTTAGTAGTTTGTCTAATCGTTTCTTGGACCATTGCCGGTGATTGATATTGTATTTATTGAGGATTTGCTTCAATTTTTCAAGTTTCATTCGTTTGTTAAGTAAGGAGTCTTGTCTACTCTTTACAATACACTAATTTCATGTTTTTGCAAATGAATGAAATCAAGGTCCGACCTTGATTTTTCTCTCAACACACATTTCATTTTGTGCCAAGTAGACAAAACAATACTTCTTTTACTAGAATGACCAAATGAAGCATAAGGGTGCACAGAAATCTGGGAAGGGACGAAAAAGGACGAACAAGAAATCGCTAGCGATTTTGAGACCAAAACAGCCAAAACGATTTTCAAAGACACATCACAAATATATTTTCGTGATTGGCGGAGTGATGTCGGGGGTCGGCAAGGGAATTGCCACATCTTCCATCGGTACTTTACTTTCCGCTAAAGGATTTAATATTAATCTAGTAAAAGTTGATCCATACTTGAATGTAGACGCCGGTACTATGAATCCCACTGAACACGGTGAGGTTTTTGTTTTGAATTCTGGACTTGAGACTGATCAGGATATGGGAAATTATGAACGATTTCTCGGTCGTGATTTGACGGCCAATGATTACATTACCAGTGGAATGGTCTATAAGCATGTCATAGAAAAAGAACGCGCGTTGGAATATGGCGGAAAATGCGTTGAAGCTATTCCGCATATTCGTGATGAAATTGTCAGTAGGTTTGAACATTCGGCCAGGGTTAGTAAGTCTGGTATTTCAATAATTGAAATTGGCGGGACTGTTGGAGACTATCAAAATATTTTATTCATTGAGGCGGCACGCTTGTTGAAGATGAAGTATCCATTGGATGTGGTATTTATTATGGTCAGTTATTTGCCCGTGCCGTCAAAATTGGGAGAGATGAAGACTCGTCCGACCCAAAATGCCGTTCATCAGTTGGCTTCATATGGAGTCAATACCGATATTGTTTTAGCTCGCGCTGAAAGTTCGCTTGATAAGCGACGCAAAGAGAAAATTGCCGTGGCTTGTAATATCCCAACAGAAAGAGTCATTTCAGCTCCGGATATTCAAAGTATTTATGATGTTCCGGTAAATTTTGATCATGACCATCTTGGCGATATTATTTTAGAGACTCTCAATCTTCAGCCCCAAAAAACTTCCGAGAGTTTCACCGCGTGGAAAAAAATGGCGCATGGGATAAGAAATAACAACGAACGGGAAATCAATATTGCCGTTGTCGGAAAATATTTCAATACAGGTGATTTTATTCTGACTGACTCGTATCTTTCAGTGCTTGAAGCGGTCAAGTTTTCAGCTTATGCGGTTGGCGTCAAGCCAGTTATTCATACGATCAATGCTAGAGATTATGAAAAAAACCAAGGTCGGACCTTGAGGTCCGACCTTGGTTTTTCCGCCGAGAGCGACGCGGGAATATATTTAAAATTAAACCAATTTGACGGTATCATCGTGCCCGGTGGTTTTGGTGAAACTGGCATTGACGGTAAGCTCAATGTTATTCGTTATGCTCGCGAGCAAGGCATTCCTTGCTTTGGCTTATGCTATGGAATGCAATTGATGACCATTGAATTTGCCCGAAATGTTCTAGGATTAAAAGGCGCGCATACCGCTGAGATTGATCCAAAGTCTCCGTATCCAGTTATTGACATTATGCCTGACCAAAAAAATAAACTTGCCGAAGGAAATTATGGCGGATCAATGCGACTGGGTTCGTATCCCGCGAGATTATCAAAGGGATCAATTGCTCAAGAGGCGTATTCTTATTTTCAAGGCGTACAATTGAAAAAGCCGACGACTCTGATCAAAGAGCGCCATCGTCATCGCTATGAAGTAAATCCAAAATATATTGATAAGCTGGAAAAAGGAGGTTTAGTTTTTTCCGGAAAATCACCGGATGGTACTCTTATGGAAATTGCCGAATTGCCCCGAGATCAGCATCCATTTTTTCTCGGCACGCAATTTCATCCCGAATTTTTGGCTAGACCGTTGATGCCACATCCACTTTTCACGGAGTTTTTGAAAGTGGCGAAGATGAGGAATAAAAGTAGACCAGTCCAAGGAAAGACTGAAATAGGTGAAATTGGGGTTTAGGTTTTGTGATTATTAAAAAAGCGCCACACATTTGCATGTGACGCCGGTGATTTACATTTGTTACAGACCCAGCCATTTTGATAAAAAATAGCCGTAGGTCATCATCCCCTCAGGTGAATAATGCATGTTAGTCAATCCTTGTGTAAATCCACGTGGATAGCACACATTGGTGAAACTTTGAAAGGGTGAATAGCCATCGAAATAACTCATCCCATAGTTGACCGCGTTGGTTCGCATACAGTCTTGTAAGTCAGTATCTGGTGTGCCAGGGAATGGGTACGCGCCACAAAGAACCACACTTACCCCCGGACATACATTCGTATAAAAACTGAGACGCGGTGCGATGTTTGTAGAAAACCAACTCGGCGCGTCAACATAGTCCACAACCTGAAACAGAATCAGGTCTGGTTTCCATGCTGCGTAAATTGGCCCCCGATTGTTCGTCTTCACTTGGTTCATATACGCCACTCTCGCATTTGGTGCCGCCTGCTTGCCAATCACAATACCATTTGAGACCGTAGTGTTATGGATGCCGCTGTTCACCACCCAATTAACGCCCGAGATGTTGCTCAACATCAGTGACCCGGTGTTGAAAACAGCTCCGCCGGCATTTGTGAAGTAGGCCGTCCGTCCATTAGTGGTTGCAGCATATGTGTTGAGCGTAGTTGCCAACTGGTAGTTGCCATAGACGCTAGTGTTATTGGTATAGATGCCGAGGTCTCCACCAGATGGTTGTTCAAGGTAATCCACTTGCACTACATTCCAAGGAACTCGTTTGCCAGAACTGAATTGGGCGTAATCCGAAGTATCGTAAAAACCGCACCAAGTGTACCAGTTCGTAGATTTCAATAATGCGCTCACTCCCGACACGTTAATTGCCTGCCAATAGTTTATGATGGTCGTGAAACAACCGGCGATAGGAAACTTGTTGGTCAGACTGTATACCACCTGGTCGAGAATCCCGACGGGGGTGTAATCAACCAAACCCGTGCCTTCGAGAAGAATGCGGATGTTCTGTCCACTAGCAATCTTTGTCATCATGTTCGTCCACCCGAAACGATTGTAGTTCTGGTTATCTTCGAGGCGGCTGGCCTGCAAAGCGCGCCAAGCGTCGTTGCTCAAGTTGGTTTCATTAAGCGCGCCTCGCACGCGGTAGAGTTTTGACCCAGTTGGTGAGACTAGACCAGTCAACTGGAATGTTCCGTCTGATGTTACAGGTATCGCATCCGTGTTGGTTGTCCACGGTCCTGTCATGGTCGGCGCCTCTAACACCGTCGCCATGCTACCTGGCATCAAGTTGGTGCAAACCAACTCCCCATTCTGATTGAATGAATTGATTACCGGCAACTGTCCCAATGCAGTCATCCACGCCCCAAGCATAAACGCGACTAAACCAAGTTTTATCCACCCTGTTTGTCTCTTCTTGACAATTATGTAGAGTAACAATGAGGTTTGTTTTGTCTGTTTCATTTCCAGTGTCTTTGCTGTTCTTTTTGTTTGCATGATTAATCCTTCGTAGTTCGGCAACATTTTTTCTCCATGGAAAAAGTGCTTTCAAGTATCCACTGATACTTACAAGCGTTGGTTTCTGTTTTCAAAGTGCGCGACATACATAGCGCCATTTTGTATATTACTGTAATGACATGATATTCCGATTGTTTTATACCTTTTTTTGCGCTATTCTGCAAGGTGTATTGAAATAATAGTCGCCTCCATTCCCATGAGATGGCGGCAAAAATTGCGGGATCGTATAGTGGTAGTACGTCGCTCTCTGAAAGCGAAAACCTTGGTTCGACCCCAAGTCCCGCAGCCATGAAATGGACCCCATAAAGTGGACACGGTCCGTTGGTTT
>JBBTTD010000006.1:0-52919 GCA_038064415.1 Patescibacteria group bacterium | reverse complement strand
AATTATACAAAAGAAACCAACGGACCGTGTCCACTTTATGGGGTCCATTTCACTTGTCGGAGCGCCGGGATTCGAACCCGGAGTCGCCTGTTCCCAAAACAGGAATGTTAGCCGTTACACCACGCTCCGTTTGTTGACCTATCGTAGCATATCATTCATATAACTGCACACAATTTCACAAAATTAAGTTTTTTATCCATTTTACCCGAGCTCTTCGCGTATTCATGTCCAGAAAAACACAAATAACATGAAAACTAAACTCCACGCCAAGTCCCCCACCCTTTTCTTCTAAATATGACTCAATAATTCTTCGTAGGTGTTTAACTTTCCATCCATCAATATTGTCTTCTGGTTTATGGCTATTAGAATTCAAAGAAAAATCAACTGTCACACTTTTAACTTCAAAGAAATTAATAACTCCATTCTTTGTCGCGACGATATCAAGCTCACCCCACTTCTTTTGATAATTACGATCAATAATTTCAAACCCATTCTTTTCAATGAATTTACAAGCCACGTCTTCACCTTTATTTCCCTTAGCTCTTTTGTGCATTTAGATTTTATTAACACACTTCCGATGACTTTTAAATAGATGTTTTTAATAAATGGCTATAAATAAGGCTATCCACACTAAAAACACCTTTTATGGACAAATTTTTACGATAATAAGCCATATTTTCTGTCTTTTATACCCATTACCCACAATGTTATCCACAGTTTTATTAACAAGCACACGATTTTAAGCCGTCTAATAAGTACAGAACATCTAAAGGACAGTCCCACTTGATAGATTCGTCCTGTATATTTGTCGGTGCGGGTAGGGAGAATCGAACTCCCATCTCGTCCTTGGCAAGGACGCATTCTACCACTAAACTATACCCGCTTTTTAAAAAAACTAATCAAAAATTACAAAAAGAGTATAGCGTACTTAAAGATATTTTACAAAATATTATCCTCGTCAGAATTTACTCTTTACTTTTTTAATTATTAGTAATTCTAACAAAATAAAACTGCAGACATTTGGTTTCTGTGTCCACTTTATGGGGTACGGATCATCAGTGCGCCCGGAGGGATTCGAACCCCCAACGTTTGTTCCGAAGACAAAAATGATATCCATTTCACCACGGGCGCGATACTACATACTAACGCAGTTAGTAAAAAAACCAAAATTATAATACAATGTCAACTATTATGCCTACAAAGATTGTTAAAAATTCCCCAATACCAATAGAAATAACAAACATCGTAGAAACCCTAGAAAAGGCCCATTTTCAGGCTTATTTGGTCGGTGGTTGTGTTCGAGATATCTTTTTGGGTCGTACTCCAAAAGATTGGGACATCACCACAAATGCAAAACCCGAAGAAATCCAGAAACTTTTCATAAAAACAGTTTATGAAAATATCTATGGAACTGTAGTTGTGATAGATGAAGAGACTGAAGACATTACATTGCGCAATGTAGAAGTAACTCCATATAGGTTGGAATCAGGATATTCTGATCGTCGTCACCCAGATCAAGTAAAATTCAGTGACAAAATTGAAGATGATATAAAAAGAAGGGATTTTACTGTTAATTCTTTGGCAGTGTCTCTTTCTGGTGGGGCTATAAAGGACATAATTGACTTATACGGCGGTTTTGCTGACATAAAGGACAAAACTATAAGGTCAGTCGGAAAACCCTATGATCGCTTCAATGAGGACGCTCTGCGCATGATCCGCGCCATAAGATTTGCTGTGGAACTTGGTTTCACTATTGAAACCGAAACATTTGGGGCGATAAAAAAACTTAATACTACGATAAAAGATGTTTCAATGGAGAGGATTCGGGATGAGTTTACAAAGATAATTCTATCTCCAGATCCCCAAAAAGGTATTGAACTACTTCAAGAAAGTGCTTTACTAAAGCATATTATCCCAGAATTAACCAAATCTATTGGTGTAGAACAAAATCAAGCACACGCATATACGGTCTGGGAACACCTATTAAGAAGCTTACAACATGCCGCAGACAAGAATTGGGGGCTAGAAATAAGGCTTTCTGCCCTATTTCATGACATTTCAAAGCCTCAAACTAAGGGTGTTTCACAAGAAACAAAACAGCCAACTTTCTATGGACACGAAGTAATTGGTTCACGTGAAACACGAAAAATACTTGAAAGAATGAAGTTTTCACGTGTAATCATTGAGAAAGTGACTAAATTGGTGCGTTGGCACATGTTTTTCTCTGATACGGGTATGATTACTCTGTCGGCAGTTCGTAGAATGGTCGTTAATGTTGGACCAGAGAATATTTGGGACCTTATGAATGTCCGTATATGTGACAGAATAGGCACTGGAAGACCAAAAGCTGACCCATATAGATTGAGAAAATACAAATCTATGGTAGAGGAGGCCTTGAGAGATCCTATTTCTGTGAAAATGTTAAAAATTGACGGTAAAGACATAATGGAAATATGTAATATCGGTCCAGAACCAAAGATTGGTCTCATTCTCAATGCCTTAATGGAAGAAGTCCTTGAGGATCCAAAATTGAATACTGAAAACTATCTAAAAGAAAAAACCATGGAGCTTTTCAAATTATCAGAGGGTGAGTTGAAAAAAATGGCAAAAAGGGGAAAAGAAAAGAGGGAAGAGGAAGAGGAAAAAAAGTTGAAAGAGATTAGGAGTAAACATTTTGTCTCATAACAAGGACACCAGACCATTATTTTGCAAGGATATTTCAAAAAGACATAGTTATCCACATATATGTCCTTTACAGACATATCTAAAGGACATACAATTGAGTTAGACAAGTTTGTTACCCGAGGTGATCGCAGAAAAATGCTACGGAATAAAATCTAGTTCAGTATTATTTTTCTGTGATCAAAACAGACAACTGTTCTTTCACAAATCTGGGTAGGCTTCTCTCACTTTGAAGTCTGCGAAGAAATTTCAATCCTTTTGTTGCTTTGTCGATGGTGTATCTTGTCTCATTTACAACATTGCCTCCTTTTCTGGAGAGCACACATTTTTGAGGACAGTGCACACTGTCTTAATTAGGAACATCTTGGATTAATAGATCCGCCATTTGGATCTATCGGGTCTGTGGACCCCAGTTCTTTCTTCTTCGCAACAAAGACTTCTCGTAGCCGCGTCAACTCGTTTCCATCTGAAACGTAAGACGCGGCTTTCTTTTAATCAGTTTCACATTCAACAAATAAGAAAGTGATCGTGAACAAAATACTTAAATTTCACGTGAAACTAGTAAAAATGGCTATTTTTTATGAAATGTATACCTACAATTTTCAGTATTCACGCCTGATTAGAGCCATAGAATTACCCAATAACAAGTTCAATCGGGCAATGGTCAGAACCCATCACGGAGTCCATAATTTCAACATTTTTAACCATTTTAGTCAACCCTTGTGAGACAAAAAAGTAATCGATTCTCCAGCCAACATTGCGATCCCGAGCAAAGGTTTTCATATCCCAGTAGGTATAAGCATCTTTAATATCAGGATGTATTAAACGAAAGATATCTGTATATCTCGCTTCAATTACTTTATCAATCCAAGCACGCTCAATGGGAAGGAAGCCGGTATTTTCTTCATTTTCCTTTGGTCGCGCCAAATCAACCTCTCTGTGAGCTGTATTTACATCACCACAAAAGATGACTTCATAGCCGGCCTCTTTTTGCTTGTTAACATACTTCAAAAACTCATCATAATAACGAAGTTTGAAATCCAAACGCTCTGGACCACCCCCACCATTAGGAAAGTAGGTGTTTATAAGGACAAATTTTTCGCAGAATAGATCTGTGGATTTTGTTGAATCAAAAAACAAGGCCAGAAGTCGTCCCTCTTGATCAAGTTCTTCTTTTCCTAGGCCATATCCAACTCTAGTTGGTTCAATTTTAGAGAAAATAGCAACGCCACTGTAACCTTTCTTACCTCTTGAGTGGTCAAAGTATGAAAAATAACCAAAAGGCTTCCTGACACCATCTTCTAATTGTTCTGGGTGCGCCTTCGTTTCTTGAACGCAGTAAATATCAGGAGATTCGTTGATGAACCAGTCAAAACCGCCTTTTTTAACATTGGCGCGGAGGCCGTTTACATTCCAAGAGATAATACGCATGGAGTAATAATACACTACCTCTTCTTCCCATGAAACTGCTTATAAACTCTCTTGAGTTCAGTATCAGTAACATGAGTATAGATTTGCGTGGTACTAATGTCGGCGTGCCCGAGAAACATCTGCACCGAACGGATGTCCGCACCATTTCCTAGAAGATCAGTAGCAAAACAGTGACGAATAACATGTGGAGTAACTCGTTTGGAAATTCCGGCTTTGATAGCATATTGTTTAACTATACGCTCAATGGAACGAGTAGTGAGTGGCTTATCTCCAGCACCTTTTTCTTCTTTTGAATTTTTCAATTGAGCCCTGCTAGCACGCGCGCTGATTTCAACGAACAAAGCATCACCCATATCCTTTCTATTATCAAGATATTTTTTGAGAGCAGTCTTTGCCTCGGGGGAAAGAAATACAATGCGAACTTTATCTCCCTTACCTCGCACCGAAAACTCATCAGCATCAAGGTCAAGATCACGAGAAAGGGAACAGAGTTCGGCTACACGCAAACCAGTTGAAAAAAGCAATTCAAGAATGGCTTTATCGCGAAGAGAAGTGAGAGTACTGCCATCGGGCGCATCCAATAGACGATGTAGTTCACTTGGTGTGATTAAATCTATTTGACGCTGGCCGACCTTAGCCAATTCAATCATATCAGGAGACAATGATTTGATTTGTTGTCTGGCTAAATATTTCAAAAACGAACGCAAAGCAATAAGGTGATAATTTTGTGTATTCTTTTTGAGTGTGTGCGTTTCGGTCCTATTTTTCATTCCAGGTTGACGATTTAGCCAGAGACGAAAATCGCGAACTGTTTCCGCGGTAATATTTTCCGGACTCTTAATTTTTGCGTAATTAAAAAACTTAGTGATGAAAAAGTCATAATTTCGCACCGTTTTCGTAGACCGACCTTTTTCTATCTCCACATATTCCAAAAATTGCTGTTTTAAGTCCTTAATATTATGCGACATGATCAAAGTATAGCATGGTGAGTTAGTTCTTGCGCCTCGACCCTATTTATGCTATGATGTTTTAACCATGTTAACCACACGACAGAAGATCAAAATCATTAAGGAAACGGCAGTTCACGCCAAAGATACTGGTTCTTCGGAGGTTCAGGTTGCCTTATTGAGCAAAAGAATCAACGAATTAACCGACCATTTGAAGAAACATAAGAAAGACAACCATTCACGACGCGGCTTGCTTGGTATGGTCGCGGATCGTCAGACACATCTGGTTTACCTCAAGAAAAATCATCCTCGTCGCTATTCAACTATCATTAAGAAGTTGGAACTTAAAAAATAGCAAGACGCCGAGAGGCGATTCTGTTATAATGTATACAGAATAGAAATATAATAGTATTTCTGTATTTCTAACGGCTCTTTATATTATCAACCATTTTAATAAATTTAGTAACTATTTTTAATGTAATTTTTTGTCAGCAAATTTGCAGGGGACAGTCTTTGCATTATTAACAATTTTTATGTCAATCATAAAACACAAAGAACAACGCGTCGGGATTTTTATAGACGCGCAGAATTTATATCATAGTGCCAAAAACCTTTATCATTCAAAGGTCAATTTCGGAGCAATTGTCAAAGACGCCATGGATGGTCGCAAGCTCGTCCGCGCGGTTGCTTATGTCATCGCCACTGAATCAGGTGAAGAAAATGCTTTTTTTGACGCACTTACCAAAATGGGAATTGAGACCAAGGTCAAAGACCTGCAAGTCTTCAGCTCTGGCGCTAAAAAGGCTGACTGGGATGTTGGACTCGCAATTGATGCGGTCAAACTTTCTCCAAAATTAGACTCTGTCATTTTAATCACGGGTGATGGCGATTTCGTACCGCTTGTGGAATATTTACAGATGAATCAGGGCTGTCAAGTTGAGGTTGCTTCATTCGGCAAATCCACTTCGGCAAAACTTATTGAGGTCACGGATCATTTCATGGATTTGGATGAGAATTCAAGTAAGTATTTATTAAGAACTGGGGGGAAGAAGTAAAAATGGCTGTGATAATTGATAGTTTGTCAATTTAGGCGTCTTTGTGCTACATTACCTTTGTCCGTCCGCTTTCGTATTCGCCTCGGCGTGACGAGGAAGCACTTTATCAATAGAACTAACTCGCCCCCAGATAGGCAGATTTGAAGTTTTCCGCAGGTCTATTCCGCGTAAACTCATTCAAAGCTGAAATCTTGGGGCGACCCGCATTCGCCATGTTCCTACATGATGACTGCGTACAAAACTCACATGAACAAAAAAGAATATTCGCTTGAGGTTGGCGGCAAAACATTAACCGCTGAATTCAACGATCTCGCGGATCAAGCAAATGGGTCAGTCATGGTTCGTTATGGTAATACCACGGTCTTAGCTACCGCGGTAATGGGAAATTTAAAAGATGGAGATTTTTTTCCGTTGACTGTTGACTATGAAGAAAGATTTTACGCTACAGGAAAAATCCTGGGCTCTAGATTTGTGCGCAGAGAAGGAAGACCTTCAACGGAAGCAATTTTGTCGGGAAGAATAGTAGATAGAACTATTCGCCCACTTTTTAATCAAAAAACGCGTAACGAGGTGCAGGTTATTTTGACCACAATTTCAATTGATCAAGATGATCCGGATGTAGTATCAGTCATTGCCGCCTCACTCGCACTGGGTGTCTCTGACATTCCTTGGAATGGACCCGCATCAGCCATACGTATTTGTAAAAATGGAAGGTGGTTGATAAATCCGGACTTCGCGGCAAGGGAAGAGGTTGGCGTCGTTTTGGAAATGGTAATTTGCGGAAAAGATGGAATGATCAATATGATAGAGGTTGGCAGTAAGGAAGTGGGGGAAGATGTACTCAATGAAGGCTTGACTAAAGGATCGGAGGAAATAGAAAAAATTCAAGCATGGCAGAAAAAAATAGTCAAAGAAATTGGTAAAAAGAAGGTGGAAATCGTGCTTCCAGAACCAACTCCTGGAACAAAAGAACTGTTTGACGCAGAAATTGCGCCGAAACTTGCAAAATATGTCATGAGCAATAAACCGGGCCATGAAGGGATCAGTGAAATCAATAAAGTATGGTCGGAATTATTTATAGAAAAAATGCCAGAAGGAAATCCCGCTATGGCACAAGAAATACTTGAGGAGGCGATTAATGATCTCCTGCATGAACAAGCAATCAGGCATGACAAGCGAGCCGATGGTCGCGGTATGGATGAAATCCGTCCATTGTTTGCCCAGGCTGGTGGAATATCATCAATTCTTCATGGAACAGGAATATTTTTCCGAGGCGGTACGCACATTTTATCTGCTTTGACACTCGGCAGTCCTGGAGACGCGCAAGTTGTTGATGGATTAATCGTCCAAGAAAAGAAAAGGTTCATGCATCACTACAATTTTCCGCCATTTTCCACTGGAGAAACTGGTCGAGTGGGAAATACCAATCGTAGAATGATTGGCCATGGCGCGCTAGCTGAAAAGGCGTTGATCGCAATCATTCCAGATAAAGATAAATTTCCATACACCATTCGTCTGGTCTCTGAAGCTATGGCTTCAAACGGTTCTACCTCTATGGGTTCAGTCTGCGGATCAACATTAGCTTTAATGGACGGGGGAGTACCAATAAAAGCTCCTGTCGCAGGAATCGCTTCGGGCTTGATGATGCAAGAAATTCCCGAGAGTAGACCTAGAAAATCTGAAGCGGAGGTTTACCCTCGTAAATTTGAGTACAAAATATTAACTGACATTCAAGGACCTGAAGATCATCATGGCGACATGGATTTTAAGGTCGCTGGAACTCGTTCAGGTATTACCGCGGTTCAAATGGATGTAAAAGTTGGAGGAATTCCGCTCAAAGTTCTCGCGGAGGCGTTTGAGAAAGCTAAATCAGCTCGTTTCAAGATTTTGGATGTCATTGAAAAAGAAATTCCTGTTCCGCGCGCGAAAATTTCTCCAAATGCTCCAGAAATTATCGTCATCAAAATTAAGCCAGATCAAATTGGCCTAGTTATCGGCTCTGGCGGTAAAACCATCAACGAAATCCGTGATGTGACACATGTTGATGATATTACAATTGAAGAAGACGGGTCAATATTCATTACTGGCAAGAATGAAACCGCCGCTAAAGCCAAAGAAATCATTTTTAACATGACTCGTGAATATTTGCCTGGCGAAAGATTTGACGGGGAAGTCGTGCGCTTGATGGATTTCGGCGTTTTCGTTAAAATTGGTCCAAACGCGGAAGGCCTCGTCCATGTCTCTGAAATCGCCCCATTCCGTGTTGAGCGAGTTGAGACTTATTTGAAAGAAGGGGACAAGGTCCCAGTCATGGTCAAGGAAATTGACGAGAAGGGAAGAATAAATCTCTCAATTAAGGCCGCAAATCCAGACTTCTATACCAAGAGAGAAGAGATGCCAAAACCAAAGGGTGATTTTAAGAAGGATTTCAAAAAAAGGTATTAGGGGGGGTAATTAAAATAAATAGTTGTAACAAAAACGGCGATCGGTAATGGTTGCCGTTTTTATTTGGTCAAAAATTAGTTATACTACAGTGTAATGGATCCAGATAATTTTGGCCCTAAAAATAATCCCACTTCAAATATTTCCAATGATGCGCAAGAACAGGAGCCGTCTTCTGAACGTGTATTTGAATTTTCAGAAAATGGTATTTCACCTGTGACAGAAGACGACTCCGTGCCAACCAATCTACCAGTAAGCGATAATTCACAAAACCCGCAAGCAGTTGGCTTAGCTGGACAGACTGTATTAAAACCCAGTAAGCCGGCTCCAATACCAATCAAAGAAATAAAACCGATAGTAGATAATACCCGCAAAAGAAGCCTTCAAGACGAGATCACCTCTGTTTTGCCCAAAAACCTCAGAAATCAGGAAGTGGCACAAAGCACACCATCCACAACTACTTCAGCGTCACAAATATCTCAACCGCCACTTTCTTCGCAAAATCTAAAAAATACAAGTCTGGAACAGGATAGAGATTCAGAAATAAAACCAATCCGCACATACGAAAGCGATGTTGCCGATGTCATGTCTCATAAAAAAACCTCTAGGGCTTCTATTGCCATCGCCGAAAGCAATAAAAAGGATGGAGGAGAAACAATTTCCAACATAGAGACAAGTCGTGCTGGTAAAAAAATACTTTTGACTTTACTTAGTTTAATTTTTGTTGGCGGTGGAGTAATTGGGGCATATTATCTATACACTATAAGCCCATTAGCCCCAGCCAAATTCATCACGCCACAACAAAAAATTATACCGAGTATTATCCCGAGAGATTCGCAAGTAATCATCACGCTTGGAGATAATCTCCCTGTCAGTATCCAATCAAAAATTCAAACGGAGATAGATAAGACGCAAGCACTAGAAACTATTAAAGAAATCATCTTTGCTAATAAAGATTCCACAGGTTCACTTGCAAGAATTTCCGGACCTGGAATGATAGAAATGATGGATATTGGCGCTCCTGATACGGTACTTCGCTCATTGACAGCAGATTGGATGCTTGGGGTACACAACAATATAGACAATAAAAAAACTATTTTTGTCGTTGTGACTACCAATTTTTTTCAAAATACATTTTCCGGAATGTTGCAGTGGGAAAGCGTCATGGCGGATGACATAAAACAATATCTTTATCCAATTGCCTTAAAAGGAATCGCGAATATTTCATCTGAAAATGTCTCTACCGACACAAAAAAAGTAGATCCTTTGGCTGATTTGAATTCTATTCTTCCAGGAGCACCCGCGCCTTTGACGACGACAAGCACTACCACTAGTTCAAATGTTTCAAAGCAGGTCAAAAAAATCGCGACATCAACAAATGTCACCCAAACAAGTTCAACAACCACTGATTTGACTCCGCCACTTCAACCTTATTTCACTTTACGCGGAAAATTTGAAGATAGAATAGTCAAAAATAAAGATGTGCGTGAGTTTCGCACCGATACTGGTACAACGCTCTTCCTATATTCATTCATTGATAATTCTCATCTAATAATTACTGGGAATGAAGCGACTCTGTCAGAAATACTGACTAGGCTTGAAAAGCAGTCTCTTATAAGATAGTATGGGGCCATGAGTAAAAAATCGTTTGAACAATTCAAAAATAAACTTATCACAGAAAAATCCGAACTTGAAAAAGAATTAGCGAGTATTAGTCAGCGTGTCGCTGGAAACTCTAGTGTTTGGGAGGCAACGGCCGGAGGCATGGAAGTTGACTCTGCTGATGAAAACGAAGTTGCTGACAAGCTAGAAGAGATTGAGGAAAATTCTGGCATTGTAAGTCAATTGGAAAAACAGTTGAACGAAGTAACTGGAGCATTGGATAGAATTGAAAAGGGTACATACGGCATATGTGAGGTTTGTGGAAAACCAATTGAAGCGGACCGCCTTGAAGCAAATCCTTCAGCGAGAGTTTCCATCAAGCACGCACACTAATCCTTAACTCCAAATCTCTCTATTTTCTGCCACATTTTCCGATCTTGATCAAATCTTGATCAAATCTTTATCATTTCTTGATTACATAGTGATACTCTCAACTCTATGAGTATCGCCATCACTTATAGCGCCCAACTCATTGGACTCAAATCTGAAATCGTAATTATAGAGGTGGACATTTCCAACGGTCTACACTCTTTTTCCGTGGTCGGACTGGGTGATCGGGCAGTTGAGGAATCAAAAGACAGAATATCGGCGGCAATAAAAAACAGTGGATTCGTCTCACCTAAACAGAAAAATCAAAAGGTTGTCATCTCGTTGGCGCCGGCGGATATTCGTAAAGAAGGTCCTTCATTTGATCTGGCAATGGCACTGGCATATCTAAAAGCTTCTGGTGAAGTTGGATTTGACCCAAATGAAAAGTTATTTCTGGGAGAACTTTCGCTTGAGGGAAACATTAGGAAAATAAACGGATTATTACCAATACTTTGCCAAGCTTCAGCTCATGGATTCACTTCAGCTTTTATCCCAAAAGATAATGAGAGGGAGGCTTCTTTAGCCAGAAATATAAAAATATATGCGGTTTCTTCAATAAAAGAGATCGTGGATCATTTAATAAATAGAAATTCGTTAGATCCGATATCAATAAGAAATTCCGTTGGATATCCCGCGCGCCGTTCTAGAGAAATGACAAACGACATGAGTATAATTAGGGGAAATGAGACGGCAAAACGAGGGTTGGAAATAGCCGCCGCCGGAGCTCATAATATTCTAATGTGTGGACCTCCGGGAACTGGTAAAACAATGCTTGCCAAGAGTTTTTGCTCAATTCTGCCCGAACTGACTTATGAACAATCAGTTGAAGTAACGGGTATACATTCGGCGGCACACGCCTTGCGAGAAGATCTTATTATTAATCCACCATTTCGATCGCCCCATCATACCGCTTCATATCCATCAATAGTTGGCGGGGGAAGTTTTCCAAAACCTGGAGAAATAACTTTGGCGCATCGTGGGGTCTTGTTTCTTGATGAGTTTCCGGAATTTGACCGAAGTGTTATTGAGGCGTTGCGCCAGCCACTTGAAGATAGAACAATAACCATATCGCGGGCGCGTGGAGTGATCACTTTCCCGGCTCAATGTATATTGATAGCTTCAATGAACCCATGTCCGTGTGGACTTGGTAAAGAAATGGGTTGTGTCTGTTCGGAAAAAACCCTAAATCACTACAAGAGAAAGATTTCAGGGCCAATAATGGACAGAATGGATGTCTGGGTCAGTGTCACAAAAATAGATTATGATAAATTATCAGCCAAAAACACCTCTGATGAAAGTTCTAGCGCAATATCTGCCAGAATAATTACCGCGCGATTGAGACAAACTAAACGATTTCAAGAAAAAGGAATTCCAATATTTTATAATAGCGAGATGGACGCTCAAAATTTGGATCTTTGCGTAAAAATAGCTGATGACGCTCGGACAATCCTAAAAATATCAGCGGAAAAATTCGGATTATCAGGTAGGGCCTTTCATAGAGTAATAAAAGTTGCTCAAACTATAGCTGATTTGGCAAGAGAAGAGATAATTAAAAAAGACTTCATTTTGGAAGCCCTACAATATAGACAAAAAATATTTTAAGGGAGAATAAAATTCGCTGATTTGTACTATCTAAAATGGATTTCTGGCTCCACGGATCTCAAAATGTAAATGCACGCCCGTAATCCCAGCAACTTTTCCAGTGGCACCCATAACCGCGATTTTTTGCCCTTGATCTACATACTGACCAACTGACACAAGATTTCTGGAATTGTGGGCATATACGGTTTGAGTTCTATTGTTATGAGAAATGATCACCAAATTTCCATAACCACCATTCCATCCCCCATTTGAGCTTAAAATTACTGTGCCGGCAGCAGAAGCATAAATAGGGGTTCCGGGATAGGAAGCTAAATCAACGCCATTATTTCCATGAAGACCTTGTGTCTTTGTGCCACCAATAATAGGGCGAATATAGTAGCCTTTGTAACTTGGGCCACTAGCTTCAGGTTTGGTTTGATTTGATGTTTGTTCTGCATCAGGAATAATAATGGTTTGGCCGGCAATCAAGGTTGAATCTAACGACAAATCATTGTACTGAATGATTTCATTGAAATCGGTTTTGTATTGAAGGGCAATACCTTTAATGGTATCTCCCTTTTTGATGGTGTAATTGATACCAGTAATAGGAAGAATGATGAGTGTCTGTCCCGCACGAAGCGCCGAAGCACGACCGATGTTATTTGCCCATAATATTGTATTTACTGATACTCCAAACATTTTGGCAATACCAGAAACAGTGTCTCCTTCACGAACAATATATGAACTAATTTGAGTACTAAAGGTATCAGAATCAATACTTGTTTCTGATAAAGCCATATCCGCGATTAAAACATTTCCAACAATTGGAGAAATACCTGATGGTTGTTCTGGGCTTGGATTATAGCTTGTCGCGGCCTGAAGCAAAGCGATCGTTTGTGAACTAGACCCAATTGGATTTTGAATGATTTTTGCTGAAGCCTGTTCACCGCTTAAAAATGAAGTAATATAAGAAATAAGACCGGCGTTAGCAGTCCCTGCGTAAATAATCATGGAACCAATAGACACGGCAAAAATAGCGGTGCCTGTAGTTAGACGCTTTGAAAAAGAAGAATATTTTTTTGTATATTTTGTATTTAATTGCATAACATTTGTTGCCATCCTGCAAATCAATCATAACTGTTTTGCTTCCTCGCCGTGTTATACCCTTTAATAAATAAATGGCTCTGTAAAGCCATATCACCGTAAATACCTCTGTGGGTATGTATTAAGGGTAGCAGGTGGAGTTGTGTTGTCAATGAAAGATATACACAGTCACAATACTTGCTGTAATGTCAATGAATGTTGGGAAATGGTGTGGTGGGGTGGAGACAATTCCCCCTGAACCCACGATAAACTCTGCTCGCATTACAGAAAAGCTCGCAGAGTTTTCTTTTCTCGGCATCGTGTACATCTTATAGTTAAACTATAGTTACCCGACGCCTCCGAAGAGGGTTCAAGGGGAATTGTCTCCACCCCACCTAACCATAATCAAAAACGATTCATTTCAATGTGTTAAACTAACCCGCATGACAACCCTCAATGAAGCCCAACAACGCGCAGTGGAAACCACTGAAGGTCCACTTCTTATTATCGCTGGAGCGGGAACTGGTAAAACTAGGGTAATAACTCATAGAATCATCAATCTAATTAAAAAGGGCGTGGCTCCACATGAAATTTTGGCAATAACTTTCACAAATAAGGCGGCAAAAGAGATGCGTGAACGGGTAGAAACATTAATATCCGAGGATGAAAGCTTGAATATTCCTATTTCAATCAGTGAACGGCCGTTTTTAAGCACATTTCACGCGCTTGGAGTACATATCATCAAAGAAAATACTCAATTGGTCGGACTAACCAGACATTTCACAATTTTTGACCGATCAGATTCTAAAAAAGCAATAAAACAAGCCATGGAGGAACTTTCAATAAACACGGAACAATACGAACCAGGAATGATCCTCAATTTGATTTCGCGCGCAAAGGGGAATGCGATCGGACATTCAGAATATTCAGATGAGGCAAAAAATCATATCCAAGGAATAATCGCCAGTGTCTGGAGAAAATACGACGCGATTTTAGCCAAAGAAAAAGCTTTGGATTTTGACGACCTGCTCTTAAAGACCATGAATATTTTGGAGAAAAATGAAACGGTTCGCAAACGCTACCAATCAATCTGGAAATACATTCATGTTGATGAATATCAAGACACAAATAGAGTGCAATATAAAATAACAAAATATTTAGCGGAATCGCATAGGAATATTTGCGTAGTCGGCGACGCTGACCAGAATATCTACAGCTGGCGCGGCGCGACAATCGAAAATATTCTTAACTTTGAAAAAGATTACCCAAACACAACAGTGATCGCTTTAGAAAAAAATTATCGTTCAACAAAAACAATTTTAGCCGCAGCAAACAGCATCATAGAAAAGAATAATTTGCGAAAAAAGAAAACTCTACACACAGATAATGCTCAAGGGGAGAAGATTGTCCTGAATGCCGCGTACACAGAACTAGATGAGGCTAGAAATATCGCCGATTCTGCCAGATCACTAATTGAAAGTGGCACATCAGCTAGAAATATTGCCGTATTGTATAGAACTAATTTTCAATCACGAGTTATTGAAGAGGCATTCATTAAAAAAAACATACCCTACCAATTAGTTGGAGTTAGGTTTTTTGAGAGGAAAGAGGTTAAGGATGTCCTTTCATACATTAGGGCGTCGTTAAATAGAGAGTCTTGGGGTGATATTGGCAGGATAATCAATGTTCCGATCCGTGGGATAGGTAAAGCCACGATTGCCAAAATAATGTCGGCCAGACCAGACTTGATCCCGCCAGTCATGAGGTTGAAGATTGATGGTTTTTGGAAATTACTTGATGATATCCAACATGAAATAATGGAAAAAAAGCCATCAGAAGCAATTAAATTTGTTATTCAGGAAACAGGAATAGAAAAGCTTCTTTTGGATGGCGATTCAGAAGATTTAGAGCGACTACTTAATATTCGTGAATTAGTTTCCGTCGCGACTCAGTATGATGATCTTACAATATCCGAAACGCCCAACTTTACAGATAAGAGTTCTTCACCCACGATCGGCTTTGCTCGCACAACAGAATCGCTCGCAAAGCCGTCTTTTCTCGCGCCGCCATTCGGAGTAAATGAATACGCAATCCAGCGGCGCTCCGAAGAGGGTTCAGAACTCTTATCTGTAAAGTTGGGCGTTTCGGGAATAGAAAAATTCCTGGAAAACGCCGCCTTAGCCACAGACCAAGATGACCTACAAAAAGACGAGGATGCGGTAAAACTAATGACAGTTCATGCGTCAAAAGGACTGGAGTTTGATCATGTCTTTATCGCTGGAATGGAACAGGAACTTTTTCCGTTCAAACACTCTGACGATGAAGAAACGAGTGGATCGGAAGCGGAAGAAGAGCGTCGTCTTTTTTATGTAGCATTGACTCGCGCTAAAAAGAAGGTACATTTGAGTCATACTCTTATTCGCACAATATATGGAACTAAAAGAATCAATACCCCTTCAGAGTTTATTGCCGACATAGACAGTAAGTTACTTGATGAGGGTATTCCAGAAAAACCAACGGGCGTGAAAGCGATATTTATTGATTTTTAAATGAAACTTCAACCAAAAAAATCACTTGGGCAACATTTTCTAAATTCTAAACATGTTTTGGAACAAATAATTTCCGCGGCCAACATCCAAAAAGGAGAAAATGTGCTTGAAATAGGGCCGGGCACCGGAGTTTTGACGCGCGCACTATTAACTGCCGGCGCAAATGTCGTGGCGATTGAAAAAGATAGACGAACGATTGACATGGTAGAGCAAGATTTTTTTAATGAAATCAAAGATGGGAAACTAAAGATTATTTACGGAGACATTTTGGATCCAAATATATTAGAAAAACTGGGATTGGACCTTAACACGAAATCGCGCGAGATCCGACCTCAATTTTTCTCCTCCTATTCAATAGTCGCAAATATTCCGTATTACATAACTGGCGCTATTTTAGAGAAATTTTTAGAACACGAACCTAGACCAAATAGAATGATTATTTTGGCGCAAAAAGAAGTCGCGGAAAGAATCGTGGCTCGCAACGGAAAAGAAAGCGTGCTGTCAATATCAGTAAAAGCTTTTGGCACGCCAAAAATTATCGCGAATGTCCCACCTGGAGCATTCACGCCACCGCCGACCGTTGATTCGGCAATACTTTCAATCAGTGATATTTCAGACGCGCAATTCGTGACCAAAAATCCAGACATAACAACGTTTTTTAAGGTTTTAAAAGCCGGATTTGCCCACAAAAGAAAGTTTGCTGTGAGAAATTTGGAAACTGTGGTAACGAAAGAAAAATTGGAGGATGCGTGGAAAAAGATTGGATTGGATCTGAAAATTAGAGCGGAAAATATCACAACTAGTCAGTGGTTAGAAATCGTGAAATTAATTTGAATCAAATTAACAAACAAAAATTGGGTTAAAGAAACATTAAATTCACTTAGGTTGAAGTCCGCCGTTGATATCCTGAAGGATACCGGAAATAAAAATTATTAGATTGGAGAAGATCCGGTCATTGGAGAAATCATTCCTTCACTAGGAAGTTCAACGCCACAATCAGCTTCTGGTTCAGTAACGCATACTCCGGCGCCCGCCTCATATTCACCCAAAAGCCAAGTTGTAAAAGGAATATTATACGAAAGAAAAGCTTGGGTTCCTTCATAATATGAGAGAAAAATTACAAATGACGGAAGTAGTGGCGTTATCTCAATCAACCAATTTTGACTGCAACTACAATAATAGGTAAATACGATAGCACCACCAAAAGGAACTCCCGAAGCCGCCTTTACTTGTTCAGGAGAAAAGGTTGATTTAATTGATCCGAAAAAATTAGCCAGCGCACCAAGTATTGGCCTAGGAATTTTCTTACTGATACTTCTATTCACCGTCTCAATAAATTTCTTTTGTAAATCGGTTGATGTTGCCGTGTCAATTATTATCCGATTTTTCATACGAGCAATTTTGTCGCTTGATATTCCTCTTTTTTGAGCGAGATTCTCTATTCCAGATAAAAATACATCAAGGTTTTTTTGATTTGGGTTTATCGGCGTGTTTAGTATTGGTGCCAATGTCTGGGTCAAAGAAATTCGAGCTGATGTTGACGTGGGTGTAGCAGAATTAACTGAATTGGTTATAATATTATTGGTCTTGATTGGTTGTATCTGTTGTGTGGTAGTAGTAACTAATAAATTTCCTTGTTGCTCATATATTTGTTTTAGCCACGAAACAACGGCGAGAGTAGATCTTCCAACAAATCCCGTACCAACAGACAAGCCATTCGGCTTTAATATTTCGTCTGGATATTTTTCTTGAAACCTAATAACCGCTTTTTTGGTTAACTCACCAAAATAGAGAGTCTCCATGCCAAGAGACCCTAGACCACTTTCTGCTACACGAGTCCGCGCATCACTATTTAGAATTTTCTGCAATTCTCGCACGTCTTGACCGTATGAACCAACCCCCATTGTACGAATAAATGTAAAATTGGACGCAAAAACGATCTTGTGACTAAATGGTACAAAAACAACAAAAAACAATACGGAAAAAATCAGAAAAAAGTGAGAAATCTTGTGCATGTGACAATTATAGCATTTTAGGCTTATTAACTGGCCTTTTACTGTCCACAGAACAAAGAATAAATGCTTGTTTTCTGATATAATTCCAGCATCATGGCGAGTTACTACCCGCATAAACAAACTGTTGTCATAACAATCGTGTGCGCGTTAGCCGTTATCGGTACGGCAATCTATATTGACTGGACAAAACCATCTGAAACAAGCCGACCAGTAGTGTCTGTTTCAACAACAAATAAAACTGACGACTCAAGCAACGCGAAATTAGTTTCTGATGATTGGAAAAAGCAGTTTTTAGTTTCTGGATCATCTACAACTTCGCTTTCACGATCAGTGTTGGTCCTAAAAGAACAAGACCTTGGTCCACTGACGCTCACCGATCAGTTTGGCAGAAACTTCTTTACCAGTTACATGCAATTAAAACAAAGTAACCTCACGACCAACGACAAAGCTGTTGGCGATGCAGTTGACTATACAATAGGGAATACTCTGGCGGTCGCGGCTCAACCAAAATTTTATTCTGCTTCTGACATATTTATATCTACCGATGTAAGCGCCGACTCAATTCGTTCCTACGGAAATTTTGTCGGTTCAGCTTTTATTAAATACTCACCACAAACAGACGCCGCTGAAGTCGCGTCAAACGCATTTAACGCTGGAAATATGGATTTACTCACACAAATTGATCCGATAATTTCTGGGTATCAAAAAACCATAAACGCATTGATATCAATTCCTACGCCGACATCAGTGGCTAAATACCACATTGATCTAATAAACGGATTAAGTTCAATAATGTATGTCGCTCAAGGATTGAGGGGTTCAGAAAAAGACCCGATGCAAGCAATGATCGCTCTTGGAACATACGACGTGGCACATACCATCCTTGAAAGTGCGCTTCTAAATATAAAAAATTATTTTGACTCTAATGACATTTCTTATTCAACAAATGAGGCGGGATCAGTATTATCAACCGTAGCAATCGTCACACAATAACATGATGGAAATCAACGAAATAACAAAAAAAATACTCGGTTTTACTCTTATATTAATGATTGTGATATCTACTTCATTCTCCGCGGTCCTTTTGTCTCCACACTCGGCACGAGCAGAAGGTGCCGATGTCCCGACTAACCAACAATTTGATTTAAAAGCCATAATGATGAAACTAAAGGCGTTTACGCTTGACCATTTAGCAGAAAACATCGCCAAACAAATTCTTCACCAAATAACCATAAGTATCATAAACTGGATAAACTCCGGATTTCAAGGTAGTCCGGCATTTCTGACAAATCCGGAAGGGTTTTTCTTGGATGCGGCAGACCAAGTTACTGGACAGTTTCTAGCACAAAACGGCGCACTTTCCGCGCTTTGTTCTCCATTCAAACTTGATATACGTCTGGCCTTGGCGCTTGATCAAACAATGTCAGCATCAAGACGATATACTTGTACGCTTGGTAAAATCGTAAATAATGTCCAAGGGACAATAGATGGATTTACCAATGGAGACTTTTCACAAGGTGGTTGGCCAGCATTTATTTCATTGACAACCGAACCACAAAATAATATCTATGGTTCATATCTACAAGCACATAGTGAACTTTTGAGTCTGATCGGCGCTAAAGAGGGTAAAATAAATCAAGATTTAAATCGTGGCGGTGGTTTCATGTCGTGGCAAAAGTGTGAGGAACTATCAACCGAAGAACAAAGCGCGGGATTTGGCGCGGGATTGAGCAATCCTTCTCTTGGACTTGCAAACACCTCAACCGCTGACAATGTATTAGCAATGACCAACAACAATAACTCAACGGCGCCGTATAGATCAGATAATGTTTCAATAAATCAAAAAACTGGAGTAGCAGAGCGTTGTACTACCCAAACTCCAGGATCTGTTATCGCGGGATCATTACAAAAAGCAGTTGACAGCCCGATAGTTGAAGCAGAACTTGCGGATGATATCAATGCTGTTTTGAACGCCCTTGTTTCACAAATGATCAGTCAGATGCTAAACGGTGGTTTGGCGGCATTGAGTGGTGGTGGGTCTGGTAGTGGTAGAACTTCTTACACCCAACAAATCATTAATGATATTGATAAACAGAACGCCAAAAATAATCAAAATAATTCAACTCAACTATCAAATACCTTTGATGGTGCGATAACATCATTAAATCAATACAAAACTGTGTACGACCAAGCGGTGGGGTTGATTTCTGGTAGTCGTTCACAATACATTACGGCCAGAACATGCTTCGCTGGAAAAATTGATAATTCTAGAGGTTGGTTCAGTGAAAATAGCGCGCAAAATTATATATCTAATATAGACAACACGGTAGCGGTATATGTCGATCCGTTGTTGACGCAACTTACAACGAAGCAGACCAGTACAACCCAACAAATTACAGATATACAAAATCTGAAGAACCAAGCATCAGCGTCAAGTACGCAATTACAAGGTTCCCAATTTAACGGTCTAAGAAATCAGTTGCCTCTATACGAATCGGGCGTAAAGGGGGCGGTTGACGCAAACACAATAGCTGTCACTGGAATGACTGACGCTCAAAAAGACCTAGTAAATGCTCAAACCCAAGCACAAAAATTCAACATCAACGCGGCGGCCTACCAGCAAGCGTGTACCGCATATCCAAATGGAACAAACGCTCAAAATCTTATCTTAATTTTGAGTAATCGTGGTCGCTAGTAAACATGAAAAGATACCTTAAACACATACCAATAGTCATCCTACTCGTCACCATTATGGTGGGACTTTCGGGGCATGTGGTGGAGGCTGGTTTGTTTGATTTAACAAGTGCCTTTGGTCTTAGTCTCACTGATTTTGTGCTAAGCATACTAGCAAACATCGCTTATTATGTTCTTACTATAGCAAGCTGGTTTCTCACGGTGGCGGGAACACTTCTTAATGCGTCAATTAACCTAACCCTCCACATAAAACAGTTATTGGAAGCGGTTCCGGCAGTTTATACTGCGTGGATGGTAGTCCGTGACATTTCAAGTATGTTTTTTATATTTGCTCTTCTATGGCTCGCCATTACAATGATCTTAAGTATTGAAAAACAAAAAATTGGCGACTTGGTAAAAAATATTATCATCGCTGGCATTCTTATAAATTTCAGTTTCTTTATAGTAGGAGCAATGATTGATTTCTCTAATGTTATATCTCTTCAATTTTATAGAGCAATTGCGCCTGGAAAAGAGTATGGAACAAACGTAAATTCATTAAGTAGTATAGCTTCACAAGCATTTAACGACGGGGGAATATCGGACGTCTTTATGCAAGCACTTAGACCACAAAGTTTTTACAAAAATACGGGTCAGTTAAAACAAAAAGATGTAGACATACAAATGATCATCGCCGGAGTTGGTGGAACCGTGGTTATGGTAATAGCGGCATTAAGTTTTCTAGCGACAGCACTTGCGTTTATTATCCGCACGGGAATGCTTATATTGTTGTTGGCGTTTTCTCCGTTGTGGATGGCGGGAATGGTAATACCACAAATCAAGAGGGATCTCTCTGATAAATGGTGGGGTCATTTGAAGGCAAACCTTATTTTCATGCCTGTGTATTTGCTTTTCACCTACATAGCAATGCGACTTCTGCTCGGCGATAATCCACCAGCCACCAGCATAGCAAATATTCTCACTGGAACTTCCAATGTAAAAAGTGATGGGGTTCTTGGGGCGAGTTATTTTGGAATGATTTTGAGTTATGTGCTTGCTATTATGTTTATAATGGCACCACTAATTGCTGCGCTTCAAGTCGGAGGAAAGGCCATGAGTTTTGGTAAACAATGGGGTGATAATTTTAGTGGGTGGGGAAAGAGGAGGTTGCAGGAGGTTGGCAGATTTGCTGGAAGAAACACTGTCGGCGCGGCGGCTGGTCGCATAAACGATAGTGCGTTTGCAAAAAAATTCTATGCAAGTAACCCAACCATTGGTCTGGCGGCATCAAAGGGACTATCAAAAGTTAGTGGAGCTGGTTTTGGAGACAAAAAAGGTAGTTATGACGCGGTGTTGAAACAAAAAAAGAAGGACCTGTTGGGACTACAAAAACATGTTGGAAAAGAATACCAAGCAACATTCAATGAACATCTCGCCAAACCATCAATATTAGCAAAAATGGTTGGCTCACGTGCGGGAAAACAAGTTGCAGCTGATACTCAAAAAAAGGCGGCAGCTGAAGTAAAAATGCAACAGAAGAAAACCGTGCAAGAAAATAAAAATAAAGCAGAGGCAGAGCTAAAAAGACTTGAGGAATCTATAGAAAAAGATTCCCGAGGAGTTGGCTTTGCACCAGGAAAACCTCCGACCGCTGCCGAATTAGAAAAACTAAAGGAACTAAAGGAACAGATAAGTAAGTATAATGTAGAACTGGGCGAAATTTATGATCTTGAGGAAGAAAATCGTAGTGAAAAAATTGCTGAAAAGGTTGCAGAAAAAAGTAAAAAAACCGATGGGGATGGGAGTAAAAAGAAAGATGATGATAAAGATAAACCAAAAACATCATGAAGCAATTTACTTCTGAAGAAATCCAGGGTCAATTTGAAAAACTGCCGACAGAACTGCAGAAGGTTGTAACATCGCCAGAAATTCACGACAAAATTGAGACAATTGGAAAAAGGCACAATTTATTGATCGACCAACTAGGTGAATTGGTTGATGAAATCGGTCTTATACTTCTTGGACTTGAAAAATCGTCTGACTTTGTAAATCATGCTTCATGGAAACTTAATATATCATCAAAAGTGGCAACACTTATCGCACAAGATGTAAATAGCGAGGTTTTTAATTCAATAAAGGATAGTTTAAAAAAATTGGAAGCGGAAATGCCACCACAAGATACAGAAACCCAAGCACGACAAGATATTTCCTCAATAGAACGCGCCGGTGGCTTCAGTATTGAGCCCGTTAAATCAGAACCAACCAGCGGTAACGGCGTAACGTCGGCCGACAAAAACAAAATCCTTGCTGGCATAGAGAACCCTGAACTAAACAAGGGTAATTTCTCCAAAAGCTTAATTAGTGGTACTGAAAACCACACTGAACCATTGGTTGATTACCTATTAAAAAATCCCGTTGGGCAAGGAGAAAAGAAGGTAGTCTCTGAAGTGGCTACTGAAAATCCAAACCAAATTCAAAACAAAGAAACTCCTAAAAATACTCCTACGAAACCAACAATTGATCCATATAGAGAAGCGTTGAAATAGAGGTTATTTCGGTTTTTGAGTAAAAAACGCTATAATATCAAGTAATGCGATTCCAAGTTCCCCAATTCATTGAGGTAGAAGACAAAATATTCGGACCGCTCACTTTGAAGCAGTTCATATATCTTGCTGGTGGAGGAGGACTTTCGTTTCTGATTTACACTTTACTAGGAAGTTTCATCTTGGCAGTCCTTCCAATTATGCTTGTTATGGGAATCTCCGCGGCTTTTGCTTTTTATAAAGTCAACAAAAAGCCATTCATTAATGTTGTGGAGTCTGCTTTCAAATATTACCTAGGTGGTAAACTATATATTTGGAAAAAAGAGGAGAATAAACCCAAAACCGAATCAAACGCGATAAAAGACGCTAAAAATTATGCCTCTATTATGGTCCCAAAAATATCTGACAGTAAATTGAAAGACTTGAGTTGGAGTCTGGACATAAAAGAGAGTGTTTACTCAAACAAAAACCAACGCTAATGGCAAATCCTCAAAAAACAACTCAAGATTTCATCCCTATCCAAGAAATTCGCGATGGTGTAATCATCTTGAAGAGTGGTGGGATGCGAGCTATTATTTTAGCATCATCATTAAACTTTGCCTTAAAATCACAAGATGAGCAGAGTTCAATCTTGATGCAATTTCAGAATTTTCTTAACTCTCTTGATTTCTCAATTCAAATATTCGTCCAATCAAAAAAGCTAGATATTAGGCCATATATTGCACTTTTGGAAGATCGCTATAAAGAACAAGTAACAGAACTCATGAAAATACAGGTCCGTGAATACATAGAATTCATCAGAACCTTTGTAGAAAGTACCAATATTATGTCCAAGAGTTTCTTTGTGGTCATACCTTATGATCCACCGATCATCACAACGAGCAAAAATCCATTGACTAAATTTTTCCCTGGAAAAAACGCCGGCGTAAGCGCTTCGGCTGTAGCTGACGCGCAATTTCAAGAATACCGAAGCCAGCTAGAACAGAGGGTCGCTGTGGTTGAGCAAGGATTGGTCAGGTGTGGTGTTCGCACCGCAGAACTTGGAACAGAGGAAGTGGTAGAATTGTTCTACAAACTGTTCAATCCTGGAGAAACAGAAAAGCCAATACAAATAACATAAAATGTCATTTTTAAACAAATTATTTGGAAATAAAAACGAGCAATCACCGATTGTTTCAATCTTACCTGAAGAAATATACCAGGCCGGGGTTTTGGAGTTGAGAGATGTTATTTCGCCGTCAGCTTTGAAAATTAGTCCAAAAGAATTGAACCTTGGTGAGAAAGTTGGCCGCACGATGTTTGTTATTTCATATCCTAGGTTTTTGGATGAAAGCTGGTTTGCTCCGATAATCAATCTGGATAAGATTTTTAATATTTCAATATTCATCCACCCTGTAGATACCGCCAAAATTCTCCGTCATTTCCAAAAGAAGGTCGCTGAAGTTCAAAGTCAGATATCCAGAAGGGAAGACAAGGGATTGGTTCGTGATCCCGCCCTTGATACCGCTTACCAAGATCTGGAACAACTGCGAGATCAGCTCATGCAAGCCCAAGAGCACTTGTTTGATGTTGGCGTTTATATCACTTTGTTTGCAGACACAGAAGGAGAATTGGACAAATTGGAGTCCGAAATAAAATCAATTCTTGAATCAAAACTTATTTATGTAAAACCAGCACTTTTCCAACAGGAACAAGGGTTCAAATCAGTCATTCCTATCGCAGATGACCAATTGGCAGTCCATTCTAAGTTAAATTCCTCACCCCTTTCATCTCTGTTTCCATTCGTCTCATTTGACCTTACTTCTGACAAGGGAATTTTGTATGGTATCAATAGACACAATTCTTCGTTGGTGCTTTTTGATCGTTTCTCGTTGGAAAACTACAATTCAGTTACTTTTGCCACAGCTGGTGCTGGAAAATCTTATAACACCAAATTGGAAATACTGCGTACTTTGATGTTTGAAACTGATGTTATTGTCATAGACCCAGAAAAGGAATATGAGTATATGGCCGAGGCCACGGGTGGAAAATATTTCAATATCTCACTCAATTCAGAACACCATATCAATCCTTTTGACTTACCAGTAACTCGTGAGGATGAGTCTTCGGCTGATGTTTTGCGCTCAAATATTATCAATTTGGTCGGACTATTTCGTATTATGTTGGGTGGTTTGACTCAAGAAGAAGATGCAATAATTGATCGCGCCATTAGTGAAACTTATGCGTTGAAGGATATTACCCCTGAAGCAGATTTTCGTACAGTAGAACCGCCACTTCTATCAGATTTTGAATTGGTGCTAGCTGGAATGGAAGGCGGAGATTCATTAGTTCAACGATTATCAAAATATACAAAAGGAACTTGGGCTGGATTTATAAATAGACCCTCAAATGTAGACATAAACAAAAAATTCGTGGTCTTTTCACTGCGTGATATGGAAGATGAACTGAAACCGGTCGCCATGTATATAGTTACACACTATATTTGGAATGCCATCCGCAAAAACCTCAAAAAACGCCTGTTGGTCATAGATGAGGCATGGTGGATGATGAAATCAGAAGACACCGCTTCATTCCTCTTTAGTCTTGCTAAGCGTGGTCGTAAATATTTTCTCGGATTATCCACGATCACTCAAGATGTTGACGACTTCTTGAATTCGCCTTATGGCATGCCAATCGTGAGTAACTCATCTATTCAGGTACTTTTGAAGCAATCACCATCAGTTATTGATCATGTTCAGAAAACATTCAATCTAACAGATGAGGAAAAGTATTTGCTCTTGGAATCAGATGTTGGAGAGGGTATATTCTTCGTTGGTCTGAAACATGTGGCTATCAAAATCGTCGGTTCTTATACTGAAGATCAGATCATCACCACAAACCCGGCACAAATCATGCAGATACAACAAGCAAAAAGAGATTTGGAACACGCGGAGAGTGGTAAATAGTATCATTCAACCACACGGGTACACATGTGGTGGTTCTGTTATAATTGGTTTATGGAGGAAGGCAAAAAACACAAGCTTGGAAACATTGCGGCAATAGTTCTTTTTGTTGCCGCTGGTATTGCTGATGCTTTGAGTTTAATTCCTTTTGTTGGTGATCTTGTCGGTCCAATATTTTGGATACTTGCAAGTATATATTTCTGGAAGTCGGGAATGGGATTAATGAATCCTAGAAGACTTATTACGAGTGCTATTTCAACGGTTGCTGAGTTGATCCCTGTTGTCCAAGAATTTCCAACAATTATTGCTGGTATGATAATAATAATAGTTTTAACTAGAATAGAAGATAAGACTGGAATATCAGTGACTTCTGTGGCTGGTGGAGGTAAACCATATTTAAATAGTGGCGGGGTAAGATTACCTCCGCCCAAGGTACCGCTCAACCAAGGGAGTGTTCGCCCACCAAGTGGGGGATTGGTTGATTAGGTGAATATGCTAAAATAGTATTGATGAAATCTTCTCTTTTACTTTTCTGTATTTTTACATTTTTTCTTTTTACCTCCATAACTTCTGCTCAAGTCCCAATTTCCGTTGGTGGACTTGAGTTGACGGCTTCAAGCGACAATCCGGTCCCTGGTCAAACTGTGACTATAACAGCAAGAAGTTATATTGTTGATATAAATACTGCCAAAATTTCTTGGATAATTAATGGAAAAACTGAACAAAACGCAACAGGAGCTACTACTTTAAAGGTGGTGGCGCCTGATCTTGGTAAAAAATTAAATGTTGATGTCAGCGCAACGACTCCAGAAGGTAGGAATATTAAAGCATCTATCGTGGTTGGGTCTGGTTCAATTGACATAATCGTTGAAACTAGCGGTTACACGCATCCGTTTTTCAAAGGAAAAATTCCACCAGTATATCAAAACACAGTTAAGATTGTGGCGATTCCACATATAGCAAACTCAAGTGGTGTGGAATACGACCCTAAAAATTTGGTATACCAATGGAAAAAGAATGACCGTGTAATTGAGGACCAATCGGGATATGGTAAACAAGCTTTAATTTTAACGGGTGAGATAGTGCCTAGGCCTTATGATATCAGTGTGACTGCTTGGCCACGAGATATTGAAGCTAGGGCTCAGGGTTATATCAACATTGCTGTTGGAGGTCCTAGTATTAATTTTTATATTAATGATCCGCTTTATGGACCGCTTTTTAATAGAGTAATTGGTGATGTTATAAGAATTGGTTCGCAAAAAGAAACTGGGGTGCTAGCTGTTCCGTTTGGTTTTGATAAACCAGTAAATGGCATCGGTAATCTTACCTATTCGTGGCTAATAAATGGTCTACAGGACTCTGGATTATCAAAAAATGAGTCTTTGGTTCTCCGCGCGCCCGACAATTCTTCTGGATCTTCAAATATCCAGCTAGATATCCGAAATCCTGATAAAATATTGCAAGGTGAGAGTGGGGGATTTTCGGCTTCGTTTTCTGCTGATAAAAGTGTTTTAGATAATACCGGCAGTTCTGTGTTTTAAACAATAAATACAATATATGAAAAACATACTTACCAAATCAGCCACTATTTTAATACTCCTCACTTTATTTTTGGGAACATTCTGGTCATTTGAATATGTAAGTGCGACAGGAAATTCAGAACTAAAAACTTACACGCTTCTTTCGCCGTTACCATGTTTAAATGGAACAGATAGTGGTGCAAAATGCACGAATAATCAGGTTGAGAATGTTGATCTTGGAACATATATGAAATATCTTTTTAATTTGGCAATCGCCATTGCCTCGGTTATGGCAGTATTTATGATTGTTTGGGGTGGGTTCAAATATACTGCCACGGCATCGTTCCAAGAAAAAAGTGATGGTTTAAAGATATTTAAAAACGCAATTATTGGTTTAGTTTTAATACTTGGGTCTTTTTTGCTACTTAAAACAATAAATCCAAAACTGGTTGAGATTGATTTGGGTGGTTTAAAACCACTTACTGTAGAAAAATTTTCATGGAATAAATACTATAGTGAACAACTGGCGCAAATGGGGCAAATGGGTAAAGATGCAGTAGCACTAAACCAACAGAGAGGGGCGGAAAATACCACAAAGAAAAATGAGTTGAGTGATTTGGCATTTAAGAGATGGGAGATATGTCAAGGTGCAAATTTAAATAAGGACACAGATGCTGGAGTAAACGAACGCTGTGTATCTATGGGTGGACCAACAAAAGATGAATTAGATGCGATTGATTTACAGATGGCAAAACTCAATAACGAGATTCAAGACAATAACAACAAAATCGATACAACTAGAATTGAAGTGTCCTCTGCTTGGGGACTTGGACAAATTAACCAACCAGAAAAGAACTCCGGTGATATTGCTGGGTCGTTAAAGACTTTTGCAAATGGATATTCTACTGTCGTTAATTCAGGGACAAGCGATGCGACCACACTACAAACCTTAGCTATTGTAGCAGACAACACAAAATTGGCTATGATAGAAAAATATACAAAAAATCTACAAGAGGAGATAGATCAAGGTACCGCATGGTATCAGAGAAATTACAATCAACAAGAAATAGAGGGTTTTAAAAACCTTGTTACGCCATATTTACCAATAGACCCGACAAAAAAAGCATTGGCTCAAGCATATATAAATAGTATTCACGGAAAATAATCATGAAAAACAGTTCCTTAAAAATAACCTCCGCCTTTATCTTTATCCTTATAATCATTAGCTTATCCTACTGGTACTTTTTCGTGCGCGCCCCGTCAACTACCATAGAAACCTCAACAGACAGCCAGCCGGGCGGCTTCACCCCATTTGGCAGGACACCAAGTAATAGTGGGGGTGGGGCTGGAAGTGATACAAACAACAATGGAGATGTTGCAACTTCAACAATACAGAACAATCAAATAAAAATCCCAACACTACGACTTTTGAGTGACACGCCTGTTGGGGGGTATGGGGCAAGTACAACAATGGTCGCTATAATTGATCCAATCACTAGTTCTGGCCTTTCGAGCGCCACAACAACTGCAACTAGCACAAAGCCCAAGACCCCAACAAGGTCCGTTCCGCCAAAAATGAAAAGTGTGACTGTAATTAGGTGGGTTGATAGGGGAAGAGGTAATGTTTACGAGGCGCGTGGAGATAACTTAGACATAACAACAATCTCAAATACAGTTGTCCCTAAAATATATGAGAGTAGTTGGAATAAAAATCTGACGGCATTTCTGGCTTCGGCTTTTTCTGATGAAAATAATTCTATGGAAGGAATATATGCGGAATTAAAAGCTAGAATAATTCCAAAGGTTGCCACGAGTACTGTCAGCGCTTCAAGTACGGTCCAAATTGGAGCAATTACAACAAACACGCCAATATCACTTACTCCGTTTGAACTTAAAGGTAAAAATCTGCCACAAAACCTTGTTGGTTATGCTGTCTCACCAAAAAAAGATAGGGTATTTATGTTCACAAATGAGAGTGGGGTAGGCGTTGGTTACACTGCAACTTTTGATGGGAAACTAGTCACTCAAATATTCACAACTCCACTAACACAGGTCAATGTTGATTGGCCAGAGGATAATACTATTGCAGTTACCACCAAAGGAAATTCTGGTGAGAGTGGTTATTTGTATTTTGTTGATCCAAAGACCGGCATCTGGAAGAAAATTATTGGTCCACTTCCTGGTTTGGGCACAAAAGTTAGTACAGATGCAAAATATGTCTTAATTTCAGCCACGGGAAACGCGGAAAATGTTGTCGCTAGTGTGTATAATGTAAAAGACAAAAAGGGAACTGACGCAATTATAAGAACATTGGCGGATAAGTGTATTTGGGGCAACTTCTACAAAGAAATGGTGTATTGCGCCGTACCATCACAACCAATAAAAGGAGCTTATCCGGATGATTGGTATAAAGGAACACTTTCAACTGTTGATAAAATCTGGCAAGTCAACGCAACCACAGGAGAAATTAAGTTGGTTTCGTCAATTGTAGACACTTCAGATCGTGTAATTGACGCATTTAACCTTGGTCTTGATGAAAAAGATGATTTTCTGATATTTATGAACAAAAATGACCTCTCTTTGTGGTCTTTGGATTTGGTTGCTAACAACTAACACTTAAAGTAACAAGAAACATGTGTAGTTCGGATACACGGATATTTTTCTGCTGAAAAATTCCTATGCTCGCGCCGTCGCGCTCCGCAACGTATCCGAACTACACATGTTTCTTGTTACTTTAAGTGTCTCTTTCTAATATAAAGCTCTTGCACTAATGTAAATAAAGTACTAACTGACCAATAAATAGCTATGATTGACGCCGCCTGAGGAAACGTTGCTGGAATAATCCAATATGTTGAGGCAAAAGCAAGTATGGGCAGTAAGTACATCATTTGTTTTGTCATGGAGCCAGATAGTTGTGAAGCAAAGTCGGCTGGGTTTGTTTGGGGTTGGTTGCTGGCGAGTTTTTGTTGGCGCATGGCTGGTGAAAAATGCATTTGCAAAAATTGAATTACTGCCGTCGCTAGTGAGAGAATAAAACTTTTTTGACTCAAATCAATAAGTCCAAGAAAATGAAAAGATGGGTTGTTGGGAACAGCTATAAAACTATAAAGTTGGGCGACATCAATGGTTGGAATAATTTTATAAAACACCGAAATAAGAGCGAAAAGGATGGGAAGTTGAATAAAAAGAAGTAAAACACCAGAAAATGGTTTGATTCTCTTCTCTTTGTAAAGCTCCATGATTTTCAGGGCCTGTGTTTGTTTATTGGACGCGTATTGGGCTTTAATTTTGTTTGCCTCCGGCTCAATTTCCTTCATGCGAACTTGGGTCAACAGTGACGCTTTTGATAGGGGAAATAGGATAAGTTTGACAATAATGGTAAAAATAACGACAGCAACACCAACATCAACCCATGGAATAATATCCATAATACCAACGAGGCCATTGTAGAGAGGGCGAAATATATATTCGTGATACATAAATTAAATCAAAAGTTGGGTGTCTTAAGGTCTAAGAGGAACTAGTAGAATCCATGTTACCCTAAAACACCAGCTTTTACAAAAAGGGTTTTTAGATCATTTAAAATATCTTTCTGACTGTGTTTGCAAAGATTAACTTTGGCGAAAACCACAATATAATTCCCGTTTGAGATTGATTCTTTTATCTGTCTTAATGCTTCATACGTTTTTCGGCGTATTTTGTTTCTAAAAACAGTCAACTTGACGACTTTTTGCGGAGCAACGGAAGCAATCCTTGTTTCTTGTTGGTTTTTTAGAACACGAACCCAAAAAAGGGGGGAGTGAAAAATATTCCCTTTTTCCATAACTAAGTTAAACTGTTTTAGGGTAATTCTACTTGATTGAGGTAGCATGTTATATACTAATGCGCCTTCGTCCTTTGGCACGGCGACGGGCCACGGCCTTGCGTCCTGGGGTTGTCTTCATGCGCACCCGAAATCCGTGGGTTTTTGCACGCTTTCTTTTTTTTGGTTTGTATGTAAATGACATGACACAAACAATAGCTTAAATATTTTAATAAATCAAGTTTTAGAGTTTGGTGAATATATATTTTATACAAATTATGTTGCCCCATCGTCTAGGTTTTGTTGGGGACATAACGCAATTTGTATAAAATATATATTCACCAAACTCTTTATCACTTTATTTACTATCCACAACTTATCAACATATTTTTTTGTTCTCCACAAGTTTGCAAAATTATAAACAGGTATATACTTATAGCTACCAAATCCTATGAATGACTACAGTAAAATGTGGCAAACCGCCCTAATAGAGATAGAAACGGCCGTATCGCAAGCAAACTTTTCAACTTGGTTCAAAGACATCCGTATTCTCCGTGAAGACGATGGTGTCATATATCTTGGAGTACCAAATTCATTCACCCATGAGTGGCTTCAAAAGAAGTTTCATAACTCAATTCTTCGTATTTTGAGACAGATGAATGAGGGGGTTAGGGCGCTTGAATATGTAATACTAAAAGACAGCGTTGAGGATGTGGTGGGTATGAGGAGAAGCCAAATTCAGGCTCCAACAATTGCCATGCCACTTCAAGATTTTTATATAAATAAAGACGACAACCTAAATCCGAGATATACTTTTGAAAACTTGGTTGTCGGGCCATTCAACGAGCTTGCTAACGCCGCGTCACAAATGGTGGTGAAGAGTCCTGGACAAGCATACAACCCGCTTTTCATTTATGGACAAACTGGTCGTGGAAAAACACACATTATTCAGGCGGTAGGAAATCAAATAAAAAAGCTTCATCCAAACAAAAAAGTTTTCTATTTAACATCGGAGAGGTTTGGATCGGAATTGTTTTCTGCCATCCAAGAGGGTAAGGTTCAATTATTTAAAGACAAATATAGAAAATATGATGTAATCATAATGGATGATGTCCAGTTTTTTGCTAGTAAAGAAAAGTTCCAGGAAGAATTGTTCCATTTTTTTAACACTTTTTACGACACATCTAGACAGTTGGTGTTTTCTGGGGATAAACACCCAAACGCAATCCCTGGCCTAGAAGACCGTCTAAAGGGGAGGTTTGGTATGGGGATGATTGTTGATATACCAGAGCCAGACCAAGAATCACGCGCAATGATAGTAAGAAGCAAGTGTGGAACACATAACATCACCCTCTCCAGCGAGGTTGTTGAACATATTGCCTCATCAATAGAAGATAATATCCGTGAAATAGAGGGTATAGTTAATGTCATTGCTTGCCAAACCCAACTGAAAAACAGGGAGCTAAGCTTAAATGAAGTGAGGGGCATCCTAAAAAACAATGTAAAACCGAAGAAAATGATTTCTGTTAAAGATGTTGTTAGAATTGTTTCTGAATTCTATAGTGTTAGCGAGGATAGTATATACAACAAAACTCGCAAAAAAGAGGTTGTGAGGCCCAGACAGGTGGTAATGTATATTCTTCGTGAGGATTTTAGTATTTCTTTTCCGTCTATTGGTGAGAAACTGGGCGGCAGAGACCACACGACCGTGATCCATTCTTATGAGAAGGTTCGTGAGGAGATAAAAACCGATCAGTTGTTATTACAAGAGATAACTCAAGTTAGAACGATGCTGTAATTGTGTTAATAAACTTGTGGAAATGTTGTGGGTGGTGGTAGTTTGGGTTGTTAATAAATAGGTAAGTAATCCCCATTTAAAATACGCTTATTAAAATAGGAAAAATGTTGGTGATGTTGTTAATAATAAAAAACCATTCAAACAACGCACAGAGCCACACAAAAAGATGTCAACATATCCACAACTATAATAACAATGATTTTATTTTATAAATAAAAAAATATTATGAAACTTGAAATTAGTTATAAAAAAATAAAAAACGCGATTAGTCTTATTGATAAAGTTGCCAGTAAACACCAAACTTTACCAGTTCTTTCTTGTATTTTGATTGAGGTAAGTAAAAATACCGCGGTTTTTAAGGCAACCAACCTTGATGTTGGAGTAGAGGTGTCTGTGCCACTAAAATCAACAACGGAGGGCGTGATCGCGATTCCAGCTCACACCATTTCTTCATTTTTATCACAAATAACCAACCCAAACCAAACAATAACTATTGAGGTTATTTCAGGAAACGCCCACATTAAAACAGATAAATCTAGGGGTGTTATAAAAACGCTGGCACCAGAAGATTTTCCAAGCATTCCAAAAGTTCAAGGTGGTCAAGAATATAGTTTTTCACCAAAAGATTTTATTGATGGACTTAACTCGGTTTCTTATAGTGCTTCAGTTTCTAGCGTAAAGCCAGAACTTTCAAGTGTTTATGTTTACAAAGATAACAACTATTTGACTTTTGTCGCCACAGACTCATTTAGGTTGGCGGAAAAAAAGGTAAAAACATCAAACACTACCAAAATTAACGATATTTTAATTCCATTTAAAAATACACAAGATATTATAAGGATTTTGAGCAGTTTTGAGTCAACCGTGGAAGTGAAAGTAAGTAAGAACCTGATTTCTTTTGAAAATAACGGAACCTACATCGTATCTAGAATTATTGACGGCGTCTTCCCTGATTATCGTCAAATTATTCCAAAGTCATTCACAACAGAAGCAGTGGCGTTGAAACAAGATGTTTTAGACTCGCTAAAAATTTCAAACATTTTTTCTGACAAGTTCAACCAAGTTCATCTAACAATTGATCCAAAAGCCAAAATTTTTGACATACATACAAAAAATAGTGATGTCGGGGAAAATCAAACATCAGTAGACTCCGCAATAACGGGCGATCGCATGGAAATAAACTTCAATTATAAATATCTTTCGGATGGTTTTCAATCAATAGACTCAGATAGTGTTTCGTTTCAATTTAACGGCCTAAATAAGCCGGTCGTGATTCGCCCAGTGTCTGGGGACCAAACATTTTTGTATTTAGTTATGCCAATGAATAGGTAGAAAATAATGTTAAAAATTTCGGAGTTTTTTAAGAAAATACAAAAAAGACAGGCGAAAGAGATTTTTGTTAGATCAACACTTCAGGTTGCCATAAAAAACCACACAAACATTGATTTACCAGTAGAATCAATTGCATTTAAGGAATATTCCGCGGTTTTAAATAGTATAAATCAATCCCAAAAATCTCAAATTTTTATCAAAAAACAACAAATAATTCAAGAGTTTAATTTAACTCAAGATATCAAGAAAATTAATGACATCAGATAGGGACGCACACCTGCTTATTTAATTGAGAATGTTGTCGTTGCTAATGCTCGGTTGAACACACTATCATACATAGTGACCGACAAGGTGTTGTTTTCGGACAGACCACCAACATCCGAAGGGAAGAATGAAATATTTAAGGGATCTTTTTCTGAAGTCATAACATACTTTCCGTTCAAATATACCTCCGTTTTTTGTGGTGGATAGGCGCCAATAGACCTAAGTTTGATTGATAACGATCCACCCGAATCAATACTCGACCCTTGTTGTGGTGAGAGGAACGAAACAGACGGTAATTTACCCGGAACGTGGACGTCATCTATTGCTGTTGGTATAGATGTACTAGTTACCTCACTAAAATCTAGATGACTTTGTTTGTAGGTATCAAACCACTTTCTTACCCCATATTCCCAATATGCATACTGCGAATCATTTTGTGGGTTTACCGAAACTGGTCCCCGTGGATCGTCCTTATTTATCCAATTAAGAATTGTGTGGACGCTATTGAAAACAACCTCTTTTTTGGTTTCCGGCGGGGTATATTCGGTCGCGACTTTTCCTGAAATACTATCTTTCCAATAAGATGCTCCCCCTTGCCACACCCCACGCAAAACCGGTTTATTATCAGATAGTGGTGGTGGGGGCGACTGGAAGTCTTCTGGAGGAAAATTTTGTGCGACTTGTGACATGAATGCGCCCCACAACGGCGTGATTATTAAACCAGCAACATTGTGTTGCATTGGATGGTTATCATTGTTTCCGGCCCAAGCACCAACAACAAGATTTGGCGTGTATCCAACCGTCCAAACATCACGATAGTCATTTGTGGTACCAGTTTTGATGGCAACTTTTCTGCCGACACTTTCACCGATTGGTTTTAAACTTTCCATTCTAATACTTGTGTCTGATAGGATGTCAGATATTTGTCTAGATATTTCTGGAGCGATAACTTGAGTGGGAATTGTTGTTGCGCTGACACTCTCAAGAATCACGCCCTTACTATCCTCAACCCCCAAAATTGAACGATAAGGGTTGCGCAACCCATCGTTGGCGAATACACCATAAGCACTGGTTAAATCTAACAAAGACACCTCACCACCACCAAGGACAAGGGTTAGTCCGTATCTATTTGGGTCAGTTAAACCGGTAATGCCCATATCTTCAGCTGTTTGTATTGAATCTGGAATTCCAGCTAAATATAAAGCTTTTACTGCCGGTATGTTTCTAGATTGTGATAGGGCCTTACGGATTGTTAGTGGGCCCATAAAAACATCATCAAATTCATCTGGCGAATAGCACACCTTTACTGGGTCATCTGATGGGTTTTTGGGCTTACCTTCAACTGTACATTGTGTTGAAAATTCTGTTTCCGTGTCAAATAATATTGTTTCTGGCGTATAACCTTCTTTAAATGCCGTCGCATAGACGAAAGGTTTAAAAGTTGATCCTGGTTGTCTTTTTGCAAGCGCAATATTGAAGTTGCCATCAATACTTGGGTCAAAATAATCTTTAGACCCAATCATTGTTAGAATATCTCCAGTTTTTGGATCTATCGCAACCATTGCCGTGTTACTGGCGTTAAAATTTGATTGTAATGAAGGCGAGAACTTATCAATGACCTCCTCGGCCTTTTGTTGCATACCAAAATCTAGTGTTGTTATGACCCTAAGGCCGTCGTTATTGATCACATCCTCGCCATATTTTTGGGTTATATAATCTTTTACAAACATTACAAAATGAGGCGCGCGGATGTTTGAATCATTTTTTGATAAAAACTGCACCTTTTCCGCTATTGCGGAGTCATATTCATTTTTTGTTATAACACCGAGATCTTTCATTCTTTGCAACACAAGTTTATGGCGGGCATCGAGCGCGTCTCTATGTGTTCCATATGGTGAATAATATGTTGGTGCTTGAGGTATGGCCGCCAAATACGCCGCCTGCGCCAGCGTGACATCTTTTGATGACTTACCAAAAAAAATACGACTCGCTTCTTCCACACCAAAAATGGTTCCACCATATGAAGTATCATTGAGATAGGTTTCCAATATTTGGTCCTTACTCATTATTTTTGTGAGCTTTATCGCGATTACCCACTCTTTGATTTTGCGAGTAATTGTTTTGTCTGTTGTGAGTAGAGAATTTTTTACCACTTGTTGGGTTATTGTAGACGCACCCTGTCTATATCCACCCGTGGCCAGGTTTGCAAAAATTGCTCGAATAATTGAAGTTGGCTCAATACCACTGTTAGTATAAAAATTTGAGTCTTCAATAGCGATTGAGGCTTTGGGAATAAAAGGAGATATGCTTGAAAGCGGAACAGCTGTTCTTTTCGCGTCCTTTCCAGTGTCATAAAGTAAAATTTCTCCCGTCCGGTCGTATATTTTTGTTGATTCAGCGACTTTTCTGGTTTGGAAAGAGTTGAGATCTGGCATCTCTAGTGTCGCGACCCACAATGAACTAAAGCCAACAACAACCAACCCCGCCGATATTATGAGCAAGATTAAAGAACGAATACGGCGCGGCCTCTTTTTTTTATGGTGGGGCATGAAGATAATAGTAGCAGAAAAAAGGCTTTAATGCCCTATATTTTTATTATTCTTCCCACCTATCCCCAAATGGATTAAGTTCCTCACGGTCTAGACTGATTTCCTCTAGATTTTCATCTTCTTCTATCGCCCCAATCAGCGGATCTTCTTCGGGCTTTTCTTCTAATGTTATAACTGGATCTAAATCATCAACAGGTAGTGATTTTTTTATTAGTGTTGGAATTACGTCAACCCCACCGTCAGTCTTGTTATTATTTAGGCGCGCGGAAACTAAATTTTTCTTATTTTTTGGGCGTAGATTTTTTGTCGCGGTTGTCATACACAATGTTTTAACAAAGATAACTTATTTTGGCAACAAATAGGGGCTGTGGATAATTCAACACATATCCCCGCACTACATAATACTTCTTTGAAGCGACGCCTGTTGTCTAAAATCAATGGCTAAAGAATGATGAATATCTGTTTAGGCCTCCGGCAATGCTTCAAAGAAGTATTATGTAGTGCGGGGATATGCTCCGATAATTCCATAACTATTCCCATCACAAACGACACTTTTTTGAAACATTGCAATAGGACCAAAAAACTACCGTATATAAGCACCATGAGTTAAAGCCACCGCTATCGCGTCATATTCATCGTCTTTTGATATTTTTTTTGGAATATCAACTAATATTTTAACCATTTTTATTATTCTAATTTTATCGCTATTTCCATCGCCAGTTATGGCGGTTTTAATTTGCATCGGGCTGTATTCAAATACAGGAATTTTAGATTTGATAGCCTCATAGATAATAATTCCTCTAGCTTCCGATACGCGCATGGCAGTTTTTTGGTTTTTTGTCATAAAAAGCGTTTCTATTGCTAGGGCGCCTGGTTTGTATTTTTCTATTACCTTTGAAATTTCCAATCCAACTTTTTCAAATCGCTTGTAAATATTTTCTTTCGCGGAAGTTTGTAAACACCCAGAATAAAGCAGTTTTTCTTTGCCTTTTTCTAGCTTTTCTATTACAGCGACTCCAAGCCGATCGTAGCCCGGGTCAATGCCGAGAATTTTCATATATTAATTATTCCGCATTAGTAAAGACCTCTTGCACCTCATCGTTTTCCTCCAACTCACTAACTAATTTAGACAGCAATTCTATATCAGTATCCTCAAGTGGCACGGTGGTTGTTGCGTTCCATGTGGCGTGGTCTTTTTTGAAGGCCCACGACGCACTGCCCGGGGAGGCGAGTTCAAAACCATGAAGAGAAAGAATATGTTTAATTTCTTGAGCTGCCTTGTTTCTATTATCTGTAAGGGCCTCAATTAAGATGGCGACCCCACCAGGACCATATGTTTCATACATTATCAATTCCATGGTAGCGCTATTGTCAGTCATTGCCTTTTTCACCGCACGATCAATAGTGTCGTTGGGCATGTTTTCCTTACGTGCTTTTTCTATTGCCGCCACTAATCCTGGCGATGCTAGATTACCCTTGGCTTTTTTAGCTTCAACGGTAATTAATCGCACGTATTTTCCAAACGACTTGCTTTTTTGAGCGTCATTTTTAGCTTTAATATGTTTTATTTTTGAATATTTGTTATGGCCAGACATCGGATTGTTTATTTTCTGTCTAGGGTAGACTTCGACAGACCTTCACCTAAATGAGAATAAGCTTTGTTTGTAGCAATTCTTCCTCTTGAAGTTCTTTCCAACAATCCCAACTGAATTAAATACGGTTCATAGACTTCCTCAATTGTTGCTTGTTCTTCAGATAACGCCGCCGCAATAGTATTCAATCCAGTTGGGCCACCACCAAATTTGGTTATTAACACTTTCAGAATTTCTCTATCTGCGCTTGTTAGTCCCAGAATATCAACACCCAACATTGCCAACGCCTTTCCAACCACATCTTTTGTTAAAACAGTTTTATTGATTTGCGCGTAATCTCTACAGCGCTTTAAATGGTAATTGGCCGTGCGCGGAGTAAATCGTGAACGGATTGCGATTTCATACACTGCGTCAGGATGAATTTCTATATCCAAAATCTTCGCCGACCGCTTGATAATCTCAGCAATTTCTTTATCAGAATAAAACTCAAGCTTAAATACACCCCCAGAGAAGCGCGATCTCAATGGAGAGGAAATCATAGCTATTCTGGTTGTGGCCGCGATCAGTGTGAATGGGGGAAGGTCTAATTGTATAGTTCTTGCGGAAGGACCTTTTCCTATAATAATATCCAAGGTCCCTGATTCCATTGCTGGATACAAAACTTCCTCAATTGCTTTGTTTAATCTATGAATTTCATCAATAAATAGAATGTCGCCAGCCGACAGATTTGTAACAACTGAAGCAAGGTCGCCAACTTTTAGAATCGCTGGTCCAGAAGTTACCTTCATCTGTGCCCCAGTTTCTTTCGCTATGAGGTGAGCAAGGGTTGTTTTACCAAGTCCTGGTGGTCCATAGAAAAGAATGTGTTCTGGTGGATGTTTGCGCTCTTGGGCGGCAGTTAGGAGGATATGCAGGTTATCTTTGATGTTTTTTTGGCCAATATACTCATCCCAGCGAACAGGACGGAGAGTTTGGTCAAGAAAACCAACTTCCTTTTCGTCAACTGATGGTTGTTTAGACGGTATTGACATTTTTATAAGGTTATGCTAGGATTCAATTGAATCTAATAAGTGTAGTATAGTGTACCAACACAATAACATGAATGCGAATCGGACGATTCGTATTTTTAGTTATTCAAGTTCGCGAACCTCTAAGCAATGGCCTTCCCAGGTTTGGGTATAGTGCTAAGGACATTTTGGTTGCAATACTTCGGTTTTGCGTACTGAAATTATCCTCGGGACTCTACCTCGCTTGATGCATCACGCAACAAGATATTGCTTAGAGATTCTCGCGCTTGAAAATTATTCAAGCTTTCTTCTACTGGACATCCTAGCGCTATCCCCAGAAAAAAAGCAATTGACAACGTGTGACAAAATAGTTTTTAGTATATAAAGTCCCAACCCTCCCTTTATTTGCGTCCAAGCGTTGATTTTCTAAGGCCCTCCTGAAAAGATTTTTGGACGGCGCCCAATTCATTTTGTTTTTGGAGCTTTTCTAATTGTAATTTTGCAAGCTTTGATTTTAATATTGGAAGGTCCCTCTCATCATCAAAAAGCTTATGCTTATCAACCTCAATCTTTTTTTGTAATGTCGGCAATTCTTGTTTGAGTTGCATCTTTTCTTGTTCCTTGGCTCTGATTTGTTCTTCTAAAGCGCGAAGTTCACCCAACTCCTTTTGGATTTCTTGTTGTATGTGTTGGATTGACTGGCTAAGGTTTTGGGGATTTTGCATGATAATATTTAAATATATTTATGGTTATATCAATAATTTATTTATCTAATCACTAATCGTAATAACTCTCTCCAACTCTTCAACCGAAGTGATCCCTTTCAAAACTTTCAAGACCCCATCTTGTTTCATGGTCAAAATACCTTGACCCTTGGCGGCCGCCCATATTTCACGCTCACTTGGGTTAATTTCCACGGCGTTTTCAATTTTTTCATCAGACAAAATTGCCTCGTAAATTCCGATGCGACCCTTGAAGCCAGTTTTGTTGCATTTCTCACAACCAACAGCCGTCCACATTTTTGTTCGTTCTGTTGGAACCAGTGACTTGTCTTCAATTCCAGCAACAGTATCCTCAATTTCTTTTCGGTAGTTTCCCTCAACCACGACTTCTTTCTTACAAAACTCGCAAAGCTTGCGGACTAACCTTTGCGCCATAGCGACGCGGATGGCCGAAGTTAAAACTTTTTGATTAACTCCCAAATCAATCAAACGGGGATATGTTCCAGCCGCGTCATTGGTGTGTAGAGTAGAGAACACTAAGTGACCAGTTAAGGCGGAATTGATGGCGATATCAGCCGTCTCGTTGTCACGAATTTCACCAATCATAATGATATCAGGATCTTGTCGCACCGCCGCACGCAAACCCTCAACGAAAGTATAACCCTTATCGTTGACTTGTGTCTGGACTATTCCAGGCAGATGATATTCAATTGGATCCTCAATTGTCACAATCTTCACTTTTGGGTTGTGAATTTTTTTCAAAAAAGAATAGAGAGTCGTGGTTTTTCCAGAACCAGTAGGACCAGTCGTCAGGACCATTCCGTCTGGACGATCTATTTCCTTGAGAAGAATTTTAAGTAATTTCTCATGAATTCCAAGAGATTCCAACGGCACATCAATTGATTTTGGATTGAGAAGACGCAAGACTACTGATTCGTTGTAGGCCCCAGGCAAAATAGAGGCACGCACTTCAATGTCTCCAATAGGAAGGCGGATGCTGAAGCGACCATCCTGTGAGTCTTTTTTGATATTTAATTTCATTCCCGAAATGAGCTTGACTCGGGATAGAATCAGACCATAAGTTTCGTTGTCAAAGTGAGTAACTTCCTGAAGCACGCCGTCCAAACGATAACGAAGCTGGACATAACTTTCTTCTGGTTCAAGATGAATATCTGAAGCGTCAACCGCCAACGCTCCGGCCACAATCGTTTCTAGAATTCTAGATACACGGTAACTTTTCTTGGCTTTAGTTGTGTTTTCCAAAATAGAGACAATAGTTGGAAGACTTTTTGCCTGCTCAATTATTGCTTGGATTTCTTCACTAGAAATTTCTAAAGATCCTGCTTTACTTTCATATGCAAATGAAAGATCTTTGTACATTTTCCAAGCCTTTTCAAGTCCTTGCGTTGAAGTGATATGGATTTCCGGTTGGTATCCTTTTGTTTTTAGATCTTCCAAAACGCCATTTATTTTTTCATCTTGTGGATTTCGTGAAGCGACTTTTACTTTTTTATTTATCAAAGCATAAGCCGCGACTTGAGTAGACCTGGCGGTATCCTCTGGAATTAATCTAAGGGCGTCGGTATTTATTGGGGTGATCAAAAGGTTTACATATTCCAGATTATATTTACCAGAAAGTAGTTGGACAAGGTCCTCCTCTTCTTTATGGAGAAGTTCGTTAAGTTTTCGGTTTTGTTTATCTTCGTCAAATTGAATCATATTTGGTTATTATTATACCCCAAATGTTCAAATTTGAGGCCTTTTATAGCTATTGACTTTATGGTACTGATTGTGGTACAATGGTACAAGAATGTTTAGGAATGAATCCTGAACAAAAAAGAAAGGTTTTGCACATGAAAAATGCATTTTTCGGTTTCAGTGTCGTTTTGGTTTTGGTCATGATTACGATTGCGTCAGCCACTCCAGCTTCAGCGGGAGATGGTTCGGGGATCACAATTAGGACCAAGAGTGGGGATGTCATTCCCGCTTCTGATCCGTCTCTGGTTCGTTCCGGATCTGATCAGGTTCAAACAACCCAGATCAAGATTGCCCCAAGCAGTGTGAATTCGGGGCCCGAGTCGGGCACGATCCGCGACCCGAACAGTAATTGGCAACAATCACAGACCCAACCAGTGTCGCAACCATCAGTAATTGTTGTGACGCAACAAGTGGTGAAAGTGGTCTTCGTGGAAAAGAAGAAGCGTGGCTTTTTCAAACGAATGATTGGATGGGGTGGCGCCTCTGCCTACGCTTCAATTGAGGTCAATTCATATGACGGAGGATACTATCCGACATATTGGGATTACAATTATTCGGCCGGTGAACGGTACAACTACCGTAATACCCAAATGCTGTATGGTGGTGGCCACAGATATAGTGGTGGAGAGTATGATGGCGGACGTGGTGGTCATGGCTCGCGACTCATTCAGAACCATGTTCCGCCAGGTGGGCTGTATCCCTACCAACAAGGCCCACTCGTTGGCCACAGACGCTGATGGACCGGACCAATTCACGATCGCAACCTCCTTGAGGGGTTGCGGTCTTTTTAATCTGGTTAGTGGCTAGGGTAGGCCTTGTCATGGAATGTTATGTTATATTGTTCAGATGAAAGAATACCCTTCTCATTCTCTGGAAGAAACAGAAAAGATTGCTAAAAATTGGCTTGGTGATCTTGTGCGAGACGCACAGGGTAGATTCGCGCGTGATGAAGCCATGGTTGTTGGACTTTCTGGACATCTCGGTTCAGGTAAAACCACTTTTACGCAAATAATTGGAAAATTACTCGGAATCACTGAAATAATAACCAGTCCAACTTTTGTAATCATGAAGATTTATGAAATTGGGAAAAATGATCAATGTTCAACAACCAATGTTCAATTACCAGATACTAATAGAAAGTCAGAACAAAAATTGTCAGAACAAGCTAAAGTTATACCCTGGAAACGACTGATACACATTGATGCTTACCGATTGGAGAGCGGAAAAGAATTGGATGCGCTGAATTTTGAGAAGTTGGTTTCAGATTCTGACAATTTAATTTTGATTGAGTGGCCGGAAAATGTTAAAAGTGTTTTGTTACCAGAAAATTTACATCAAGACATAAGTTTTAGTATTTTAGATACAAGTTCAAGTGAAAAAACCGATCGAGTGATTGGTTTTAATCAATTAAACCCTGAAATATAACTTAGCCCGTTTTCTATTTTAGTTGTGAATAACTTCTTATAAATAATGTACAATGATTATATGGCGGTAAAGAAAAAACAAGAAAATACTACACCAAAGAGACTTATTCTTTTGGATTCACACGCTATTCTCCATCGCGCTTACCACGCCTTACCGGATTTTTCTACCGCCAAAGGTGAACCAACCGGAGCTTTGTATGGTCTTTCTTCAATGTTAATTAAGATTATTGAGGACTTAAAACCTGACTATGTGGTTGCTTGCTATGATGTCAAAGGTCCAACCCATCGCCACAAAGCTTACAAAGAATATAAAGCTCAAAGAAAAGAAATTGAAGACGATCTGATCAAACAATTGATAAGGTCTAGAGATATTTTTCATGCTTTGAATATCCCAATATATGACAAGGAAGGATTTGAGGCGGATGACATGTTGGGGACGATAGTGGAACAGATAAAGGGAAAAATACAAAATTCTAAACCCGAAATCCTAGACAAACTAAAAACCAAAAAACCAAAACCAAAAAAAGATACGGAAATAATCATCGCTTCGGGAGATATGGACACATTACAACTGGTCCAAGGCGACGAAGTTAAGGTCTATACCTTTAAAAAGGGAATCAAAGACACAATTATCTATAATGAAAAAGCAGTTTACGATCGTTTTGGTTTTGGACCAGAGCTTATGGCTGATTATAAGGGATTGCGTGGCGATCCGTCTGACAATATTGTCGGCATAAAAGGCGTCGGTGAAAAAACCGCCACGACTTTGATCACAAACTTTGGATCCATTGAAAAAATATATGAAGAATTGGAGGCGGGGAATGAAGAAAAGTTCAAAAAAACTGGGATCACCCCCAGAATTATCCAATTATTAAAAGATAACAAAGAAGAAGCGGAATTCAGTAAAATGTTGGCGACAATACGCAGAGACGCGCCGATAACATTCGTCTTACCGGAGAAAACTTTCAGGGAAAATCTAGATATTAAAAAAATTTCCCAACTTTGGAGTGAATTGGAATTTAGAACTTTAGTTCAGAGGTTGCAGAAAGTGGTTGGAAATAATATACCCATGTCCAATAGCGAAAGGAACAATGATACTGAACTCTCTTCGCAGATGTCGCGAAATCAACTATTAAGTTTACCGAGTCAGGCGATGTTGAGAAAAGACGACCTTGCGGATGAATCTCAAAAAACCGCTCTTGCATTATGGCTTGTAAATTCAAATTTAACTAATCCAACACTGGAAGATATCCTCAATTTCGCCAATACAGATAAATTTGAAGAAGCAAAAAGAGTAATATTTACTGAACTTGATAAAAGAGGACTCAGAAAAGTCTATGAAGACATTGAGTTGCCGCTTATTCCAATAATAGAAAAAATGGAAAAACATGGAATTAAAATTGATAAGGAATTACTCTCAAAACTATCAAAGACATACCATACTGAATTAACTCGTTTGGAAAAGGAAATCTGGAAACATGCCGGCGTAGAATTTAATATAAATTCACCAAAGCAACTTGGTGAAATTCTTTTTGATAAAATGAATCTTACGGTCAAGAATATGAAGAAAACCGCTGGTGGCGCACGCTCAACTAGGGAATCAGAGCTGGAAAAACTGCGTGACTTGCACCCGATAGTTCCGATGATATTTGAATATCGGGAATTGGCAAAATTACTTTCAACTTATATTGACGCGATTCCACCACTTCTTGATATCAATGATCGATTACATTCAAATTTGATTTCTTCTGGTTCAACAACCGGACGAATGGCTTCACAAAACCCAAATCTACAAAACATTCCAATAAAAACCGAACTTGGCCGTGCTATTCGTGGAGCATTTATTGCCGATAAAGGATTCAGATTATGTAGTTTTGATTATTCCCAAGTGGAACTCCGGATCGCCGCGTTCATATCTGGTGATAAAAAAATGATTGAAATTTTCCAAAAAGGCGAAGATGTTCATTCTTCTGTGGCGTCTTTTGTGTTTAAAGTACCAATAGATAAAGTTACTGCCGAAATGCGCCGCAACGCCAAAGCTATTAATTTCGGAATTATTTATGGCATGGGAGTCAATGCGTTACAACAAAGTATCGGAACCAATCGAGCCGAAGCGCAGAAGTTTTATAACGATTATTTTTCTACATTTTCCACTTTGGCGCAATATTTAAATTCAGTGAAGGTAGAAACGACCCGTCGGGGGTTTACAGAGACATTCTTTGGGCGTCGCCGTTATTTTGAAGGAATTAAATCAAAGATTCCATACATTCGCGCTTCAGCTGAACGAATGGCTATAAATTCTCCGATTCAAGGCACTGGAGCTGATATTATCAAGCTCGCAATGGTTCGTATTGACGAGTACATCAGTCGCGAGAAATTAGAGGACGATGTTTTCCCACTGCTTCAAGTTCATGATGAGTTGGTCTATGAAATAAGAGAAGATAAAACTGAAAAAGTTGCTGTTGAGATTACAAAAATTATGGAATCAGTCATGAGCACAAAAGATACTAAAGGAGTGATTATGAAGGCCTTGGCGTCTATTGGTAACAATTGGGGGGAGTTGAAATGATATACTTCTATTATGTTATATGTTTTTCATGGATCAGATATAAAAAGAGGAGTGGAGAAGGCGCATTCTCTGATTAATTCACTGCGCGCCAAAAAACCGGACGCGGCCCTTGAAAGCATTTCAGCAGATAATTGGAATTTTTCTGTTTTAGAAGGTCATTTTGGTGGTCAAGGACTTTTTTCAAATAGATATATAGTTTTTCTTGATAGAATTACCGAAAATAGTGAAGCTAAAGAGAAAATTATTGATTTTATTCCAACAATGGCGGAGTCAGCAAATATTTTTATTGTTCTTGAAGGAAGACTCAACACAGAATTGAAAAAAGCTTTTGGTAAGAGTTCGGAAAAAATGGTTGAGTGTAATTTACCGGTCGCATCCATTAAACAACTATTTGGAAGTACTTCATCAAAAGAAGATTTCAATATTTTTGCTCTTGCCGACGCCCTTGGCATGCGAGATTCATTCAAAGCCTGGTCAATATATCGCCAAGCAATTGATTTTGGACTTGAAGTTGAGAGTATTGTCGGTACGATTTTCTGGCAAATTAAGTCAATGATTGTGGCGCATACAGTAAAAAGCGTCGCGGAATCTGGATTAAATCCGTTTGTATTTATGAAAGCAAAAAAAGCATCAGAAAACTATTTAGTTGATGAGTTGGAGTCAAATGCATCCCAAATTATTTCTCTATATCATGATGGACATCGTGGAAGAGTTGATCTGGAACTGGGAATTGAGAGGTTTATTTTGGCGATAGATAATTTTAGCGAGGTGAGACCTCGCTAACTATTTGTGCTAATCTAAATGTCGTGGTTATATTATCTGTTAGTTATTAACTGCACGTGCCCATAGCTGTTTTGGTAGGTATCAAATAGGATTGACAATTTATTCATGCGCCCATAGCTCAGCTGGTAGAGCAACTCCCTTTTAAGGAGTGGGTCGTTGGTTCAACTCCAACTGGGCGCACTAGGTTGTATTGACATTGAGTATACATCGTGTATACTAGTATCATGTCTATCAAAACAACGACAATAAATGTTCGCATGGATAAGGAGACTAAATCTTCGGCGCAAAAAATCATTGAGGATTTTGGGTTGGATATATCTACTGCCATAACCGCCTTCTTTAGAAAGATCATACAAACCGGATCAATTCCTTTTTCTTTTGACCAGAAAGGTCGTTTGAATGATCCGAAATATATTGCACAGCTTGTAAAGGAGATTGAGTCTGCGAAAAAACAAGGTAAGAAATATTCTTCCGCTACTTATATGCTAGGTGATATACTTGGCTGATGCCATACAAAATCGTTCTTACCAAATCATTCAGGAAATCTCTCAAAAAACTAGCTTACTCCTCGACTATTGAATTATCAGCCATTCAGAAAGTAATTGATATTTTAATGTTAAACGGCACTCTTCCCGCCCAATTTCGAGACCATGCTCTCAAAGGCAACTACGCCGGGTGTCGTGAGTGCCACATGAAAGGTGACTTACTATTGATTTATGAAATAGACGATAAGCTCAAACTGATAACCTTAGTGGAAATCGGCTCACATTCGGAGCTGTTCGGTTAGTTATTTATAGGTGTGGGGAAACCTTTACGGCTGGTGTTCAGTCTGAAAGAATGTTCGAGCGGCGTCATACAGAGCCACCATTTACAACGGTAGATCAAACGCCAACCATCCCGCACCCGTGAACATCAGTGAAATTGCCATGGTTAGAAGAAGAATATAGTAATTGATACCATCTGTTAGCAAAGCTTTGTCTCTAGTTTTGTATCCGAGTTTGATTACCAAAATTACTGAGTTTAATAACGCGGCGATTTGAGTGAAGAGACCTATTACCAAAAATACAGCGATCAAGATTTCCACGATTCCGTACATTAAACTATTGCTACCGGAACTTTGACCACGGCCTTTTATTTTTCTATAGCCAAAATAAGCCAGAGTGACGCCAAGGACCACTCTAATAATAAATGGGGCAAATGATTCATAAGCCAGTAAACTAGGAAATGATGCAAGCATAGTATTATATTATTGTGTAATATAGCTATTATATGCCTAATAAAAAGAAAAAGGAAACGAAGAAAGATATTCGTATTTTACTTGATAATATCCGAAGCGCCTACAATGTTGGCTCCATTTTTCGTACGGCCGAGGCACTGGGTATTTCAAAGATATATTGCCTAAATACAACCCCAACCCCAATTGATCGTTTTGGTCGAATTCGTGGCGATATTGCCAAAGTGGCTCTAGGGGCGGAGAAATTGGTTGAGTGGGGACACGTTAAAGGTGGTGTCAATCTTGTTAAAGATTTAAAGAGACAGAAATTTCAGATAATCTCACTTGAACAAGCCACAAACTCTCTAGACTACAAAAAAGTTAAAATTCACAGCAAAGCTTTAGTTATTCTTGGAAATGAAGTCGGGGGAGTTTCAAAAAAACTTCTGAAGTCATCAGATATAATTGCTGAAATTCCTCTCAACGGGAGGAAGGAGTCTCTAAATGTTTCAGTTGCCGCTGGAGTTTTTCTTTTTAGGATTTTGAACTAAGCTAAATTTAATTTTTTGGTGCTTATTACAATAATGTGTACTTCTCGAGCCGATAATTATTCTGACAATAGTTCCACCACAATTTTTTTTGTCACATTTATCGCCAGTTCTTTGATAAGCATGATGCGTTTCATGAAATTTTCCTTTATTTCCTAAAACATTTCTGTAGTCCGAAGTTGAATCTCCACCAAAATCAATTCCTTTTGAAAGCGTTGTCTGAATTGCGCTAAAGAGATCTTCCAATTGCTGGTGTTTAATATTCTTAACCCTTTCCAGAGGATGAATACCCGCGCGCCAAAGAGATTCATCAGCATAAATATTACCTATCCCAGCAACAACACTCTGATCCATTAAAACTTGTTTGATTTTACCATTTAGTTTGAGATTTATTCTCGCTGAAAATTTCTCCAGGTTAAAAGATTTTTCCAAGGGTTCTGGACCAATATTCTTCAAATGGTCTGACAAGTGATGGTCGTGACCATCAATTAGTGTTACTTTTGCGAATTTTCTGACATCAGATAAGGCAAGATGTTTATTGTTTGAGAAACTTATTAGGAATCGTACATGTTTATTGTACGGATCTTGAAGAGTCTTTGACTCAACCGCTTCCCAAGGATCATTTTTATTTCTAGCGTTGAATTTATATGTCCCATAAAGCAGATGCCCGGTCATCTTCATGTGGACTAAGATAATTTTCTTGAAGTTTTTGTCGCCAAACTTTCCAGCTTGACCGACCGTTTTACTACTCAAATAAATCAAAACATTTTTTGCGCGGCGACTGACAGTAATCACTTTTCTGCCAATGATTTCTTTTTTGAATTTTTTGAAATACAAAGGATCTTTGATTGTTTCGGAGCCCTTGAAATATGAACTATTGTAACTAGTCCAGACACCTCTGATCTTCAGGCCAACAATGTGTTTTTGTAAGCCATTTACAGTTGTTTGCACTTCGGGAAGTTCGGGCATCTCATAAGTAGAAATCAAAACAACCGAATTTGCAAGTGAGTATGCAAATATTTTGCTATAATAAGTCGCATATGCGTTACTATATAGCAGTTGCTGTTTCAATAAGCGTGTTTATAGTTCCGTGGTTGGCGCTCAACTTTCCCGAGCAAGCTGACTATATCCTTGCGGGAATGAAGAATATTGGTAGCCAACTAGCTGCCATAGTTATACACAACCCAAGAACAATCACTCAACTGCAAAATAAATATTCAACTGAAACACCAAACAGTGTTACCAGAGTTCGTATTCTATTGGTCCCTGGCCACGAGCCAAACTATGGAGGCGCTGAATATGGTTCAATAAAAGAGCGAGACCTTACCGTTTCACTAGCCAATTATTTGTCAGGATTTTTGAATGAAAATAAAAAATATGAAGTTGTTACAACACGCGGCGCAAATTCTTGGAACCCGATATTTTCATCATATTTTAAGAACTATTGGGATGACATAATTAATTGGCAGAAATCTTATAAAGAAGAGTCTTTGAGGCGAATTACTACTCCACAACCATCAAATAAACCTAAAGTTTATCACAATTCCGCTCCAGATAATGTGGCATATCGTCTGTATGGAATTACAAAATGGTCAAATGAAAATAATATTGATATTGCCATCCACATTCACTTTAACGATCATCCCGGACATTCTCAAAGATCACCGGGCGAATACAGTGGTTTTACGATTTATACTCCAGAAGCGCAATATCTCAACAGCACGACGACACGCGCGATTTCCGAGACGCTTTTTACGCGTCTTAGAAAATATAACCCAATCAGTGATTTACCCGGTGAATCTGAAGGGATTGTTGACGAGCGTGAACTTATATCAATTGGAGCAAATAACACCGCAGACGCGGCAAGCTTGCTTATTGAATATGGCTATATTTATGAAACTCAATTTACTGATCCGAATACACGCGAACTTGCTCTGAAAGACTTGGCATTTCAGACATATCTAGGGCTAGAAGATTTTTTTAATTTTAAAGGACAAAGTTCATTAGCTTCAACTTATGATACTCTAGTTCTACCGCATACCTGGACCGTTCCTATTTCAGAAAAATCTAGCACATCACAAGATGTTTATGCTCTTCAAACAGCGCTACTCGCTGACGGTCTATATCCTCCAGGACAAAAAAGTAAAAATGATTGTCCGCGCACTGGTAAAATTGGAGTTTGTACTAAAGCGGCGTTAGAAGCGTTTCAAAATAAGCATGGCATCACTGGAGAAAAGGGGATTACTGGGCCACAAACAGTAGAGGCCTTGAATCGGGAGTATGGAGTTAAGACGATTTAATTTCTAGTCGCTCAAACAGTTTTTAGCATAAAAAAGTAAGTTTATTTGGCTTAAATTATTTTCTCTAGTTCTTCTTTGGCCACTCTCGCGTCATTCCAAAGCGTTTTTGTTCCTTTTGGTCCCATAATATATGGATCTGTTCCTTTTCCGGTAATCAGAACGGTGTCGCCAGTTTTGGCGTGTTTTATGGCCTCACGAATCGCTTCGCGGCGGTCCAAGATAATATGTGGTAATTGAGATGTCACTCCTTTTGCCACATCGGCAATGATTTTTTGTGGATCTTCATCATATGGGTCTTCGTCGGTTAAAATAATCTCATCGCAATAATTGTCGGCAATTTTACCCATGACAGCACGCTTCCAAGTGTCACGCCCACCGCCAGTTCCACCAAGTACGCAGATATTTCTGGACGATTGGAAGATTTGATACAATTTCTCCAGCGAGTCTGGAGTATGCGCGTAGTCAACAATGACGGTGAAATCTTGACCAGCGACTATTTTTTGTACACGACCTGGGATGCCGTCAAACTTTTCAATAGCGCGAATTATTGAATCGTCAGAGATATTTTGACTTCTGGCGCATGTGATCGCGGCCAAGATATTGTACAAATTAAACAGTCCGGAAAGATGAGAATTGACCAATTGACCGCTAAAAGTAAATATTAGCCCGTCTTTTTTTATTTCATACGGTTCAACATCATTTATTCCATAGCTGATTTTTCTATCTACTTTACATTCGTTGAATCTGTAACTTTCTTTATCGTTAGCGTTGGTAATTATAGCTTTGTCTTTTTTCTTGGATTTTTCCATTCTTCTGACGATTGAAACTTTTGATTCAATATATTTTTCATATGAGCCATGTGCTTCAATGTGTTCAGGGGATAAATTCGTGAAAATAAAAGCGTCTAGGTCAATAAATCTGTGGCGATATAAAAGCGCTCCCTGTGATGTCATTTCTAAAATTATATACTGACAATTACTATTTACTGCTTTACGAATAAGTTTTTGGACGAAAAATCTTCCAGGCATACTCATTTTGTAAAGATTTTCCGAAGAAATATCCCCAACCTTGAAGCGAATGGTATTTGAAAGAGCGGTTTTGTAGCCGGCTTCTTCTAGAATGGCGTTGAGTATTTCCACAGTTGAACTTTTACCCTTTGTGCCCGTAACCGCTATGACTTTGATTTTTCTAGAAGGGAATTGGTACCAAACTGCCGCCAAAAATGAAAGTGTCCAGTGGTAAACAGGCTGGATTTTACTGAACATTTTGACTGGAATGTATTGGCGGATTTTGGCGAGGGTTGTGTCTAACATGGAGGTAGCGAGGTGGAACCTCGCTACTATAGTATGGCTTATTTCAAGGGGTTTTGGCAGGGTTGACAGATATATAGTTTGGGTGTATAATAGCGTGCAGAATAGAGAACTTGATATTTATCTTGTTCACCGCTATTTAACAACTAAAGCCTGTAAAAACAGTTAGGAATGTTATGACTGAACAACAGATCCCTAAGCTCGCCGGGGTAATTGTCGAGCATCAGCATCATTTCGGTGCTCTTCCAAATGAGGATGCTCAATGGGCAATCCTAAACACTGCCACGGCCATTGGTCTCTGGGTTGAGGCGATCAAAAATCGCACAAAAACCACTATCACTAAACTCCTTGAGTTCGTGACCCCAGTTAAGATTACGGCTGTCAAGAAGTTTGTGGCTTCTGACCACTTCAAAGCAGGTCAGACCGTTGACGGAGTCAACTATTACTCCTCCTT
>JBBTTD010000005.1:0-71242 GCA_038064415.1 Patescibacteria group bacterium | reverse complement strand
TTTGAATCTCAAACCCTCTGAAACTTTACAAAAAGTTTCGGGGGGTTCTTTTAATTTTGCTATAATAAAAATGAGGATGTCTATGCTGTGGCGGTTACGACTTCCACGGAGCGCCTTGGATATCAATGTTCGAGAATCGTCTCAAATACTTTTCAGACGAGAGGGGATATTGATATTCAAAAAAATAAAAGAATCGGTGCGATGTGTTGGAGGGTTTCAAGGACCCCGTAAAATAGTGACCCTGAGAGTATTCAAGGGATAGTCGTATGGATGACATATCGCACGAAGTTCTGGGCCGTGAACGCCAACTGGTACGACGATGGTTGGAACCTCAATGCCAATTCTGTCGAGAACTCGAACGATTGGAATGCTGGTAACCAGGTCTTCTCCCGCTATTCTACTGTTTCTTCCCCACACTAATGTTGGGAAGTTTTCTTTACTATTTCCTTTCTCCAACCACCAATATTTTTTCCGATAGTATAAATCTCGGTTCCAAAAGAAATGAATTGTTCTTGAGATATCAGTTTGTTTTCCCAAAGAAGTTGAATGAAAAATCTAATGTCATCTATTTTTACAACGGCGATTTCTAGCAAAGGTATTTTTTGTTTTGGTTCTGTAAATGAAGCTCTTCTCAAAACTGTAAGTAGATCAAGAAACGCATTATCTATCCTATTACCAAGCCCGAAGCGTTCCGTGCGTGGAATTTTCCTGTGAATCATGATCCATGATTTGTAAAGTAACTTAATTTTTTCTACCACCGGCAAAAATACTGGCGAAATCCGCGGGGGGGGGGTATTATTTGTTGTATGGGACGAATCCAATTTAATCATACCTACGAGGATATCATTTCCATGGGAAATTTGCTTGAAGCTTGGAGAGAATTTATTTGTTGTAAGAGATGTAAAATAGATGTGTCTGAATTCACTCAAAATTTATTATTGAATATAAGAGAATTACACCATGATTTAAGAAATAAAACATATACTCATGGAAATTATCATCATTTCAAAATCAGTGACCCAAAACCCCGCGATATTCATAAAGCTCTAGTGAGAGACCGATTACTTCACCATGCATTGTATAGAAGACTTTATCCATTTTTTGATCGTACATTCATGTCGGATTCATATTCTTGCAGGAATGAGAAAGGGACCCATAGAGGTTTTTGTAGATTCAGTAATTTTGCGTATAGAGCATCATTTGGTCACACCAAAACCGTCTGGGTTCTGAAATGCGATGTCAAGAAATTCTTTGCTTCTATAGATCACCAAATCTTGTTCAGTGTTCTTGAAAAATACATTCCTAACAAAGAAATCATGTGGCTTATTCGTGAAATAGTTGGTAGTTTCTGTTCAACCAAATTGGGTGTTGGATTACCGTTGGGAAATCTCACCTCACAACTATTTGTTAATATTTTCATGAATGAGTTTGATCAATATGTGAAGCATAAATTAAAAGCGAAATGGTATATCAGATATGCCGATGATTTTGTCGTTCTGCACCAAGATCGAAAGTGGCTTGAATTTATTTTGGCTACCATACAAGTATTTTTGAAAGGAAAATTAGGACTAACTTTACACCCAAATAAAATTTCCATAGAGACATTCGCTTCCAGTGTTGATTTTTTGGGTTGGGTTAATTTTCCAAATCATCGGGTCTTACGAACTTCAACAAAACAACGGATGTTTAGAAATATTGAGACTAAGAAATTAGAAGGTGACCCAGATAAAGTCAAAGCAACCGTTAATTCATATCTAGGGATGTTGAGTCATGGAAATGCTCATAAATTAGGACAACTCGTCTCTAAAATAACTGTCTGATTTTATTTACAATTAGATTGACAGATATATAGTTTATGTGTATAGTATTTCCAGAGCTATGGTGATAGTTTCATCCTCTAGCACACCGTCGCGTAGCGACTCCTCAACTTGCGGGTAGCAAGAAATTTCCTGGCAATTAGCTGGGGAAAGGTAAGTATGAAGAACAAGTACCATGACATAACAAACGGTCAAAATATAGCCATCTACACCAAACTTGGTGGACCCAGTGGTGTGAAGAGGTTCTTGGCGAATGAATTGGTGGTACAAGAACCACCACCTAACAGACGGCTAAAATACCACGATTCCGTTGAGTGTCCAAAAATTGACAGATTTGTCGCCAAAGACAACTTTGGTAGATCTACAGTCAATGGAGTGAAGTTTTGCGATTTCAATGAGAATTTCAAAAAACTTTTCTTTTCAAAAGTTGAAACCAGTGTCGCTGAGACGATTCTACGGTCGCATGATCTTCTTAAATATTCCAAGGGCCTTGGCATTCTCAGGGAAATTGAAGATGGTAAGGAAATAACAAACCTAGCCCATCTCCATCGCCTGCTTACGCTTCAAGGTAATGGTGGAAAAGGTATCCTATTGACAAACGGGTATGCAAACATTTTTTACATCGTAGGTGTTGATGGCAATCTCTGGGCCGTGAGCGCCCGCTGGTACGACGATGGTTGGTACCTCAGTGCCGTTTCTGTCGAGGGCTCGTACGCTTGGGGTGCTGGTGGCCAGGTCTTCTCCCGCTGATTCTCGGGATTATGATACTCTGTATTCTATTCTGACACTTTGAATCTTTGACACTTTGAAACTCACGAAGTTTTGGAGTGCCATTTTTTATACAACCAAAATAAAAACATTCACATGTAGTTACTGAAAATACAGGACCAATACGGACGGAAAATATTTCTAATTTACCCTAACATCTTCAACGCCGCCTTAACCTTTGCACCAGTGTCTTCAATTTTCTTGTCAATCTTCTTCAGTGCGTCACGAGCTTCATCTGTGTCATAGCCAAGTGCCTTCAATGCCTCAATCGCATCCATGTCGCTGGACATGCCCACAGTAATTTCTTCACTACTGATACCACCCATTTTATCTTTTAATTCAAGCACGATTTTTTCAGCCGTTTTTCTGCCGATTCCAGACACTTTTACCAAATGAGTAACTGAACCAGTTCGGATTGAAGTGGCTAAAGTGTCTGCTGATACTAATGACATTATATTCAGAGCGCTTTTTGGTCCAATACCAGAGATACTTATTAAAAGCTCAAAAAAACTTTTATCTTTTGGTGATAAAAATCCATAGAGATCCATTGCGTCCTCACGCACAGCTAGATGTGTCCACAAAGTTATTCGAGAGTCTTTTTTCAATGAATGGAGAGTATCATTTGTAACATATACCTTATATCCAACACCTTGAATATCAATAGTTACATGGCGCAATCCAATTTCAACTATTTTGCCTGAAAGTAGGGAGATCATGAAGGTATGATAGCGCAGAATCAGATCAATTTCATCTATATAGTGAAGGTCAGGCCTTCACAAGGATTTCTTTACTTTTTTCACTTATCATGATAACTTCATGTAACAAATACTTATATGCCTATTACTTCATCAGCTCACAAGGCTTTGCGTGCTTCAAAGAAGAAGCGCGTATTCAATCTCCGCCGTAAATCTACGATTGAAAAATCCATTAAGGATTTCAGAAAACTTATTGTTACGAAAAATAAAGCTGAAGCGCAAAAACTAATTTCTTCAATCTATCAAGCTTTAGACAAAGCTGTTAAGACTGGTTACATCAAAGCCAACACATCATCACGCACCAAATCTCGCGTGATGGCGATGCTCAAGAAAATAGTGTAAAGTTTTGGCTATCGCGCCCTCGTCGTTCAACGGATAGGACGCAGGATTGCGGATCCTGCAATCGTGGTTCGATTCCACGCGAGGGCACCAAAGAAATAAGCGCGGGGTAGACTCGCGCAATATACCGCTTATCTTTTTAGCGCACTTTTTCCAACATAAATCGCTTTCTCACCCAACTCTTCTTCCAGTCGGAGAAGTTGATTGTATTTTGCGACACGATCAGTCCTTGAGATGGATCCAGTCTTGATTTGTCCGACACCGGTACCAACGACAAAATCGGCGATAGTTGTATCTTCTGTTTCGCCAGAACGATGTGAGATTATTGAGGTATAGCTATTTTTACCGGCCATATTTATCACATCTATTGTTTCTGAAACAGTGCCGATTTGATTTAATTTAATCAGGATAGAATTGGCCACTCCTTCTTTTATGCCACGAGCCAGACGTTCAATATTCGTTACGAATAAATCATCACCTACAATCTGTACTTTTGAGTTGAGTTTTTCCGTGAGAATTTTATAATCATTCCAATCATCTTCTGCCAAGCCATCCTCAATTGAAGCGATTGGATATTTTGCGCACCAATCAACATATAAATCAATCATTTCTTCGGAGGTTAACGCGCGATTTTCTTTGGCGAGATGATATTTTCCATCCTTATACAATTCAGTAGCCGCGATATCTAGAGCCAGTACGATATCTTTTTCTGCAATATAGCCCGCTTTGCTTATTGCTTCCAAAATAATTTCAATAGCGGCCTCGTTTGAAGATAGTGTCGGAGCAAAGCCACCTTCATCTCCGACCGTAGTCGCCAGATTTCTGTCACTTATAATTTTTTTTAAAGTATGAAATATCTCGGCTCCCGCGCGCAGGGCTTCTTTGAAAGATTTTGCGCCGACCGGCATGATCATGAATTCTTGAAAGTCGGTTGAATTATTAGCGTGTTTTCCGCCATTTAAAATATTCATCATTGGCACGGGAAGACTCACTGGATTTTTGGTTTTTGCTGTTTGCTCAAAGTATTTGTATAAAGGAATTTTAGAACTTACCGCGGTGGCTTTTGAGAATGCGATAGAAACTCCGAGAATTGCGTTTGCGCCAAGCATGCCTTTGTTCGTGGTACCATCAAGATCAATCATTACCAAGTCTAGACTTTTCTGATCCCAGTCTTTTCCAACTAGTATTTCCGCGATCTTTGTATTTACATTGTTGACTGCTTTTTGTACGCCTTTACCGCCATATCGTGAACCGCTATCTCGGAGTTCAATAGCTTCATGACTTCCCGTAGAAGCGCCACTAGGGACAGAGGCGCGACCAAAAAATCCATTTTGAAGTGTCATGTCAACTTCAATGGTCGGATTTCCACACGAATCAAGAATTTCTCTGGCGACGATTTTCGCTATTTTCATGGTTTATTTTTTGTTCTATTTTAAAATCCTAACATTTCCAGAACATGTTTCAAAAGCGGTTCGCGATGTTCGGTTTCGGCAATATAAGTGAGCATGACTTCTCTGACTTGTTCAGGATCTATCTCGTCAATGTAAATGACAATAAAAGGCATGAAAAGTTTTCTTGATTTGATGATTAGTTTTGGCGGAAACTCATCGTGCGGTATCCAGAATGATTCTAGACTAAGAAAAGGGTAGAGAATATCACCAGCCACGATTCCACGATCGTTTATTTCGTAGCTGACTGTTCGTGGTGGTTTGGAGGCGTGCAGAACCAACGCAATCGCGGCGACGACTACGAATATTCCAGTTATTATGTTGCCAAAAATAAAAGCTACTGCCGCTAATGCCAGCGTGATAATTCCAACAGCCCAATACCAGTCGGGCTTTTTTTCAACATATAAATGTTCCGGCGCGCTCCAAATAATCAGAGGTTGACTTGCCATAGGACAATTATAGCATTAATTATTTTTATGGTGTGAATAGTATAGATCAATGGCGGATGGGGTGAGATTTGAACTCACGGTCCCCTTTCGAGGACGACAGTTTTCAAGACTGTTCCGTTAGACCACTCCGGCACCCATCCCTGTTTAGCCTTACTCAATTTAGCTTAGGCAAATCAGTTTCCCAATCATAAAGGAAAAACCGTTGTTTCGCAACACATTTATGATAATTGTATGATATTGTTAAGTTATGAAAATTCTCGGAATAGACTACGGCACAAAGCGAATCGGAGTCGCGGTCTCTGACGAATCACGCAAGTTCGCTTTACCTTTGGTAGTTGTGCAAAATAGTGATGTGGCGGTGAAAGAAATAATAGAGATCGCGAAACAACACGAGGTCAAAGAAATTGTGATAGGAGAGTCGCGCAATTATAGACAGCAACCAAATGCTATTTTTGAAGAAGCCGATGAATTCAAAAAAGAATTAGAGAAGGTCGGATTTATTGTTTATTTGGAATTAGAATTTATGACCAGTGTTCAAGCTGAAAGATTTCAAGGTAAGAATAATATGAGTGATGCGTCAGCGGCGGCGTTGATATTACAGAGCTATCTGGATAGACAAAAAAATTAAATGACTACCGAATTCTTTCAAATTCTACTTGAACCAAAAATTTTAATCACCACCCTCGGTACTCTAGGTGTGATTTTGATAATTTTTATTGAAACGGGATTATTTTTTGGCTTCTTTTTTCCCGGAGACTCACTTTTATTTACCGCCGGATTCCTGGCTTCACAAGGTTATGTGTCATTTTCTTGGCTATTGATTGGGACTTTTCTAGCCGCAGTGATCGGGGACTCACTCGGATATGCTTTTGGAAAGAAAATTGGCCCCGCGCTCTCTACTCGCGAAGATTCATTGTTATTTAACAAAAAGTATATAGTTCGTGCTCAACATTTTTACGAAAAGTACGGCAAAAAAACGATTATTTTATCACGCTTTATTCCCATCATAAGGACATTTGCGCCGATCGTGGCTGGGATTGGCACAATGAAATATCAAACATTTCTTGCTTTTAATATTATCGGTGGTTTCCTTTGGACGTGGCTCATGCTATGGCTTGGATATGGACTTGGAGCACTTATTCCAAATCCAGATTGCTATGTTATTCCAATAGTTATAATAATTATTTTGACTTCCGCCGCCCCGGCCTTGAAGGAGATATTTAAGGAGGGTCTAAAGAGACTTAAATAGCTTGGCAAATATTTTGCCAAATCGTCCACTGAGTTTCCGCGGGCTTGAAAAATCAAGATATTTGCCGAGCGATGTGGGTATAGATTTCATATTTCTCAATTTTTGCGTTACAATTAGAGCATGCAAAGCTCGTTATTTTTCAAACTCTTTCCGCCCCCAGCGTTTCTGGTCATGCAACACGCAGGTCTGGACATATCCGATGATGGAATCAGGTGTATTGAATATCGCAGAAATTATCATGGATTGACCATTTCCAAGTTCGCCAGCCAAGAATTTCCCGTTGGTCTTGTGGAAAACGGAGAAATCAAGGATGAAAAAGAATTTTCTACTATCCTGTCGGATTTTATCGCAAAAAATAATCTTTTGTATGTGAAGGTTTCTATTCCAGAAGAAAAGGCCTATTTATTTCAGACTGATGTTCAGAGTTTAGATTTTAAATCAATTGCTCAAAACATTGAATTCAAATTGGATCAAAATGTTCCACTTTCCGCTCCAGACGCGTTATTCCAATTTGATCTTATGCCGCAAACCGTAGTCGGTAATTTACTTCGTGCCAGCGTTTCGGTTGTGCCAAGAACATATATTGAGCATTATGTCGCCCTTATTCGCGCCACCGGCGCGTTTCCCGTTGCTTTTGAGGTAGTACCAAAGTCAATTGTACTTTCATATGTCTCTCACAATTCCAACAGTACCCAGCTTGTCGTACATATTATGAAAAAGAAAACCGGCTTTTATATTGTTTCTGAAGGAGTAGTCTGTTTTACGTCTACGATTTCATGGGGTAGTGACGAGATTCCTTTGACAAAAATCTCCGATTTTTCAATAAATACCATAATGAATGAGATCAACAAAGTCTATTCATATTGGACCACGCGTAGCGATGTGCATTCCGATATATCAGAAGTGATTGTCGTCGGTTCTCGCGCCAAGGAATGCGAATCTCTGATTCGTAATCAAAATAGTGAAATAATTCCACGGAGCGCTCTTCCTGATGTCTGGCACAACGCTTTTAATATCAATAAATATATTCCCGCGATTACCAAAGCGCAATCACTTGAGTATGCCATCGCCGCGGGATTGGCTTTATAATTAAGTACTTTTATGCGACATAGTTTCCTACCAATTCAAGAGCAGAAAATATTCAAAAAAGAGTATCTCTATCATATTGCCGTTGTTGCTTTATTTTTGTTGGCGGCCACTGGACTGGTCGGTGTCTGCTCTCTTTTTCCAGCTTATATTTATGTCTACATTGAGGGGAGTTCAATAAACGATACCATTGTTTCGTCGGGAAAAGATAAAAACATAAGCGAAATTTTAGGGATTGAAAAAGAATTGCGTTCCGATATGTTATTGATTAATTCTCTTTCAGAGAGTTTTTCATCAATACGTTATTCTGATCTGATAGAACAAATCACCAGTGCTCGCGGACCAATCTCAATTGATTCCATCAGGTTTGAAAGTATTTCAACTTCCACGGCCACGATTTTTTTGTCAGGCACTGCCCCGACTCGCGAATCGTTGATTTCATTTAAGACTAGGTTGGAGACTCTGAACAAAGGCAATAAAGTCGATCTGCCTATCTCTGGATTGGCTAAAAACAAAGATATCTCATTTTCGTTAAAAGTAATTAAATCTTTACAATGAAGAGGCATCATAATCACATAGCTTTGCTAATTATCGCGTTCTCCGTCACGCTTTTTGTCTATACGCTTTACGGATATATGAATTATCGCGTCAATGTCTCACTTGCAGACGCACTGACTGTTAGAAGTACATTAGCAAAAAATGAATCATACAAACAAGAACAAAAAGAGTTAACATCTTTATATGAAAAAACAGCCACAGACCGTGCTAGTGTTTTTTCATTTTTTGTAAAAGATTCAGATACGGTTTCTTTTATAGAGACCATTGAATCTCTCGGTGGTCGTACTGGTAGTAGAGTCGTGCTCTCGTCTATTGATAGCATTGATCCTAGTGGCCAAAATGGCAAATTTGGCTTTATCAATGCGGGTGTGCAAGTCCAAGGATCTTGGTCGGCGGTTATAAGAACTTTGATGTTAGCCGAGGTGCTTCCTTACAAAATTTCTATAAGTAATGTTCGTCTCAACTCTTCAGGTTCGTCAGATCCAAAAAATCTTTCTAGAGAGTGGAATCTGTCTTTTGTCCTCAAAGCCACAACTATCCATGACGCGAATTAACATATAATAAAATCATGCCTATATTTTCTTTTACGCGACATCATTCTCGCCGACACACCTCTTCCAGGGATCATCGCGACCCATTCATTCGTCGGGTATTGACTGACCCTTATCTTGGTTGGTTGTTATTGATCGTCATCTCTTCAATCGTATCTGGGGTTTTCGTAGTTCTTGGGTATATCGCTTATAGTAAAATTAGTGATAGATTGTCGCGACCAGAATCAAGTTCGGAGTTCAAGTCCAATACGATATTTAACTCTAATTCTCTTTCTAAAATATTAAAGGAATTTAATAATCGCGGTACGGAAAGAACGAATATAATTCAAGGAAGCGCGCGTATGTCTGATCCGTCTTTGTGAAATAATCAAACAATGGACTTGTGTGTTGTTTGGTTGTCGGTTATTGTGTCTTAGTTATCAATATGATGACCCCTCGTAGTTCAATGGATAGAACTGCGGACATGAAGCCGGTTTTAAGCAATTTGTGTTAGTATTTTGAATATTTCCCCTCGTAGTTCAATGGATAGAACTGCGGACTTCTAAGCCGTCGATGTTGGTTCGATTCCAACCGAGGGGACAAGAATTTGTAAGCACTTGATACTCCACAGGAACATAAAAGCCGTGAATGTTGATCGATTCCAACCGAGGGGACAAGTTAAGTGAACAAAACGACCTGTGGATTGTCCTGTTTTCTAATATCTCAATACAGCATATAATATAGTTGGTCAATGGCATTATAAATTAATAGTAAAATAATATGGCAAAAACATTATCTTTTGTCTTGGGTGTCATCTTTGTGATTGTCGGTATCTGGGGCTTTTTTGCTACTCCAGTTCTCGGCTTTATTGTCGCGGATGCTTTGAGTAGCATTGTTCATATCATTGTGGGTATAGTATTACTACTTCTAGCTTCAAAACCTTCAGTAGCAACCGCCCTGAAGACGGTTGGAATTATCTATGTGGTAATCGCGATTCTTGGTTTGGTCCAAGGAAGTTCAGTTTTGTTTGGAGCTTTTGTCACTGATTCCGCGACAAACTGGGTCTACCTCATTGTAGGTGTTGTCGTCGCAATTGTCGGATTTAGTTCAAAGGGAAGTTCTGTTTCCTCATCTGCACCGCAGATGTAGGTGTAAGTTACAAATTCACAAAATTGAGTAACCAAAAATCTTCCCACGAGAGGAAGATTTTTGGTTTTGGTGCGCCCTAAGAGATTCGAACTCCTGACCTTCCCAGTGTAAATGGGTTGCTCTACCAACTGAGCTAAGGGCGCATGTATGTATTGTCAATTCCATTTGATACCTACCAAAACAGCTAATTGCGCATGGATAAATTTCTTGTGAACTATCTTAGATTAGCGTATATTCATGTAATGAGCAATAAATTGCTAAAAATACCCAAAATTGAAATTCTCTATGAGGATGATGATTGCGTAGTAATCAACAAACCCGCTGGACTGATCATTCATCCAGATGGTCGTGACTCCGGACCATTTCTGACCGATTGGATCATTAAAAAATTTCCTGATACTGCAAATGTTGGGGAACACACACGCACACCTGATGGCACACCGATACTTCGTCCAGGAATAGTTCATAGACTTGATCGAGAAACTTCTGGGGTTTTGGTGATTGCTAAAACAGTTGAAGGACATGCTAATTTAAAGAAACAATTTCGAGATCGGGCAATGATAAAAAAATACCTAGCTTTTGTTTGGGGCAAACTTGATGAAGAGTTTGGAACCATCAGTCGGCCGATCGGCAGAAGTAATTCTGATTTTCGCAAATGGTCGGCACAGAGAGGGGCTCGTGGTGAGATGCGTGAGGCGGAAACATATTGGACTAGATTAGCCTCTTTTGTCATTCCTGCCCCCGATTGGAGTAAAGAGCGGGCCCCAGCGGAAACTCACAATGAATTGAATGGAGAAATGGAGAAGTTTTCATTAGTTGAAGTTGAACCAAAAACAGGCAGGACACATCAGATCAGAGTTCATTTTATGGCAATTAACCATCCCGTTGTAGGAGATACCCTCTATGCTCCCAAAAGGCCAATGGCACTTGGTTTCAAGCGTACCGCACTCCATGCTCAATCTATAGAATTTGAGAGTTTAGGGGGGAAACATGTCAAAGTTGAGGCACCTTTGCCGAAAGATTTTGAGAAGGCCCGTAAGAAGTTTGGGATTAAAATTAAGCATGAATAATCAAGTCTTAGTAATTTATTCCTTGAGTATTTTCTTTTGCTATGATAATGTACTCCCACTATGGCAACCAAGGTAATAACTCCCGTAGATCTGAAAGAGCGTAAAAATCTTGATATTCGTTCAGGCGATTTGGTTCGTGTCTGGCAGAAGATTGAAGAAGATAAAGGCAAATTTCGCCTTCAAGCTTTTGAAGGACTAGTTTTGTCTCATAAACACGGTCGTGAAGCTGGCGCGACATTCACTGTTCGCAAAGTTGTCGGTGGCATTGGAGTTGAGCGCACATTTCCGCTTTATTCTCCAATGATTGATGAAGTTGAACTCGTTCGTCGCTCAAAAGTTCGTCGCGCCAAGCTTTATTTCATTCGTCGCAAGGCCGCAAAAGAAATTCGTCACCAAATGAGACGCATCTTGAGTGTTAAAGATAAAGAAGTAATTGTTGAAAGCCCTGAAGCCCCAAAGGTTGAGGAGCCCGTTAAGGTTTAAAATTTAGGGCTTAAAACCCTAGCCATACTAGAAAATAAATCAATCTTCCGATATGATGAAGATCTACTAGAGTTAGTAGATTTATTTTTAAGCAAAAATGCGCAGGTGGCGAAACTGGTAGACGCACTACCTTGAGGTGGTAGCGCCCATTCGGGTATGGAGGTTCGATTCCTCTCCTGCGCACTGATCTGGACCCCATAAAGTGGACACGAAATAGGGTACCGGTCATGACGATCGCGTTTCTCAATAGATCGTCGTCGTTCTATGCGTTAGCTCGACTAAGTAACCATAAATCTGGTATAAATGAGCAAGCGCCGACATATTAGTAATTTAGTTTAGCACAACAGTTTGTTATATGGTGCCCATAGTTTAGTGGTAAAACCCCAGTTTGTGGAACTGGCGTTGCGGGTCCGATTCCCGCTGGGCACCCCCAATGCTTTCTATGTTAACCATTGCAATCTTGGTTAACATAATATATACTTTACTCATGAAAAATAAGGAATTGCTCTCAACAGCCAGAGTTGCCAAGGTTCTTGGTATTAGTCGTATTGCTGTATTCAAGAAGATTAAAAGTGGCGAAATTAAGGCCCAAAAAGTTGGTCGTAATTATGTTATTGAACAATCAGATTTAAGTGAAGTTTTAGGTGTTATTTTGTCTCCGAATAGAAAGAAGGAAATTGAGATATCTATAGATAAGACCGTAAAAGAATACGGAGAAGCTCTGAAAATGTTGGGCAAAGAATAATTTTCATGAAAATATTATCAGTCGTTGATGTTGAATATATTGCTTATGATTTAGCAAAGAAGCTCATGGCATATGATGAGCCAATTCCTGATTTCGTCACTCGTTATCCAAATGCACTAGAGCGATGTCTCGTGCAACCATTTCAACGATTTGGAGGTAAGGATTTGTACCGAGGTTTAGTAAAAAAGACCGCTATACTTTTTTATTTGATGATAAAAAATCATCCTTTTCAAAATGGTAACAAAAGGATCGCCGTTTCTACTATGTTATTTTTTCTGGTTGATAATGCTAAATGGTTAAAAATAAGTAATCAAGAATTATATAATTTTGCAAAATGGGTAGCGGAAAGTAATGCAAAACTTAAAGACTCAACAGTCGATGCTGTCGAGAAATTTATTAGTTTATATATTATTGATTTGTCATAATTTTATATATCAAGCAAGTTTTAAATCTATCCACCATACGACCCAATTTATGGAAGTTTCCAATAGACTAGGAACATGGTATACAACTACATTACTGCAGAAGTGTTGCGTTTCAGATTAGAATTCACTTTCACACTATTGACTTTTCTTGCGCTTAAGGTATAACGGAGGTGGGGAATAGATCTTTGACATGTGTTACTGCCATGTGGCGGTTTCGTCTAGGTCTAATACGGAAAAACTGAACGAAAGGTTGGTAAATATGAAAACGAAAACAGACGGCTCTTCGTCAGAGGAGTCTAAATTCAACCGGTGGTGGAAGGATGGCGGGAGAACAAGAGCCATATTGTTTCTCTTAGGGTTTATTCTCTACACAGTGGCGATTTTTTACCTCGCCTATTTTGTGAATGAACCATTCCGCATACTTCGCGGCTACGTGATGCTAAACGCCGTTACTTTTATGGTGGCGTGGGCGGCCCTTGTTTTCGGTGGTTCTAGTGCCACCGCAGACAGTAAACGGAAAGAGGTGACCAAGTGAAAACGCTCAAGTTCACCAAGACGCTGAAATGTCAGGTCGTGACCGTTTTTCTTGTGGGCATTATGGCGACACTGTCGCCCATGCATGCTCAAGGAACGACAAACGCGACCATCATCGAAAGGTCGTCCCCATCCTCGGAGGCAACTGATGTTGTTGGAACAGATGTCGGTCTGAATTCAACGATATCACCGACGTATGTAATACCTTCTTGCGGATACGGTGACGCCGTTGCCATTGCTGCCGTCATCATCGTTGTGGGGTATATTCTCATCAGGGGTTTGAAAAAGCTCTGTGACAAGCTTCTTCCTCCTCCACCCAGCCCTCCCCCGCCTCCGCCTAACCCGGGGACGAACACAAACCACAGCGCAAGCGCGATGATCCAGCTTAACGAAGCCCAGACAGGGAGCGGTGACTTCCCTGGCATCATGTTTTATCTCGGCAACCCAGGTGATACAAATGGAGGATCGTGGAATTCTGCTTCCACTGGAGTAAACATGTGGAATATCTATGAATACTCCAGGACAAACAGCGCGTTCAATGACCCGCTAGGAGTGCCATACACTGTTCTTATGGCTTCAACCATAATGTCAACCACAAACCTGGCCGATCCTGTTACCTGGCAGAAGGAGTGTTCGATAACTGGATGGATAAGTTCGGCTAGTATATTGCAAGTGTGGTATACGAACGGAGTGCCGATCGCAACGAACTGGAGCTTAAGTAACCCAGGGGCTAATACAAATTCGTATTCGTTTCCGTTGAATCTCATCTCATTGGACACGGTTCCTCAAAAGTTCTTCAGGGTGTCGGCTGAATAAGCCGTATCAAGGAAACACACAACAACCGGACTGCCTTTTTAGGGAGTTCGGTTTTTTATTTCAGATTTGATGTGATATTGATTGCTAATAGTATTTAACAAATGATATGACAAATGATAAAAAAATAGAGTGGTTATTAAGCCGTTGGTCGAACAATCCTGGTTTGACTTTATTGAAAGATTCGCAAACTGGGCGGCACCTCTAGCTCTTTATTTCTTCCATAAGTCTAAAAAATAGTATATCAGGATATAAATTACAGTTTCAAACCATGGAATAGTTTTTTGCTTGTTCACAGCCCTGACTTGACTAATACCCCTAGGGGGTATATGATGTGTGTATGAACAAAAATAAAAGACAACTAGTTCGCAGACTCAAGCTCGTGGAAGGACAAGTTCGTGGATTACAAAAAATGATCGCGGAAGGCACTTATTGCATAGATGTCATTACGCAGACATCAGCAGTGAAGCAGGCCCTTTCCGGAATTGAAGATTCTCTCATGGAAAATCATTTGGATACTTGTGTCGTTCACCAGATAAAAAAAGGCAGACACAAAACTGCCGTCGGGGAGATTCTTAAAGTCTATCGGCTGAAGCGAAAATAAAATATATGAATACCAAAACTTACAGAATAAAAGGAATGCACTGCGCTTCATGCGCCAGTATCATTGAAAAGACTTTCAAAAAAATTGATGGCGTTCATTCCATTGAAGTCAATTATGGGACCGAGACGGCAAAGGTGGCATTTGATGAGTCAAAAACAAATCCGACCGATCTCTCGCGGAAAATTGAGAAGTTTGGGTACTCACTTATTATTCCAAACACGAATGATTCAATAGTTAAGACTTTATCTAGATCTACAACCGCCAATGCCAATAAAATGCAGATGTCAGCTGAACAAATGGGCATGTCCGCGGATGAACACGCGACCCATTTAGGCCTTAGTCAATCAAAGCAAGAAAAACTCGCTGAAATTAAAGACATGAAAGCAAAAGTAATCTCCGCGATTCCGTTAGCGGTGATCAGTGTTTTTGTCATGGGGTGGAGCATCTTAGCGGGATACGACATTATTTTGGAAATGGGTGGCGTGGTCAAAGAGTTTTTTGATTTTGCGATGCCTCTGATGGCAACTTATGTGCTATTTGTCGTTGGCAAACCGTACCTTCTCGGATTCTACCGTTTTTTGCGATATGGTAAAGCAAACATGGATACTCTGATTGGTATCGGTACTGTTTCCGCATATCTTTACAGTCTTTCAATAAGCGCGTTTGGAGATACGCTTAAATCATTCATAAATATTGAAAATACTTACTATGACGTGACGATCATTGTCATTACTTTTATCGCACTTGGGAAATATTTGGAAGCACGATCTAAACTTAGGACCGGTGATGCTATAGAAAAGTTGCTAAATTTACAGGCAAAGACAGCATTAGTTATTCGTGATGGTAAAGAAATGGAGATTTCCGTAAATGATGTTAAACATGGCGATATTATCGTCATAAAGCCGGGCGCAAAAATTCCCGTTGATGGAATAATTACTGATGGTTCATCTTTTGTAGATGAGTCAATGGTGACGGGCGAACCGATGCCAGCTAAAAAGAAAATTGGAGACAATATAGTTGCCGGTACGATAAATACGAGTGGGTATTTCAAATTTAGGGCTACCAAAATCGGATCAGAGACCTTGCTTGCTCAAATAATAAAAATGGTAGAAGAGGCGCAGGGAAGCAAAGCTCCAATTCAAGCTCTGGCGGATAAAATTTCAAGTGTTTTTGTGCCAATTGTTTTAGTCATCGCGTTTCTTACTCTGGGTTTGTGGTTACTTATTGGTATCGGTTCACTTGGATTTTCGCAAGCACTATCTTTTGGGCTAGTCTCATTTGTGGGTGTTTTGGTTATCGCTTGCCCATGCGCGCTAGGACTTGCCACGCCAACCGCGATCATTGTTGGAGTTGGTAAAGGCGCCAAAGAAGGAATTTTAATCAAGGACGCGGCGACTTTAGAGAAACTTCATAAAGTTGATACGGTTATTGTTGATAAAACTGGGACGATTACGATTGGACGACCGACTCTCGTTAATATTGAAATCAGTCCAAGGTCGGACCTTGGACTTGGGGAATCAGAATTCATATCTATTCTGGCCTCACTTGAAAAAATGTCGGAACATCCAATTGCTCACGCGGTTGTTAATTATGCGCAAGAAAAGAGCATCGTCGCGGAAGATGTTTCAAGTTTTGAAGCCATTCAAGGAAAAGGGCTGAAAGGGTCAATTAAAAACATTGAATATTATGTTGGTAATACCAAGCTTATAAAAGATCTCGGGCTATCATTTGATTCCACGAAGATTGAGCAATTTACCGCGCAAGGTAAAACTCCGGTTATTCTTGCGACTAAAGAGAAAGTGCTCGGTTTTGTTATGGTCGCCGATGAAATAAAGGTTGAATCTAAACAGGCTGTTGCCAATCTTCACAAGCTCGGTATTAAAGTGGTTATGCTTACTGGCGATGACGAAAAAGCCGCGAAACACATGGCCGCGCTTGTTGGTATTGATGATGTCGTTGCCCATGTCCTTCCGCAAGATAAATTGGCGAAAATAAAAATGCTTCAATCGCGAGGTCATATCGTAGCTATGGCTGGTGATGGGGTGAATGACGCACCGGCGCTCGCGCAAGCCGATGTCGGTGTCGCAATGGGGACTGGTACGGATGTGGCAATTGAATCAGCTGGAATCACTTTGCTTGGCGGTGACATTTCAAAGCTTGTGAAGGCAATCAAGCTTTCAAAGATGACTATGCGAGGAATTAAACAGAATTTATTCTGGGCGTTTATTTATAATATTGTCGGTATTCCGCTTGCGACCGGAGTGTTTTTCCCATTCTTCGGCTGGCTACTCAGTCCAGTAATCGCCGGGTTTGCAATGGCTATGTCATCGGTGTCGGTTGTCGGGAATTCCCTTCGAATTAAAAGTAAGAAATTATAAATAAGTCACGCATTTATTAACAAAAATAACTAACAATTTTATGAAAATATCAAAAATATTACATATCATAAGCGTTGTTGTGGGTTTTGCTGGAGTGGTTACATTTGTGGCGACGATCGTCGGCGGTGCTGATAACCTTGTATTCGGGGTCACAAAATTAGATGCTTTGCTTTGCGCCGGGATTCTTATTCTCATTGCGATTTGGGCTGGTATCGGGACGATTCATCACATGATTCTAGAAAAGAAGGGAGAGATTCTATAATCAATAATCAAAATCACATGCACGATCATAATAATGACAGTAATAATAAAGACAGCGGACACAAAGGCACGATGTGGATGATGGTTATTTGTTGTTTATTACCGGTTGTTGTTCTGTTTGGTGGCATTGAGTTTTTTAAATCTATGGGTTATAGTTGGATTGGTGTCGGGTTGGTTGGCGTCTTTCTCCTTGTGTATCTTTTCAGGATGTTGCGAACAAGACATGATCATAATTCAGATAATCAAAACATAGATAATCAAAAAAATAAAGAGAATCACAATAATTGTTGTCATTAATCTACATGTCATCTTTTTTATCCAAAAAAATCATCACCGTGCTTGTCCTCACATCGTTCCTTACGGTCGCGATTTTTAGTTTTGCGGTGATGACGCGGGGACCAGATGGACGAATGGAGGGTGATTGTCCTTTTTCAGTAGTTGGTCAATCAATCTGTCCACAAGATACAGTTGCCGTGGCGATCCACCATATTTCCGCCTATCAATCATTTCTTAATATGCCCGTTGGTTCAGGTTTAACAGCGTTAATCGTTTCTTTACTTTTTGCAGTTTGCGCCGCGTTATTTATTTTGATAAGTTCGCCGTTACTCGGACCACCAGCGGTTGCTCGTATTCTATACGATTCTCCGTCTATTGGTTTACGGAGCAGAAAATTAACTCGTTGGCTTTCTCTTTTTGAAAACAGTCCGTCGATGAATTAAACCGCGCCCTCTCGGCGCGACAGGATTCTCCCTTCGCTTTGCTCAAGTCGGGAGAACTGTCGCCGCCTGCGAGCGCGGCTAACGCTTACGTTTAATCGTAAGTTTTTGTGTTTATTCCTAGTTCTATTATTCACAATCTTTAATTCTTACTAAAATGAAACCAAAAACAATTATCATTACTCTACTTGTATTTACTGTTATCAGCTACCTTCTTGTTTTGAGTTACAAAAAAAGCGCCAGTACTACCGCGTCTGTTCAAGGTATAGAACAAAATGGCACCAAAAGTCTGCTTACGGCTCCAGAAATATTCTATGATTTTGGTACTATCTCTATGAAGAACAATGATGTCACCAAGGAATTCACCGTGACCAATCTTACGGATAAAGATATTACCGTTGCAACCGTGCTGACTTCTTGCATGTGTACTTCTGCATTCATCGTTGAACCAGACGGCACTACCAAGGGTCCGTTTAAGATGCCGGGCATGGGATATGTTCCTCCGGCAAATGAAATCATCAAATCTAAAGAAAGTCGTATTATCCGCGTTGTCTATGATCCCAATGCTCATGGTCCAGCTGGAGTAGGGGCTATTGATCGCTTTGTCACGCTTACCGATACGGCTGGTGGCACGATTCAGTTGGAGATTAAAGCACTTGTAACTCCATAACCACATGAAAAAACTTATTATTATAGCCACCATAGCTGTTCTAACCATCCTCGCTATCGTGGTACTCAAATACGCACCCGGCACAGCTGAGATGATTTGGGCTATCTCGCAAGGTGGCTCCTGGCTCTTACCACTGGTCCTATTTTCGTCCGTACTGGACAGTGTTCATCCATGCTCGTTCTCCATTCTTCTCATCACCATCGCATTCTTGTTTGGTTTGCAAATGACCAGAGGAAAAATTTTGCAGATCGGTGGACTCTACATTGCCGGTATATTCGTCGCGTACTTCACCATCGGTATCGGTCTATTGCAGGTCATCCACATCTTCAATGTTCCGCACTTCATGGGCAAACTCGGCGCGGCACTACTCATCATCTTCGGACTACTCAATCTTCTCGGTGCGATCTTTCCAAGATTCCCGATCAAACTCAAAATTCCCGATGCGGCGCATCGATCGATGGGTAAGCTCATCAATACCGTATCACTGCCAGCCGCCTTCGTGCTTGGTCTTCTCGTCGGTCTCTGTCAGTTCCCGTGCATGGGCGGTCCATACCTCATGGTAATCGGACTTCTGCATGATCAGGTGACTTATTTCAGAGGATTTGGTTACCTTATTCTGTACAATGTTATTCTGATAGTTCCGCTCGTGGCAACTCTCTGGATTGCCGCCAATCCCGCACTCATCGGCAAAGTCACAGAATGGAAACAGACGAACATGAAGAATGTTCATCTCTATGCCGGTGTCGTTATGGTCATTATTGGGATCTTAGTATTATTCATCTAGCTTAATAAACATGAAATCACAAAACATTCCAAGGTCGGACCTCGAGTCACTTGAAGAATTTATGACAAAAATAGAATTAGCCAGAAAAGAAGGCGGTGTTGATCTTTCAACTACCGAAGACTTAAGCATTGCCGTCATGAACCTGATCTCACTTGAGGAGCACTTCTTCTTTACTGGCGTCAAGACAAAAAAAGAAGAATACTTTGACACGGCACAAGAGGTGCGCAATCTGCGTAAAGAATTGCTCGCGCAGCTTATGCCCAACCATGAAGGGGAGACATGGTGCGCGTCCAAACACCTTTTGGCTGTTACCATGCGATTGATTGAAGTGGGAAATAAACTACAATCAGAAAATAAGAAAAAACTTGCTCGTCAGACATTTGAGAAAGCCTACAAGACCTATACTATTTTCTGGGCGCTCAAATTGAAGCTTATTGGCGTGAAGAAGGTAACAGAAGAAGTGGACATTCAGAAGGCGACTGGCAATTCGATGGGGGTCAGCAGTGTCAACAAGCAAAGTGATAGCTTGGAAGAAATCATGAAGAAGTTAGCAGACTGTTGTAAAGAATAAAAAATATATGGAACAACAAATTCAAGGACTCAAATCTCCATTGCCTCTAGCGATTATCATTGCTGGCGCAATTGTCGCTATTGCATTGGTCTACAACAATTTTTCAAACCGTCAGTTTCAAAAATCATCGGTTGATATTACAAAAGATTCTGTGACTCAGGACGCTCGTATTTTGGCACTTGAAGAATCAATAATCCCATCCGGCGGCGTAATTTTGCCCGTATCATGGGACATTATGGGGCAAAATCTTATAAAAGCCGGGGCCATTCGGGGTGCTGATTTCAAGGCGCTGTATGCCAATCGTGGCGCATTCACTGACGAATACCAGAGATTATTATTCGGCACTACGACTGGAAAGCTCATCATCACTCGTGATAATGCTGGCGTTTTACTTAACCTCTTTTGGGCGCTGGGTCTCTCGCAAAAAAGTCCTATTCTTGAAAAAGGGGAAATGATGGATCCAAAATACGGCGGGGCACAAAACTTTGCTTCAACAGGTGGCTGGACACTGGCACAAGGTAATGCTATGGATCATTACAGTTACCACACATTCTTCACTCTGACCGAGGATCAGCAGGCATTAGTGGAAAAAGTATCCCATGGCATATATCGACCATGTTGTGGAAACTCTGTTCATTTTCCCGATTGTAATCATGGTATGGCTATGCTGGGACTTCTTGAACTAATGGCTTCGCAAGGAGTGGGCGAGCAGGATATGTGGAAGACGGCTCTGGCGGTGAATTCCTACTGGTTTCCAGATACCTATATGACGATTGCTATGTATATGAAAAACAATGGAGTTGGATGGAAAGATGTAAACCTGCGGGAAATGCTCGGGGTAAACTATTCAAGCGCATCTGGTTATGCTCGCATTGCATCACAAGTCAGCACTCCGAGCAGTTCAACAACAAGTGGTAGTGGATGTGGTGTAGAAGGTGTACAATCAGCACCCGCTCCAACACGACAACAGAGTGGATGTGCGATATAATAGCTAAATATTGACTAATATAATTATTAACAATTGATTAAGATACTATGATGTACGGATATACTAATTATGGTGGATGGGATACTGGGAATATAATGGGCTGGTTTGGGGGCGGGATTATGATGATCGCTTTCTGGATTTTACTTATTGCTTTTATTGTCTGGATTGTACGCGAGATCAGCGGCAAACATTTACGCCTAAATTCATCCAACGCGCTTGATATTTTAAAGGAACGTTATGCTAAAGGAGAAATTAACAAAGAAGAATTTGAGTCTAAGAAAAAAGATCTTAGTTAATCACGACTCATGTCACAACAAAAAACACATACATTCCATGTTCACGGAATGCACTGCAATGCCTGCGTGCTCATGATTGAAAGTGAATTAAAAGATTTTCCGGGAATTACCTATGTTAAATCAAGTTTCGTGAATCATTCAGTGGAAGTCGTGGGTGATTTTGGTGCTAAAACATTGGAACAAATTGCAAAAGGATTAACCGTACCTTTAAAACCTCACGGATATACCATTTCAATTGAAAGACATCAAAAGATTGTTAAGTGGAGTGATTTTAAAATTGCTGTGCCAATTGCTCTGGGTTTTGCGATTCTATTTGTACTTTTGCAAAAACTTGGCATTGTAAATCTGGTTGATGCGGGAAATGTGACTTACGGAGCAGCGTTTATTATTGGAATAATTGCTTCTTTGTCTACATGTATGGCTGTCGTCGGTGGATTGCTTCTTTCCATGTCCGCTACATTCGCCAAAGAAGGAGATAAATTCAAGCCACAACTGATGTTTCATGGTGGACGCATCGTTTCGTTTTTTGTTTTTGGTGGAATAATTGGCGCGCTTGGATCCGCGTTTTCTCTCAATACTTCCGCCACGTTTATTTTGAGTTTGATAATCGGTATCGTGATGTTTATTCTTGGCATAAATCTTCTTGATACATTTCATTGGGCCAAAAGACTTCAGCCGTCTATGCCAAAATTTATCGCCAAATACGCTCATGGTGTTTCAAAGCTCAACCATACGATCACGCCGTTACTTGTGGGTATCGCCACATTTTTCTTGCCATGTGGTTTTACCCAATCAATGCAACTTTATACTCTTGGCACGGGAAATTTTCTTGAAGGAGGACTAACTATGCTGGCGTTCGCGCTCGGCACGCTACCGGTTCTGGCTTTAGTTAGTTTTAGTTCTTTTAGCATAAAGAATAGTTCAAAATCGGGGATTTTCTTCAAGACCGCCGGTCTCGTGGTCATTATGTTCGCCATCTTCAATATTATCAATAGTTTGGTTATAATCGGTATCATTCCTCCGATATTTAATTTCTAAAAACTACTTATGAAATCAACAGTCATCTCTATTATTATTGCGATAGCGCTTGTCGGTGGGGCATTTTTACTCGCGCAGACCAATTTTTCTGACAAATCTGGCGCACCGATCAACAGTGTTAGCGTTGTAGATGGAAAACAAATTATTGAGATTCGGGCGCGCGGAGGGTATCAACCACGAAAAAGCGTCGCCAAATCCGGATTACCCACGATTTTGCGATTCAGTACCAATGGGACTTTTGATTGTTCGGCGTCTGTGCGTATTCCAAGTATGGGTATTAGTAAATTATTACAATCATCGGGAAGTTTTGACATAAATCTTGGTACAAGTACATCTGGAATACTTCGGGGTAGTTGCGGAATGGGCATGTATCCTTTTGAAATTGAGTTTCAGGATTAAAGTGTTGATTGCTATAATTTAACAACCATGCGTCGCATTAAAGCCAGACACGAATTACTAAAAGATTTACTGTTTATTTTATCTGGTATCGTGATTGCCGTACTACTTTCTCAAGGCGGGCTTTTAGATAGTTTCATATATATTTTAGGAAGCGGTGCGTTTGCCAGTTTTGTGGCTGGGATATTTTTTACTTCCGCGTTTACGATCGCGCCGTCGTCTCTTGCTTTGGCTAGGATTATTGAAAGTGTGCCCCTGCAAACAGTTGCTTTTTGGGGAGCTCTCGGAGCTTTATGCGGTGATTTAATTTTGTTTTTGTTTATTCGTGACAAATTTACCGATGATTTGAAAAATTCTCTGAAGCCCTCAATTGTCAAACATATTTTGAGTTCTTTCCATCTTGGTTTTATGAAATGGCTTTCTCCGATTATCGGCGCGTTTATCATCGCTTCACCATTACCGGATGAATTGGGCTTGACTCTTTTAGGAATTTCAAAGACCCGCCTGTCATTACTTATCCCTATTTCATTTGTCATGAACTTTTTAGGGATTTGCGCGCTAGTTTGGTTTGCTAATTTATTCTAGTGCAAATCAAGGTCCGACCTTGATTTGCCCTAGAAAATAACGCGATTCTATGCAACAATATCTCTCATGAACACAAAACACATCATTTTTTGGATATTTTTTCTATTGATTCTAGCCCTAATTGTCTGGGGTCTTGCTGTTGCCATGAACAAAGCACCCAAGGTCGGACCTGGGATCGGTACTCCTTCAGAGGCAACTTCCACAGACCACATTCTTGGTCCAGCCAATGTTCCAGTCACTATTATTGAATATAGTGATTTTCAGTGTCCAGCATGTGCTCTCTATTATCCGATAATTGAACGCCTAACCAAAGAAGCATCAACTACGGTTCGTTTTGTCTATCGCCACTTCCCACTGTTTCCACTGCCACACAAAAATTCAATTTTTGCCGCCCAGGCCTCGGAAGCCGCCAGCAAACAAGGTAAATTTTGGGACATGTACAAACTTCTTTTTGAAAATCAGACTGTCTGGCAAGATTCCAATACCGCTTCGGCTATTTTTGAAGGATACGCGGAAAGTCTGAATTTAGATATGACGGCATACAAAAAAGATTTTGGTTCCGCTGAAATAAAAGCTCGGATCCAGAGAGATCGTGATGAAGGAGACACGCTAGGTGTCAATTCAACCCCCACATTTTTCGTGAATGGTAAAGTGATAGTTAATCCTCAAGGATATGAACAATTTAAAGCACTTATTGACGCGACCGCTTCGGGCGGTGCCAAATAGTCTAGTAATATTCGTACTTATTATTGCATTGATTGGCTTTGCCGATTCTACCTATCTTGTGATTGAACATTATCAAGGAGTTATTCCTCCCTGTTCAATTATTGGTGGATGTGAACTGGTTCTGACAAGTGTTTATGCTTCAATAATTGGCATCCCCGTTTCACTTTTAGGAGCGATCTACTATTTTATTATTCTAGTCGGAGCTTTTGCATATCTGGATACCAAGAAAACAGAAATTCTAAAATGGGCTATGTTATTTACTGTTTTTGGAATTCTAGCGTCTCTTTGGTTTGTCTTTCTTCAAGTTTTTATTATCAAATCATATTGCGTGTATTGTCTTGGATCAGTAATGACTTCTACGATTTTGTTTGTGACGGCGTGTGTGGTGTTTAAGAAATATAAAGTTAATGATCAAATATCAATGATACAATGATCAATGCAAATACTTTTTGATCATTGAATACTAACTTGATTTTGCCTTTTTTAGTGGTAGTATGTTCACATGACTACACTTACGATTACACTTCCTAAAAAAGAGAAAACTCGTCTGGCACATATTGCAAGTCGATACGGGCTTTCGTTGGTTGAACTTTCTAGACATGTGTTAACCACACTTTCAGATACAATACCTCTTGAATATATAAATGAATATGAGAATCCTATTTCTTTAAAACAGTCTATTCGTCGAGGTTATAGAGACATGAAGGTCGGACGAGTTCATGATACTCTATGACTATAAAATTTACTGATGAATTTTATCGTGAGTTCAAGAGACTTCCGACCAAGATTCAAAATCTGTTTCGGAAACAAGAAATCAGATTTAGGAAGCATCAAAAAGATTCAAGATTACATTTAAAAAAATTAGCGGGAGATTCTGGAACTTTTTCATTGCGTATAACAAGCTCATATAGAGCCTTATTTTATTTTGAGGCTGAATCAAAAGCAATTTTTATCACTATAGGTCACCGCAAAGATGTATATAGAAAAAAATAAAAAATATGTCTAACATTTCTCAAATCCTCATAACCGCCGCTTCTTCCGACTATGAACTTCTAGATTCTGGTGATGGGGAAAAATTGGAGCGATTTGGCAAGATAGTTTTATCACGACCAGATCCTCAAGCTTTGTGGGAGAAGAAATTGTCAACTTCAGAGTGGAAAAAATCTGATGGTAATTTTACTCGTGGAGAAAAAGAGGGGAGCTGGTCGCTCAAAAAGAATGTGCTAGCTAAGTGGCAGATCTCTTTTGGCGATTTAAAATTCTGGATCAAACCCACAGCATTTAAACATACTGGCTTGTTTCCGGAACAGTTGCCAAATTGGGAGTGGCTTAGGAAACTCATATCGTCAGTCGCACTCGTAGGTGCGACAGATTCTCCCGACTTGAGCGAAGCGAAACGAAGGGAGAACTCTTCGCGCCGAGAGAGTGCGCAACATGGCGACATCGAAGTATTAAATCTCTTTGGCTACACGGGAGGCGCTACGCTAGCTTGCGCGCAAGCTGGAGCTAAAGTTGTTCACATAGACAGTTCAAAATCCGCGGTTGCTTGGGCTCGTGAAAACGCGGAAATTTCAGGACTCAAAGACGCGCCGATCCGTTGGATTGTTGAAGACGCGCGCGTGTTTGTTGAAAGAGAAATCAAACGTGAACGAAAATATGACGGCATTATCATGGATCCACCAGCTTTTGGCCATGGTCCGACGAATGAACTTTGGAAGGTTGAAGAACATTTTCTGTCACTCATGGAAGATTGTAAAAAATTATTGAAAAACAAACCGTCATTTTTCTTGGTTAATGGATATTCAGCGGGCTATTCAGCGATCGCCTATGCAAACAATTTACTTGAATTGAAAAATAAATATGGCGGCGAGATTGAAATGGGGGAGTTGGTTATACAGGAATCAGGAACTAAGGGTCAAGAATCACAAGATAAAGAGACAAATAAAGAAGGAACGCAGGCGCGACTGTTGCCGGCGGGCATTTTTGCTAGGTGGTCTACAAAATAAGCCATAGCATAGGGGTTTTTCATGGTATTGACTTATATATGTAATTATGATAGGATACACACAGAATCGCTCTCTGACACACTGATAAGCTCCCTTGTCGGGATGACACGGTCACTCTATGTGCGATTATAACTATGAAAGCAAGTCCTGAAACTATCATGGCTTTGGCTGGTCGTACGGCCACCAAGATCCAATCATTTAACCCCGAACATGGTGATGTGCAGAACATCATCGGAAACTCTGACCATCCATACTGGAAGGCGATTGAAAGCGTTTTCGTGGAACAGTCAACGCCGCAAGTCGTAACATCTCCAGTTCCAGTGTTCGAGTTTCCTCGAACATTCAAAGCGAAGCAGACCAATCTGGATGAAATAATTCCAGTCACAGAACGTTTCGCCAAAAAATTCCTCGGCGTCACGGCCAATTTGCGGGAGATGTTTGATTTTCCCGCCGAACTCCCGTGGAAGGATGTACTGTTGGCATTTGACCCAGGCCTCGACAACCATCAAGTGGTTGAGAAGGCACTCAAGAGTCAAAGACTTTCAGTGTACGAAGAAAGCAATGTTATGGAGTATAAGCGGTCTGAAGCATTCAGCCAACCGACGCTCCAGATCATTGAAAACTCAATTCGTCCGACTGAAGGCACTTATGGTCAGTCTTCGAACCAACTCAATGCTGACGGCAAGCCGTACTTGGAATTGCGTGGGTATGCACTGGCTTTCGGCCTTCGCTACTTCGCTTTCAAGGATTATCTTGATCTGGAAACATGGACATGGTTCCCCAAGAACCGCCTTCCGGGTGGCGGGGTTGCCAGCGGCCGCTGGAGTCCGTATCCGGGTTTCCGCGAGGTCAGGTTCTACTGGCTCAAGCATGCTCATTCGCATTCGCTCATGGCTGCTCGTCTGGCAATGTCCGTTAAGCCTAAAGCTTAAACCTTGTTCCCTTCACTTAGCGCAGAGCTTGTCTCTGCGCTATTTTCATATACAATTGAGGTGGCTGTTAAATTGATAGGTCACATTGATGACTTATAACAATTTGCCAAAAATAGAAATATGTTATGCTTTCTTTATGTCCGCCAAACTCCTTTCAGGAAAAATCGCTCGGGAAGCTCTAGTAAAGGAACTTATAAGTAAAGTTCAAAGTCTCTCTAATAAACCGAATTTAGCCATTATTCAAGTTGGCGACCGTGAAGATTCTGCCTCTTATATTCGTGCCAAAAAGAATTTTGCGGAAAAAATCGGTGTTGATGTTTTGCATACTCAAGTTCAATCAGATGTCACTCAAGAAAAATTGGTTGAACTTATAAAGGGATTCAATGATGACAATAATGTCAATGGAATAATTGTTCAATTACCAATTTCAGAGCATTTAGACAAGATAACAATTATTGACGCAATTGATCCAAAGAAAGATGTGGATGGCCTGACTGCTTTTCAGATTGAAGCGTGGAGTAATCATAAAGCTGGCGCAATTTTACCCGCAACCGCTAGGGGCGTGAAAGAGCTTCTCAAATATTACGATATTAATCTGTCTGGTAAAAAAGTTGTAGTCATTGGTCGGTCTGATATGGTTGGAAGACCAATTGCAGTTATGTGTAAAGATTCTGGAGCAGTTGTCACTGTTTGTCATAGTAAGACTGTAGCCCTGGCAAAAGAGACAAAAAAGGTAGACATTATCATTGTCGCCGTTGGCAAACCAAAATTGATAGGCGCTGATCATGTAAAAGCTGGACAAATTATTATTGATGTAGGCCTCAACACCGTTTATGGAGAAAAACTAGAAGATGAAATAGAAAATAAGAAGTTGGTTGGTGATGTTGATTTTGAAGGTGTCAAAGAAATAGTTTTCGCAATCACACCTGTACCCGGCGGAGTAGGGCCAATGACAGTTTTTGCGTTGTTTGAGAACTTAATTGATGTTTCTTCCGCAGGGTAGACCTGCGGAAAATGTAAGTAGTGGACTTCTCTTGCGTCATATATGTAAAAGGCGATATTATGTACATATATTTTTATTAACTATTTTTTAACAACATGACAATTCAAGAAAAAGTGTGGAAAACTGGTATGTGGGTTGGGGTGATTTTAGCCATATTTCTAGCCGTTATTTCCGTCAAAGAAATAAAATCTATCGGATATGTCGGCAAAGACAATCCCATTTACAATACAATTTCAGTTAATGGGAAGGGTGAAGCGATTTCTATTCCAGATGTGGCGACTTTTTCATTCAGTATTACCGAAATTGCCAAGACTGTAGCTGAAGCACAATCAAAATCAACTGACAAAATTAACGCGGCTCTAAAGGCGGTGCGTGATTCTGGCGTTGCCGATAAGGATATCAAAACTACTTCCTATTCAATAAATCCACATTATGACTATCAAGATAGTGTGTGCAGTACGAATTATTGTCCACCAGGAAAATCCGTTTTGACAGGTTATGATGTCTCTCAATCAATTGAAGTTAAGGTCCGTGATTTGGCAAAAGCTGGAGCGATCTTCAGTACCATTGGTTCTCTTGATGTTCAAAATGTAAATGGACTTTCGTTTTCTATTGACGACATAGAAAAAGTCAAGGCCGACGCGCGCGCCAAAGCTATTACCGATGCTCAATCAAAAGCTAAAGCATTAGCAAAACAACTTGGAGTCAGAATTGTTAGGATTACCAGTTTCTATGATTCTAGTGATAACCCAATCTATGGTCGCGAGATGATGGGAGGAGATGCAATGTTTCTGAAGTCTTCTGCCACAACGCCAGCAGTTGCTCCAGAAATTCCAACAGGTGAGCAAAAGATTACTTCAAATGTCTCAATTACTTATGAGATAAGGTAAAGTAGATAAAAAGTGAAGGCCTGACCTTCACTTTTTTGTCTTGACTTTACATTCCCGATCCTATACTATACACAGGTAATCCCCAGAGGGGTTTTTTAATACCAACACTATGAAAATCACTGAATATGTCAAAGAAACAAAGGCGGAAATGAATCATGTGAACTGGCCGACTCGCGCCCAGACTACGAGGTTTACACTTTTAGTTATTTTAGTTTCAGTTTTTGTCGCGGCTTTACTCGGTTTGTCAGATTTTGTTTTTTCTAAACTACTTACATTATTGTTTTAAATAATTCCAATAAATAATTCAGATTCACGATTAACCATATGTCAAAACAACACACAACAGGGGAACGCGCTTGGTATGCTATTCATACCTATGCGGGATATGAAAATGCCGTTGCCCGTAACCTAAAACAGCGTATTGAATCTCTCGGCATGGAGGACAAGATTTTTGCCGTGATTGTTCCGACAGAAAAGAAGATTAAAGTCAAAGGTGGAAAACGCGTTGAAGAAGAGGAGAAGATTTACCCTGGTTATGTTTTAGTGGACATGATTGTAACTGATGATTCTTGGTATGTGGTTAGAAATACTCCACGCGTAACGGGATTTGTCGGCGCGGGAGTTTCACCCGTGCCTCTTGATCCCAAGGAAGTTGAGACTCTATTTTCACGAATGCAACAGAGTAATACTCAACATTCTATTGATTTATCCACGGGAGATTTGATCAAGGTCGCTGACGGTCCGTTCAAAGATTTTGAAGGAAAAGTTTCAGAAGTTGATACCCAGCGAGGCAAGGTCAAAGTTTTGGTTTCAATGTTTGGACGCGAGACGCCTGTGGAGCTAGATTTTTTGCAAGTAAAGAAGGTTTAATAGGGCTTGTGATAATTAGTTTATTAATGTAGTATCCACATCACTATGGCAAAAAAGGTCGTAAAAAAAGTAAAAGTCATCGCTCCCGCGGGCAAAGCTACTCCAGCACCCCCACTTGGTCCGACTTTGGGTCAAGCAGGTGTTAATATTGGTGATTTTACCAAGAAGTTCAATGAAGCCACCAAAGGCATGATGGGTGATATGATCCCAGTGGTTATTAGCGTCTACGAAGACCGAACATACAGTTTTGTTTTAAAGACCCCTCCAGCGTCTAGTTTAATTTTGAAAGCAATTGGCAAAGAAAAAGGTTCTGGCAAACCAAATACCAGCAAAGTCGGTACTATCACCAAAGCCCAAATCAAAGAAATTGCCGCAAAGAAGATGCAAGATCTCAACGCGAACGATATTGACGCGGCCATGAAGATTATCGCCGGTACCGCCAGACAGATGGGTGTTGAAGTTAAATAAGGCAATTAGATTTTAGAATATAGAAAAAATGAGACGGAGGCCTCTTTTTGGTTACATCAAACTTTTAATTACTTTGATTGTATCTTAATTCAGTTTTGGTTTTCCAGAATAATCAACTTTGTACTCCAGCAGCAAAGCGCCACTTTCAGCTTGTACGGCACTTTTTAATTCTAAGTGGTAGTGTAGCTCTTCTTTAAAAAGACGAAGACCATTTCCGAAAACTAACGGTTCAATAGTCAAATATAATCTATCAACAACTCCCGCTTTCATGAACATCGTGTAGATTTGCGATCCGCCGCAGATCGCGACCTCTTTGACGCCTTGATTTTCAAGTTCTTTAAACAATTCTTTCGGTTCTTTTGCGGTTGTTTCAATACCTTCTATTTTTTCCGGAGAGTATACGATATTTCTGCGTTCGTTGAGTGGACGAGGGAGTGTTTGAAAAGTATTCAATCCCATAATTACTACTCCAGCGCGTTTGGTTAGTTCAATAAACCGTTTTTTGTCTTCCTTGCTGGTCCAAAAAGCGGCATGTTTAACCTCTTTGGCGATATAGCCGTCGGCGGTCATCGCGGCAATGATAAAACACTTGATCATATTTTGTAATCTTCTTTGAGTTTTTTAATATCTCCAGAAGTGATCAATTCAACCTCGGTCTTTTTTTCAGTCTGAACTCCCTCAATGATGTCTTTTTGGTGATACTTACTCGGTCTTGGCGTAACCGCGTTTTTCAATTCTTCAAAAACAACTTGGCAAAGCCGTTCGCCTGGATAAAGCCGGACTGCTTGCGAGCGGGTGTTGTTTCGTATAGGCAAGACAAGCTGACCCTCGTATCCCGCGTCTATGATTCCAGTCAAATCCAATGACAACCCTTTACGATTGGTTGAAGATCGTGGATATAAAACCCCCATCAAATCAACAGGCATTTTTATTGATTCTAAAGTTGAGACTAAGATATATTCTTGCGGTAAGAGGTCAAAATACTGTCCTTGTTCAAGCTCTATAACCTCAAAATACTCGTGATTACGCTTGTCAAAATGAGTAACATCAAGAGATTCGCGCCCTTTCGGGGTCATATGCCACATTTTTGGAATCATGAAAGTAAAACCAAGTCGCAAATCAACAGAGTGTTCTTGAAGTTGGAACTGATCAAGATTTGGTTTAAACAAAAGTGACCCAGAATTTATTTTCTCTATGATTTGCTGTTTAGTAATGATTGCCATTGAGTTAAGATTCAAAAATGAATCGTTAGAAAATAATTACAGAGCGATTTTTAATCCAGTAATTGCTTCCATCGGATTGTACTGTTTTGCCAGATTATCTATTATAGCATCAGTTAATCCTTTATCCATTTTTTCTGATTTCTCAAAAGCTTTGGGTGGCAATTCCAGTCTAATTGTCGGGTGATCATTTTTTCTTTTAATTATTTCTTCGGCGCCATGATAGTGGTTGCTATAAATATGCGCGTTTGATATTGAATGAGAATATATCCCCGGTTTTACTCCGAGTTTTTGCGCCAAGATACATTGAAGTAACGCGAATCCAGCCACATCGCCGGGAGTTCCAAGTATGACATCATTTGAGCGAATAATATTGTGTAAATGAAGTCGTCCGCCGATGATATTTACGGTAAATGTATATGGACATGGCACATTCTTCTTTTTGACCAACGAAAGTCCGTCTTGGGCGGGATCCCAGGTGACTATTACGCCGTGGCGTGAGCTGGACTCTTTTTGCAATAAATCTATAAGTAGAGCCAATTGATCGCGTCCAAAATGCTTTCTCCAGCGGTATCCATAGGCCACGGTTACAACATCGCCGGGATTGGTAAATAAGTCCCAAATCTTCGTATAGTCTCGCAGAAATATTTCGGGCTTGCGTGTGCCGGAGATAAACCAGATTTGTTCCGCTACAAACATTTTTATAGGAATTTTTCGAAGGGTGAGAAGTGGAAAACCATCTTTTTCAATATCTATGCTGAAATGTAATCCGGGAATTGCTTTTGTTTCATAACCAGTTCGTTCGCTAAATTCAACGATTCCATTTGTCATTATTTCTTTCACAAGGTTTTGGTAGATTTCGTCAAACTTGGTCATAATCGCTTAATTATATATAATCACAAGACAATTGAACAATTACAGTAATTTTTCATTTTGATATTAATATGCAACCCGACTACCCATATCTTCCAGAAGGAAGGACAATCAAATATGTGCCAGCTTCAGATTTATTTATGATTGAAGCGATGAAAATGAGAAATCAATTTTCCACAGAATTAAATCATCCAACTGGAGCTGTTGTGGTTATGGATGGTAAAATTATTGGTAAAGCCGCTAATCAGGCGGCCTTAAAAGGTAAAAAAACGCAGGAATTACATAAAAAAGGTCTGTGTTTTAGGAGGATTCTGGGGGTTCCTTCAGGTCAGAGGTACTGGCTTTGCCCAGGGTGTGCCCAATTTCGTCATCATTGTGAAGTGCGCGCGATTAGGGATGCTTTGTTGAACGAAAAATCAATAATTGGCGCGGATTTGTACTTGTACGGTCATTGGTGGTGCTGTAAACCATGTTGGGATGCCATGATCAAAGCCGGTATTAAGAATGTTTATTTGGTTGAGAACGCCACTGAATTATTTAGACGCTGATAATTTTTTATGATTTCACCATTTATGATAATGAAGAAAAAACCCTTATTTATAGCCATAGAAGGAGGTGAGGGATCAGGTAAATCATCCCTGATGATTGCTCTTAAAGATGTTTTGGGTGACGCGATTTTGACTACTCGCGAACCAGGCGGATCTCCGTATGCCGAAGTGATTCGTACTGCGGCAATTAAAAATCCGTTGGCAAAAAATACTCCCACGGCGGCAACTTTATGTTTAATGTTTGCGGCTCGTTTTGATAACACGACAAATCTGATCGTTCCGGCTTTAAATTCAGGGAAACCAGTGATTGCGGATCGGTTTGACGCCTCATCTTACGCGTATAATGTTTGGGCGCAGTCTAATGGCGAATTGGAAGAAGTTTTTTGGAACTTGCGCAAGCGTCTGGCGATTTTACCGGATTTGTATATTTTTGTTGATGTTGATCCAGAGGAGGGAGTACGGCGAGCCCAATCACGCAATCAGTTTTTGCCGGTGGTTGGTCAATATGATCATTTTGATAATAGAGAAGTTGAGTTTCATAAAAAAGTGCGCGATGGTTACATGAAATTTCTTATCAGAGTAGATCATGTTGTCATTAATGCCAACCGTTCGTTTGAAAAAGTAAAAACAGACTTCATTTCGGAGATAAAAAAACGATTATGATCAGTGAAGGTCAGGCCTTCACCACTGTGGATAACTTCTTGACATCCTGTTGACAAGTAAAAGTGATAGGAGTAGTCTCAATATCGGAACAGTTGTTGGGTTCCGAAACGTTGAAAGCACGTTGAAATATGGGCCTAGTACGAGACGCTCCGGTCTGATCACTTTGATCAGCCGAATCTCCTAAAGGCTTCCTGCTCCTTAAGAAAGTGCAGGGATCAAACGAGAGTCTTTACGATTCTCTGATTCGTAAGATGTCAAACGCAGGTTTCTTAGCCTGGCTTTAACTGTCGAAGACTTCGCCGTAAAATCAAACAAACGGCTATGAATACGGACCTTGGACACAAAGTCCTTAACTCTGGTCTGTTAATATGTCTCCGCGGAAAGAGGTTATGGATAATAAGTTGTCTTACTAATCGAAACAAAAAAGTAAACTGGTATCCTTAAGATGACTCGGAGGAACTTGGTAGTTGGTGGAATAAATGGAGCTTGTATTTTTCCGCCGGTTATTTCAAGATCTGATTCAAAATAGCTCTGCCAGTTGAATTTCGTAGTTCGTTCTTTGTTTGCGGTACCGTTCGGTGTTTGAGGTAGTGTGCATAATGCGAGGGGGCCTGTTGCGACATCCAATTGCAACAGGCCTTTTTTCTTTTACTAATGGAAAGATCACGATGATTTGATTCATTTTACTTTTTGAGTTAGATTCATAAGATAGAAACGCGTTTTTCTGTTTATGGTCGTGATACAATAACAATATTCATTAGTATTTGATTCACATGAAAGACATACAAATAAAAAAACTAATTCAAGCGGAGAAAAAGCGCCAAAAGAAGGCGATAAATCTAATTGCCTCGGAAAACTATGTCTCCAGAGATGTGCTTACAGCGCTTGGTTCAGAACTGACCAATAAGTATGCCGAAGGGTATTCTGAGCTTAGATATTATGGCGGTAATGAGAATATTGATAAGCTTGAAGAATTGTGCAAACAACGCGCCCTCAAACTTTTCAAACTAGATTCAAATGATTGGCATGTCAATGTCCAACCACTTTCCGGTTCGCCAGCAAATTTGGCGGTATATCTAGCGCTTGTCCCATTTAAAGAAAAAATTATGGGTATGTCTCTAGATCAAGGCGGACATTTGACTCATGGCCACAAAGTTTCAGCCACTGGAAAGTTTTGGACTCAAATTCCATATGGCGTTGATAAAAATACTGAAATCTTAAATTATGATGACCTTAAAATAATAGCTTTGAGAGAAAAGCCGAATATTATTGTGGCTGGTTTTACTGCTTATCCAAGATTTGTTGATTTTAAGAAATTTCACGAAATAGCTGATGCAAGTGGCGCTTTACTAATGGTAGATATGTCGCATTTTGCCGGTTTGGTCGCGGGCGGGGAATACCCGACGCCTTTTCAGTATGCTGACATTGTCACAACCACAACCCATAAAACATTGCGTGGACCACGCTCGGCTTTGATTTTTTCCAAGAAAAATAAAAATGATTCTACTGGAAAACCTTTGGATTTAGATAAGAAAATAGACAAAGCGGTATTTCCGGGTTTGCAGGGAGGCCCACACGCCAATCAAATCGCGGCTGTGGCAGTCACTCTGAAAGAAGCCAATAGTCCAGCATTCAAAAAATATGCAAAACAGGTCAAATTAAACGCGAAGATTCTAGCTGAAGAATTAAAAAAATATGGCTGGAAAATAATTTCTGGCGGGACAGATTCACATTTGATCTTGATTGATACTTGGATGAGTGGCAAAAAGAATGAAAAAGGTGCTGGAGCTGTTGCCGGAAAGATCGCAAGTGACGCGCTAGAAAAAGAGGGAGTTATCGTAAATAAGAACGCTATCCCTTTTGATGCCCGACCACCCACTGATCCATCGGGTATTCGTCTAGGTACTGCCGCTGAAACGACTAGGGGTAAAAAAGAAAAAGACTTTATGATCATCGCAAAGAGAATTGATCGGATTTTGAAGGGTGTTAAAAATTAAAAAAGCGCGGTTAAACAAACCGCGCTAAAAAGTGGGTACTCCCTCGCGATGGTGTAGCACAAGCACCGCGGACGCAAGGGAGTATTTGAGGTCTTCTTTCAGACAATTGACATGCAAGATGCCGTCGGCGACGGCGATGGAGGATAGTCATGGACCTCCAGATGTCTCGAGGAACCGATTCATCGTCTGAATTAGAAGTGAACTTCTTGTCGGAGTTCTTTCCTTAGCATGGTCGCGCTAGAGGCTCCGGAGAGGGAGCACTTGTCGCGCGAGTTCACGCAGTGAAGCTGACCCAAACAAAGCTCCACATGTCTAGAACGAATATAACCGATATTGCCTTATTTGTCAATAGTTTTTTTGTTTAATAAATAAATTCTAAAAACTGTCAAATTTTCTGTGAAAAAGATGGCTTATTTGCTAGAATGCATACATGAAGGAAAAGCTTCAGGGTCAAATAATCAAATCTCTAAATAGACTCGGCATAACCGAGACATCTTTTACTTTAGAGTATCCGGAAAATCCAGATCATGGAGATTTTTCCAGTAATGTGGCTATGGTTACCTTTAAAAAATTTGCAGGTTTAGTCGATTCTCATATCGGGAAAATTTCTTGGGTAATTGAAAAATCGAAAATTCCTAAAAATCCAAAAGAAATGGCGGAGTTGATTATTGTTGAACTAAAAAAAGGACAACCGGATTTTGTTCAATCAATCACCATTGCCGGTCCCGGATTCATAAATTTCAAAATCAAAGATAAAATTTTTGCAGAAAATGTTGTGACGATTGCAAAAAATGGGAAAGAGTATGGTTGGAATAATTCCGATTCTGGTAAAAAAATAATGGTTGAGTATACTGACCCGAATCCTTTCAAGGTTTTTCATATCGGTCATTTGATGTCTAATGCGGTTGGTGAATCAATTTCACGATTAATCCAATCTTCTGGCGGTAATGTCATTCGTGCTTGTTATCAAGGCGATGTCGGATTGCATGTGGCGAAAACTATTTGGGCGATACTGAAGAAACAAGGATTTGAAAATTGGAGACTAGGGATTGGAGAGAAGACAGTAACCGAAAAAGTAAAATGGTTGGGTGAAATGTATGTTTATGGGGCAAAATTTGATGATGATGCTACCGCGCAGAAGGAAATTGCCATGATTAACAAGGAGATATTTGGGAAATCCGATCCCAAAATCAATGAAATATATGAACAGGGTCGAAAATGGAGCTTGGAATATTTCGATTTGATTTACGAGCGACTTGGCACGAAATTTGATCAGTTTTTCTTTGAGAGTGAAGTCGCCACCGATGGTGTAAAGGTTGTGCGTGAATTTATTAAAAAGGGAGTATTTACCGAAAGCGAGGGTGCTATAATTTTCAAAGGTGAAGATTATGATCTACATACGCGTGTTTTCATCACCTCTCAAGGATTGCCAACTTATGAAGCCAAAGAAATTGGTCTCAATATTGAGAAGTTCAAGAAATATCCGGATTTAGACGGGTCAATTATTGTTACGGCGAATGAACAAGGTGATTATTTCAAAGTATTATTGAAAGCGTTTTCATTAATTGATCAAAACATTTTCACGAAAACCAAACACATTTCACATGGTCTTCTTCGTTTTTCTTCAGGAAAGATGTCGTCCAGAAAAGGTAATATTGTTTCGGCAGAGTCATTACTTGAGGATATTCGCGAATTGGTGGCTAAAAAAATCGCCGTTCGCGAATTGAGTCTGACGGACAAAAATGAAATATCTGACATTGTGGCAATCGGCGCGATCAAATACACAATTCTCCGTCAATCAATCGGCGGTGATGTTATTTTTGATTCAACTAAATCTATTTCATTTGAAGGAGATTCGGGACCGTATCTGCAATATTCGGCGGTCAGGGCGGCGGCAGTGTTAGAAAAGGCAAGGATTCAAGATTCAAGATTCAAGATTCAAAATGAAAGCATACCAAGCGAAGTTACATTATTGGAAAAATTGATTTTCAGATTTCCAGATATTGTAGAGCGTGCCAGAGAAGAATATTCACCTCAACAGGTGGCAAACTATCTGGTCAATCTGGCTGGAGCTTTCAATAATTATTATGCAGTTCAAACTATTATTGACGAGAAAGATCCTCAATCTTCGTATAGATTGGCTTTGACGCAAGCATTTTTGACCACGATGACAAATGGGTTGTGGATTTTGGGGATAAAAGTCCCGAAGAAGATGTAGTTAGGCGCAATCATCTAGCGGTTGCAATTATTTTGTTTGGTGCTAGATTTGACATAGAAAACAACATAAAATAGAACGAGATATGAAGATTGATTATGTTCGAGCCCTTTGCAATTGGTATGAAGAACTGACGGCGTGTTTCAAATTTTTTGAGACAAAGACATTGCTACAGCAAGGGTATTGTTCCCCAATAAAGAAATCCGTCGATCCGACCGGAACGTTATGGGTAATAATCATGCCAAATATTCACAATCCGATTGGTAAATTTACTCGCTCTGCTTCTTTACGGGTTTACGATCCTTCAGGCCAATTTAGTAGCCATAGTGGGCGAATGTATCTTGAACTTCAAGCTTTTGATTCAGACGACCAGAATCTACCGAACGGTATACAATTGTTTCTGCGCATACCTGATTTTGGCGATGATTTAGCTAAAATCGAAATCTGTAGGACAATAGTTACCAATATTCGTCATAACAACTTAAGTCTTCACGCCGATGGGTAACCGTCGGTCTTTTTAATAGCGAGGTCCGACCTCGCTATTAAAAAAATGCTAGAATGATTCAACCCATACATTTCATGGTTAATCCAGAAGAAAATAACAAAAAATCAACTCATGCCGAGCGCGAAGAACGAATATTAGCCTTTTGGAAAGAGAGGGGTATTTTTGAGAAGTCTCTAGAGAAAAAATCAACTAATGGTAAATTCACTTTTTATGATGGTCCGCCTTTTGCCAACGGTCTGCCACATTACGGTCATATTTTGGCTGGAATAATCAAAGATACAATTCCACGCTGGAAAACAATGCAAGGGTATCATGTTGAAAGACGATGGGGTTGGGATTGCCATGGTTTACCGGTGGAAAATCTGGTTGAAAAAGAGCTTGGTCTGAAAAGTAAGAAAGAGATAGTTGATTATGGCATTGAGAAATTTAACCAGGCGGCTCGCGAAAGTGTAATGCGTTATGCTGATGAATGGCGTAAAATCGTGCCTCGCTTGGGGCGTTGGGTTGACATGGATCATGATTATCGCACCATGGACGCAAGTTACACTGAAACAGTCTGGTGGATTTTCAAGCGGTTGCATGACAGAGGTTTGATTTATGAGGGATTCAAGTTAATGAATTTGTGTCCGCGATGCGAAACGACATTGTCAAACTTTGAGGTTGCGCAGGGATATAAGGATATTACGGACATTTCAGTTACTGCCAAGTTTGAACTTATAAATGAACCGGGCACATATATCCTTGCTTGGACAACTACACCTTGGACTCTACCAGGGAATGTGGCTTTGGCAATCAGTACCAATATTGATTATGTGAAGATTAGAATTATTGACGACATAACTAATTTATCCAAGTTTTTCATTCTCGCAAGAAATCAACTTTCTGTGCTGAAGGACAAAAAATACGAAGTTGTTGAATCTTTCAAAGGTTTATCATTAATTGGCAAATCCTACAAACCACTTTTTGATTATTATTCAAGAGATCCGAATCTAAAAAATCGCGAACATGGCTGGAAGATTTACGGCGCGGATTTTGTCACAACAGAAGATGGTACGGGCATTGTTCATATTGCTCCAGCATTTGGCGCTGATGATTATGACCTATCATTAAAGAACAATTTACCATTTGTCCAACATGTTTCAATTGACGGAACATTCAAAAAAGAGGTTACTGATTTCGCGGGATTGCGTGTCAAACCGATAGATACAGAAAATGAAAAAGATGCTCATCAAAAAACAGATATTGAAATAATTAAATTTTTGGCGCGCAAAGATTTACTTTTTGCCAAGGAAAAACTAGTTCACCCATATCCGCATTGTTGGCGCTGTGATACGCCTCTTTTAAATTACGCCACCTCGTCTTGGTTTGTGAAAGTCACGGATATCAGAGACAAACTGGTCGCGGAAAACAAAAAAATTACTTGGGTGCCACCCGAGGTTGGTTCGGCGCGATTTGGCAATTGGCTGGAAGGGGCGCGTGATTGGGCGATTTCGCGTTCTAGGTTTTGGGGTGCTCCGATACCGGTGTGGAAGGAAGAAAAAGATGAAAAGTCAAAAGCGCGAAATGACACTCAAGAATCACGCGAAAGATATCATGTTATGGGTTCTGTTGGAGATTTGAAGAAATTCAGTAAGGCCAAAAATAATTATTGGATAATGCGCCATGGCGAGGCGGATAGTAATGTTGAAGGTATTTTGAGTGGAGATTCTAAGGCGCCAAATCATTTGACACTGAACGGTAGACAACAGGTAGAAAAAGCCGCCAAATCATTGAGTAACATCAAATTTGACTTGGTTTTTGTTTCTCCATTTGTGCGTACGCAAGATACTATGGAAATTTTACGCGATAGACTTGGTTGGAACAAAAATATTATTCGTACCGACGATAGAATCCGTGAGATGGAAAGTGGCGTTATGGATGGCAAAAGTATTGAATTATTTTTTAAGCAATTCGCGGACAAGGATCGTTTTGTAGTTAGTCCAGAAGGCGGCGAGACTTATGTTGAGATCAAAAAACGCATGGGTGATTTTCTTTATGATTTGGAGCGAAAATATCAGGACAAAAATATTCTAATAATAACTCACGAGACCCCGGGATTTCTTTTAATGACCGTGGCGCAAGGGATGAATCGTGAACAAAGTCTAATATTTCGTGGACACGAAGAATTTCTTTTGAATGCCGAAGTAAAAAAACTTGATTTCACGCCACTGCCACACAATTCCGAATATGAACTTGATCTACATAGACCATTTATTGACGATTTGGGATTAAAAACTTCCGAAGGAAATAAATTAGTTAGAGTACCAGATGTCTTTGATTGCTGGCTTGAGTCGGGATCTATGCCTTATGGAGAAAATCATTATCCGTTTGAGAGTGCGCAGGACACACAAGGTAGATTCGCACGGATATTTGAACCAGAATCCAGTTGGTTCAAAAAATCGCAGGGCTATCCGGCTGATTTCATCGCGGAAGGGGTAGACCAGACTCGTGGCTGGTTCTACTCAATGCTCGTTTTAGGGGTGGCTTTATTTGGCAAGGCCCCATACAAAAAAGTTATTGTTAATGGTTTAGTCTTGGCAGAAGATGGGCAGAAGATGGCAAAAAGGAAAAATAATTATCCTAATCCGATGTCTCTTGTTGATAAATATGGCGCGGATTCATTGCGTTACTATTTATTGTCTTCACCAGTTGTTCGTGGGCAGGATTTGCGATTCAGTGAAAAGGGGGTTGATGAAATAACAAAAAAATTGATCAACCGATTGTTAAATGTCGTGTCGTTTTATGAGATGTATAAAGATCAGTCAAAAGTCAAAAGTCAAAAGTCAAAAGTAGAATCACAAAATGTACTAGATCAATGGATTATCGCGCGACTGAATGAAACTATCACAGCCGTGACCGTCGGACTTGAATCCGGTGAACTTGATCGCGCTTCTTGGCCACTAATGGATCTTACCGACGATATTTCTACTTGGTATTTGAGGAGGTCGCGTGAGCGATTCAAGGGCGATAATGAATCAGATAAAAATTCAGCGCTTGAGACGACCAGATTTATTTTACTTCAGGTTTCAAAGTTGCTCGCGCCGTTTACGCCGTTTATCGCGGAGGAAATATACAGAAAAATCAAAAACCAAGAATTACAAATCAGGGATGACATAAATGGTTCAAATAGCGACTCCATTCAAAGCGTCCATTTGGAATTATGGCCGACGGCTGGTGCTGTTGACTCGGAACTGATTAAAAGTATGAAACTGGTTAGAGATCTGGCTTCCAAAGGTCTTGAGGCGCGAATGATGACAAAGATCAATGTCAGACAACCACTTCAATCTTTGAGGATTAAGAATGACCAAGGTTCAATGGTCAATAGTCAACTCGTTGATCTAATAAAAGATGAAGTTAATGTCAAAGAGATTGCCTTTGGAGCAAAGATTGAAACAGATGTACAGCTTGATGTGAATATTACTCCAGAATTGAAAGAAGAGGGCATGGTTCGCGAGCTTATTCGTGCTATTCAAGACTTGCGCAAGGAGAAAGGTTTAAGCGTAAATGATAAAGTGATTCTTTTGATTGAAACTGATGATGCGGGTAGAAAATTTATTGAGAAAAATAGTACGAAAATTTCATCAGTGAGCTTGCTTGGTGACATTACATTCAAACCTATACAAAAAGAGGGAATAATCGTTGGTGGATCAACTTTTAAGTTAGATATTTAGTCATGTATTTGGTAACTACAACCCCCGGCTTCATCATTGAATCTAGACCAAGAGGTGAGTCTGGAAAAGTTTTCTCTATTTTTACCAGAGATCTAGGTCTGATAATGGTCAGTGCGCAAGGAATACGATTAGAAAAGTCAAAATTACGCTTTCATTCCCAAGAGTATTCTTTTGGTGAATTTTCTTTTGTTAGAGGAAAAGAGTATTGGCGATTGACGAATGCGAATCAGTTGCGAGATGAGAGTAGAAAGTCGCAAGAAACAAATTGGGACGGGCGAAATGCGATAAGGGCGACAGGAAAACAAAAAAATGAGAAAGCTAAAAATAGCAGTGAATTAAAAGAGATTATTGGCAGAATAGTTCTGCTTCTGCGTCGATTGCTCCATGGCGAAGAGGCGCATCCGGAATTGTTTGACCATATTGAAAAATCTTTCGCTTTTATTGAGAGTTCAGAGGATTTGTCGGACATACGATTGAAAACTACTGAATCAGTTATTGTTTTTAGGATTTTACATCTGCTTGGATACATTGGCGCAGATAAAAAATTAAATCCAAAAATTACGGCCGACAATTTAGGTGTTCAACTATTAGATGAAGTTGGTTCGCAAAGAATGAATATCAACGCACATATAAATAAGGCCTTGAAAGAGTCACACCTCTGAAATCGTCATCGTATTTTCGCGCGTATAAACCATTGGTCATTGGTTATTGATCATTGTATAATTGATTGATATGCCCCCAAGTGAAGAGAAAAATCGTATAGAGGAGTTGAAAAAATCGCTGTATTCGCGCAATACTCCTGATGTACGGACTCGCCGCAAACTTCGCTTCACGCCCAGTGATAGTCAAGTTAGAACCGATTGGGAACACCCCAAAGATGAAGATCTCAAACCTATTTTAAACACGCATTATGAAGATCATTCCATGTCATTTTTTACAAAACTATTGATTGGCTCACTGATATTTTGTATTGTCGCCGTCGGCATTGGGGCTTACATTTTTTATAATGGTTCCAATCTCATTTCCGCGAATAATATAGATATTTCCATCAGTGGCCCTGTTTCCATTCCGGGCGGAGCGATCGTTTCATTTGATATAACTGTTTTGAATAAAAACAATGTTGATTTGCAGGGCGCTGACTTGGCGATTGATTTTCCCGCTGGTACGACCGATTCCAAAGATTCCACTCAAGAATTGAAAACATTTCGCGAATTGTTCGGTGACATTCCTGCGGGCGGTTCCGCGCGCAAAACAGTTAGTGCCATAATGTTTGGTGAAGAAAATCTCCAAAAATCTATTGAAGTCAGCGTTACTTATAAAATAAAAGGATCAAGCTCTTTATTTACCAAAAAGACTTCCTACGATGTTTTGATCAATTCCTCGCCAATACTTTTGACGGCTTCTTCGTTTAATGAAATCACTTCTGGTCAAGAATTTGACATGAAGGTCAGTCTCAGATCAAATTCCCAGGATGTCCTTAAAAATGTTTTACTGAAGGCCAGTTATCCTTTTGGTTTCAGTTTTATATCAGCCGACATCAAATCACTTTCTGACAATGCTACTTGGAAAATTGGCGATATTCCACCTGGTGGAGAACGAATAGTGACTATTCGCGGAAAGATTCAGGGTGAAGATAATGATACACGAGTATTTCGTTTCATCGCGGGCGCGCAGAGTTCAACTGATCCAAAATCAATCGGCACGCAATACATGTCCACCGATCAAATCATGACTATTCAGAAACCGTTTATTTCTTTGGGCATATTGATTGATGGTAATGACGCTTCAAGTGATTTTGTCAGTCAGTTTGGTCGGAGTGAGCGTATCAGCGTCGGTTGGTTCAATAATTTGACGACTACGGTTTCAAACATGGTAATCACCGTTAAACTTTCTGGATCTGCTTATGAAAAAACATCCGTCGCGCCAGATGTTGGTTACTACAATTCCGCCACAGATGAGATTATTTGGAGTCAACAAACTAATAGTGATTTTGCTTCCGTGGACGCCGGGAAAAGCGGTACAGTATCTTTCTCAATAATACCCACTGACAAAAGTACCGTTACCAATCCAATCGTTAACCCAATCATTACTTTTACCGCCGGTGTTGCCGGCAATCGCACTCAAGAATCAAATGTACCAAGCGTGCTCTCTTCTTCGGTTTCTAGAACGACCCGAGTATCTTCCAATGTTTCTCTAACAGGTCGCGTTGTGCGCACTATCGGACCATTTACGAATACAGGACCAGTTCCTCCAAAAGTTGAACAACCGACGACTTATACGGTAGTTTGGACAGTTGATAATACTTCAAGCGCGGTTGGTGGTGCCAAAGTTATCGCCACCTTGCCGCCATATGTTAAATGGCTGAATGTCGTCAGTCCTTCAAGTGAGTCGGTTACTTATGATGAAAATAGTGGAACAGTGACTTGGAATATCGGCAATGTCAGTACCTACACGATTGATTCATCTAGAAGGAGAGAAGTCAATTTCCAAATCTCATTCTTGCCAAGTGTTATTCAAGAAGGAGACAATCCGACTTTGGTTAATCAATCCATACTTACGGCTACCGATAGCTTCACGGGAGCGCAACTTCAGAGCAAACAAGATTATCTTTCCACGCGTTTTAGTACAGATCCGAACTATAAGGATGGACAGGGGGTGGTTGTTAAGTGATGGCAGTAAAATATATCCTTCGTTGGTAATTCTTCTTTTTTGTTATAGAATGTCTCCATGGTAAAAAAAGAAAATGTCATGGATTTGTTAGTCGCCCTGTGCAAGCGCCGAGGTTTTATTTTTCCTGGTTCTGATATTTATGGTGGATTGGCTGGCATGTGGGATTATGGGCCACTGGGTGTAGCTTTGAAGAATAACATCAAAAAAGTCTGGTGGAATCGTTTCGTTGAAAATCGTGATGATATGTATGCTACCGATGCCGCCATTCTCATGAATCAAAAAACTTGGGAGGCAAGCGGTCATGTAGACGGATTTGCGGATCCTTTGGTTGAGTGCAAAAAATGCAAACATCGTTTTCGCGCTGATCAGATTTCTGATGCTGAGAAATGTTCCGATTGTGGAGGACAACTTGGTGAAGTTAAACAATTCAACATGATGTTCAAGACGCATGTCGGCGCCGGCGAAAACACCGCTTCAATTTCATATCTTCGTCCGGAGACTGCTCAAGGAATGTTCGTGAATTTCAAAAACATTTTAGATACATTTCATCCAAAACTTCCATTCGGTATGGCGCAAATAGGGAAGGCCTTTCGGAATGAGATTGCTCCGCGGGATTTTCTGTTCCGTGCGCGTGAATTTGAGCAGATGGAGATAGAATATTTCGTCAATCCAAAAGATTGGGAGAAAACCTTTGAACATTTCCGCGACGAAATGAAAGCTTTTATTTCAGAACTTGGGTTGGATTCAAAAAAAGTTCACGAACTAGAAGTACCTGATGGCGAACGCGCCCATTACTCAAAACGGACGATTGATTTTGAGTTTGATTTTCCTTTTGGCAGAAAAGAATTGTATGGTCTCGCGTATCGCGCTGATTTTGATTTGAAACAACATTCAGAATTCAGCAAGGTTGATTTGTCATATTATGATGATGAGACCAAAGAAAGATTTTTTCCACATTGCATTGAGCCGTCATTTGGATTGGATCGCACCGTATTAGCAATATTGGCGGATGCGTATACGGAAGATGAAATGGGAAGTGCTGGCGCGTCAGATGAAAATCAATCTACTTCAGCTGAAGCCAAGTTGACTAAGCAAGAAAAGCGCGTATTTTTGAGACTTACTCCATCGGTCGCGCCTTATAAGGTCGCGGTATTTCCACTTTTGCGAAATAAACCAGAATTAGTCAAGAAGGCCGAAGAAATTTACAAAACAATTAAAAAAGTAATTCCAGCCGTGACTTTTGACGACAATGGCAACATTGGCAAACGCTATCGCCGACAAGATGAGATCGGCACGCCGTATTGCATTACGATTGATTTTGAGACTATTGAAAAAGGCAACGGGGTGACAATGAGAGATAGAGATACTGGTAAGCAGGAGAGGGTTGGTGAAGGGGAATTACTTGACAAAATCAAGTCAGATATGCTATAATACCCCAATAGTTCTTTGATATTCTAACTTGCATTCGCCATGGCAGAAAGTGGCTTATTTTAGGCCATTATCTGCTGTGGCGAAGCTACACTGCAAGCCCAACAGTTGGACGAGTTTATAATTTGAACATGTCCACAACTATTAGAAAGACAAGTCATATGAGTGACAAGTTAATCAGTCTTAGTGTCGGTTTGGCTCAAGAAATTGAGCATGCACTCAATCGCAACGGCTTTCAGTCGTTGGACGAAGTCAAAGGACTTACAAAGGGAGATTTTCTCGCCAATGTGAGGAATGTTCAACTAGGCCACGCCGAAATCAAACCGATTGAACACGCCATAGACCTTGGTACGGATCCGTTCCTACCCGATGGTTGGAAGGTGGAAGAGCACCGGAAAGGTAAGGTGGCGAAGCTAGAACGGAAAGGTGATGATCTTTACCTAGACGGTAAGAAAATTGACTTCTATCTGTCTAAGCCACAAAAGAAAAGAAATGTCATCGTAGGTGACGAGCTCCGTAAAGACCTCGCCAAACAACCGGTCTTGAACGCCAATGTTCTGGACTATTTACTCAAGAATCCGCACCTCATTCCCGAGATGTGGAAAAAAGATGAAAAGGAAAACACTCACTACATCTTTTTCTGGGGTACAATCTACCGCAGCTCCGATGGCCGCCTCTATGTCCGTTACCTCTCTTGGGGCGGCGGCAGGTGGGGCTGGGGCTGCAGTTGGCTTGACGGTGACTGGGGCGACGACTGTCCGGCCGTGGTGTCCGCAAGTTAGTTCTCAAGACTGGGTCACTGTGCACTTTCTGCGCTTTGTACTTTGACTTTTGCTCTTGTCCCGCGCTTTTCCAAAAGCGCGGGACATTTTTAATTGGGGTGTGGTATATTATTTTACGAGAATATATAGAAAAGTTAGTCTATTTATAAGTTTTCTGTTACATTTACCCTATGAGATTCAATAAAACTACTCTCAAGAATGGTCTGCGTATTATCACGATTCCTATGACAGACAACCCATCTGTCACTGTTTTAGTCATGGTTGAAGCGGGATCAAAGTATGAAAATAAAAAAAACAATGGCATTTCACATTTTTTGGAACACATGGTTTTCAAGGGGACTCCTAGACGACCTAAAAGTGGTGATATTTCCCGCGAGTTAGATAGCATCGGCGCCCAATACAACGCTTTTACCGGCCATGAATATACCGGCTACTATGCTAAAGCCGATTCGCGCCATATGGATACCATTTTAGATATTGTTTCTGATATGTATCTAAACCCACTTTTTCCGGCGAAAGAAATGGAAAAAGAAAAAGGAGTGATTGTTGAGGAAATCAGAATGTACAATGATATGCCGCAATCTAGAGTTCAGGAAATATTCATGGAAGTCCTCTACGAAAATCAGCCCGCTGGGTGGTCTATTGCCGGTACGGAAAAAAACGTCAAAGCATTTACTCGTGATGTTTTAGTAGATTATCGCGACCAACATTATGTCAGTAGCGCCACCACAGTTGTAGTTTCCGGTTCATTTGATGAAAAAGACTGTATCGCGAAAATAAAAAGAGCTTACGCAAAGATGTATTCAGGCAAAAAGAGTGACAAGATCAAAGTCACAGAATCTCAAGAGGCGCCAAAAATTCAGACTGAATTCAAAGAAACAGATCAGACCCATCTAGTTATCGGCGTCAGGACTTTTCCGATTTTAGATAAGAGGATACCAGTCATGCATGTTTTGTCCACGATTCTAGGAAAAGGCATGAGCTCGCGTCTCTTTACCAGAATGCGTGATGAGCTCGGTCTTTGCTATTATGTCAAAACCAATCATGATCCATTTACTGATCATGGAGTTCTAACTATTTCCGCGGGCGTGGATAATAGTCGTGTTGAAGAAGCCGTCAAGGAAATTTTGGCGCAATGCAGAAAGTTTAGAGATGAACTGGTTTCGGCGGCGGAGCTTAAAAAAGCCAAGGATTATATTGCTGGCACCACAATGCTGGAACTTGAGACTTCCGAAGCGCGCGCTGAATTTTGCGGTGGTCAGGAGATTTTGAAAAAGAAAATTGAGTTGCCGGAAGAAATTATTAAAAAGGTGGAAAAAGTCACGGTAAAAGATGTGCGAAAATTGGCCAGAGAAATTTTTATTAATGGAGGATTGAATATGGCGGTGGTGGGGAAGTTTAAGGACGGGGAAGGATTTAAGAGTTATTTTTCATTTTGATGAAAATTCTGACACCGTAGATTCCCGCTTTCGCGGGAATGACAAATGCGTTACAATAATTCCATGTCCGACTTATCCCGAGATATTCACATAAATCTCAATACAGGAACGATTGTCAGATTTTTCCTTTTTGCCATATTATTGGTTGCCGCTTACTATATTTCCGATGTACTTTTAGTGGTTTTGGCCGCGATCATCCTAGCTTCAGCTATTGAACCAGTAATTCGTCGTCTCAAGAGACATAAAGTACACCGAATCATCAGCGTGATTTTAATCTATGTTATCATTGCCACGGTCTTGGCTGGAATAGTTGTATTCTTTATGCCTCTAGTGCTCAATGAAGCCAGTGATTTTTTGAATGGTCTACCGAGTACTATATCTTTAGATGACATTTGGAGTCCGATTCGTGATATTGGTATTAGTCTTAGTTCAAATTCACCACCAGTGGTCGGACAAACAATTTCGGTCGCGGAATATGTTAAAGGTTTTCAGAATTTAATTTTGGGTACTGGCGGGGGAGTCTTTAAGACCGCGGGTGTTATTTTCGGAGGATTTTTGTCATTGATTTTAATAATCGTTTTGTCATTTTATTTGGCAGTTAAAGAAGATGGGGTTGATGATTTCTTGCGAATAGTCACCCCGGTAAAACATCACAACTACATTATAGATTTATGGAAACGCTCACAGCGTAAGATCGCCCTATGGCTTCAGGGTCAGATTTTGCTCGGCATCGTCGTCGGTGTACTCGTATACCTTGTGCTTATGGTAGTCGGAATTAAACACGCGTTACTGCTCGCTTTATTCGCCGCAATTTTGGAAATTATCCCAGTCTTTGGCCCAATGATCGCGTCAGTTCCGGCGATTCTCGTGGCATTCACCGAAAATGGCATTGGCACAGGTTTTCTTTTAATTGGTCTTTATCTTATTATTTACCAATTTGAGAGCCAATTATTTTATCCGCTTGTGGTCAAAAAAGTGGTTGGCATATCGCCGATTGTGGTTATTTTGGCTCTGGTAATCGGCGCAAAATTAGCCGGAGTGCTTGGCGCGTTGATCGCGGTGCCCCTTTCGGCCGCTTTCATGGAATATATTCATGATATTGAGAAATATAAAAAAGTTGAAATAGCCGAGAGGGAAGCGGTTAAAAATTCTGTTCAAAATTAGCCCATTCCGCATGAACAAAAAACCTTTTTACATCACGACGACTCTGCCATATGTGAACGCTGAACCGCACATTGGTTTTGCCATGGAAATTATTCGCGCCGACATTATCGCGCGGGTCAAAAAACTTGCGGGACATGAGGTATTTTTCAATACTGGCACGGATGAACATGGTGTTAAAATATATCAGAAAGCTTTCCATTTTAATGAAGATACCCAAGCATTTGTTGATCGATATGTTATCAAATTCAGAGAGCTCAAAGATGTTCTCGGATTGAGTGATGATATTCATTTCATTCGAACTACCGATAGACATCATACTAAAGCGGCGCAAGAATTTTGGCGTCGGTGCGATGCAAACGGGTTTATTTATAAAAAATTATATAAAACCAAATATTGCCCTGGATGTGAACTTGAAATAACTGATACTGAACTAGAGAATGGGCATTGTTTTATTCATCCGACCACTGAATTGATTTTGATTGATGAAGAAAATTATTTCTTCAGATTCAGCGCTTTTCAAAAACAGTTACTTGATTTGTATCTGGAAAATCCGTTATTTGTGATTCCAGACTTTCGACTCAATGAAATTAAAGTTTTCGTGGGACGAGGTCTGGAAGATTTTAGCATTTCTCGTTTGGCAACCAAGATGCCGTGGGGAATACCTGTGCCAAATGATTCTGCGCATGTCATGTATGTTTGGTTTGACGCATTAATTAATTATGTTTCTACTGTTGGTTGGCCTGATGATGAAATTGCTGGCAAAAAGTCTGCGGGCGCTTTTAAGAAATGGTGGGTGGAAACTGGTGGGGTAGTTCAATATTGTGGCAAAGATAACCTTCGCCAGCAGTCGGCGATGTGGCAAGCGATGTTGATGGCCGCAGGATTACCGCCATCTCATACCATTGTAATCAATGGCTTTATTACAGGTGAAGGCGGTTTGAAAATGTCTAAATCACTAGGTAATACTGTTGATCCTGTGGAAATTGTCAAAGAATATGGCACAGATGCTTTGCGTTACTATGTGGCGCGTGGACTGAGTCCATTTGGAGATAGTCCATTCACAATGGAGAAATTCAAAGAAGGGTACAACGCTCATCTTGCGAATGGTATCGGAAATTTAACCAGTCGTATTTTGAAGATGGCGGAAACAAATGAGGTGTGGATTGATACGGGAAAGATTCAAGATTCAAGATCTAAGATTCAAGAAAAAAATACAAAAGGACCAGTTGATTGGGTAGAATTTGACAAAAAGTTAGCTGGGTTTGAAATCAATAAAGTCTGTGATGAGATTTGGGAAAGAATTATGAAATCGGATAAATATATCGCTGAAAATGCCCCATTTAAACTTATCAAAGAAAATAGAGTAAAGGGGGAGAAAGCGGTTAAGTATTTATTGGAAGAGTTGTGGCTGATTGCGAATCTTTTGACGCCGATTCTCCCAAATACTTCAGAGACTATTAAAAAACTGATTATTGATAAAAAGACCCCGGTACAGCCATTGTTCGCGAGGAAGTAGATTATCCGATGGTCAATTTTTTCATGTCAAAGCAACTGAAATATATAGATATTCATGGCCATGTTAATTTTTCCGATTACGACAAAGATCGTGAAGGTGTGATTAAACGCGCCCAAGAAGCGGGTGTGGGAATTATTGCGGTAGGTACGGATATTGAGTCATCAAAAAAAGTTGTTGAATTGGCCGAAACTCACGGAAATGTTTGGGCAATTGTTGGTTTTCATCCGACAGACGCGAAAGTCGTTGATATTTCAGGAGATTTTTCCGTCCTGGACCAATTAGCTAATAATCCAAAAGTAGTGGCAATTGGCGAATGTGGTCTTGATTACTTTCATTCAAGACCAGAGGAAATACCAAAACAAAGAGAAATTTTTGAAAAACATATTGATTTGGCTAATAAAGTCGGGAAACCGTTGATGTTGCATGTTAGGAATGAGCGAGGTCTCACCTCGCTCAAGACGCATATCAAGAGGTGATTGATATCTTAAAGAGGCGCGCCAAAGTTCGTGCTAATTTTCACTTTTTCGCTGGAACCATTGAAAATGCCAAAAATATCGTAGAAATGGGGAATTCCATGTCATTTGGTGGTGTAATAACTTTCGCGCGAAATTATGACGAAATAATAAAAAACGTGCCACTGATTAATATTATGTCAGAAACCGATTGCCCATTTGTCGCTCCTATTCCATATCGCGGAAAAAGAAATGAACCATTATATGTCATTGAAGTAGTCAAAAAAATCGCTGAAATTCGTGGCGAGAAGGAAGAGGTGGTATCTACGCAATTATTAAAAAATACACGAAACTTCTTTATCATGTGAAGGCTTGATCCTCACCTGACAAAGGAATTTCCATGGGTCTACCCAGTGACCCGGCGAGGTCTCTCCTTGCTATCCCACAACATTTTCCAATCTTGATCAAATCTTGATCAAATCTTTATCATTTCTTGATTTCGGGATGTTATATTCAAATCACCTCCACCACATATCATTCCTAACCTGCGAGGAATACAATACTCTTGCGTAGAGGTAAATTCCATGTTAGTCTCGTATCATATTATAAGTAATCGCAGTAAGCCCTCTTATCAAGAGGTCCTGAAGGGAACATTCCACTAGGGTCGCTGACTGCAAAACAAATGAAAGATACTACTGATAAAGACCAATCGGTCTATGAGATAGGTTATCTCATTGTCTCGGTTCCGGACGAAAAAGTCCCAGCCGAAGCGGAGACAATTAAAAAAATAATCACCGATGCGGGATCTTCCGTCATCGCGGAAGAAATACCGCACCGCCAACTACTTGCTTATACAATCAGCAAGAAAATGGTATCAGGCGGATATGAGAAATATGACTCCGCTCATTTTGGTTGGGTCAAGTTTGAGCTTGGTTCAGATAAAATTGAAGATGTGAAAAAAGCAATTGAGCTTCATCCTTCAGTTTTACGCACACTTCTCATTTCTACTGTTCGTGAGAATACCTATCTTGGCAAGCGTGCGCCCGCTCTGATAATTTCTTCGGAATTTGTCGCGACTCCCGGAGTTGGCACTGTTCCTGAAGATAAAAAGGAGATTGTCGCTCCGGCGACCATTGAAGAAATGGACAAGAGTATTGATGATCTGGTCAAAGAGGTATAATAAAAGTCGAAAGTTTAAAAGTAACAAGTCACAAGTCAAATAGACCATAAAATCTCTAACAATTTACTTTCAGATTTTATGGACTTTCTGACTTTATAACTCAAATGTACCTAAATAAAGTATTTATCATAGGAAATCTCACTAGAGATCCAGAACTCAAGGCCTTGCCGTCAGGCACGAAAGTTTGTAGTTTTGGTGTCGCTACTAATCGTGTTTACAAGGATAAAGACGGTAATAGGCAGGAAACCACGGAATTTCACAATATTTCAGCATTTGGTCGAACGGGAGAATTGGTCGCTCAATACATGAAAAAGGGTTCGCAGGTCTATCTTGAGGGTCGTCTACAGACTCGTTCTTGGGAAGCAAATGGGGAGAAGAAGTATCGTACGGAGATCATCGCCGACGCAGTCCAGTTTGGTAATCGACCAAGCGGCGCTGGGGCGGGACAGTCATCATCAGCTTCTAATTCAAGCAAAACCGGCGACAGTCAAAGTGAGACAAAAGGTGGTCAAGCGCCTGAAGCTCCAGCGGACAAGATAGATTATCCAAGTGAGGAAATTAATCCAGACGACATACCATTTTAGTTAAGCAAATAAGCGAAGAGTAGAGAAAAAAATTAACCAAAATAATTAAGTTATTAAAATATTATGAAAAAGCAGTGTTATTTCGGTCAGCACAACATTAAATATATTGATTACAAGGATACGGAAGTTTTAAAAAAATTCCTCAATCCTCATGGTCGTGTTCTTTCTAGGAAACGCACGAATATTGCCGCGAAGTATCAGCGTCAACTGGCGACGGCGGTGAAGCGCGCGCGATTTATGGGATTGCTTCCATATGTAGCGAGTTAGTTGTCAAGATCTACCAAAGAAAAGGTGGCACGCATATTTTGAGAGACACGGATATTTTTCTGCTGAAAAATTCCTCGTGCTCGCGCCAGTCGCGCTCGCAAGGTCTCTCAAAATATGCGTGCCACCTTTTCTTTGTCTCTATCTGGTTACTCTTTCTCTATATTCTCCAGTTTCCGTATTGATTCTAATAATATCTCCTTCGTTTACGAATAAGGGAACGTTGATAGTCACGCCAGTTTCTAAAGTAATTACTTTTTGACCGCCAGTGGCAGTGTCACCTTTTATGCCCGGAGGGGCTTCTGTAACGCGTAATTCAGCTGTAATTGGCATCTTGAAACCCATAGGTTGATCTTGGAAGAGGAGCTGTTCTACTACCGTGTTTGGCTTGATGTATTTTCCTTGAGGGCCAATCTGCTCGTCAGTAACCTTGAATCGTTTGGACGGGTCTTCTGCTTCGCAGAACCACCATTCACCACGGCTGTTGTAAAGATATTTTACGTCTCTAGACTCAATTTCAGCTTGTTCAACTTTATCGGAGACATGAAATGAGTACTCGGTAACTTTGCCTGTCATGAGATTTTTGAGCTTAGTGGCATTGACGGGCTTGCGTTGTTGTTTGCGAAAAACATGCGCGGAGATCACCTCAAATGGCTGACCGTCAAGGATGATATATTTCTTCTCGGTAATTTCGCTGTATTCAAGGAGTGACATGAGTGTTGGGGCATTCTATATGGTTTAATAAAAAAAAGCAAAAAAGATAGCGATTAGTCATATGCCTTATCTCTCGGATCGATTGAAATTATTTTAACCTCCTGATTTTTAATGATAAATTGCAAACGATAATTACCAATTCTTAATCGGTAACATCTCTTAACAGCAATATACTTTGCGAAGGTAAAGATATTTGTTTGTCTCATGAAGAATCGCACCTTGTCTCGTATTCGTTTTTGCATGTCAAAGGGAAGCTTGCTGAGATCATTCTCAGCCTGATAAGAGAAGTAAATATTCATGTGTTTATATGCCTAGCCTCTTAAACACTTCTTCTGCTGGTCTTATTCTACCTGCACGAATATCTGCCATTCCTTGCTCGAAATTTCTATCAGATGCACTGATATATATTCTATTAGCAATATAAGCGCGTGCAGTAATATTGAGCACGGTACTCAGATTCATGCCTTCTTTGCGGGCTTTTTTCTGCAATTCTTTCTTGAGTGTTGTGTCCATGTTAAACAGTATTTTAGAAGTTGTCATAATAATAACAGTATATATCCTGTATATACGCTGTCAAGATATCAAATATACCCACTCTTACGACTTTAGAGTGGGGAATATTTGATCTTGTTTACTTTACTGTTGACTCAATCTCGCGCGGATCACTTTCAATATATCATTTTTCACCGCCGCATTTTCTTTGAGAAATTGTCTTGTGGCATCATATCCACGACCGAGCTTTATTTCGCCGAATGAATAAGAAGATCCAGACTTAGACAAGATCTCGTATTTTTCTCCAAGCGCGATAATTTCTCCTTCTTGGGAAATACCTTCGTTGTACATCAGGTCAAACTCCGTCTGCTTGAATGGCGCGGCGACTTTGTTTTTTACTACTTTCACGCGACAGCGTCCACCCATGATTTCTTCGCCTTTTTTAATTTGAGCTATTCTGCGGATATCTAGACGAACAGACGCGTAAAACTTCAGAGCTTTACCGCCCGAAGTAGTTTCTGGATTGCCGAACATCACTCCAATTTGCATACGAATCTGGTTTATGAAGATAATGACAGTTTTTGATTTGGCGACGATCGCCGTTAGTTTTCGGAGTGCTTGGGACATTAAACGGGCTTGAGCGCCGACATGGTGCGCGCCCATATCGCCCTCAATTTCGGCGCGGGGAGTGAGAGCGGCCACGGAGTCAATGACGATCACATCCATTTTTCCCGTGCGGACAAGGCTGTCCACGATTTCTAGAGCTTGTTCGCCCGTATCTGGCTGGGAAATGAGTAAATCATTGATCTTCACGCCAAGTTTGGTGGCATATTCTGGGTCCATGGCATGTTCGGCATCAATATAAGCACATACGCCGTCACGCTTTTGAGCTTCGGCCACTACATGTAGAGCTAAAGTGGTCTTTCCGGATGATTCTGGACCAAATATCTCAATAACTCGTCCACGAGGCATACCACCGATGCCAAGTGCCCAATCTAGTCCGAGAGATCCGGTCGGGATGGCATTTACATTTACTTTTGGCTTGTCGCCAAGCTTCATGATGGAATCCTCGCCAAATTTTGTGCGGATCGCGTCAAGCGCGTCAGAGATTCTAGTTGAATGTTTTTTGTTTTCAGTTTTTGATTCTAATTTACCTGCTTCATTAATCTCTTCAAGCACAGAGGAGACTCCACGAGAGTTTTCGTTTTCTTTTTTTCCCGACCCATGTCGAGAGCTAACCTTTCCTTTTAGTATAGGCATAATCTTTCAATATTAAATCTTATAATCCGCAGGTGCAGAAACAATCATACCATAATTAAAAAGGGAATAATGAAATCAAGAGTATCATTACTCGTTACTTTATTTTTGTATTCTCAATTGCTTTTCAACCGTCCTATTAAATTGATCATGTGCCTTAAGAGTTAAAATATTTGTGCCAGGAAACACGATTAATGTCTCACTAAAATTTCCTTGTTCATCCACGAATATGGGTTTGTCATTTAAAGTGATTGAATTGACCCTTTCAACTTTTCCTTTAATTATCGTCGTTGATGCTGAAATTGTGGCGCCATTTTTGGGCTCATCAATTGTAATACTTGGTCCGCGTGCGTAATTTAGAGAGCGCCATGTCGCATACGCGACAATTAAAAACACCGCCAAAATCCCAGCCGATATTTTTACTAATCGTAGTGCAGTTGTACGGGTGAAGGGCATTGAGTTATATTTTGTCGCGCTCACTGTTTACTCTTAAACAATTGAATCAGCGGGACTTTCATCTTTCTGACTTTCAGACTGTTCTTTCGCGCCGATAATTTCTCTTGGCTTTGAGCCATTGGCAGGACCAATAACTCCTTTGCGTTCCAATAAGTCCATAATCTTCGCGGCGCGAGAATATCCAATGCCAAGTCTTCTCTGAATATATGAAGTTGATGCTTTATTAGTAGTGATAACTTCTTCTTTGGCCGTTTCATAAAGCTCATCCTCTTCTTCTAATGAATCTTCGTCAAGCATAGTATTCATTGCATCAAAAGCGGCACTTGACCCGACCTCGGGAGTAGTGAGATTGATTTCGTCTATTAGTTCATCTTTGTATTGATCAATCAGATATCTCACGACTTTTTTGACTTCTGCCTCTGTTATGTAAGCGGATTGTAGACGAACAGGTTTTGACATTTCACCACCGAGATAGAGCATATCTCCAGCACCAAGCAATTTTTCCGCGCCTTGTTGGTCAAGGATTGTTCGTGAATCTATTTGCGAAGCAACTTGGAGAGCGATACGAGAAGGAATATTCGCCTTGATGAGTCCGGTAATGACATTGACACTTGGCCTTTGCGTGGAGATCACTAAATGTATGCCTGTGGCGCGACTCATTTGCGCGAGACGAACAATGGCTGACTCCAATTCGCGCGGGTATGACTGCATAATATCCGCCAACTCATCAATAATGATGATTAAGTATGGCAGAGTATCAAGGTCGGACCTTGCCTTATTCTCTTTTTTCCATTTTAATATCGCTGGAGCAAGAATATTTTTGTGATATGAATCTATATCACGACTCCCACTGCGTTCCAGCACATCATATCTTCTACTCATTTCTTTTGACGCCCATTTTAGAGCCAAGATTGCTTTTTTTGGATCTGTGATGACTGGAGTCAATAGATGGGGAATCTTGTTATACATCGTGAGTTCTACGCGCTTCGGATCTATCATTATGAATTTTAGATTTTCGGGAGAGTTTCGATAGAGTAGGGAAGTAATAAGGGCGTGAATCGTCACAGATTTACCGGAACCTGTCGCGCCGGCGATAAGCGCGTGGGGAGCTTTTCCGAGATTGGCGAAATGAGCTTTGCCGGCGATATCTTTACCAAGGGATATTAACAAAGGTTTTTCTGATTCTTGAAATTCAGGACTTGCCAACAAAGTGGCGAGTCCGACGGTTGTCTTCGCGGTATTTGGGACCTCAATACCAACTAATGATTTACCCGGAATTGGAGCTTCTATGCGAATCGGGTGGGCGGCTAAGGCCAAAGAAAGATCGTTGTTCAATGTGACAATGCGAGATAGCTTCACGCCTTCAGCTGGTTTCAGCGCGTATCTGGTGACAGATGGACCGATTGAGATTTCGTCCATTTCAACGGTAATTCCGAAATTTTGCAAAGTTCGTTTTATAATATTCGCGTTCGCTTTGATATCTCCCGTTTCAGGTTTGCCTTTATCTTTTTCCAGAAGCGTTAGTGGCGGAGGTATAAACGTTTTTAAATAGGGAATAGAAAGGGCGGCTCCAAAAGCTGATTCCTCATCATCATTGAATAAAAGTCCCGCGTCTTTGCTCGCGCGTTTCTTCGCTTCTTCTTTTTTCTTTTGCTCTGCCACGACCCGCTCCATCTCTTCGCGTTCCAGGTTGCTGATTTCTCCACTTGCCATCGCCAAGGCCGCATCAACCCTCTTCTCCTCATCCTCATCCATTTTTCCATCTTTATTCAGTATTCCATTTTTTCCGCTTTTTTCTTTGCGATTCCAGAGCATTAATTGTTCTAATGTTATGTGTAAATTGAAAGTCATAATTATTGATACGACGAATATCACCACTAATACGAGAATAGTTGCCCAAGTATCAAGGAGTTTCAAAAGCGGAGAAGCTATCCAGTGGCCGACAATACCCCCATAACTATTTCCAAATTCACCAATATTGATAAGTCCGATCAGACCAAGTCCGGAAATAAAGAATAAAATTATTCCAACTACCTTGGATATTTCGAACCGTTTTTTTAGTCCTTGCAAAAAGGAAATTCCAAGCATCGCGAACACAATCGGAATTAGATAGTAACCGACTCCAAAAAGTCTTGAAAATAACACATAACCGTAGTTTCCAAACCCCGCTTTACCGAAGGCGGCAAGGAGCGATAGGACGGTAATAAGAAATGAAAATAGAGCCAAAATTGTGTGTACGGTCTTGTCCTCCAACTCATTCCAAAAGTGTATTTTTTCTCCAAGATTCTTTTTTCTTTTTGCCATGGATATAATAATAGCACATTGTTTAATGGTAAGTAGGGCACGATTTAGATTATCCACCAAGTATCCACAAAATCAACCAAACACCCCTTGCGCCTTTTTTGTTTTGACCTATAATGGACACATTAGAGACAGAGTAAATCCAGACTTTTTATATAAGACACATAATTTTCAATAAAAGACAAAGTACATCATTATTATGGACAAAAAAGACAACAATATTCAGCCAGCTTTTAATGATCCATTAAAGTGGAAATCACTTGGTTTTTTCACTGCTGAAGAATATCTTTTATATATATTCAAAAAGACAGAAAAAATCACCGCGGCACTTTATTTGGTTTCAGGACTCCTAAAGGACGATGAACCAATGAAATGGGAATTGCGCGATCATGGCATGGAATTGCTTTCTTCGTCCTTTATAGCGTCAAGCAATGTTCCTGGAGATAAAAGTTCAATAATTCAATCCCTATTTAGCTCCGCGCTAGAAACTATTTCACTCCTCAATGTGGCTCGTATTTCCAACATGATTAGTGAAATGAATCACATACTATTAGTTAAAGAAATTGATAACATTGTTGGAATGCTCCGTGATCGTCTTGCCGAAAACGCGGAAAATGCCGGTTATGTCCTTTCAGAGAATTTCTTTAGGACAGGAGATATGTTTGCGTCGGGATTTAAGATGGGTGGTAAGTTACCGATGATCAATAATCAAGGCCCGATCAAGGACAGGGCAAGTTTTGAAAATCCAATTTCTTCAGATAAATTAAGGTTTTCAAAAGGTCATGAGAATAATCAGGTCAAAAAGACACAAAGACAGGAATCAATTATCAATGTCCTTAAAGGACAAAGTAACCTTACCATTAAAGACTTTTCAAAGGTCATAAAGGATTGTAGTGAGAAGACTATTCAGCGGGAATTGATAGAACTTATGGATAGGGGGGTGGTAAAGAAAGAAGGAGAGAGGAGATGGAGTAGGTATTCGTTGAAATAAGACCAATTGTTTCTGGGCTTCACGGGGTTAGTCATTTCTTTGGTATCGTTGTGTCATTCCCGTTTTCGCGGGAATGACAAGTTAATCACGAAAATGAAAGGTTTCCTTGACTTTGAGCCGTATTACAGCTAACATACCCATATTACTTATAAGTTAATAAATGTAGCCATTTTTCGTAAGTTTTTACGGTTTGATCCGTTATCCACATAGTGTTTTGCAATGCTATCTACTGGTAGGGTATAATGTTTTGTAACGAGTGTGTAAATTTATTTATGCATTCGTACCCAGAACATTTCGATAGTGTTGTGGGAGTCGCGTACCGATTTTAAAGAATCGACAACGGACAAGTAACGAACTTTGACAACATAATAGATAGTCAAAAGTTCAATCATGTTAGATGATTGATCAGTTGAATTGTTTAGTAGTTCAATTTTATTAATTTAACCGTTGGATTGTTAAATCGTTCTCTTGTTCAATTATTTAATATCTAAATTGCCACAAAATTTTTCGTTTGCGTGTCGATAGCGTATGCGGAAAATGTGGAAAGTATTATTAGTTTACAAACCGCATTAATTTCCCTCGTCTTTATTATTAAATAGGGGAAGGTGCGTTAAATTATAAAAATCAAAATGAAAAAGTTTCTTATCGCTTCGGGTGTTGCCGTTTTGGCTTTCACTTCGATCGTAGGCGCGCAGACTTTCACTTTCAACCTTTCAGTAGGTTCAACAGGTGACAATGTCGTCGCTCTTCAGACGGCTCTTATCTCGGCTGGTTTCAATATTCCAGCTATCACCGTTAGCGGTGTTGCTAAGGGTTATTTCGGTTCACAAACTCTAGCTGCAGTTAAGCTCTACCAAGCCGCTCATGGTATTCCTAACACTGGCTTCGTAGGTCCTCTAACGAGAGCTGCTTTGAATGGTGGTGTGTCAGTTGCCTGCCCAGCAGGATTAGTATGTACTCCAAACATTCCAGTTGCAGTTAACTGTCCAGTTGGATACACATGTACACCAATTGGTGGAGGTACATCAGTAACAGGTGGCGGAATAACAACTATTGGTGTTGAAGGATCAATTTCAGCGGTACAGACAAATGCAGGCCTGTCCTCTGCTATTTATGAAGGACAAACAAATGTTCCAGTTCTTGCCGCAAAAGTTACAGCAAGTCTATCTGATATAAGGATAGAAAGAGTCAAATTGGATTTGGGAACAGCTACTACTATTTGGAACAAGATCTACTCAAAGATTTATGTAACAGATGATACAGGAGCCGTTTTAGCTTCTTCTGATTTGAATTCTTCCACGGCTGTACTTAGTGCAAGTAACTACTACGTTACAATTGGCGGAATGAATTATGTAATTGCAAAGGGTGCAACAAAGGTTCTTACTATTAGAGTTGACGTCAGACCATCAATTGATAGTACTGACATTGATACTGAGACATACACGATTAGATTTGCCGCTAATGGAATTCGTGGTGTAGACGGAGCTGGTATTGCCCAATATACTCCTGCTGCCGCCACGGATATCACTCGAGCCCAGAATGTTGATGCTACTCTTACAGATTCAGCCACACTGACTGTTTCTTTAAATTCATCAACTCCATTAAAGCATGATATTATTGCTGCTGATGGATCTAGTGATAATGAGCAAAGCAAATTACCAGTGTTGACATTTGATGTTAAAGCTGACAAAGATAATGTAACACTTACTACCATTATCGTAACCCTCACTGGTTCAGGAACAGGTGGAGCAACCTCTACTACTGCTTACCTCTTTGATGGTTCAACGGAGATAGGTAATGCTTCTGTAGCCGCTACTAGTAAGGCCACTATTACAGACAGTAATGGAATTATCACAATTCCAGCTGGAACTACCAAGACTCTTACTGTAAAAGCTGATATTACTAGTGCTAATGGTACTATCGCAAATGTAGTGGCTGCTATTGCCGCTACTACAGATATTACCGCGGTTAATTCTATTGGAGATAGTGTAACTGTAAGTGGTACAGCTACTGGTAATTCTATTGGTATGAGAAATCGTGGATTGGAAGTTTCTCTTGTTTCTAAGAGTATTTCCACAGCTGGTGCGCCACAATTAAATGGTGTGAGTACAAATGTTAGTACATCAACCTTGACTGCTAACTTTACAGTCAGAGTAAAAGCAGTTGGTGGTAGTATCCAACTCGGTACTCTAGCCTCAAGTTCACCAGCAGGCGTAGCTACAATGTTTTCTTCTTCTACACTAGGATTTAAGGTGTACAGAAATGCCGTAGCTGATTTGACATTGAGTTCATATGCGACTACGACTGATTACTCTGCTCCTTCTGGCTATACTGTAACTAACAACACATTTACATTACCTGAAGGTTCAACAGTTGATATACCTGTTTCTTTCGGTATTATGGGTCGCAGTGCTACAGCCGCATTTACTCCTGGTTCATATGCTGTTGAACTTGAGAGTATTCAGCAAAATGCTCCATATGCTGTAACATTCATGGCTGGAGAACTAGACTGGAGAACATCAGGAGTTACATTCCCTTAATAAAGGAATTAAATCTCATAGGTTCTGTTAAAAACTCAACTTATCTAGCGTAAAATGAACGCAACAAAAACCGCCCCTCGAGAAAACCTCAGGGCGGTTTTTGTGTTGAAATAATTGGTACAGGTCTACCTTTGTGCAGTACTGAAATTAATCAGTTTGTAGTTGTCCACAGTTTATTGACATAGAGTAATATGTTTGTTTAGGTGTATAATATAGGAACTAAAAGTAGCTTGTCAGCTATTATTAATAGTTAACTATCTTATTTATAAAAAATGAAAACTTTTTCAAGTCTAAAGCAAAATAAACTTACTTTCTCGTTGTCAATTATTGTAGCAGTGTTTTTTGTAGTGTCAGTTGCGTCTGCTGTAACGACTATCAGTACAGCTATTTCAACGGCCGGAAATATTACAACAACAGCTGGAAATATTGAAGCGACAGCTGGAACTCTAACAGTCGGTGGTGCGAGTTCTTTAGCGGCGGTTACGACGAGTGGAACGCTTACAGTAGGTTCATCTGGTACTGCTGTCAATAGTATGGTCTTTGGTTATTGTAATATTGCTAATTCAGCTGCAATCACAGCATCCACATCAGCATATTTCAACTGTACTGGAGCAACAGGTTTGACAAACGCATACCGTGTCTTTGTACAAGCGACAAGCTCTATGCCTGCAGGACTTCATGTAGAGGCCGCATCAACTACTGCTGATGCAACCATTAATCTTAGAATCTACAACGCTGATGCCTCTGCTGCCACTCGAGCTCCGGGCGCAATAAGTCTCAACTTCTTTGGCATTCGATAAACTATTACTACTATGTATAAATATATATATGTAGCTTTAGCTATTATAATAATGCCAGTGATTGTTGGTGCCGCGTACAATGATGTGGGTTTGACATCGGGGGCCACAATAAGTGTAGGCTCATACAACTTAACGGTGAGTGGTTCAACATCTGTCGTAGAGACACTTGTGGTTAATTCTGGTGATTTTGTTGTTACAATGCCTGTTGATTCAGTGCTTGTCGTACAATCCGCTGAAAAAAATATCATGACAGTAACTGGTATAGGAGGTAATGATTATTCTCAAGAATGTTCATCAGACAATAACACACTGACTATTTCAATTAAGTCAGGTTCAACTAGAACAGTGAATGTTACTCCTTCCACTACAATATGTACTGTGTCATCAGCACAAACTAGTGGAAGTAGATCATCTGGAGGAGGAGGTACACCCAATGTAGCTACCCCCCCAGTTATCCCTGCAAGTGTTTCAGGTTGTCCAGCAGGAGTGATATGCACACTCTCAAGTAATGTTTCTGTTATTTTCACCCAAGATCTATCTCGTGGTACCGAAGGAGCTGATGTAGAGACACTTCAGAAGTTCCTTGCGCGGTTCAGTGAAATATATCCCGAGGGTATTGCAAATGGGTTCTTTGGTCCAGCCACAGAGCGCGCAGTCAAGAGATTTCAAGCAAAATATGGCATATCACAAGTAGGCAGAGTCGGTCCAGCAACACGAGCAAAGATTGCTGAAGTTTCGGCCATTGGTAGTGTTGTACCTGCAGTGGTCCCTGCATTAAGCGTGGCTCCTGTTTCGGGTGCCCCTTCGGCAACGGCCATAGTTATTACTGTACGCTTGTCAAAAGGTAGCGTTAATGAAAATGTTCTGAATCTTCAGAAAATCCTGAATAAAGATCCTGAAACACAAGTCACAACAGAAGGAGTTGGGTCGTCAGGTAATGAAGGAACATATTTCGGTTCCCTTACCGAAAAGGCAGTCCAGAAATTCCAAGTCAAGCATGGTATCGCTAATCCTGGAGATGAAGGATATGGACAGGTTGGTCCAAAGACACGGGCTAAACTAAATGAGTTGGGAAGTTAAGAAATTATTAAGATATTTAAAAACAAAAACCGTTTCACTAAGAAGTGAGCGGTTTTTGTTTTGGGTTGATTAGCGATGTGAGACCTCGCTAAGGACATGGGGGAATACGCCACATTTTTTAATCTTGATCAAATCTTGATCGTTTCTTTATCATTTCTTGATTTCGAGGTGATAGGGTAAAGAGATGGAAAAAATAAAACATTTTGTCTATATAGACGAATCGGGTGTACACAAAACCTCCGCCCATTCCAGTTTTGCGCTTGTTTATGTACAAATACACAATAAAAATATTGTGCAAAATGAAATCATCAATATAGAGAAATCTGTAGTGAGAATATATAATGACAATCCTCAAGAATTGATATCGAAATTATTTGATCTAATAATAAAGAAAAACATAAATATTCATTCGTAGACAAAACCACCCACCATAAGGTGGGTGGTCAAGGTTACTGATAGACTATTTCTAGTCTCTCCCCATAAGGTGGATTTGTCACAGACCTTCGTTGTAGTTATATAATACCAAAATAATTCTTAAAGTCAAGGAAAAATTGTGTTATAATATCCCCATGATAAACCCATTTGATAAAAGCTTTTTCAAGTTCTTTATCGGGTTTGTGGTCATTCTCCTTTGTAGTTTTACTCTCCTTTATTTAGTTGGGAAGTTTGGGTTTAATGTATAAGGTGGAGACCTGGTCTCTACCTCAAGTTCTGACACATTTTAGAATCTTGATCAAATCTTGATCAAATCTTTATTATTTCTTGATTTCACTCTGATACGCTAATTGCATTATTAGATTCGTAACTGATTAATGCAATGAAAAACATATTTTATATTATTTTTTCTGGTCTTGTAGTTGGGTTTTTGACATTTACAAGCATGATTAATATCGCTCAAGCGAAGACACCTGTCCCAGCTGGGACTATTATCAGCGGGACATTTGATACTGATGTAACTTGGACAAAGAGCGCCAGTCCGTACATATTGAGTGGAGATGTATTTATAAATGGGCCACATACCCTAACGATTGAGTCGGGCGTGACGATTAGTTTGGCTCCGGAACGATTGAATATGTCAACCGCGGTTTATGTTACTGATGGCACTATTAAAATTAACGGTACTACTAATGAACATGTGAAAGTAGGGGGTATAGATAAGATTCATATTTATAATGGCAGCGCCGATGTCGCTTATACTGACATGACGACTAATGGACCGGGTCTAATTTTGTATTGGTCACACGCCAAGATAGCCACTTCAACATTTTCAAATTCAACCGGCGCGGGGTTGTATATCTGGAGTAGTGATGTTGATATTGTTGATAGTCAAATAAAAAACAACGCCAATGATGGCGTCATTATTCTGAAAGACGCTTTGGGAAAACCGCCGACATCATTATTTATAAAAAATTCAATTATAAAAAATAACGGTAGATACGCGATTGCGAATGTCAGCTCAAATACAATAAATGCCGAAAATAATTGGTGGGGAAGTCCAGATGGTCCGATTTATTCAAGCGTTAGTTCCTCAACCGCCAGTATTTTGTCTGGTCCAATTTCCTATGATCCTTGGCTAATCAAAGAGCCGGATTTTTCAACTGACATCTCTGCTTGTTGCTCAAGCATATTATTTATTCCAGGTCTTGAGGCTAGTCGTCTGTATAGACCAGAATCTGGTCTGCTTGGTATGGGATCTTCAATCAATCAGCTTTGGGAGCCAAACCGAAACGACGATGTTAGGAAATTGTTTTTAGACTCAAATGGATCCAGCACCGATTCGTCTATATATACTGGCGGACCAATAGACAAGGCGCTAGGAATTGTGGACATATATAGGTCATTTATGACTTATCTGGATGGTATCTCTGAAAACGGGACGATTTCAGAATGGAAGTCCTTTGGCTATGACTGGCGTAAGTCAATAGTTGAGGTGGTTGCGGGGCGTGAGAATCGAGCGACGACCACTGATTCTCTGATTGAGACCGTTGAAGATCTGGCTTCGCGATCTAAAACAAAAAAAGTTACTTTGATCGCGCACAGCAATGGTGGTTTGGTTGCAAAATATTTAGTTAAAACCTTGCAAGATTTAGGTAAAGAAAATCTGATTGACTCTGTAATTTCCGTGGCAGTTCCATATTTAGGGACACCGCAAGCGATATTGGCTTTGTTACACGGTGATAGTCAATCCATTGGTTATGGAGCTATTTTGAAACAAAGTGTGGCCAAAGAATTGGGTCTGAATATGGCCAGTGCCTATTCGCTTCTGCCTTCAGCCAAATATTTTACCAAAATTTTTAGCCCGACAATCACTTATGCGGGCGGAGCTACTAGTCCCACCACAAGCCCGATTGATTCATCGGTCGCGCAGAATTCATTTATAAGTTCGCGGGCAAATTCTATATTGATGACTGCCGCAGAAATTATTCATGGAATACTTGATCCATTTGTCTGGCCGACAAATATTGCTCGATGGGCGATAGTTGGATGGGGGAAAGATACGACCAAAGGTATTATATATTCAAATAAATCATATAATTCCAGCTTGACTTCATTTGGCGACGGGACGGTGGTTGTTCCGAGCGCGACTTTCAATTCTGGCACTACCACCGCCATAGACTTGAAGGCGGAATCCAACTTGGAACGCGAGAATATTAATCACTCTAATATTTTAGAATCACAGGCAACTAAGAGCGCCATTCAAAATATTATCGGTGTTGATTCGCCAAACCGTGACTATAAAGCAATTGAAAATGAAATTTCCAAGATACCAAATGTGACTATCGGCGAACCAGATTATAGTAAAGAAGACACTTTCCTTGTTTTGAGCACACACTCTCCCGTAGATCTTCATGTTTATGACCAGTACGGCAATCATACTGGCATAACCCCGACCTCGCTCGAATTAGATGTGGAAGAGGGACTTTATACAATGTATGAGACGAAAATTCCTGGAAGTAATTTTAGAATTTATGATGATGAAAATCAATACGAAACTTATGTCACTTTACCCGATGATTCTGGCCAAAAATATAATGTGAACATTCGTGGCGTGGGTGTTGGAGAGTTTACCTATCAAGTGGAGAGGATTAAAGGCGGAGAAGTATTGGATAGCGCGGAATATAGTTCATTGCCGACGACGCCACTGATGATCGCTTCAAGTACAGTGACGAGTAATTCTTCTGGCACGGCAATTCCAGTGAAAATCGCCTCGTCTACTTCCGCGCTCACGATAGATGTGGACGGAGATGGTTCGGTGGACATTGTAGCCAATCCTGAATCAACGCTTGATCCGATAACTTTTTTGGAATCGCTCAAGAATACCGTTATTCAACTTATTGGAACGACAAAACTTTCCAAGGACATAGTCAGAAGGATTGATCGTTTGGAGGGTCTGGTAAAAAATGGAGATTACAAGAGAGTGATTGATAATACTGAAAGATTAAAGAAAAGAATTATTATTCAAAAGTCTGGATCATTATCAATTGACCAAAAGAATCAAATAATTGAACTAATTGATATATTCATTGCTCAATATGAATAGGTGGCAAGGCCTACCCTAGCCAACTAGCCAAGTAGGTTGCGTCTTTTGTCCGATTATGCTAATTTGTTCGCAAGGCTTAAGACAGAAGGCGGTCTGATTAATTCAGACAGAAGACCTTCCGAGGTTATACTCTCTTCAGGCCGTGGTCGATAAAAATGAATAAAATTCCAAATTTTAGATTTGGTACTTAAAAAATGGCACGCACAAAAACACAAAAGAAAGAAATTATTGAGAAATTAGGGACAATCATGGGTGGCGCGAAATCCCTGGTTTTCGTGAATATTCATGGTCTCAAATTGGAAGAGGCCACCAAAATGCGTCGCGCTTTGAAAAAAGAAGGCGTGGGATTTTTTGTCGCAAAGAAGTCTTTGACTTCTTTGGCGCTCAAGAACAAAAAGTATGAAGGAACAGCCGTGGAGCTTGTTGGCGAATTTGGTTTCGCGTATGGAGCCGACCTCGTCGCTCCGGCGCGCGGGGTTTATGAATTCCAAAAGACTCACAAGGATCAGGTCGCTATCATTGGCGGTGTGTTTGAAAACAAATTTACCACCAAAGATGAGATGATTGCCATTGCTTCAATTCCACCACTTCAGACTCTTTATGGCATGTTCGTCAATGTTATAAATTCGCCTATTCAAGGGTTAGTTATCGCGCTTGATCAAGTTGGAAAGAATAAGGTAGTCTAAAAGCACGAGATCCTAAATCCTAGACAAATCCAAAATTAAAAACCCAAGATACTTAGTATTAAATAAAAATATGGAAACAAATACATCCGTAGAAATTCCTGCAAAGTTTAAGTCAATTGTTGAATCAATTGAAAAGATGTCAGTCCTTGACCTTAATGAATTGGTCAAGTTGTTAGAAAAGAGATTTGGTGTTTCTGCTCAAGCGACTACGGTTGCCACTCCTGCCGCTACCGTTGCGGCTGGTGATGAAAAGAGCACATTCGCAGTTCATTTAATTGCTGTTGGTGAACAGAAGATTGCTGTTATCAAAGTAGTCAAAGAAGTTTTGGCACTTGGCCTTAAAGAAGCCAAAGATCTTGTTGATAGCGCCCCAGCTCTTCTCAAGGATGGTATGAAGAAGGAGGAAGCTGATGAATTCAAAAAGAAAGTTGAGGCCGCTGGAGGTAAAGTGGAGTTGAAGTGAGGATAAGGACTAAGAAGCAACAAAAAGTACATGTGTTTTGATGTGCCTGCGGAACTCGCTTCTGAAATTACTAAATAAAAGGCTCAGGAATCACTCAAAGCAAAGTTTTGGTGATTCCAACGACATTCGCCTTTTATTAAGTAATTTCTAGTCGCTCAAACAGTCCTCGGCAATCAAAACACATGTACTTTTTGTTGTTTTTTTAGTTCACTTCCTTTCCAGCCGCTTTCTGCTAGAATACAATTTATACTATAAATATTCATCATGGAAACTCTCATCGCCCTATTCGGTAATCAAACCAAGGTTAAATTGCTCCGCCAGTTTCTTTTTAACGCAACCACGCCGTTTTTACCAAAAGAACTTGCTTATCGGACACGATCCGCGCCAACTGCCGTTAGAAGGGAGCTCGGCACTTTAGCAAAAGCGGGGATTATAAAGCGCAAACAGGTTTTGAAAAGTGTTGAGGCCAGACAGGGAGAGAAGATTATTTTCAAAAAACTTCGTGGCCCAGGATACATTCTTGATGATAAATTTCCGTATCTTGACTCGCTAAAAAATCTTTTGACCGTGGCTAGTTTGAGTGCGGATGAGTCTCTTTCACGACGGTTTACAAATGCTGGTCGTATCAAATTGCTCATAGCATCCGGTGTTTTTATCCAAAGTTGGGATTCACGAGTTGATTTATTGATTGTTGGAGAAGATCTAAATCTGAATAAAATAGAGTCTGTTATAAAAATTATTGAATCAGAGATAGGGAAAGAGATTGCTTATTCCGCCTTTGAGACTCCAGATTTTGAATATCGTTTGGGAATACATGATCGGTTGATTAAGGATATCTTAGATTATCCACATATTACGTTACTTGATCGTCTAGGAGTGGAGGCACAGTGATAAACGACCCGCCCAGAGAATGTGTGCAAATACTGATTAACAAAAGGCAATCACGGTATTAGTTAAACTACCACATTATATAGTCTCTCAGTTGTTAATCAGTATTTGCACACATTCTCTGGGCGGGTTGTCTCTCTATTTCCTATCCACAGCTCCTGCTTGTGGATGTCTATTCATGGTATAATGGTTGTATTATAAGGAAATTTATTATTTTAATCATAATCACATGATCTTTATTGAGAATTGGGGCGATGTTTTTTCTCGCTCCCTCCAGGGTGTATGGTATGGTGTTGCGAGCTTTGTGCCGAACCTGATCATTGCCCTTATCATTTTTGCTATCGGCTGGGTGCTAGCCGCCCTTGTCGAGAAGCTCGTAGAAAGTATTTTCAAGTCTTTGAAGATTGATGCCGCTCTCAAGAGCGCCGGTCTTGAAGATGTCGTCAAACGCGCAGGCCACAACTTAAATTCCGGCATGTTTGTCGGGGCTTTGGTTAAATGGTTTGTTATTGTCGTTTTCTTGATTGCGTCATTTGATGTTCTCGGCTTGAATCAGGTCACAAATTTTCTGAAGGATGTCGTTGGCTATTTGCCACAAGTTATTATTGCCGTTCTTATCTTGATGGTGGCGGTGATTGTCGCGAATGTCATGCAGAAATTAGTTGTCGCCAGTTCACGCGCCGCTCATGTAAAGTCAGCTGAACTTCTCGGACGCATTACCAAGTGGTCAATTTGGATTTTTGCCCTTCTGACCGCGCTCTTTAATCTCGGCATCGCTCCAGCTCTTATCCAAACAATCGTTATGGCTGTATTTGCCGGCACAGCCCTTGCCCTCGGTCTTGCTTTTGGTCTTGGTGGCAAAGAAGTCGCGCAACACTGGATTGAGAGGACCACATCAAACATTTTAGAAAAAGAATAACTAAGAAGTTTACAAATTATCGTAAAAAAGCGACCTTGAGAAAGGTCGCTTTTGCGATTTTGGCCGTAAAATTGTTAATAGTTAACCTTTGTCACCCCAATCTATCACAACTGTCACCCCATATGGTTAACTGTACATAGTGTTGACTTATTTTTGGCAGTAAGTATACTTATACGCACTACCGAATGATTACAAATAATAAACTCTTACATACGCGGCCATAGCCACACCCCAGTATGGAGTGTGTTACAGCCGCTTAATGAAGCGGTTTTTTATTTTCAGGACGACCGATACCTTGAAAATGAAATATCAAACAAGTAAGTAAGCAATGTAGGAAATTTGTCATTTTTCATACTGCATGATTGATGACGGATAAGTAATAACGATTCTATTTTTTTATCCATGAGTAATGGATATTTTAGAATTATGGCGGTTTTTAAATTTCCTAATAGGAAATTTAAAGGGCGTATGGTGGATGCCTTGGCTAGAAAAAGCGATGAAGGA
>JBBTTD010000004.1:0-11375 GCA_038064415.1 Patescibacteria group bacterium | reverse complement strand
AATTATACAAAAGAAACCAACGGACCGTGTCCACTTTATGGGGTCCATTTCATGGTGCCGGAGGTGGGACTCGAACCCACACAGAGTTTCCTCTACACGATTTTGAGTCGTGCGCGTAAACCAATTTCGCCACTCCGGCAACTATCTACAGTTTACAAGAATTTAACTAAAAATCAAATAAAAAAAAACCACAACTTTCGTCATGGTCTAGATTTGATAGATAGCAATTAAATGCCAAAAAGTTGAAGTTGCTCGCACCTGGTTTGAGAAATAAAGTTCGCACCGAATCTTACCGAATTCAACACTTTGAGATCTAAAAGGAATTGTTCAGGATACGCCTTTTGGATTGCTTCCTCCAAAATGGAACTCAGATTTGAGTCACTGGTCGCTTTATCGGCAATGTTAAGGAAAATATCCAGACATTCTGAGCCGTATTCCAGACGAATAGAATCTAAGAATCTTTCTGACAAATTGAATCTAGCGATCACTGCCGGAGCTAATTGAACATATTTTTCACTTTTCATAATGTGCCTTTCTTTGGTAGAATAATAGCATGTTAAACCAGTATGTAAACAACGCCATCTTTTGGATAGAAGTGCAAAAGATCAGTCCAAATCCATATCAGCCACGCAGAGAATTTGATGAAGTGACTTTGAAGAGTTTAGCCGAATCCATTCGCGCTTATGGGGTTCTTCAACCCTTGGTTGTGACTCGCAAAGAAGTTTTCAGAGAAGAAGGAGGTATGAGCGTGGAATATGAACTCATCTCCGGTGAGCGTCGTCTGCGTGCTTCCAAAATTGCCGGTCTTTCGCAAGTTCCAGTCCTTATCAGAAATGTTGAAGACAGCGCTCGTGAAAAATTAGAGATAGCTATAATTGAAAATCTCCAGCGCGAGGATTTGAATGCCGTAGAACGCGCCCGATCGTTTGATCGATTAGTTAGAGAATTTGGTCTGAAGCAACATCAGATTGCCACAAAAGTCGGCAAGAGTCGTGAATATGTGGCGAATACTTTGCGTATTCTTTTATTGCCGGTTGAGATTATTTCAGCTCTGGAAGCCGGTCAGATTTCTGAAGGTCACACTCGTCCACTATTGATGTTGACTGATAAGCCGGAGGAACAAGTTGTGCTTTTCAAAGAAATAATGAGTAAGAGACTGACTGTCCGTGAAGCCGAATCAGCTTCACGCCGAGTGGCTACGGATCGTGTTCGCAAGAAAGATAAATTTCTTGACCCGGCAATTTTGGATATTGAACGCCGTTTGAATGAAACTCTGGGCACACGAGTCAAGGTTAATCGCACGAATGACACAGGGGGTACAGTCACGATTGATTTCTTTAGTTCAGATGATTTGAGGGGATTGCTGGATAAACTTGCCCAAAATAATCAAGTTTCAATGATCAATGATCAAAAACCCGAAACCCGAAACCCGAAACCTGAAGCAAATTCAAGTATTGAAGTTCAAAATTCAAAAGAGTTAAATTCCGATGTCAATCAAATTGGTACGAGCCAAGCGCCGATTGACGATCGCTCACCAAAGGAAATACAAAAAGAGGATAATGAAGATTTGTACTCGTTGAAGAATTTTAGTATTTGATTTTTATATAGAATTTGATATTATTCTTTTATGAAAAATACACACCAAAAAGGCCAAATCAGAACTATTATTTTTAAAGAAGGAAACACTTGGTATGGTGTTGCTTTGGAGCTCAATATAATTGAATCGGGAAATGATCCTCGTGAAATTATGTTGCTTTTAGATGAAGCGATTCGTGGTTATGTTAGAGGAGCGAGCAAAGCTAAACTCAATGAAAAGGTGCTAAATCAGGATTCAGATCCTGAATATGAAACATTGTGGAGCGCAATTGAGTCAAATAAACCTATTAGATCTCCAATTAAAGTATACAGTTCATCGTCAATACGGTTACCTTCGTTTGCTTAAATAGTATGATGCGCAAGGTGTTCAATTGGACATTTCGTAAGGTAGTAGATTTTCTAAAAGGTCATGGTTTTACTCTTCGATATACAGAAGGTAGTCATTTTTTCTTTGTAAAGAAAGAAGGTATCTCATCATTTCAAGTATGTGTACCATTTCATGGTGGAAATGTGATAAAACCAAGAACAATGAAAGGAATCATTCTGCAGTCGAGAATTTCTAAGAAAGAATGGTTGCAGTAGAAAAAACTTTCAAAAAGATTTTTAAACTTCCTTTTTCTTCACAAACCCTCTTGGTTTTTTCTCAATTGCCAATAATTCTAGCGCTCTTTCCAGTGTTATTTCGTAAACATTATTTGGCGCTTTGATTGAACGGTAATCACCATCACACACAACATATGGACCGAAACGACCGGCTGAAGCTGTTACTTCTTTTCCAGTTTTTGGATTTATACCAAGAGCGCGTGGCAGACTCAAATATTTAAGTGCGTCAGCGACTGTGACTTTGGATGGATTCATAGTTTTTGGGATAGAAGCCATGCGAGGTTTGGTAATTGGCAGTTGGTAATTGGTAGTCGGCAAATTAGTTTCTGGTTTTATCGGCGTAGTTTCGGCGGTATTTGTTGTAATTAAATTTTCTATTGCAATCTCATTATCGTTTTTCTTTTTTGATTTTTTAACTTTTGGAACTTTTTCTTTTTTGACCCGTGCCTTTTTCACTTTAGGCAACTTCAAGCCCAATTGCACATACGGACCAAATCTCCCATTCAAGACGAAAATCGGCAGACCAGTTGTCGGATCAGTCCCGATTGGCTCATCTTTTTTGAATTCATGCCCATCAAGTGTTAGGGCACCATCGCAGTCGGGATATTTTGGACATGAAAGAAATTTACCATTCCTGCCAAGCTTTATCTCCATCGGTGAAGTTCCACATTTTGGACATTTGAATTTTGGATCAGCCGCGCCGAGATTCGTGGCTTTGGCGAGTTTTTCTTTTGATTTGACATCTTTGTGAAATGGGCCATAAAAATCAGAAAGGGTTTTGAGGTAAGTGCGATCGCCACTGGCGATTTCGTCAAGCTCATTTTCCATTTCTGCCGTAAAAGTGTCACTGATATAAGTAGGGAAGTATTCTTCAATGAACGAAGATACGACTTCACCAGTATCTGTAGGTTTCAATGAACGACCCTCTTTTTCCACATAGCCACGATCTTCAATAGTCTTACAGATTGAAGCATAAGTTGATGGTCGTCCAATTCCGCGCTTTTCCAGCTCTTTAATCAAGCCGGCCTCTGTATATCTTGGTGGTGGCAGAGTTTGCTTCTCTTTAGAATCAATTGAGATCAAGTCTAACGATTCACCATTTTTGCATTTAGGCAAATCTACTTCTTCGCCATTTGATTCAGGGTCTGCTTTTAACCAGCCATCAAAGAGGATGCGCGAACCAGTCGCTTCGAAGTTGGGGATTATGTTCCGTTCTCCGGAAACATTATTAGTGACGGCACTGTCGGTCAGCGCGGAACCAGTAACGCTTCTCAAGGATGTCACATTTGCCACAATCTTCGTTCTTGCGATTTGCGCATCACTCATTTGTGAAGCAACCGCGCGTTGCCAGATCAAGCGGTACAACTTCTTTTGCTCCTCATTGTGACCAGCTGATTCTTTTTTGAAACTTGTTGGACGGATGGCTTCGTGGGCTTCTTGGGCGTTTTTACTCTTGGTGGCATATTTTCTGAACATCAAATATTGCTCACCGTAATTTTTCTTAATTTCCGCGCCAATCTGATCCAATGCTTGCTGACCGAGATTAGTTGAATCAGTACGCATATAAGTGATGTACCCGGACTCGTATAATTTCTGGGCAATACCCATGGCGCGTGAGGGTGAGAAACCCAACCTTGAACTGGCAGATTGTTGGAGAGTGGAGGTTATAAATGGTGGACGTGGAGACCTCTTTTGTTCTGATTCTTCAATATCCAAAATTTGCCATGGCTCTCTTTTGGCAATTTCTATAATTGATTCAACCTCTTTTTTATCTCTAGGCTCTTTTGAGCAAGTTAATCCGAGGATTTCTCCTGAAGTAGTCTTCCATTGTCCAGTAATTGCCCAATATGTTTCAGGAATGAATGCTTTTATTTCTCGTTCGCGTTCTACTATTATCCGCAAGGCAGGGGACTGAACTCTGCCAGCCGAAAGTCCGTAACGGACCTTTTTCCAAATCAAGCCAGATAAGTCATAGCCGAAGAGTCGGTCAAGTACTCTACGAGCTTCTTGAGCTTCGCGCAGGCGCTGATCAATTTCTCTCGGATGCATCAGCGCTTCGTTGACTGCTTCTTTAGTGATTTCATGAAAGGCAATGCGACTAATTTTTTTCTTCACTTCTTTACCAAGTCTATCTTTCAGAACTTCGGAAATATGCCAAGCGATTGCTTCACCTTCGCGGTCAGGATCTGTCGCCAAAATTATTTCTTCAGCTTTACTGGCTTTATCGCTGATATCAGCGATAACTACTTCTTTTTTGGCGACTACTTCGTAATGTGGAATGAAGCCACCTTCAATGTCTATGGCTTTCTTGCTTGATTTTGGCAGATCACGGACATGTCCGACTGATGCGCGGACAATAAAACCGTCGCCAAGATATTTGGTGATGGTTTTTGATTTTGACGGCGACTCCACAATCACAAGTTTCATTGGCGTAAGTATTACATGATACTGGAGAATGTGGCAAATCTGATAAGGAGAAACAGTTCGGAAAAATTCCGAGCCATTGTGCCGATTCTCTTATAATTATTCCACTTTCAACAATCGTCTGATGTCTGCGAACATGGCGCCAGTAGTTATTTGTTTTTGAAATGTTGAAAAGGTGTGGAGAAAATAATATAGAAAATTTTCTACACATTCCTCATCCGATAACTCCCTCCACTCTCAATAACCAAATTCTTCATTTCTAATTCTGAAATTATTATATTGAAAAGCGAAGATGATAATGAAGTCTTTTCAATCAGATCAGTGGCTGACATATTTTCAATTTTTAAATAGTCGCAGATCATTCTCTCATTAGGCGATAGAGCAAGCTCATCCAAGTTGATTGATAATTGTTTTTTCGCGGAATTTTTTTCTTCACCCGCTTTCTTTTTATTTGTTTTTACTTCAAAACCTAATTCACGCAAAACATCCTCCGAGGAAGTTATCATTGCCGCGCCCCTCTGGATTAACATATTTGGTCCATATGAAAGTTCAGTAAAAATATTTCCCGGCACTGCAAAGACATCCCGATTAAATTCCGCGGCATAATCCGCGGTGCCCAAAGTTCCGGAACCTTGTCGGCCTTCTATCACCAACACAGCATGAGATATTCCAGCCATCAGGCGGTTTCGCGCGGGAAATGACCAAGGTTTTGAAAGCATGTCGGCTGGAAATTTAGAAATCAGAGCACCCCCCGCCTTTACGATTTTTTTGGCAAGTGGAATCTTGGAATGAGGATATATGGCGGACTCTTCCAATCCTGATCCCGGGAAAGCAATAGTCTTTAGACCAGCTTCCAAAGCGGCCTCGTGGGCCATTGAATCTATTCCAACCGCTAGTCCCGAAACAATAACTATTGGATAACCTTTTAATCCGGCAATTATTTTGAAGCATGCTTCTTTTCCGTATAAGCTATAGGTACGCGATCCCACTACACAGAGGAATTTATTATCGTCAGGAGGTATTTCACCAATATAATCCATCTCATCAGTAAGTTGAGAGATTTGTTTCAAAAGGTATGGGTATGATTCTTTTTTGATCTTTTTTATTTCCATTTAATTATTATTAGATTCAGCAAGGAAGAGAATGCACGTCCTCTTCCTTGCTGAATCTGATTATACATCCAATAATTGATTGCCTTCTCTGATTTTGTGTCTTTTCTGGGGATTTCGTGTTGAAAACTGAATTATGTTAAACTGTACCCATGTTAGATATTAAATTTATTCGCGAAAATAAGGAAATTATAGACTTAGCCGCCAAGAAAAAGCGCCTTGATTTCAAAGTTGATGAGCTTATTATGCTTGATGACAAGCGCAAAGCACTACTTTCCAACATTGAAAAACGCCGAGCCGAGCAAAATGTCACAAGTGACAAAATTACTTCTGTTACCGCTGATCAGCGATCCAAACTTATCTCCGAGATGAAGATTGTTAAAGCTTCACTGGAAGCAGATGAAGAAAGTCTGAAGAAAGTCATGACTGACTGGCAACTGTTGATGTTGCGTGTCCCCAACATTCCAGACATGTCCGTCCCTGATGGTGTCAGTGATGCCGATAATGAAGAAATTAAAGCGTGGGGTAAAAAGCCCAATTTCACTTTTGAGCCAAAAGATCATATTGAGATTATGACCAAACTCAACATAGTTGATTTTGAGCGTGGAGCTAAAGTTCATGGTTTCCGCGGGTATTTCTTGACTGGTGATGGTGTCCGGCTTTGTTTCGCGATTTGGAATTATGCTCTTGATTTCTTTTCAAAAAAAGAATTTGTTCCGGTTTTACCGCCGAATATAGTTCGTAAGATCAATTTGGTTGGCACCGGTTATTTACCGCAAGGCGAAGAAGATATATACAAGACTCAAGACGGCGATTATCTTTTGGGTACTGCCGAAGTTCCATTGATGGGGATGCATGGCGATGAAGTGTTGACTGCAAGCGAATTGCCCAAAAAATATCTCGGATTTTCTCCGTGCTATCGTCGTGAAGCGGGCGCGCACGGTAAAGATGTTCGTGGTCTGATTCGCGTCAATGAATTTTACAAATTTGAGCAGGTCATTTTATGTGAAGCTAACCATGAGACTTCGGTCAGATATCACGAAGAAGTCAATCGCAATACGGAAGAATTTATTGAATCACTCGGTATTCCATATCACACCGTGATCAATTGCGGAGCTGATTTAGGTCTTGGTCAGGTCAAGAAATATGACATTGAACTTTGGGTGCCGAAAGAAAGCAAGTACCGCGAAATTTCTTCAGCTTCATATTTTCATGATTTTCAGACTCGTCGCTTGAATATCCGTTACCGCGACGCTGAAGGGACTTTACGCTATGCCCACTCGCTCAATTCCACGGCTATCCCGACGCCGCGTATCTTGGTTTCATTGGTTGAAAACTATCAGCAAGCAGACGGAACGATCAAACTTCCAACGATATTAGCAAAATATTTTGGAAGGGAAAAGATTTGATCCATATGCATCCTCGTCACCTCAAATCAAGACAATCAAGAAGTTTTCGCGTCAGACGTCGGATCCGCGCCATTACGGCGTCGGGGCTTTTTGTTGTTTTACTCGGACTGATCATTTTTGCTTTTTCATATCTATCTTCTTTGCCGGCGTTATCTATTATCAATGTTGTTATTTCTGGCACGGACAAGGGACAATCCGAGATTATTCATTCAGCCGTGATTGAAGCGCTTCAAGGGAAATACTTTGGGATTTTAGCGCGATCAAGTGCTTTTATATATCCTAAAGCAACCATTAAGACTGAAATCAAGAAATCTTTTCTTGATGTTGAAGATGTTACGATTGAGCGCGATGGCCTGAAGACTCTGACAGTCTCTGTAAGCGAAAAGACCCCATCGGCCCTGATCTGCAATACTTTACCGGATTTTAATGGTAATGAGCTTTCTCTTGAAGATCCAGGGTCTTGTTATTTTGTTGATTCTGATGGTTTGATCTTCAAAAAGTCACCTTCATTTTCCGGTAGTCCCTATAATCGATATTACACGCCCGATTTGGCCAGCACCAGTCTTATTGGTCTTTATGCCACTTCAACTTCAAAATTTTCCGCTTTGCAAAAGTTTTATAATAGCGCAAAAAACAACGGTATTTCCGTTGAAGCCATCTTGATAAATAATTCAAATGAATATGAACTTTACGCGAAAAATCCGATTATTTCCAAAGCTTCCGTAAATGCTAATTCTGGCGCTAGTACGGTAGTTATTTATTTCAACGACAGCTCATCTCTTGAAGATCAATTGTCTAATCTTATTTCATTTTGGGTGAATATGGTCAATACCGCCGAAACAAAAAACAAATCGCTTGAATTTGACTATATTGATGTCCGTTATGGCGCCAATGTTTTTTACACAGAGGTGAAGTAATGTATAATGCGAAGATGAGACAATTCTTCACTATACTTTTCGGTGGACTTATGGCTATTGTTTTTGGCGTAGTAATTGCCTATGGCGGAGCTGTGGGGTGGCGAGCACTCAAGCCCGAACTTGCAAAAATCCCCAGCTTCTCCTTTTTAAGAGCTGCTTCAATTGTAGTCGCGCCTAGAGCTGACGGTACTTCTATTTCTGGTGTCAGTAGAACCATCCGTTATACCGCCAGCGAAGAGGAGGATTTTATCAATGCGGCCACCCAAGCTTTGCCGTCTAGTTCAGACAAACATGTTTCTGGAGGTGCTTATCTCGTGAAAAATCTAACTCGTGGCGATGTTACGATTGAACATAATCCCGATCAATTATTTCCGATCGCTTCTTTGGCAAAATTAGCGACTGCTGTAGTCGCTCGCAAACTCATTGATCCCAGTGAGCGAATTACAGTTGGCAAGAATGTCATGGCGGCTTATGGAAATACCGCCAATTTTAAGCCCGGAGAGACTTTTACCGCGGAGGATTTGCTCTATCCGCTGTTAATGGTTTCATCAAACGATTCAGCCGAAGCTTTTGCTCTAGCTTATGATCGCAAGAAATTTATTAGCGCCATGAATGATTGGAGCCAGTCAATTGGGGCTTACCGTACATATTTCGCCGATCCTTCTGGATTGTCCCCGGATAATGTCTCCACGGTGAATGATCTGGCTTTGATATTAGATTGGATCAGAAAAAATGATCCAAAAATTATTGAAATTACCGCCCTGAAGACCAAGACGATTCGTTCTCACACTTGGGTCAATCCAACTCATTTCTTGAGTTGGTCATATTACCTCGGCGGTAAAAATGGTTATACGACTGAAGCCAATAGAACCAGCGCGGCGCTTTTCGCGCTCGGGCAAAATAAAAATGTTTACGCGGTAATTGTTTTGGATAGCGATAATCGTGACGCTGATACGGTTAAACTGCTGGCTAAAGTTAGGGAATAGGGATAAGTGAAGGTCAGGCCTTCACTTAAGTTATATAGATGCATAGCAAAACCTCAAAAAAAGCCAATAAAAATTTCTGGCAAACTCTTTCAAAGCCATTTTTTATGTTGGCTCCAATGGCCAATGTTACGGATTTCGCTTTTCGTCAGATCATTACTAAATATGGCAAGCCAGATGTCATGTGGACAGAATTCGTATCGGCCGATGGTCTGGTTTCTCGCGGCAAAGAGAAATTATTAATTGATTTAAAATTTTCAAAAGACGAGCGACCGATTGTGGCGCAACTTTTTACTGGTCATCCAGAGGTAATGCTACGATCTGCTCAATTGGTAGCTGAACTTGGTTTTGATGGATTGGATATAAATATGGGATGTCCTGATCGCGCGGTGGAGAAACAGGGCGGTGGAGCGGCTTCAATTAAAAGTCCGAAAGTGGCGATTGAAGTGATTCAGTCTGCGCGAAAAGGTTGGTCGGAGGGTGGTGGGTGTGATTCAAATTCCGTTACCGTTAAAACCCGCATTGGTTATAACAAGATCGATCTTGATTGGATCCGATTACTTTTGGAACAAAAACTTCCAGCACTTACAGTTCACTTACGAACACGCAAAGAGATGTCAGATGTTCCGGCGCATTGGGATTTAATGCCAGAGATAATTAAAATGCGAGATGAAATAAGTCCGGAGACTTTAATTATCGGTAATGGTGATGTTGAATCTGTGAATGATGGTCTGATCAAGATTAAGGAATCCGGATGTGATGGGATAATGATCGGTAGAGGTATTTTTGGAAAGCCGTGGTTGTTTGAGAGTGTTAGTCGTGCCCGCAAGCGCGATGGATTCTCCCGACTTGAGCGAAGCGAGACGAAGGGAGAACTCCTCGCGTTAAGAGAGCGCGCGGAATTTGATCCAGATTTCAAAACTTCGCGTGAACGCCTGAAAATAATGTTAGAACACACCAAGCTTTTTGAAAGGACTTTTTGTGAAAAAAAACACCTCAAAAATTTCGCCGTAATGAAAAAACATTTCAAGGCCTATGTTTCCGGCTGGGATGGAGCAAAGGAGTTGAGGGTGAAGTTGATGAAGACGGAAAACTTTAAGCAGGTTAAAAAGGTGGTGGATAACTATCTCGCGCAAGTAGAATAAGTGTTATATATTCTAATCGGTGTGGGATTTTTAATTTATTTATGACTTTGCACTTTGCATTTTTCACTGTAGACTATTCCTATGCCCGTTCTATACCGCACATACCGTCCAGCAAAATGGTCTGAAGTCATTGGTCAGGACCATGTCGTTAACGCGCTCAAAGATAGTATTGAAAATAATAGAATTGCTCATTCATACCTTTTTTCGGGCTCGCGTGGAACAGGAAAGACCAGTGTCGCGCGAATTTTCGCTAAATCGGTAAAGACAGCCGATGAAGATGTTTACGAAATTGATGCCGCTTCAAATCGTGGAATTGACGATATCCGTGAGCTTCGCGAGCATGTTTCGGTTCTGCCATTTTCTAGCATCTTCAAAGTCTACATTATTGACGAGGTCCATATGCTCTCTAAAGACGCGTGGAATGCTTTGCTCAAAACTCTTGAAGAACCGCCAAAGCATGTCATTTTCATTTTAGCCACGACCGAATTGGACAAAGTTCCGGAGACGATCGTTTCGCGTTGCCAAACATTTTCATTTCGCAAACCATCGCGTGAAATTATCAGGAAACAGGTTCTGACCATTGCCAAAAAAGAAGGTTATGATTTAGACGCTGGTGCTTCTGACTTGATCGCGCTTCTCGGAGATGGTTCATTCCGCGATGCTCTCGGGACACTGGAGAAAGTTATAGCTTCATCGGCTGACAAAAAAATCACTCGTGAAGAAGTTGAATCAATCACCGGCGCGCCTCGTGCTGAACTGGTCAATTTATTCATAGAAAATTTAATTGCTAAAAATAGTGATCAAGCTCTTTCTGTTATCGGTCAAGCAGAAAAAATCGGAGTTTCCATGAATACTTTTTCAACTTTGATGTTAGAAAAAATGCGTTTTATTTTACTCATCCAAAACTCCGCTTCTTCTAAAGCAATTGTCAAAGATCGTGTCTCGGATGATGATTGGGTCTTTATTGAGGAGGAGGCGGGGAAGAAAGGGGTCACTTCTGCCATGCTTGCCGTTTTGCTTGAAGCAGTAGATGGCGTCGGCAGAGCTAAGATAGAGAGCTTGCCATTGGAGCTTGCGGTGGTGAGGATTTGTCAGTAGGATTAGCTAGTGTTCAATTTGCGGGATCGTCTAATGGTAGGACACGAGCCTTTGAAGCTTGTTATCTTGGTTCGAATCCAAGTCCCGCAGC
>JBBTTD010000003.1:0-110618 GCA_038064415.1 Patescibacteria group bacterium | reverse complement strand
AAACGGTCTACCGAACTTAACAAAATGCTTGACTTTTTCTCATAGCGGATCTTCCACTCAACTCCGCGTTTTTATCTGCTTGATTCAACCTGTCTTGAGCCTTTTTGAAGAATTCCGCTTCTTTATGTTGAATATTTTGTTCTAATCTTATAGCTCGTTCACTATCAACACTTAAATCATTTCCAACATTTTGAACATTTATATTATCCGAACCATCAATAGAAGAGCCGCTGGCTTTGGTTGTTGTTGAAACAGATTCGGAATTTTTGCGAAGTTTTTTATTTGAATTATCTGAAGCACTGGAAGTTGTAGACACACTTGGCGCACTCATAAATACTGGGGCTTGTAGAGTGGTTTCTGACCCTTGATCATCATTTTCTTTTTCTTTCTTTGGAATACTAGTCGTAACCGCGGGTTGATTCAATTTCTTTGTGACTTTCGGAATAATAGAATTCGTTGTTTTTGCCTCCTGAATCATGTTTCCTGAATCCTGAATCGATCGAGCATTTGATACGACACCTCTGCGGCCATTGATCATCACCAAAACACGATCGTGCGTGCGAACACTGGCTTCAAGCGTCGCGCTGACATCGTCTGCCTTTTCAACGGAAATCTTTTCCACATTCTTAATGTCATCATTCAAATCATCAACTTGCGTTCGCACCCGTCGTGTAACTTTATCTTGCGTGACAACATCAAGTTTGTCATTAATAGCTAAAGTCTCTGCTTCTTCAAATCTTTTTTGGACCAATTCAGTCTTAACCTCCGCTTTCTTTATAGGATCTGAAATTAAAGCGATTTTAATCGGTTCGGACACATTGACCTTCAGAGGATACAAAACATCGCCTGGCAATGAATTATTCGCCGCCAAAACTATACCATTGCCACTCAAAGCAATTATTAAAATTACAGCTATGACCGAAACTAGTTGGTGGCCTTTGATCCAATTACTAAATGAATATATGGTCCAAGGACTTTTGATTGGTTCTTTGAAATAAGATTCTTTCTTGATAGGTAAATTCGCCGTTGTACCCAAAATACGCTCCAACATTATCTGCTTTTCCACAGGAGTCATGGAAATTTTTCTAACATTATTTATTGCCTTGTTGAATCTGATGTCTTTCATGTTATTTTGAGTCCTCTATCTCTATATCATATCCCGTCAATTTTCGTAATTCCTCTATTCCTCGATTTATCCTGACTGACGCGGCATTGGTACTAATTCCTAATATCTCCGCGATCTCCGGTGGTGATAGTCCTTCAACATATCTTAAATAAATCGCGTCGCGATATCCGGAACCAAGATCACGAATTTTGCTGATCAGGAATCTACCTTCTCCATCTAATCTACTATCCAAAATCGCCGAATCATGAATTTGCTCGTAAGGTTCTTGTGTTTCAAGATCAGCCATACTTTCCAGCGAAATACTCTTTTTCTTGCGATACCAATCAATTATGGCATTCCTAGCAACCTTGAAGAGAAATGCCCGCGGATACTCAATTGTTCCACTATTGATATTCTGCCAAAAACGAGTGAAGATCTCCTGCACCAAATCAACTGCTTGTTCACGATCAGAGACCCTAACTAGGCAAAAACGGAATAAGGCATCGGATTCAGCTAAATAGACCTCATCAAAGATCTTGCGCAATTTATGGCTATTTTCCTGTTGTTTATGACGCATAAGGATATTAATTCTTTCATAACAGTCTGACATAGACTTATGAAAGGTACAATAAAGCGAGGAGAGGCCGCTAGCGAGGTCTCTCCTCGCTTGATGTAAGAATAGCCCATTTCTAGCGTCCTAATCATGTGTAGAAAGACTTTAATAACTATTAATAACCATTATGAAAAATCACATTAAATCAATAACGATAGGTTTAGTTGCTGTTGCCCTCGTGGCAAGTCCTCTAGTTGGTTTTGCCAAGGATAACGGTAAAAATGACAACAATGGACGAGGTGAGCAAAAAAAGGAACAAAAACAAGAAAAAGAACAGAAAAAAAATAATGAGCGGGAAGATGAAAGAGATGAAGACAAAAATCCCAATAAAAATTCTGTAGCGAATTCTAGGTCTTCACAGAATAATTCAGAAAACTTATGTTTCAAAGCTTATGGCCATCTGATCGCGCCAGGATGGTTAAAAAAGAACGGCAACACTATTGCCAGAAAATACATTGTGCAAAATTGTTGGCTGCCGTTTGGCATCAATAAAAAGTTTCGTGGCCAAAATGCCTCAACTACTCCAGACGTAACCGCGCCAGTCATTAGTAACTTAACCTTTAATCCAGCCAAGACTCAAACTGAAGTTCGCTGGAAAACTGATGAATACTCAAATAGTATCGTCTACTGGAGTACAAATCCTTCTATAGATACTTCAAGTTCAATTACAAATCAGATCACAAAAAATAATTTCACTAAAGATCATAGGATTATCTTGAAGAATCTGACGGCAAGCACGACTTATTATGTTATCGTGCGATCTCGCGACTACTCTGGTAATACTTCACCTTCAAGTGTCGGTTCATTCACAACTAAAGTGCCTTCAATAGACAATCAATTTCCTATCTTGAGTAATATCATTACGGTTGTTGGAACCTCAACTATTCAAGTTGGTTGGAACACGAATGAAAATACAACTGACCGTGTATATTATTCAACAATCCTCCCGGTAGTTCTGAATGCCAGTACAACTTCATTTGTTTCAAATGCAAGCAGTACCAAGACTCATTTGCTATTGATTACTGGATTGAATCCAAACACAACTTATTATCTTGTAATTGAATCAACTGACACTGCTGGAAATGTAACTACATCAGCGACATTCTCCGCACACACAAATATTCTACCAGTCGCTCCAGATGTAACTGCGCCGGTAATTACAAGTCTATTGGCAACTCCAGGATCTTCAACAACTACCGTTAGCTGGACTACTGATGAATTAGCTACTTCAAAAGTATTCTATTCAACTGCAAGTCCAGTTGATGTGGGCGCCACAACAACTCCATTTATACTTAATGGATCGCTAGTAACAAGTCACTCTATCCAAGTAACTGGTTTGTCTACAAGTACCTTGTATTACTTCAAAGTTCAGTCTGCTGACGCTTCAGTCAACACTGCAACTTCAGGAGAAGTATCAACCACAACTATGAGTGGGATATAAGGTAGGTCATCTCAATCAATATTGAATCAAAAAACTGTCCGGGGTGGACAGTTTTTTGATCATTAAAACTTAATGGTCGGTTACTTCTTCACCTACTCCCTCTTCATGGGCAGACCAATATGTTCTAGAAAAGCCAGTGTCTGTTTTTTATCACTTGAGGTTGTCACAATCGTAATCGCAAAACCAAAAACATCTTTCAAATCTTCATCGGAAGTTTCTGGGAATATAGTATGCTCCTTGATACCAATAGTGAGATTGCCCATTTCATCAACAGATGTTCGTGAAAGTCCGCGGAAATCTTTTGTGCGGGGTAATGCGATATTGATCAAACGATCTAGAAATTCATGCATGCGTGGGCCGCGGAGAGTCACCTGATATCCAATAGCATCACCCTGACGAGTCTTGAACGAAGCAATAGCTTTCTTGGTAATACGAGTCACCGGTTTCTGGCCAGTAATCTTGGCTAGTCGATCAGCGATAAGCTCAATTTTCTTTTTATCCTTAACTGAACCAAATCCATTTGAAATAACGACTTTGACCAACCGTGGAGCTTGCATCGGGTTCTTCAAAGAGAGCTTTTCTTTCAGAGCTTTGAATGAATCTTTATTTAATTCTATTACTGTTTTGTGTGACATGGTAGTTTTGTGTTTGTGGCAAGGCCTACCCTTGCCAAGAACAGAAATAATCACTCTTTTTTCATTACTTTTGACGCGTGCATCGGCATTGCCAAATCAACTACTTGACCTTTTTGGCCTTGCTTGGTTGGACGTTGATGTTTCCTGACTGTATTCATACCTTCAACCACAACTTTATTTTCCGCGGGAAAAGCTTTGACAACCTTGCCGGTTTTGCCCTTATCGTCGCCTGAAAGTATTGTTACTGTGTCGCCTTTTTTTATATGCATGATAGTAGTTAGAAAGAAAAAAGTTAATAGTACTAAACAATTTCTGGAGCGCGGGATGCGATCGTCTTGAAGCCCGCTTCACCGATTTCGCGAGGAATAGGACCGAAAATACGACCGGCGATCGGCTCTTTTTTACCCTTTTCAATAATCACAACCGCATTCTCATCAAAACGAATATAGGAACCATCTTTTCTGCGAGTTGGTTTTGTTTGCCTGACAACAACAGCATGAAGAACATCTTTCTTTTTTATAGCTTTGCGCGGTTCGGCTTTTTGGACAGAAAGTACCACGACCTCGCCTAGCTCAGCATAACGCTTGTTTGAAGCTCCGAGCACTTTGAAAATACGTCCAATTTTGGCTCCGGAATTGTCAGCGATATTTACGATTGAACGGGGTTGAATCATGGAAGTTAATTAAAGATGAAAAATGGAATATGGAAAGCGGAAAAATTTATGCGATAACTTTAAACGCTTTATTCTTTGACAACGGTCTGCATGCCTCAATCGTCGCCTTGTCGCCAATCTTTTTAGTATTACCGACATTGTGAGCCATCAGTTTGGTCTTGCGAGTCATGTACTTGTGATATTTTGGATGTTTAACATAGCGTTCAATAGACACAACGACTGTATCCTTCATTTTGTCAGAAACAACTACACCAGTAAATATCTGGCGTTTTGGTGTTTTTTTGGTTGTTTCAGTAGTAGGCATTGAAGTTGGAGTTTACTTTATTTTTTGGTTTTTGTCTATGTTTTCGCGATTATTCGTGACATTTGCATAAATTCGTGAATTCGTAGAGATTTGTGTTATTTTATTTTTTCACATTTAAGACGGTTAACATTCTAGCAATGTCTTTTCTGATTGCTCTGCCTTCTTTGACATTTTTGGTCTTTGCACCTGCTGATCCAAATCGAAATACTCGAAGAGCTTCACGCTTTTCAGAAATAAGCTTGGTGAGATCTGCTGGGGTTTTGTTTGAAATTTCTTTGATTTTCATAAATATAATACGAACTCACGAATACTATAAATAATACAGCTACATCCTCGCCACAATCTTCGTCTTCACCGGCAACTTTGTCCCCGCCTTGCGAAGAGCTTCAGCGGCAACCTTATTCTCTACTCCGTCAATCTCAAACATGATGCGGCCTGGGCGAACCTCGGCGATAAAACCGACCGGGTCACCCTTGCCTTTACCCATTTTTACTTCAGCCGGCTTCTGGGTAAATGGCATGTCCGGGAAAATACGGATCCAAACTTTTCCAGACTTGGTGGCATAACGAGCCATGACTTTTCTGGCGGCTTCAATCTGATTTGAAGTCACACGAGCATAACCCATGGCTTTGAGACCAAATGAGCCAAAATCAACCGTCACGCCACGCGTTTCGTGTTTGTGCGCCTCCTTGACCGGATGCTTGCGCTTGGTGAAATGTTTGCGATGTTTTACTTTCTTTGGGAATAACATGGTAGTTTATTTCTGATCTTTTTTAAATATCTCACCTTTGTAGATCCAGACCTTAATTCCAATATCGCCATAAGTCATATGAGCTTTTTCACGAGCAAATTCAATGTCAGCACGAAGAGTTTGCAGGGGAATTTGTCCTTTCTTGAGCTCTTCTGAACGAGCGATTTCGGCGCCACCGAGACGACCGCCGAGACGAATACGAATGCCTTTAACATTCTTATTAGCCATGACTTTTTCAATAGTTTGCTTCATGACACGGCGGAAAGGTAAACGCTTTTCCAAAGCTTCAGCGATCATCATACTGGCAATAGCGGCATTTGATTCGGGATTGCGAACTTCTTCAATATCAATCTTGAGTTCCTGTCCGGCGACTTCAGCTTTGTTTTCACGTAAAAGTTTAATGAGTTTTTCACGAATCTTGACTACTCCGTCTCCAGATTTACCTATAAGCATTCCTGGTCTGGAAGTCTTGATGATCACACGCAGAACTTTTTGATTGCGCTCAATATCAATCCCACCGACATAATTTGCGCGAAGTGCTTTCACTAAATATTCACGAATAATCAAATCTGCTTTGAGAGCTGTCCGATATCCTTTGTCCACGCCAAACCAGCGACTCTTCCAATCGCGAATGATTCCAAGTCTATGTGAATAAGGGTGAACGGTGTGAGACATAAAAGTAGTTATTGATTATTGGTTATTAGTTATTAGTTTCTTTGCTTTTGGCAATAACTTTGATTTAACGACTTTTACAGACTTTTGAATTTCTGATTTGGCAACCTTAGCAGTGCGCGCATCAAGGATAATACTCACATTACTTGTCCTCTTCTTGATTGGATGAGCTGAACCACGAGAAACTGGCATTGAACGCTTCATGACAAAACCTTGATCAACTCTGATTTCTTTTACAAAAAGATCCGCGGAATCAATCTTGTGATTGTGGGCCGCGTTAGCGATAGCTGAATCCAAAAGGTCATGAAGTGGGTGTCTAGCTTTTTTGACCGCATTGGTCAGAATAGTTTTTGCTAAAATAACATTTTTACCGCGAATCATATCTGCGACTAGACGGACTTTTCGTGGGGAAATTCGGTAATTTTTTAGTGAGGCGGTAATCATATCAGTATATTATTTTTTGGTGGCGGTAGTAGCGGCTTCTTTGGCGGATTTTGCGGCTGCGACTTCTGCCTCCTTGGCTTTGAGTTCAATTTCTTTTTGCATCTTACCTCCATGTCGGACGAATTTGCGAGTAGGCGAAAATTCACCGAGGCGGTGTCCAACCATATCCTCGGTTACAAATACATCTATATGAACTTTTCCGTTGTGTACGCCAAATGTAAATCCGACCATTTCCGGCGAAATCTGAGATCGGCGTGACCAAGTCTTGATGATTCCTGCTGTTGCAGCTTTTTTGCCTGCGATTTTCTTCAAAAGTCGCTCTTCAATATAGGGTCCTTTTTTGAGTGATCGAGCCATAATTAGTTAGTTTTGTTGAAATGAAAATGGAAGAGTTCATCTTCCATCAATGAAACGATGAAAATAGGCTCCATGGAGCTCGTCAAATATACTAACAGAGCGAGCAATTGAAGTCAAATTTTTAATTAAAGCGATGGTAGGACACCAGAATTACTCGGCATCACCATATAAAGATGTTGACACTGTGCTCATATTTAACTATTTAGGCAACAATAATCTTATCAAATCAGCATATAAGGTGTAAGCTCTAACAAACGAATCGTCAACATGGGCATATAGAATTCCCTCACCTCTTCCAGTTTCTAAAAACTGACTAGCAAAAGTAATTGTCTTTGCTTCACTGTCTTGAATAAATGGCTTTTGTGAAACCCATTCTATTTTTCCGTCCTCATAATTGTAAATAAATAAACCAATAGAAAACATGCCATACTTAGTTTTCCCGTCAATAATCTTATTTGCTTCCCTACCATTGATCAAACCAAGCCTCTTTCCTTCACCAAGATCAATAAAATTCTCTGAAAAAAGTGGACCTGGAGAAGCGTGACCTCCAATCCATGGAATCCCATGTTCCTTTGGATGAAAAACTATTTCACCAAACTTCCAAGACTCTCCCATATTTTCAGCAACGGCAAGTCTTACAACTGAATATGTGAAATCTGTTTCTTTTTTACTTGACTCTATCAAATTGTAACGAAAGCCGTTTTTATTTACAGGAGCCACAGATAATTCTTTAGCACCACCTTGCACATCTGCCAAAAGTACGGGCATTGTCATTTCTAAAGAACTTAAATCTTTCCCAACTGCATGTCCAAGATGGATTTTATTTTTATCGTGTTCAATCTTATTAATTAATGGCAATGTGAAGTACAGATGCAATAAATCCTCCCTATCATCAATCCAAATATCAGGATCTTCCAGACCTATAAAATCTAGACCATCTTCCTTAATTTGATTGATTATTTCAGCTTCATTTTTAATATTCAACTTTTCTCCAATTTCAAAACTTTCTAATGAGTTTCCCTTGACTTTATGGAGTTCACTTCTGTCAATATATCCTTTTACAGTTACATCACCGTCTCTACTTGTAATACATCTAATTACTCCTTCTTGATATTGAGTTCTTGGATCAAGAGCAATTGCCATGACATGAGTAAACTGACTATTAGTGTTTACTACCCTACCCTCATGTTGAGTATATGGTTTTCTCATAGAAAAAGTATACCACACACAAATAGATCAATAACTTCGTATTATTTATTTATGCTATAATTCAACAATAAATTACCTAAACCATGTCATTCACGGATTTCTTACTTTTTTACTGGAGCAAAATTGGAAGCGGGTTTATAGTCGTACTTTTGGTAATCCTAATCTGTGTTGTCATTATTCTCATCATCTTAAATCTCAATAAAAGACTCGGTGGAAATGAAAATTTAAAATACGAATTCATCACTATTATAGCTCACAAATTTCGCACTCCACTTACACAGGTCAAGTGGTCTGTTGATGAGCTGTTGATCAAGGAACAAGATCATTACAAACTTGAGAGTCTGAAGAATATCCAAGAGTCAAACGAAAAACTAATCAAACTGACGGGCACGCTTGTTGAACTAACTGATTCTGAATCAAGCGCGGATACTTCGTATTCATTTCAAAAAATTTCTGTTTGTGACTTTGTCAGAGGTGTCGGAGAGTCGTTCAAAAATCTATTCCATGAAAAAAACATCTTCTTCTCTGTGCAGTGTCCCTTAGAAAATATTCAAGCGGAGATCGATCGTCCTAGAATGGAATTCGTACTTCAAGTGCTTTTTGAAAACGCAGTGATGTATTCTTCACCTGGCAAAAATGTTGATGTGATCATAGGGCAATCAAAATCAAAAGCGACTATTTCTGTAATAGATCATGGAATTGGCATCAATAAAGCTGACATCCCTAATGTGTTTACTAAATTTTTCCGCGCAAAAAACGCCCAATCTACAGATACAGAGGGACTTGGCGTGGGCTTATTTTTAGCTCAAAGCGTTGTAGCTAAACATAAAGGAATCATTGAGGTGTCTTCGGAAGGAGCTGGGAGTGGATCGACTTTCGTGGTCAAAATCCCTATTTCTAGATAAGGTAAAAATAATCAAGGTCTGACCTTGATTATTTTTACCTTCATTTTGTTGAAAGTCCGACCTGACTTATGAACTCAATTGCGCAATCATAAGCGCGACTGTGTCGATTATTTTTTTAGTGGTTCTAATGAATAGATTGAGCATGGAAGTCTAGTATACCATTTAAAATAAAAAATATTAAAAAAACCGAGAATCGCTATGTGGCGAGACTCGGCTTGAAGTTTGGTCCAACAATTACTTTTTTGCGATAAGTGCCACGTGCAATTCCAGACGCAACTTTGTGAGTTCCGCAGTAATCGCACGATTAGTCTCAATGAGTTCCTGCTGGAATGGATCTGGTGGAAAAACAAGCTTGTACCCTTCGTAAATCCCCGGAAGAAGATTTGGCTCGCGTTCTTCCATTTTTTGCCTAATCATTTGAAGACCATAAAAATAGGCAGAACGACCGAGGGTTTCAAATTCAATTTTCAATCTGACCCCAAGCGCTTCTGACACTAAAAGATGGTGACCAAAACCATTGGTTTTGTTTCGTGGTATGCCAAGAAACAACTCCGCGAGAACATTATTCCGTAATGAGCCAATCATTTCCGATTGAATGCCAAACATCGCAGCGATTTTCTGCATGGTCACTGGCGGAGAGGTTTTATCCTCTTGATGACCCTCAGCACATAACGACCGGGCATCGAGAATTTGTGCGAGCTGACCGAGCCGTGGCAGAACATCAAACAAAGCCAAGATGAGCAAGCCAAGATTGGGTGCTTTCACAATTGGTATGGTCACATCTGTTGGAATCTGAATCCCAGAGTCCGAAGAAGCTATGATGATTGGAAATTCTCGTTTTTGGCACTCCACGAGGACATTCGGAAACCGTCCCGCTTTGCTCAAATAGACAACATGGGAATCTTCAGGAATATCAACCGGAAATGGAACCTCATCCACTCGAGTGTGTGGAAGATCCGCTTTTTTACATTCTGCGACCAGTTCACGAGCCATTTCACCTCGTGGCTTACCTTTTTCATCAAAACCGATCCGACCAACGATGATCAAATGACTTTTAGTCTTCATGTTTTCTAGTTCTATATTTGGTTTTTATTTTATTACATTTCCAATCTGGATATTACACTTACCTTAAAATTTGTCAATAAAAATGTAAAAAAACACCATGAATACATTTTACTGTATCCACGGTGACTGATTTCAAAACAAACAGATATGATCTGTCCAATTCACAGCTTGAGCATGTGTTCTTCCCCTTTGAGACCATGATGCCGAACATCAAGATCGTCGTATGTTTCGGCGCGACAAATGCGACGAACAGTACCATTCATGTTAAGGATCAGCTCCTGTGGACGACAACGACCGTTGTAGTTGAACCCCATGGCCGAACCATGAGCACCAGCGTCGTGAGTGATAATGATGTCACCCCTACGAGCTGGTGGAAGCATAATACCCTTTGCCAAAACATCACAATTCTCACAGATAGGGCCAGCCACAGTTTGAATCCGTTCTTCACCACTTCGGATAGTGCCATCGGGATAAAGAAGTTCACAATGGTGATACGCCGATGAGTACATTCCAACACGCATCAATGCTGGCATTGCGACTTGCACTCCAATAATGTCCTTATATTTTGAATAAACATTTATAACTTTGTTTACCAAAACACCATGAGGACCAGTGATGGCACGACCGCTTTCCATGAACAATTTAGGTGCATAGCCATGTTTCGCTGCAAAGTCAGCCAATAATTTCTGACATGCGGATGCCAATGAATCAATATCGAATTCCTGATCGTCAGGATGGTACGGAATCCCAATTCCACCACCCATGTTGATAAATTCAAGCTTGATGCTTAAGATTTCAAACAAATGGGTGGCAACTTCTAGAAGAAGTTTCACAGTGGCGACCATATGCTTATAATCACGATCGTTGCTACATACCATGGTATGTAAGCCGAAACGCGTAGCTCCAGCGCGTTGAGCTATACCGAATGCTTCAAGGATGTTTTCGATAGGGACGCCATACTTTGAATCCAATGGGTCACCAATGATCGAATTGACTTCGTCGCCAGTCTTTTGATTTCCAGGATTGAGCCGAAAACAAATCAGTTCAGGAAACGGTCTGGGAACTTGCCGTATAAACTCAATTCCATCCAGATTCAAAATACAGCCACCGTTGAGTCTAGCTTCCATGAACTCTTCTTGCGAAGTGTTGTTGGAAGTGAACATGATGTCCTCTGGTTTTGCGCCAGCATTTCGTGCCAAGCGCAATTCCGGAATCGAACTACAGTCAAAACCACAACCTTCGTCCATTATAATGTCCATGATTGCGGGTTTCGGCAATGCCTTGACTGCATAGAATTCTTGGAATGTGATTGACCGAGACGTAAACGCAGCCTTGAGCCGACGAATCGTTTGGCGAATTCCAAGTTCGTCGTAGATATGAAATGGGCTACCGAATTTCCGAATGATAGCCGGAAGCGCCGGAAAAAGACGCTCACGGAATGATTGCGACATGGGCATATTTTGCCTCCTAATTAATAGTTGAGCAGTATTTAGTTAGAAAAGATCAACAAGAGACTGCGTTACTCTGTGTCTGATTCGAAGATTACTTACAAACACGATTAATGTCAAGAAAAGCCCGACAGGTCACATAGACCCATCGGGTGAGAGTTTAGAATGGCTCAGATAGCTGGAGGGCTGTCGTATTCGACTTTGGCCTTTTCGAAACCACTGCCGATCTCATTTTTTTGAGCTTCGACATCAGTTGCACAGATAGCATAGCGGATCCATTTGCCAAACGGTACACCAGCAATGCCCGTATGTTGGATCATCAGCGAGTTGAATTCGGCCGCATCCTTAATGGACTGACCGAAAGCGCGTTGGGGGGAATCAAAAAGCAGAAAGAATCCTGCTTCCGGTTTTACTGCCAAACGCATTCCTTGATTGATGAGAATCCGAGCTACTAGGTACAGGCGTTTCTCGTACAGGTCCCGAACAGCCATAATCTTGTCTTTGTGATTTTCGAACAGATGGATGATGCCCGCTGCGGCGAAAGCCACAAATCCACTATCGCTATCGCCTTTAACCCGTTTGATATCACCCATGAACTCCGACGATCCAACCATAGCCGCCACGCGCCAACCAGTAAAATTGCCAGCTTTGGACGCGGAAAACGCTTCAACCCAGTTCAAGCCAGGAAATTTCAAGGCAATGTCAGTGAGCGTCACTGACTGCGTGCTGTGGTTAAGAATGTGATACGCTCCGTCGTTGAAGATACGGACACCACGACGTTCACAATAACCACATAGTTGTAGCAACCATTCCTCGGTCGCGATGATACCAGTCGGATTTTCAGGAAAGTTCAACATAACCATGTCACCTTCCTCAAGTTCACTCAACGCTTCTGACTCCAGGTCCTGAGGACTGAACAAGAATCCGTTTTGCTGGCTCATAGGGGCATCAAAGTGATTGATGCCCACGATCGCTTTGCAGGCATAGGCTGGCGTCGGATAACCAGGCTTGGTCATCGTGAATACACGAGCTTCGCGGTGGCGTCCGAGCACATCACGCTCCCAAGTACCGAGAGACTTAACCACCACATCCAACATCGGCTTGATACCGGGAAGTGGTAGAAAATCTAGCCTTCCGACATTATTGATTGAATTGAGCCGAGTTTCCAAGTGTTGTTGGACGAAACGCCTGGCAAAATTAGACACTCCCGGTGATCCGTTATCCTGATATTCGTGCATGCTTTCTTCGGCGGACATAACCGCATGCGCCGCGGCGATGCGAGCTTCCTCGATCGCCGGACCAGAAGGTTGGCCGATAGTGAGGTTGATGATTTTAATGCCAGCTTTTTCGGCTTCAGCACGTTGTGCTTTGACTGCCTGGAATATGTTTCCAGGGGCAACAGATAGTAATGATTTTCTCATTTAGAGTCCCTTCAGTTTTGTAGCCATTGTGTTTGAGGAACAAAGAGGTGGCCAGTCCTCAAAGTCTGATGTAAGAATACTTATAATTATGTTTGTGTCAAGAAACAAAAAATAGAAGACAATTTGTTCAATATTTTTATTAACTACTATTCTCCAACTACTGCGCCACCGACCTCTTCTTGCCAACTTGTCTGCGAGAAACTATGAAGACATTTGAATATTTCTTTGGAGTACGAGTCTTCTGACCTTTGCCCGCCGGCTTGCCCCAGCGAGTTTTCAGTCGGCGAAGACCACGACCAGTACGTTGTTCACCTCCACCGTATGGGTGATCCACTGGGTTCTGGGCAGTACCGCGAACGGTTGGACGGATGCCCATCCAACGACTGCGACCGGCTTTGCCAATATTTACAAGACGATTTTCTTCGTTGGAAACCGCGCCGATACTCGCCCAAGCGTTTTCGTGAACTTTACGAACTTCAGAAGAAGGCATTTTGATGTGAGTATAACCTGCGTCGTTTGCAACTACTTGCGCGAAAGAACCAGCTGAACGAACCAATTTAGAACCACTGCCAGGTTTGATCTCTATATTGTAAACAAAAGTACCAACTGGAATATTTTTGAGTGGCAGACGATTGCCGGTCTGAATTGGGGCTTTTTCGGATACGATAAATGAATTGCCAACTTTCATGGTTTTTGGCAAAAGCACATAGCGCTTTGCGCCATCTCTGTAGTTTACGATACCAATGTAGCCAGTGCGGAATGGATCATATTCAACAGTCTTGACTGTGGCGATAATATCTTTCTTGTCATACATAAAATCAATATCGCGATAAAGTTTCTTGTGTCCACCACCCTTGTGACGAACGGTGATACGACCAAAGGCGTTGCGGCCCATATCGCGCTTGAATCCACCAGTCAGAGCTTTGTTTGGTTCTGAAACAGTCAAATATTGCTTGAATGGCAAAACTGTCATATGGCGTCTTGATTTGGTTGTTGGTCTGAATGATTTCATGTTTTTATACAAAATCTATCTTATCCCCTTTTCTCAATGTTACCAATGCCTTACGAATTCCCGACACTGTTCCTCTGCGTCCTTTTACAAAAACACTTTTAGTCGGAAGATTAACAATAGCCACTTTTGTTGGTGTGACTTTGTAAAGAGACTTGATCGCGCTACCAATTTCCGCCTTGTTTGAATTTCTTGTAACTTCAAAAGTGTAAACTCCACTTTGACTCAAAATACCAGACTTCTCCGTAATTCGTGGGCGAATAATAGCATCAGCGGTACTTGAAAATGATCCAGAAGGAATAATGGCGACAGATTTTTTGGGAGTCACTAGTCCTTTTGAAGATTTTGACGAGACAATCGGCATTTTTCCGGATTTTTGAATTTTCGCCATTTTTGTAGACGCGGTTTTTTGAGCCGGCGCAGCTGCCTGGCTGTAATCCTTCACTTGTTTTTTATCTTTTCTAAATCCAAATAATGGCATGGTGGTAGTGTGTCATCCCCGCGAAAGCGGGAATTCAGAATTATTCACTTTTTACTTTAGTTGATAATGTCTTCAAAGATTCTTTCGGATTAGTAATAATCAAATATGTGTGATTCAAAACAGAAACTGGATTGACATTGCGAAACTCTTCAACTGAAACATTGCCGAAATTTCTAAAACTTTTGGTTAGCGCGTCTGTTTTCTTATCCAAAGCGATAATCGCGGTATTGGTTGTCTTGGTACCCAACTTCTCATAACCCTTTATTTTTGAAAATGATTGGATAATTTTTTGCGCGTCTTTTGATTTTGGCTTGGCAATATTCATTGAGTCAATAAAAAGTATTTCACCATCTTTGAATTTACGAGATAAAATAGAATAAAACGCGGCGGTCTTGGCTTTTTTGTTTATCTTACGAGAAAAATTCTTGTCATTGCGAGGACCATGCGTAACACCACCACCCACCCAAATCGGCGAACGACTAGATCCATGACGAGCACGACCAGTACCTTTTTGTTGCCACGGCTTTTTACCGCCACCACGAACTTCACCACGCATCTTGGTATGAGCGATTGGATTGCGTGCATTTGAATTCATTAGACGAACTACTTCATGAACCAAATCCGCATTCCAAGGCGCGCCAAAAACATCTTTGGAAAGAGTGATCTTTCCTGACGCTTTGCCTTCTTGATTGTATATAATTGATTCCATATTTTTTATCCAACTACCTCCACCAGCGTCCCTCTTTTTCCAGGAACAGCTCCCGAAACATACATAACGCTTTCCTCCGAATCAATGTGAACTATCTTAAGATTCTTGACGGTAATTCGATCTGAACCCATGCGTCCCGCCATGCGCATACCAACGGGCACGCGTGTGCGGAGACCGCCACCGATAGAGCCTGGTTCACGTTCAGAGTGTTTCTGGCCGTGAGTGCGTGGACCACCGCCGAAACCGTGACGCTTGACTACACCTTGAAAACCTTTGCCTTTAGAAATCGCGCTGACAGTCACCATATCGCCCGCGGTAAATTGTGAAAGTTCAACCTTATCACCAACTTTTTGGGTCGGCGAGTCAACGCGAAATTCAGAGACCGCGGCAAAAGAACCTAACTCTTTGAAATGACCCTTCTGTGGTTTGTTTATGCGATTTGGGTTGCGAGAACCTTCACCAATTTGAAGTGCCTCATAGCCATCAGTGTCCTTGGTGCGAACTTGAGTAACAATATTTGAGCGCACTGAAACCGCGGTAACGGGCAGAGCCACGCCAGAAGCGTCAAATATTTGAGTCATATTCAGTTTTCTCCCAAGGATAAATTTCATGGTTTTTGGCAGTACCGAATGGCGGTACGAACTTTGATTTCATAAGCCGAGGACTGTTCTGGGCGACTAGAAATTTCTTGGTAAAAGGCGAATGGCGTTGGAATTACCAAGGCTTTGCCTTGTGTAATTCCTGAGCCTTTTACCTAGAAATTTCAGGAGCGAGTTCCGCAGGCGCAATGAAGTCAAAGTTCGTACCGTCATCTTCTACATCATTTTCACATCTATATTCACTCCCGATGGCAGACTCAAATTCGTCAACGCTTCAATAACTTTCGGATTTGGATTGATAATATCAATCAGGCGCTTGTGGACTCTCATCTCAAATTGCTCTCGACTGTTTTTATCAATAAACGAAGAACGGTTTACCGTGTACTTCTTTATTTCAGTCGGCAGTGGTACGGGTCCATGAATTTCGGCATCATATCTGGTAGCCGTATCAATAATTTGTTTCAATGAAGCGTCAAGAATTTTGTGCTCATAGGCCCGTACTCTGATACGAAGATGTGGTGCTTCGCCAACTATCTTGGCTTTCTTAACTCGTGGAACACGAGGAACTTTTGCTGGTTTTGCAATCTTTGAATGAACTCCCTTTTTAGTTGTTTCTTTTGTAGCCATGAATCCAATTACGCGATAATTTTTGTTACAACTCCCGCGCCAACTGTCTTACCGCCTTCACGAACCGCGAAACGCATCTTTTCCTCAATAGCAACTGGAGCTACGAGCTTTACTTTGAAAGTAATGGTGTCTCCTGGCATAACCATTTCAACCTTTTCTGGTAATGTAACCTCACCAGTGACATCAGTCGTACGAATATAGAATTGAGGTTTGTATCCAGTAAAGAATGGAGTATGACGACCACCTTCCTCTTTCTTTAGAACATAAACTTCTGATTCAAACTCTGTGTGAGGTTTGACTGAACCACTTTTAGCAAGTACTTGGCCGCGTGACACATCATCCTTGGCTGTGCCACGAAGTAAAAGTCCAGCGTTATCTCCAGCAAGACCTTCTTTGAGTTGTTTATTGAACATTTCAATACCAGTAATAGTCGTCTTGGTTGTATCGCGGAAACCGATGATCTCAACTTCATCTCCAATCTTGACTCTTCCGCGTTCAATACGACCAGTAACTACCGTCCCGCGACCTTCAATAGAGAAAATGTCTTCAATCGGCATGAGGAATGGCTTGTCAACTTCACGAACTGGTTCAGGAATATAACTATCGAGAGCAGTGATGAGCTCGTCAATCTTGACGGTCCAAGCGGCATCTCCTTCGAGAGCTTTGAGGGCTGAACCACGAATAACTGGGGCATTTTTCCCGTCAAATTGGTTCTTGGTGAGGAGTTCACGCACTTCTTCCTCAACAAGATCAATCAAATCTTTCTCTTCCACCATGTCGCATTTGTTAAGAAAAACAAGAACTTTCGGCACACCGACTTGTTTTGCGAGAAGAATATGTTCGCGTGTCTGTGGCATCACACCATCAGTCGCTGATACAACCAAAATAGCTCCGTCCATCTGGGCGGCGCCAGTAATCATGTTTTTGATAAAGTCAGCGTGACCTGGACAGTCAATGTGGGCGTAGTGACGAAGCGGACTCTCATACTCAACGTGAGCTAGAGAAATAGTAAGAATCTTTGAAGCGTCACGAACTGTGCCGCCTTTTGCGATATCGGAATAAGCCTTAACATTTGCCAGGCCTTTCTTGGCCTGAACTGCAAGAATAGACGCAGTCAGCGTCGTCTTGCCGTGGTCAACGTGTCCGATAGTACCAACATTGACATGTGGCTTTGTGCGATTGAATTCTGCCATATTATTATTTTATTGCTTTGACTCGCATTGACTGGGCGTGAAGCCAAGCAACGGGAGTCAAAGATAAATTGTTAACTAGTTTATAATTTTGAATTTCATCTAAAAAGATGTCAATTCAAAAACGCTGGGTAAGCGCTTACCAGACATCCTAGCATGGGGATAATCGGCGTGTCAAATTTTCCGAGGCTAGGTCTCGGGAAACATCAGTAAACCACTTCCGGATTGAGAGTAAATAAAGTATCACTGTAATCACAAGTAGTAGATCCACTTAAACAAATACTAATCCTATATTGACCCTGCAATCTTACTCCATCCTGATAAAATCCAACCTGCCATGTATAGTTATTTCCTGTTACTCCGCTTGCAAGTCGTATTGGGGCCACTAGACAAGCAACTTGATATCCACAATTAACTGATGGTAGTAATGCTATATCAAATTTTGGATATACAGGAGGATAAATTGCTATCGTAGCTATATTTGAATCCCAGGAAATAGTTTTGCTCTGTCCCGAACCCCAAACCTCACCACCATTTGGAGAAAGTACAGTGATTGACTGTGTACCAGAATTTCCACTGACCTTAACTGTAGTTTTTGTCTGAGCCGTCAATCCTGAACTATCTCTAACTGTAAAAGTAATTGTGTAAGTACCAGCAGTACTATATGAATGGGTAAAACTTGTACTTTGTGAATATACTGATCCTGCACGAGTATCTATTGCTGCATTTTGAACATAATTTACATCTCCCCAATCAACTGAATAACTCAACTGACCATTTTCAGGATCTGAAGCACGCACTGTCCATGTTCCAATTTGATTTATAGACAGTGTCGTTGGTGCATCAATGCCATTTATAACTGGCGCTTTATTTGCTGAAGAATCTGAATAAATCTTAAATGGTGCATCACTACTTTCACAATTTGAAGTACCAGTTTCGCAAATTTGGATCAAATACTGACCAGCAGGGACAATTGATTCTGGTACTGGATAAATCATTATTGTCACTTCAGGAATATAATTTCCAACATTCCAACTATACGAATTCTGATTGATGCTGATATTTTGAGCAATCATATACGGCGCATGATACGGATACATCATTGATTGGGCTGAATTTGAACTAACTGCGCCCATCGGACAAATTTGTCCGGTACATGGTTGATAAGATGGAACTAATTTAAGATCAGCATAAGTCGCCCTAATATATTGAGGCGATGTCCATGTAATATTTTGGGTTGTACCTATTTTCCAAGATTCACCACCATTTGGTGAAGTTATCCGGAGAGATCCTGCTACATTACCAACATTCACGATTGCGCTCTTATTCGCAATCTTTCCGGTAACATCTCTCACGGCAAATCTAATGTTGTATATTCCAGAATTTGAATATATGTGAGTAAATGTCGTACTTTGAGTAAAATCTTTATAAAGAGCCGACTCACCCGAACTTGGCGCGGCAACAGCGCGAGTTTCATCGCCCCAAATAACTGAATAATTCAGAGGGCCATTTCTTGGATCAGTCGCGGAAATGGTCCAAGTGCCAGTAGCGCCAACAGCAAGGGTGGTTGGTCCAGTAACTGAACTTATTACTGGACCGTTATTTAAATGGTAAATGCCGTTCAATCTTCCACGAGTCATCGACCCAAAATAACCGGTATTGGGAATACCATTGTTATATTGATATTTCATAAGCGCCATTCTAGTTTGCAAACCAAAAAATCCTTTGTTTGCAGTACCGGAACTTATGGCGGGGATATCATAACCATTACTGACCAGCCATGATTGCAGAGCTGAAACATCTGGACCAGTAGAGTTTACGGAGAGATTGTTTAAAAAGGTAAATTCTTGCGCTCCGGCAATTGATACCAAAGCCAAAATCGCGATACTTGATACGATAAGATATTTTTTCATAATGTTAATGATATTTAGATAATTAAACCCACTATCTATTATAACACTAGATATGACGGCTTAAGTCTTGGTTTATTACATAGACCTTGATATACTACTCCCAATAAAAATATGAAAATTCTTATTGTTGAAGATGATCAAAATTTGGCCAACATCATGAAAGATAGTCTGACCGCCAAATCTTGTACCGTTGAAATCGCCAGCGACGGAGGCGAAGGATCATTTATGGGAAAAAGTTATGAATATGATGCGATTCTACTTGATTATTCCCTGCCAAAAAAAGATGGACTAACAATTTGCAAGGAAATCAGAACGGCTGGACGCTCAAGTCCAATCATCTTTTTATCCGTCACCGATACGACTGAAATAAAAGTAGCCGCGCTAAATAATGGCGCGGATGACTATTTGGTAAAGCCGTTTTCATTTGAAGAACTTCATGCTCGTCTGCGCGCTATTCAGCGTCGGCCGAAAATAACCAGACAGCCGGTTTTAAAAATCGGAGATTTAACTCTAGACTTAGACAGCAACACAGTTTTTCGTGGAAATTCTCAAATAATTCTGACTAAAAAGGAATTCGGTATTCTTGAATATTTGATGCATCATCAAGGGATTCTCGTGTCCCGAGCCCTGATAATGGAGCATGTCTGGACGACAGATAGTGATTTACTTGCCAATAACGTCACGACTCATATCCGCAACCTGCGTAATAAGATAAACCTCAAAAATAAGCCCGATTTGATTCGTAATATCGCCGGTCGGGGTTATTTAATGAGTAAATAATAGACCACATTATAAAATCTTGATCAAATCTTGATTGTTTCTTGATAATTTCTTGATTCCGCTTTGATATGGTAACGAGAGTTATGTGTCGACATAACTTTTATCAAATAAGTCTGATGACAATGGTACGATTATCTTCCATGTCTAGCTATATATAGAATATGACACCCCTCGCATTCTCGCAGGTGCATGAAGGGACTATTGTCCCCGCGCGGACCGACATTGTCCGCGTGGTGGACATCGTCAGTTATTTGACTATGTTTATTTTGGCGGGAATTATTGCTTGGCTTTCAGTCCGCGAATCAAATAAATCAAAAATAGTTATGCGTGATAGCGAAAGAATCTTGAAAACTGAACGCAATGCATTAGAAAAACGAATTAGCATGAGAACTAGAGCTTTGATCAAGGCCGAAGAAAAAAACCTGGCAGAACTTGAAAGGAATGCTGAATTTGGAAAACTTTCTCAAGGGCTGTTTCATGATTTAATGAGTCCGCTTTCGTCAATCTCACTCTATTCTGAAACCCTAAAAGACAATTTAAAACATTCAGAAAATACTCAAGAAATAATCCATAAAATAGTTAGTTCTTCAAAAAGGATGGGGGCGTACATGGAAAGTGTCAAAAAAATTGTCGGACAAGAACATGATTCTGATAAAACAACTGCAAATGTCGCAAAGGAACTAGAAATCGTACATGATGTACTCGCCTATAAAGCACGAATGGCAGATGTGAAGATAATTATTGAGCCGTTTGAGCAGACTATGTTGAATATCCATCCTGTGCGTTTGCACCAGCTTTTTCTTAATCTGATCTCAAACGCGATTGACGCTTGCGCTCCAAATCCAAAAAACCACGAAAATAAAAATATTTCAGAAAAAACTGAACATGAAGTGATTGTCTCCGTTAAGAAAAAATTTAATTCAATTATTTTATCGGTAGAAGACAACGGATGCGGAATCTCGCCAGAAAATCTAAATAAAGTATTCAAATATTCATTTACCACCAAAGCAAATGGAACTGGAATGGGGTTAGTTTCCGTGAGATATATTGTTGAAAATGACTTGGAAGGAACCGTGGAAGTTGAAAGTGAACTCGGGAGATGGACGAAGTTTATCGTGAGAGTGCCAAATAAACCAGATGTGGAAGAAGGTAGTCTGTGAAATTCAATATTTTTACAAACAAATCAAACTCGCCAAATGATCGCCTTCGCGGAGTTTCATCACTCTCACGCCTTGGGTAGAACGGCCAAGTGTCGGAATTTCTTTAATATCAACCCGAATAACTTGACTTTTTTTGGACATTGCGACTATTTCCAAATCGTCATCAGTCACAACTTTTGCCGCCATTAATATTCCAGTCTTTGGAGTAACATTCATAGTCAGAATTCCGGAACCGCCACGGTTTTGGACCTTGTATTCGGAAAGCTTGGTTTTTTTACCGTAGCCATTGGCACCCATTACGAATAGAGCTGGATTTTTGGCATCACTTGAAACAACATCAGCCGAAATCACATTATCAGCATTTTTTCCATCTGCTATTTTAATAACCCGAACACCAGTGGCATTTCTACCCATCTCACGAACATCAGACTCTTTGAAACGAATAGACTGACCTTCACGCGTGGCGATCACTACATTGTCATTTTTTGAAACAAAAGACGCTGAAATCAACTCATCACCATCATCTAAAGTGATGGCGATCAAACCCGAACGACGAACATCTTTGAAGTGTTTGGCCGAAGTCTTCTTACCCGTGCCATTTTTGGTAATCATAATCAGCGATAAATCTTCCGCCTCTTTTTTATTTTTTGGCATCGGTAAGATTGAAGTGACATTCTCGCCTTCCGCCAACGACAAAAAGTTCATGATTGATTTGCCTTTTGTGGCGCGCTTGCCTTCTGGAATATCATACATCTTTATTTGATATGCCTTACCTTTGTCACTAAAGAAAAGCAAATCATTGTGTGTGGTCGCGAAAACAAGATGAGAAATGAAATCCTCTTCTTTGGTATCAAGGTCAACCACGCCGACGCCACCACGCTTCTGTTTGCGATATTCATCGGGATTGGTGCGCTTTACATAACCACCCTTGGTCAAAACAAGCACTGACTCTTCATCGGCGATCAAGTCTTCTGGATTAAATTCTTTGACTCCATGCTTAATAATTTTGGTGCGACGATCATCGCCATATTTTTCACGAATTTCTTTGAGTTCATCTTTAATAATAGTCCTGACCTTCTTTTCACTGCCAAGAATCTCCTTAAGAGTGGCGATCAATTCTTGAACTTCTTTTAACTCGTCTAGAACTTTTTTGCGCTCCAAACCAGCCAGCCTTTGTAATTTCATTTCCAAAATCGCGGTAGCTTGCTTTTCACTAAACTTGAACTTCTTCATCAAACCAGCATGAGCTTCGGTGACATCTTTTGAAGCACGGATTAGTTTGATGATTTCATCAATGTGATCAAGTGCTTTCTTCAAGCCAAGAAGAATATGCTCGCGATCTTCAGCTTTGGCCAAATCAAAAGCGGTTCGACGACGAATAACTTCAATGCGGTGAACTACGAATTCTTGCAAAATAGATTTCAGTGACAAAGTCTGTGGCACTCCATGAACCAGCGCGACGGTATTCATGTGAAATGTTTCTTCAAGTTGAGTGTGTTTGTAAAGTAAATTTAAAATCTTTTCTGGATACGCGCCATTCTTGAGATCTAAAACTATGCGCATGTCCTTGTCAGATTCATCACGCAAACCCTTGACGCCTTCAACTACTTTTTCACGAACCAGATCAGCCATGCGAATAATTAACTCCGATTTGTTGACGCGATACGGAATAGAACTAATAACAATTTGGTACTGACCTTTTTTGTCTTCAACTATTTCAGCTTCACCACGAACGGTCATGCCTCCACGACCAGTGGCATAGGCATGATGGATATCTTTTTCACCATAAAGAATCGCGCCAGTCGGAAAGTCGGGGCCTTTGATAAATTGGAATAAATCTTCAATGGTTGCTTCTTTGTTATCAACAAGATGTGTGGTGGCGTCAAGTACTTCACGGAGATTGTGCGGAGCAATGTTAGTCGCCATGCCTACAGCAATGCCTAGAGTCCCATTCAAAAGAAGATTCGGCACGGCGGTCGGCAGAACGGTCGGCTCTTTGCGAGTCCCATCATAATTGGGATGAAAATCAACGGTATTTTTATCCATGTCGCGCAGAAGTTCGGCAGAAATACGAGACATTTTAGCTTCGGTATAACGCATGGCGGCGGCAGAATCGCCATCAACCGTTCCGAAGTTTCCCTGTCCCTGAATCAGCGGATAGCGCATGGTAAAATCTTGAGCCATTTTGACCATAGAATCATAAACAGCTACATCGCCGTGTGGGTGATAATTACCGAGCACATCACCGACGACTACCGCGGATTTGCGAAATTTTGATTGGAATGTCAAACCCTTTTCATGCATGGCGTAAAGAATGCGGCGATGCACGGGTTTCAAACCATCACGGACATCTGGCAGCGCGCGGTCAGTAATAACCGACATGGCATAGTCAAGAAACGACTCACGCATCTCGGTGGTAATGTTGCGTGCCACAACGCCAGCACCTGCCTCGCGTGGTGGTGGAATGACTCCGGCTTTTTCATTCTTTTTGGACATGGGTAAATTAAAAGATTGAAAAAAGAAAAAATTGAAAAATCAGGTTAAAAATCCTTCAATATTTGAATCTTTTCTTCTTTCAATTCCTTACAATTATAGCAAAAAATGGTGTTGGTGTCAGCTTGACATTATATATTAACTATGATTATATAGTCCCAGAACAGGGTTCAATAAAAGTTGAGCCTCAAAAACCCAAAAGAAACCTTGAAAACTAAGAACCTTATGAAAGACCTGAAAAAAGTTGTCATTGCCAGCATAGCTGGTGCAGTGTTCGGTTATGTTCTCGGAACTAAATACCTGACTGGTGGCTGGATTATCCTCGCTACTTTGCTAGGCGGAGTCATGGGCTGGATCATTTTTGATCCTGTCGGTTTGGTGAAGATACTCGTGGAAGTCACTAAATCTGCTTGTAGCGATATGAGCAAGAAATTCAATTCACTGGCCAAAGAAGATTGGAAAAAAATCATTCCAAAAGCGATTCGTCTATCAACTGAAGTCTTCTGTATGTTCCAAATAATAGGAGTCGTGGTAATATTTTTCTTTACGTCTCTTATTATTACTTGGCAGGAAAATACAACCGAAACTATCAGTGTATTTAAAATAGCTGTATTTGTCTACGGACTTACAATATCAATCGGAATCTTTATATCAACACTAATTTTTCTGCAATGTATTGGAGATAGACAAAAAATATTGACTCGCGGGCCAGCACTGTTCAAAACCAATCCTTTCTTAGTATTGATACTAACCACTCCAGTAATTTTACCTTTTACCTGTCTGTATTTTTTGGCAAAAGGTTTGATTTGGGCAGTTAAGAAAGTACCTTGGTCAATTAATCTGGTGCCAATTTTACTTCAATTATCACTTTTGATTGCAGTAAAAACCTGCAGACTTGCACACAACAACGGTCGTCTGGCCAGTTTTGTTGGAGTAAGTTTTGGAGCGTTGATTGGATTGATGGCTGGACATTTACTGGTAGCAGCAATTACTGGGGCAATGATCGGTGCTGGAGCACATTTTCTTGGATCTCATTTCACAGAAAGAGACATTTTCACTCTGAAAGAGCAGTACCAGAAAATGAAGAGTGAGGCGTTTTAAATTCGAAGTCTCTTTAATTTCACACCGCGCGCGACACACATATCGCCGAGGTTTTTTATTATTTGGATAAATCAACTAATGACTCAATAGAAATTTCCGCGTCACGAAGAATTTTTCTCAAAGTCCCCTTTGCGACAGGATTATGGGTCGGAATAGTGATTGCTGTTTTGTATTTGTGATGCATCCTAATATGACTGCCCTTTTGACGGGTAATCTTGTACCCAAGCTTCTCAAGCGCGCGAATTATTTTTCCATGTGGCCATGAAGGTAGTTTCGTCATGGCTTAAATTAATTAGACTGTAACTGTGTGCAAACTCATTTCATGGGGAATATATGATCGAGCACGCTTTTGATTATCCTTTTCTTCCAGACACAAGAGAATAACTTCTTTAATTTTCTTTAAAGCCTGATCAATTGTTTTTCCTTGAGAATAGCAACCACTAAAAATAGGACACTCAACAACATAAACACCATCCTCATCTTTTTCAAGAATTACAGGAAATAATTTACGGGAAATTGATTTTAAAATTTTTTTACTCATACAGAAATGATATCAAAAAAAAATCAAAAGTCAATCACCAAATCACCTCGTCCCCCCACTCACCTCCACCTGCGCATAATTAATTTTCTTAGTACCAAAAATCATCTCCTTAACATCAACGAGAAAGTCTCCAACGCCGGCAATCAACGATTGTGCGGGTGAACCAGCTCTAGTAACAACAGTGGCTACGGCGCTTTTGGCGGTTGTTCCAGTGATAGAAAAAGATGCCAGCCAAAATGTGAAAATAATAGCTGTAATTCCAAAAGACGACCAGAAAGCTATCCGTCTGCGGACATGTTCGGGCTTAGCTTTTAGATTTTCTATATAAGCTTGAAAAGTCATTAAAGTCAGATTAATTCTACTACTCCTTCTCAAGAATCACAACATCCGCTTCCTTCCCTTCCAAATCCTTCTTTTTCAGAGTCAGTTTGGCTTCGGGCTTTGGATTTTCGCCCGCCTCTTTCAAAAATTTCTTCAAAGCATCTTTATCGCCAATATCGCCATAGTTGACTGGAATAATTATTTTGGGACCAATGGAAACCGCTAACTTATAGGCCTTAGCGGGATCAAGTACGCCATCTCCGCCAATTGGAACAAATAAGATATCAACTTCATCAATAGCTTCATCAGCTTCTTTCGGTAATTCAGTCGTGTTCAACGCGCCCAAGAAACAAATATTCATACCCTCAAGAGATACTGTATATATAGTATTGATTCTTTTCTCGCCATCATAGTCAGACTCTGAATTAAAACCTTTTATGAAAACACCTTTGACCTCATATTCTCCAGGACCAGAAACAATAAATGGTTTTTTCTCACCAAAAGTAACTTGATCAAAACCGTTCATGTCAGGATGGCTGATACTAGACAAAACGATATCAGCTCCAAATTTTGCCGGCTTGAGTCTGGAGTCTTTGGAAATAGGATTAAAAGCAATAATGGTATCGCCAAACTGGACCTTCACAAATTGCCCTCCGAGGTAATTGATTATCATGGTGGTAATTTAACATAAAAAAGTGGTCTCGCCAACTAGGCGAGACCTGTGAATTCTGTTATACGAATCTATTTGTAGAACCTTCCACCACGCCGTAATACAATTCGAAAGATTGCTATCCAACGCATGTAAGGATTCTTATCAAAAATTGTTGGTTCTTTTGGTGCCGGCTCATTTTGATAGGCTCTTGCAATTGCCGCTTCCCTTTTTTTAGTCATAGTTCAATCCTTTTCCATTTCAAATCCTACTCCAACATAGACAAAAAATCAATTCTGCGATACTATCCAAATGAAAGACGCCGTTAGCGTTTTTATAGTCAAATCAGTTAGTTCATTAGCAATTCGCGTCATCCCGCAATTTTGCTCATTAATTTGGGCGCATTAATAATTTAAAAAGCGGAGCGCGTCATAATTATGTTTAAAAAATTAAAAGAAACATTGACAGGACATAAAGAAAAGGAACTAAGACCTAAGATTCAAGATCCAGAAAGTGATATCAATTCTACAGTAACAACTCCAGGAAAAAATACCAAAGCTTCCGCGGTTTCAGAGATAAAAACCGTTAGGGTCGGTGAGAAACGAGTTCGTCGAAGCTCTCCACAGATTTCATCGGCGCCAAAAAAGAAAGAGGACATGGAGCTTACTGATGCTCAAAAATCCAGTCTTATGGGTGAATTTATTATGAGCATGAAAAACCCACCCATAATTGGAGACCTCGTTGAAGGACCGGTAATCGCGATTGAAAAATCTTCAGTATATATAGACCTCAATCCTTTTGGCACTGGAATCATTTATGGCCGTGAATTTATTATCGCCCGAGATGTCATCAAGAAAATCAATGTCGGCGATGTTGTCGCGGCAAAGATCGTTGATACCGCGCATAAAGACGGATATTACGAATTATCTCTCAAAGAAGCCCGCCAAGCACTTATCTGGAATGAAGCTGACACAGCCATTAAAGAAAAGAAAACCCTTGATCTTTTGGTCAAGGAAGCAAACAAAGGCGGGCTGATGATTGAATGGCAAGGTATCATCGGTTTTCTGCCCGCGTCACAACTAAAATCCGAACACTATCCAAAAGTCGTTGACGGCGACAAAGACAAGATCCTTGAGGAATTAAAAAAGCTGGTTGGCACTCGTCTGCAACTGGCCATCATTACCGCTGATCCAAAAGAAGGAAAACTAATCTTCTCTGAAAAGGGCCAAGAAACCAAGGAAAAAGAAAAGGTTGTCAGTAAATATGAAATTGGCGACGAACTTGAAGGTCTGGTCACTGGAGTCGTTGATTTTGGCGTTTTCGTTAAGCTTGAGGAGGGATTGGAGGGCCTAGTCCACATTTCAGAAATTGATTGGGGGCTCGTTGATGATCCTAGAAATTTCGTGAAGGTTGGACAGAAAATCAAGGCGAAAATCATTGAAATAAAGGATGGCAAGATTTCTCTGTCATTGAAACAGATGAAGCCAAATCCTTGGAGCGAGGCAACTAAAAAATACAGAAAAGACATGGATGTCACTGGCGTCATAATCAAATTTAATAAACATGGAGCACTGGCTTCTATTGAAGAAGGGGTCGCTGGCCTTGTTCATGTCTCCGAATTTGGCTCCGAAGAAAAACTCCGCAAAACCCTAGAACTTGGCAAGACTTATCCATTCAAGATTGCTTTATTTGATCCAAAGGAACAAAAAATGGCATTGTCGTATACGGGAGTGAAATAATTTAATAAAAGAAAATCCCGAGAAGAGTTGCCTCTCGGGATCTTTGAAGTTAAAAAATTACCCCGCATTGAACACGCTCATTGCCTTCTCTCTCCCTTCCCGAATAATCATTTCAACCCCTTCAGCTGATTTCTTGGCGACTTTTTTAATAGTCTTCAATTCATCATCTCTATAATCACCTAAAATAAATCTCTCAATCTTATCATCACCATGGGGCGTTCTGGCAACACCTTTCGCGTTAGCTGGAGCAGTCCCAATCCTAATGCGCAGAAAGGCTTCGGTCTTGACTGCTTTAATGATTGACTCCAACCCATTATGACCGCCCGAACTTCTGTTAAAAGAAATCTTCATTCGGCCAATGGGCAAATTGAAATCATCATATATCACAACCAGTTTCTGCGCGGCTTTTTGACTCTTGACCAATTGTGAAATTGCTTTGCCGGAATTATTCATAAACGTCTCCGGCGAGATCAATGTGACTTTTTCTCTTCCAATCTTGCCACTAGAAACAACCGCGTTAATCTTTTTGTTCAATTCAAAATCGTCAGCTCCAATTTCTTTTGCAATCACATTCAAAACAATCCGACCTGTGTTGTGACGGGTGTTTTCGTATTCTTCTCCAGGATTGCCGAGACCCGCGATAATATAAGGCATGAATGAAAGTATAAGGGTCAAAGGTCAAAGGCGCAAGTATTTTGTCAAAACACACTTAAGTCCCTTGTGTCAAACAGACTTTGGTAGTACAATACCCTCACTATGGAGTCTCGCGAAACCATCCCCGCAAACAATCAGGAAATTAAAAAGAGTTTTTGGAAAAGTTTGCGCGAATGGATTCAAGTTATTGTGATCGCGCTCGTTGTCGCTCTACCAATTCGTTTCTTCATCGCGGAGCCGTTCATCGTAAACGGCGCTTCAATGGATCCAACCTTCTCCACTGGTCAATTTCTAATAGTGGACCGTCTAACTTATCGTTTTGATGAACCAAAACGAGGTGATGTCATTGTATTTGAGTATCCCGGTAATCCAAGCATCTATTACATCAAAAGAATAATCGGATTACCAAATGAGACTGTCTCTATAAAAAATGGAAAAGTTAGTATCATAAACACGGAAAACCCAAAAGGCCTAGAACTCAATGAGTTATATGTCCAAAGCAATCATGCTTCGGTTGATACTTCCCAAACAACTCTCGGTCCAGATGAGTACTTTGTCATGGGCGACAATCGTTCACAAAGTTCTGATTCAAGGACTTGGGGACCATTGAAAAGAGATTTGATGATCGGCAGACCTTTCGTGAGATTATTACCAATCAATACAGTGGACATTTTTCCTGGCCAACATGACGAAAAATAAAAAATCAAAAAAGAAATCAGGCGATTCAAAATTTATTCCATTTGAACATCTAGATAAAATCGGCGAGATTGCAGTCTACTATGGATTTACCCCGATGAAGAGTCCTTCTATAGTAAAGGCGGATTTTGACGCCGCCAAGGATATCCTGGACGGAGATTATGTTGATGATGAGACAGACAAACATGGCAGACTTCCGCTTCACGTGGAAGAAAAGATCGCCCTTATCCGAATGTATCAAGAGCAAAACATGCAATCTCTTCCACAACCAGTAATGATTTATTTCAAAGATCCTTGTCGTGGCAGTATCAAAAAAAGCGGATACCATCGCTATGCTGACCTAGAAATTATGGGTACTTCCGGCCCAATCGCCGAGGCAACACTGATTCAGACGGCCAGAGTCATGTTAATTGAAGAAGGTTACAAAGACACTGTCGTGGAAATCAACTCCATCGGCGATCGTGATTCAATCGCGAAATTTGCCCGTGAATTGACCGCCTATTATAGAAAAAACATAAACGAGATGACACCTGAATGTCGACAACTGATGAAAAGCGATGTTTTTGAATTGTTATCATCGCACAGCCATGGTGCCAAAACTATAAATGAAAAAGCCCCACGCGCCATGGATTTTCTTTCCGAGACGAGCAAACGCCATCTTGAAGAAGTCCTAGAATATTTGGAAGCCCTCAACATTCCCTACACAATCAATAATACATTGATCGGCAACCGCAAATATTGCACTGAAACAATATTCACGATTATTGACGACAACATCGCCGAAAAAAAACCAAGACAACAAAGAATTGTGGCAGTCGGAGTTCGCTACAATGGTCTGGCAAAACGATTTGGCACCAAGCGTGATGTTCAAGGTGTCGGAATGTCACTTCTAATTCCAAGCACTAAACCGCAATTGCGAAAAATAGTCAAAAAAATGAAACGCCCTGTCGCGTCATTCTTGCAATTAGGCCTAGAATCAAAACTGGCGTCTTTAGCGGTAATTGAAACTTTACGTCAAGTCAAAATTCCTTTACACTTGTCATTAGCAAAAGATCGCTTAGGCGCCCAAGTTTCATCAGTTGAAAAATACCACACTCCTTATGTCATTGTGATCGGCAAAAAAGAAGCGGTTGAACGGACCGCGATCGTACGCCAAAATGACACTCACGCCCAAGAAGTTATCTCATTGGATGATTTAGCAAAGTATATGAAGAAAATTGACGGTAAATAACACAAATCATCCGCGAAAATAGATATGATTCTTCAGAGCCTCAAGGTGCTGATCGCTGGCTACATTTCGGCCCTTCAGAATCATATCTATTTTCGCGGATGATTTGTGTTATAATTTCCCAATGATTCACCAAACTATAAAAGACGGCATAAAAAATGCCCTGCGCGCCCGAGAAACTTTGCGTCTGGAGGTTCTGCGTGGACTCAATGCTTTGTGCATGAATGAAATTATCGCCACCGCGACGACTGGTGAATCTCTGCCTGATGAAAAAGTTTTAGCTCTAATTAAACGCAGTGCCAAACAGCGCAAAGATTCTATAGAACAATTTGACAAAGGCGGCAGAAAGGATCTGGCTGACAAAGAGCGCGCCGAACTCGTGATCTTGAATTCATTTTTGCCGACTTTGATGAGCCGTGAAGAAATAAAAAATATTGTCATGGAAAGAATTGAAACTTTAAAATCAGTTGGAACCCTTGATCTAAAAGCAGGAGGCAAAATCACTGGAATAATCATGAAGGAATTGGCGGGAAAAGCCGAAGGTTCTGATGTTAAAGCAGTGGTGGAAGAAGTGTTGAAAAATTAAATTAGCAAGATAGTATGATAAGTGCTACAATGATGGCAGACTTGGACTAACAAATAACCATCAACCAAAAATGACATATGGCATCACAGCTAAAAGTCTCTCCTGAATTTGCTCAAAATGGTTTCCAACAAATCTTTGATAGGATCAAGAAAACTCGCCCATGGCATCGGAATCTGATGGATCTCGCCGTTAGGTATCCCAAAGAACTACGAACTCCGAAAGAAAATTTGGAAATCGCGGTAATCACCGGTCGCCGGCGTCTGGTTCTCAATCAACAAGCGAAAAATTGTTCAGTATCCTTCGCGAAAGAAGGACAAAAAGTCGCCGTTTCTATCAATCACTGTCCGCGAGCCCGAGACAGAAATTAAATCGTGACTCACTCTCGCGCCCACCTGATCACAACCAAGTGGGCGCAGAACTTTTTAAGAAAGGAAAACTATGAATCTTCTTCCCAATGAAATTCTCTGGAAAGACGATGAGTTATTCGGAAGATGGTTTCAAGATGGCAGTGGTCATGGCCAGTATGGACAAAAATACCCTGCCCGTTGGATTGAACGGCTATTCACAAAATTGGACAAACTGACTAAACAACGAGAAATCGCCAAGCGTGTTCTAACTTTTGATGATTCGCTAACGCCTCTGCCGACAAACCAAATGCAGAGAGATACACAAAGGGCACATGGGGATTACAAAGGTCGTGGTGGCATACTCTGGGATGATGGATTGTCGTGGTGGCAAAAATTGCCACAAATCAGTATTCAAGAACGCGCCTTGATTGGCGACCAGCATGCCGAAGAGGAACTACAGCTTGGAGACTGGGACTAGCAATCGCCGATATGAAAGTGTCGGCGTTTTTTGTCGAGGCCTACTCTCGACACATTTTATAATTGCGCTATAGTAGTGCTGTCATGAAAAATTCTAACTACTCTCGTTATCACATGGCCGTAAAATATTTGGAGAGTCTGAATAATGTCTCCGGATTGTATCAAAAAACTAATTTGGCTGCTCACCTGAATCCAGAAATGTACATAGAACGCATGCAGGATTTTCTTAATCAGATCGGCAATCCAGAAAAATATTTCAAGTACATTCATATCACTGGAACTGCCGGAAAAGGTAGTGTCTCTTCTATTGTCCACGCAACACTGACAGATCAAGGAAAAAAATCAGGACTTTTCACCTCACCGTTTACAGTGAGTACAATAGAAAAAATCCAAATCAGTAATAGATATATTGACCCGGTTGCATTTGCAAATATAACCGAATCTCTTAAACCACATATTGACGTCGCAACAATACACAGCCGTCATGGAATGCCTTCTTATTTTGAGTTAATATTCGCGATTGCCCTTATCTATTTTAAAAGAGAAAAGTGTGAATATGTGGTACTTGAAGTTGGTCTAGGTGGGCGCTATGATGCCACAAACATTATCAAAAATCCTTTGGTAACCGCTATTACAAATATTGATCTTGATCATACGCAAGTACTCGGAACAACTATGAAAAAAATTGCCTTTGATAAGGCAGGTATTATTAAAAAAGGAAGTCAATTTTTCACCACGGAAAGTAATTATGGGATCCTATCAATATTCAAAGATAAGTGCGCAAGTGTCAAAGCTTCATATCATCCGTGTATTGTTCGCGAACTTGATTATGAAGCAAAGAACAAGCTTTTAGCCGGTTCAATTTGCACGCAACTCGGAATTATTGATAATCCAAGAGATGTTTCAGTTTCCGCGCGCCTTCCAGCTAGATTTGAAATAATGTCACGGAAGCCTTTAGTTATTATTGATGGTGCACATAATCCTTCAAAAATTAAGACTACAATTTATAATTTGAAAAAATTAGCATATCGGAAACTTTTTCTTATCGTGGCCATGTCTGTTGACAAAGATTGGAAGACTGTTCTCAAGCTTCTTTTGCCAAAAGTTAACATCCTTTATATTACGCGGTTCAGCGTTTCAGGAAGACAATGCGTCAATCCAAAAGAACTTATAAAATTCGCAAGAAAACATATGCCATCTTCTAGCCAAATATCTTTTCATACTGATCCGATTCAGGCTTTTATTGACGCGAAGAAAAATATATCCAAAAAAGATGCCTTACTCATTACTGGTTCATTTTATCTAGCTGGAGAAATTCGCGCGTTATATTGTTCGGAAGAAAAAATATTGAAACAAAGAAATAGTAAAATGTGAGATGATAATTATATTTTATTTTCGAGCCAGAGTCTCATAAAATTTCACCAACTGACCGACGGAAATAATCCAATCCACTGGCTCATCCCATGGATTTGTCTTTAGCTTAATTAAAGATAACTTTGATTCATTGATTATACCTATTCGTAGCCATTCTTTTGGAATTGCTGATAAAAATCTGTCGTACCAACCTCCTCCTCTTCCTTTTCTATTACCAAATAAGTCAAAACACGCACCCGGAATAATTATGAAGGTATTTTTTTTATTATTAATGATAGTGTACTTTTTAGCTAACACAAATGGATCTAATTGCACATTTGAAGGTATTGTTAATATGTTATATGTGTCAGTCTTGAACAAATCAAGATGACGAAAATCAATTTCGTCCGCAAGTGGAACATAGCCAACTAACACATCATATTTTGATAAAATGGTCTCGAAATTCATTTGTAGATTATAGTACAAAAAAGCCGGAGTTTGCACTCCGGCCCGTGATTATTTGGTCATACTCTTGAGCACTTCGAGGTAGAGATCTCCAACGATCTTTTGTTGCTTTTTACCGGATGCTGAATAATTATCAACACCAGGAGCAGCATTGATCTCAATTACTCGATATTTATTCGTGCTACTTATTGCATTTCTGATATCGCCATGAACCATGATGTCAACACCACAAAAACGCAACCCCATGTCTTTCGTTAGGCGAGTAGCCAAAATAATGAAATCAGCGTGCATTTCCTTGGTCACATCGATTGCGTCACCACCACAAGATAAGTTGGCGTTGTCGAGTAGAAAAACTTTCTGGTTTTGCGGTAATACAGAAGCAAGTGAAAGTCCATCGTGTGCCAATTTTTCTCTGATGCGTGGATCGACAATTTTAATGACGGTATCTCTTCCCTGCCGCGCAAACTTTTTTTGCTTGCGAGTAAGCAAGATTCGAATACTGGCTTTACCGTCGCCAATAATTGACAACGGCTTACGTTCGTACGCGGAGATGATTTTATCGTCCAAAACGACTATCCGATAATCGTTGCCAGTGATGACTTTTTGCACCAATGCAATGTTGTCAATCTTGAAGATACGCTTCATCGCGCGATAAAATTGAGTTTTATTATGCACCTTCGCGACCGCATTCCCTTGACTCCGGCTATTTGGTTTTACGAAAACAGGAAAACCCAATCTGCGTGCAAAACGATATGCCATGTCAATATTCCTTTCTGACTTTATCTGCTTGCACCACTTATCTGAGAAAAATGCTTGTCCAGGTATGACAGGATACCCCATCTGAGTCATGAAGTAATTGGCATAATCCTTGTCCCTAGCGATTTCGGTGGCACCGAGAGTATTCAGGTCGAAACAGGTATTCCTGAAGTATCGTTTTTTGCCGTCGGGAGTGATGATCTGTCCGACCACTTGCCAATGTGGTTCAGTACGAATCTTAACACCCGCGCGAGATGCTAGTTTTTTGAATAGTCTACTTACAAATGCTTTCATAGGTTAAATTTATCTAGGGTCAGTGTTTTTATGGCGATTTCAAAGATCCGCCATTTACTGATTAACAATATAATGTAATAGATAATATTTGTCAACACAAAATCACAGTTGACACATAATGTATGATAGAATATGATAACATCATACATTATCAACCTAATTACACACTATGACTACAATATCAGTACCAATGCCAAAGGATTTACTTGAATTTGTCGACAGTATCATATTTTCTGGCGAAGCCGAAAATCGTGCTCAAGCTATCAGAAAAGCGGTCCGCAAAATGAGAGAGAATGTAGAAATCAACGAGATTTTTGAAGCTTCTCGTCAAATAAAAAAAGGTTTAGTATATACGGGGAACCTTAAAGAAATAATGAAAAATAGAAAAAATGCTTAAGATCATTTTTTCAGAAAAGTTTATTTCCCAATTTGAATCATCAGATCCTAAAATGCAAAAATTGGCAGAGAAGAAAATAAGCACATTTAAGACAAATCACAGACACCCTTCTCTTAAAACCCACAAACTTAATGGGATTTTAGACGGCTATTTTTCTTTTTCGGTTGATTATCAATTTCGAATTGTTTTTGAATATGGTAAAAAAGACACTGTGCATTTTTTAAAGATTGGTAGTCATGCTATCTACGGATAATTATTTTAGAATAAATTGAATAACGCCACTCCCTACACCTTCGCAAACGGTTCAATTTCCACAGTAAATGTTGACCCTTTCCCCTCACCTTCTGATTCCGCTCGAATCGTGCCATGTTGAGCGGTGATCATTTGCTTGGCGACGAAGAGTCGGGACCTGTGTTTTTATACGATTGACAAATCATCGACATCAGCACAATATGCATAGTAGAAAGAAGAAATAGTATGAACATTAAAAATAAATCCGTATTAGTACTAACTAATTCAAAAGACGGACCACGTACTGATGAGGTCATCAGTAAATTACAAGAGAAAGGTGAGCAAGTTTTTCGCTTTGATACTGACAGGCTTCAAGGCGGTCAACTAAATTTCGAATTCCATGTAGATAATAATTCATGTGGTTTTGAGATGCGAAACACCAATACTTTAGAGACAATCACATCAGATGAGATAAAAAGTGTTTGGTACAGGAGACCAAATCAGTTCAATCTGAATATTACAGACTCTGTACAAAAGAAATTTGCTGAGGAAGAAATCAGATATGGACTAGAAGGTATGTGGCTAGCCTTACCTCTAGTTTTTTGGCTTAGTAATCCTCACAACATAGAGCGAGCACGGAAAAAATTGTTTCAATTGTCAGTGGCAAGAAATATTGGTTTTATTGTTCCACAAACCTTAGTGACAAATAGTCCTGATGAGGTTAAGGAGTTTCTTCAGACTTGTCATGGAAAAATGATCTTCAAAACAATCAAACAAGGTTTTTTAGATTATGGAGATCGTGGGTTTAACATCCCAACTACGTTAGTCACCGAAAAACATATTGAAAATATTGGACTCGTTCAGAGTTCCCCATGCTTGTTTCAAGAATGTATTGAAAAAGAATACGAGCTTAGAATAACTATGGTCGGTACAAAGATATTCGCGATTCGTATTGATTCACAAGTACATCCAGACACTTCCGTTGATTGGCGAAATCCCAAATTTATTGACAGTCTAAACTACAGTTTAGTTAAATTACCTGATAATATTGAGACAATGTGTCATGTAATGATGCAAAAACTTGATTTAAAATTTGGCGCTTTTGATCTAGCAGTCAATAGACAAGGAAAGTATATGTTCTTTGAAGTGAATCCAAATGGACAATGGTATTGGATTGAGCGTAATACTGGTGCTTGCATTTCTGATGCTATCGCTGATATACTTTCCTCAGTACAAACTCATGAAGGGAGGTGAAGTAGTTTATGAAAGTAGAAACTTTTGCTTTTCTCTGTGCAATCGAGTCAAATCCAGATCAAGCGGCTTCCGTTAGTTGGACCACTGGATCGGATACGGGTAGCGATGCTGATGACTAACTGTCTCAACTCGCCAGAACACCGAGGGCTCAAGTAGAGCCCTCATTTTATTTTATGGAATACATAAAGAAAAATAAATTATTGATAAAAAAAATTAACAGTATGGCTGATTATGACCAGAAGCTTCGACATCTAGCAGTCAAAAATAATGATTGGAAATCGGTAAAAAAGTTTGATCATCTTCATTCAGAGAGTCTAAAGAAAATAATCAGTCGATATGGTTGGCCAACAATAAATATGGTTGGAAAAAAAACAAGTAAGAATGCTTGGCTTATTGTTCAACATGCTGATCATGATCGATCATTTCAGAAACATTGTTTAGTAATCATGAAGCGCGAATTATCTAAGAATCCCTTATCAATATCCAAGGTAAACATTGCATACTTGACTGACAGAATCTTGATTAGTTCTGGAAAAAAACAGCTATTCGGGACACAATTTAAAAGAGATAGTGCAGGTATAATGACTTTAAGACCAATTACTAATAAAAAAGAAGTAAACAAAAGACGAAAAGAGTATGGCATGGAAACTTTGGAAGAATATGTACAGATAGCTTTAAATAGAAAATAGCTAAACTACACCTTCGCGAACGGATCAATTTCCACGATAAATGTTGAGCCCTTCCCCTCACCCTCCGATTCCGCGCGAATCGTGCCATGTTGAGCGGTGATCATTTGTTTGGCAACGAATAGTCCCAGACCTGTGCCTTTGATATTTGTCTTATTGGCATTTCCCGCACGGCTGAATTTGTTGAACAGTAATGGTAGAACCTCTGAAGATATCCCAATGCCTGTATCCTTTAATGTAAATACAAACTTATGCCTTGGACGATCAAATGATAATCTAGCGTCAATTGTCCCTTTTGGCGTATATTTGAAAGAATTATCAATAAGATTGGCAATCACCTGTTTCAGTTTGTCTCGATCAGCGGTAATTCGGTAATCCATCCCGGAATTTTCAGCATTGAATGAAAACTTCACATTCACTGCTTTATCTATGTTTGGCTTCAATTCAGCAATCACATCTTCAACCAGAGTTTTCATGTTCAAGGTCTCAAAAGCGTATTTCATCGTACCCAACTCAATACGAGTAATGTTTAAATAGTCGTCAACAATTGAGGTCAGTGTGTTAGTTGATTCAAATATTCTCCCCACCGCCTCACATGCCTCTTTTGATGTTTCACCCAAATCACCCTCAAGAATCAAGGAGGCATAGCCTTTCATGGCGGTCAGTGGCGCGCGTAATTGATGTGTGGCGAATGAGACAAACTCTGACTTCTGGCGATCCAGTTCCGTCAAGCGGTCGTTGGCTTTTTCAAGGTCGGTCGCAAGGAGTTGGATTTTTTCGCGTGATTGGACTTCTTTGATAACAGAACGGATGAGGAGTATGCCTACAGCAATTGTAATTATTAATAAGCTACCCTCAATAAACATATCATTAGTATTATCAGCAATCAGTGTACGAACTAAAATAATTATCCAAAGAGCAAATGTGATTAATTCTGTAGCGATTACTTTTATATTAAATAAGTGTTGTTTGGTTATTGCAAAGGCTATAAATGTGAGGAAAAATAGAAATCCAATACTATCCAATCCACTAAAAGAAAAAATTGAAAGTGATGGTAATATAAAACTTGTCAGAGCTGTTATGACTAGAGTGATGAGTGCACCAAAAAATATAGATTTTAATTGGACTCTTCTATTTTTTTCTAAAGTAACTTTATGTGTTTTATGGAGCTTCCACAGTATCAAAAAAGCACCAATCAAATAAAAAACGGTGTAGACAATAAGACCCCAACCTGGTGTACCAGTAAATACTCCACCCAAATAAATTTGGTCATATCGCGAAGCTATAAATCCGGGCGTATATGAACCTATTGAGAAAGCTAACGCAACTAGAATAATCAATAATGATATTTTTTTATTGAACACTTTGTTAGTAATCACTAATACCCATATCAAACCAATGGCTACTAGAATTGCACCTAACGCATATGTACTTTCAAGCCAAAATGGTATTGGATTTACACCTGTCATATAATTTGCAAATGCCCACAATGAAGCTATGAAACTTAGAAGTGAAAAGAAACGATTGGTAAGTAGTCTCCAGTTTTGCCCAATAACAAAAAAACTAAGAGAAAGATTTAGAAATACAACTATAGCTAAAATAATCTTATTGAGGTCCATAAACTATTTAAATCATGTGCATTTTTTTACCAATTTCGACACAAACATTAAGGAGCGCATCAATTTGTTCAAATGAGTGACTAGCCATCACCGAGAAACGAATACGTTCTTTACCTTCAAGGACTGCTGGTCTTCGTACACATGGTGCAAGAATTCCTCTGTTATGCAATTCATCAGAAAATTGTATTGCCTTTTTTTCATTACCAACAAATAAAGGCACTATCGGCGTCTTATCACCCAAAACTGTAAACCCAGCTTTTTTTAGACCATCACGTAGTTTGTCTGCATTTTCAGAGACTTTCTTCCTAAGCCTGTCTCCTTCAGTAATAACACGAAGTGTCGTGATAAGACCATATACTATTGCTGGTGGTATTGGATCGGAAAAAATATAACTGCGAGCAGTGATTCTTATATAATCGACGATTGTCTGGTTTGCTACAATAAATCCACCGATACTGCCAAACGCTTTAGTAAAGCTTCCCATTATTATATCTACATCTTTTTCTACTTCTAAATAATGTGCTACACCTTCACCTTTAGGACCAAGGACACCGACTGCATGAGAATCATCAACAAACAGAATGGCACCATACGCTTTTGCCAATTTAGTTATTTCTTTAAGATTCGCAATATCTCCATCCATACTAAACACACCATCAGTAATAATCAGTTTTCTTTTTTGTTTATTATTGCTAAGTAATTTTTCAAGATCAGTCATATCACCGTGTCTATATACCGCACGATCAGCTTTAGCAAGTCGTACACCATCAATAATACTCGCATGATTGAGCTCGTCACTAATAATGAACCCTGCATCACTTGCGAACACGTTTGAAAACGTCGGTAATTTAAAATAAGGAAAAGGATCAACTAACATACGAATTACACCTGCATTTGCCAAGTATCCAGATGAAAAAGTAACTGAGTCGTTATATCCAAAATGTTTTGCCAGCGCACTCTCAAACTCTGTTTGTATGTCTAAAGTACCGGAAAGAAGTCGTGTACTTCCAGAACCTGTACCATATATTTCAATGGCTTTTTTTGTCTGTTCTTTAACTTCTGGATGCTCGGCAAGTCCAAGATAGTTATTTGAACAAAAAGTAAGATATTTTTTGCCACCCATTTGAACTACTGGCGATGTAGAAGGACCTTCTACTTCATGAATTTTTGGATATAGATCATTTTCCCTAAGATAATCAAGATATTTCTGAAAATATTTAAGTGTAAACTTTTCCATGACATCATTATAGCATGCATGAGCTGTGAACATAATATGTTGTAATAAGTGCTAAAATAAGGATAATAAAAAAACAAAACCGTTATGTTATTGCTGATTACAGGAATTTATATAATTACTTTTTTCTTTACAATCATTCTTAGTGTATTTGTCTTACTGAGTAATCACAAAAATTATATAAATCGTTATTTTTCCTTGCTCAGTTTCTCAATTGGATTGTGGATTTTAAGTAATATAATAATAAATCTAGCTTATAATCAAACTGTTTCATTATTATTTGTGAAAATCGCTATTATTTGGGTAGTCTTGTTGCCAATATTTTTTAATCAGTTTGTAAAATATCTATATTTTCCCGGAAACATCAGGTATGAAAAATTAAACCAAATTTTCTTATATATAGCGTACCTAATTACATCTATTATTATTTTACTAAGCCAGACTAGTCTAAATATAAAAAGTATAAGTTTTGAATCGTGGGGAGTTGGTTACAAGCCTGGCATCCTTTATATTATACTACTTTTTTACATGTTGATTGTCTTTGGATTCTCATTCTCTCATCTTTTTATAATTTCACGAGATTATAAAAATCCTAAAAGATATCAGGCTAAATTTGTACTTCTCGGGGCATGCGTTACGGTTATTTTATCCATATTAACTAACATAGTTTTTCCATTCTTAGGATATGGTTTCGTAAGTATGTTTGGACCAACGACAATCCTCATCTTCCTCACCTTCATCGCCTACTCCATCACCCGTCATCACCTCTTCAACATACGGGTCATTACTATAGAATTGATAACATTTGGGTTGTGGACTATCATCTTGATTCGTACACTATTGGCGAACACATTACAGGAGCGGTTGATTGAGGGTGGACTGCTTGTGGTTACAGTCGTATTTGGCATTATGCTCATCCGTAGTGCATTGAAGGAAATCGGGCAACGGGAACATATTGAGCAATTAGCTAGAGATCTTGAGTATGCGTACGCGGAAGTCAAGGACTTAAATGAGCATTTAGAGATGAAAGTTACGGAACAAACCAAAGAGATTACCCGAGCTTACGAGGTTGAAAAGAAAGCTCGTGGTGAACTGGAGAAGTTGGATGAAACTAAGAATGAGTTGATTACGACAGCACAGCACAACTTACGCACTCCCCTTACGGCGTTACGGTGGCAGTTGGAGGAGATACGGAAAAGTGTAGGTGACGCGAGTAAAAGTGAAACCAGTGCTGAAAATAACGGCAATGATGGAGACAAAGCTAGTGATGCCGGAAATAATGAATTGCAAAAAGCGGTGAAAGAATCTGAAGCGTCTGTTATGAGATTAACAGAAGTGTTGGAAGATTTTCTGAAGATTGCAAAGGTGAGGGTGGGGGAGAAATAAAAAAGGAGTGGTTTGTAAATCCACCCCTTCTGAAACCGATAAGGTCGTTAATCACCACCAGAAGGGCCTGAGGTGTCTCCACCGTCACAAGCACCACCACAGTGATCACATTCACCATCACCACATTCAACGACTGTGATCATAAAGATTCTTATAGCTAAAGTCTATGTTGTGTCGAGCCACTAATACATTAGTCGGTTCTCCCTCAATTGAGGTAAAATCAATTTGGAATCCTGCCATCGAAATTATCAATGTCGCCATCTGTCCGATCGGGCATCTCGCTAACATCTGTTACTTCTTTTGGCATCGGATCCCCAGTAGTACTTATGTCGGGCATAAACACCTCACAGTGATTTTTTGTTAGGGCACTTACCTAACAAAAGAATACTAGATAGAGTTACATTTTGTCAAGGTCAATGATCTCCGCACTAGTCACTAAAATACTAGGTTTTACAGAAAATAGTTTCTGTGCAGTTGCCAATATTTTATCGGGGTTTTTGGCAACCGATTCATAATTTAATAATTCCTGATCTACTGATTGAATTTTGTTGGTTGAACACCAAAAATTGGAATAGTGAGACGCCTCATTGAGTGTATTCTCAAACGAGAAAACGATACTTGATTTAATAAAAGCTAGTGCCCTATTTAATTCGATATCCGATATTGGCGTCAATGTAATATTTTTTAATTCTGTGTGAATTATATTAAGACAGGTCAAGATTTTGTCCTTAGCAAGACCAACATTAATAGAAAAAATGCCAATATTTCTGCCATTAAAATTACTGCTATTTATTGAATAAGCTAAAGAGTTTTTCTCTCGAATTTCAGTATAAAGACGTGAAGATTTACTGCGCGTTAAAACCATTGATAATAAATCTGTCACATAATGTTCTGGCTCATCTGTTTTAAACGCACGGTAACCAACCGTCAAAATAGCTTGTTTCAAACCAGGTATAACCTGTACTAAAGGTTCAGTTCTTTGCACAACTTGCACAGTTGATAACGGTAATTTCTTATCAGATCTCATATCCCCAAAATACTTGACGGTAAATTCTTTAGCTTGGACTAAAGATATATTACCGCATACAACTAAGACCATATTTTTAGTGTTATGGGTCTTATTATGATAGGACCTGATGCTAGATCCGGTAATTCTTTTGACATCTCCAACATCACCAGTAACTAAACCACCTACTCTGATCCCTGGAAAAAGTAAGGAGTATATCTGTCTCTGGGCTAATTTTTCAGGATCTGATTTAAAACGATTTATTTCTTGCTCAATTATATTTTTTTGTTTCTGAATATCCTCCTCACGAATAAGTGGATTCTTGGTAATTTCTGAAATATATTCGAATGCAGTTTCTGACTCTTCTTTCAGAACTTTTACGACATACTCAATAGTCTCTTTATTTGTGAATGCATTTCTAAAACCCCCTTTCTTATCAATAAGATTTGTAAGCAATTTTTTTGAAGGATACTTTTCTGTCCCATCTGAAACAATATGCTCCAAGAAATGAGCTACACCAATTTCTTCAAATGATTCATATATACTTCCAGCTATTACTCGTAAACTCAATGAGACAGTCAGATTTTCGGGCCGTAACGAGTGAATAATCGTCAGGCCATTTGGAAAAGTAAAGGATGAAAGTGATGATTTCATTCCTACTAATTTACCATATCTATAGGAATGTTAACAAATCATTTATCAGACGACATAATGCCAAACTGAGTATGTTAAATTCCCTAAATCACCTTTACGGGCTTAAAAGACACAAAAGTGGCTGAAAAATCTGGTTTATATTTCGGACTGATAGCACGCTGAAGTGTCTTTTCTTTGTACCATATGAATCCAATATCTGGATCACAAAGCCTTACCTTTCCATTTTTAAATCCAGTCACAACAACCAGGTGAGATCCGTAATCACTTTTGCCTTTTAATACATTCGGGTTAATTGAAAGCATTACAAAATTTCCCATCTTAAATAACGATTTGATCTCGCTCACATTTAATCTTTTGTTGAGAAGTGTGATATTTTTACTAGCCACCAACTTGGCCGCATCTTTCTGTTCTGCCTTCAAATTGGAATATTGATCCTGAACTTTGAAAGTCTCTGCATCCCAAATGTTTTTTAAATATTTTTCTCCTTGTTTTGAAAACATAACATAATCAAGATTCTCAATATGAAGCACATGAAGTCTTTTTGACGCAAGCCATAAAAGTGCCTTACTCATCCAAGTAAATTTATTAGGATCATGGTCTGTAATTTTGTCAAGCTCTTTAAAAGAAAGAACCGGCATATCAAAATAACGCAGGAGATTCTTCAAACACGCCTGCACACAATGCATACCTGTCTTAGAATTTTTATAGTGTGTATAAATCATAAAATTAGGGGATGGAACATGAAATGAACCATCCCCGTTTGAACCAATCTTCTTTGGCACTATTTGCCACCGTTGCCAGTGCTACTGCCATGAGTCCCACTTGAACCAGTGTTGTTCGAGCCACCATTACCGCTGTTTTCAGTGATAAACATAAGAGTCTTTAGGGATTACCAAATACGGTTGTTACGAGCCATAGGTTTCAATTGCCTAGCGGTTCTTCCTCATAGAGGTAAACTATTGACGAGGGGGAGGAGGAATTCGAATCCACTTCCGAACTACAGTCTGCCCCTGTCCATCTCCGTCACATGTGCCTTCAGGCATAATTTTTCCTTTGTTGGACAGATCTCATAAAGAACTCATATGTTGTCCTCAATGTTCTGTCTGCTGAAATGATTGCACCTTTTCCACAGCTTGTCAACAGCCTGAATAACCCCACCCATTCCTGTAAAAGTGTTGATAACTAGATTATGCTCATTCGCAGCACATTGAAGGAGATTAAGCAACGGGAACATATTGAGCAATTAGCTAGAGATCTTGAGTATGCGTACGCGGAAGTCAAGGACTTAAATGAGCATTTAGAGATGAAAGTTACGGAACAAACCAAAGAGATTACCCGAGCTTACGAGGTTGAAAAGAAAGCTCGTGGTGAACTGGAGAAGTTGGATGAAACTAAGAATGAGTTGATTACTGCGGCATAGCATGATTTACGGACACCGTTGATTGCCCTGCGGTGGCAGTTGGAATAGATACGAAAGGGGGTGGGTGGTGATGAGAACGACAAAAGTGGAGAAAAGATTCGTGTGCGTGGTTGCGAGGAACTACAGAAAGTGTTGAAAGAATCTGAAAAATCTGTCGGAAAATTGACGGAAATACTAGAGGATTTTTTGAAAATTACGGAGGTGAGGGTGGAGGAATAAAAAATAAAGAAAATAGTTATTATTATTTTTTGTATACAAAAGTCGCCGAAAAATCAGGTTTGTATTTGGAACTAATAGCACGTTGAAGTGTCTTTTCTTTGTACCATGTCAGAAGCGTCGGTTGAAAAATTGACAGGAATTCTAGAGGATTTTTTGAAAATTACGGAGGTGAGGGTGGAGGGGAAAGTAAAATGAGTGTAGAAATGGGTGAACTTATTCACCGCTAGATTTGTCATACACTCGATGGTACGCCGTTTGATGTCAGCAAGCCATGAGTTTCTGATTGATTCGGCTTCAGTATTCATTGTTTTCAAGCTTCAATCTACTGTCAACTGTACACTAACCCAGTGCAAGAATTTACGAGAATCTTTAATGATGATATTATAACATCACAATGAAACCTAATAAAAAGCTAAAATCAAATATAGAACATAAAATTATTCCCATCGGCGGAGGTCTTTTGCGCTTGGGCGAAACAATTTCCATAGATAAATTTATTATTAAAGAAAGTGGCAAAAAAAGTCCGAGGGTTTTATTTATACCCACCGGAAGTAAAGATTTACCAGTATACTCTACCGCCTTTCGACAAGTATATGAAAAGTTGGGATGTCAAGTAAAAATTTTGCGTTTGTTTAGTAAAAAAATCATCTCTCCAAAAGTATTAAAAAAAAACATCACAAGTACCAATATTATTTATGTTGGTGGCGGTGATTACGATATTTTGCTTTCGACATGGGAGAGACACAAAATTATTCCTCTCATACAGTCGGCATATCAACAAGGAACTATTCTTACCGGATTAAGCGCGGGATGTGTTGTCTGGTATGAATATCTCATAGACAGCGACAAGAATGAAAAAACTCGCCTCAAAAAAGGACTTGGCATACTTAAAGGTGTCGTAATCCCTCATTATAAAACCGCGAATCCATTCCCTCTTGAAATTCGCAAGATAAAAACTATTGTTACTGCCATTGAAGACAAATGTGCAGTGATATACATTGACGAAAAACTAAAGGGTTCCATACCAGTAACTAAAGAAAAGGCCTTTACAATTCGTCCCCCTTATGTTAAAAAGAAACAGGTAACCTTGTACTTTCACAAATCTCGTTAAACCAAAAAGGAGGTGGCAAATGATCTCGAAAATTCCGCGCCCCCTACAGTTTGGAGATGGGGTGGCTTTGGTCAATCCGGCTGGTGTACTTCCGGAACGATTCAAAAACCAACACGGATATGTCAAAGCATATCTTGAGGAACTTGGATTCTTTGTTAAGGATATGGTAATCGAAAGCGGCTGGGAGGATGTCCGGAAGTGTACTGAAACATTACAGGCGGCGTTTACCGACCCGCAAGTGAAAGCAATACTGCCTCTTTGTGGCGGTGCGCGAATCTACGATGTTCTTCTACTGATTGATTACGATGTGTTGGCTAGTCATCCGAAGATCATCTGCGGTTCAAGCGAGCTTTCAGCTCTTGTGGTGACGATCGCCGAGAGAGCGGGCATAGTAACGTTCTTTGGTCCGCATCTCAACTTCCTGAACCCAAAGGCATCAAAGCTTGAGAACAGATTTACGGTGAGGAGCTTTTGGAATATGCTCCAGTGGGATTGGCACGGAAGGAATGGCTTAAGTAAAAATGAAGCATACCACTTTTTTGCTGCCCCTCGAAAGCCAACACTCCCGGTGACAATTCGCAACATTTACCGTGATCCAAGACTCATCACAAATGACCGCTATAGAGATAACTTCTACTACACTCCCAGTTTGGGCCGGAATGTAACCGGACAAATCTTGATTGGGTCTCTTGCAGTACTGGTGAGACTTTGCGAGGAAGGATTGAAACCTGATGTAACTGATAAGATTGTCATGCTTGATTCGCTGGATATGTCTTTTGAGACAATTGTCGAACTACTCCAGCATTTCAATGCTCACTGTAATCTTTCCCATGCCGCGGCAGTCGTCTTTTCCTCGCTCGCCGAGAGAACAGACCGGGCAGATCTCCTATATCCGGAATTACGAGATCCAGATCAGGTGAGAAACTTTCTTCGGGAAGTTTCGGAACTGCTCGGAGAGGGATTGCCTCTTTTTCACGGTTTTCCTGCCGGCCATTGTGCGTACAAGCTCACTTTGCCGATTGGGATTACCGCTTCCATCGTTGTCGGAACCGGCGAATTGCTGCTTGCGGAGTCTCCGTACCAACAATAAAGGCCGAATAGAACACGTTCTATTCGGCCTTTTTACTTCTCTGCAAGAAGTTCGTTGATGAACTTGGCACCTTCGGCCACTATGCCGTATTCGGAATTTAACACCATGATTTGAAGACGTTCCCGAAGTTCGACATCGTGACTTAGCCGATCAGCAAGCGTTACGAGCGCTTCCTTTGTTTCTTTCTTGTAGTTCTGAAGTTTGGCGTACACTATGTTCCGAAAGAACATAACAAGATTAAGGTCGGAAGCGTTGAGAGTGCTAAACTTTGCTCGGTCAAGTTTGTAGGCAAGCTCGCGACGCATAGCAAGCATAAGTTCAAGATATGCCGATGAAGCTTCTTGAACTCGCCGTTTTCTTACCAACCCAACGAGGCGTGATGTCGCGGAACCGATTGTGTCGCCTGAGAAGATTTTGCAGCCGAACGATACGGTAACATCCTCATCCGCGAGTGGAGCGTTCTCCTTGATGAAGTTATTTACTTCACCTTCCAACAGTAAGAAAAACTCGTTCACGACCGACTGGTTAGTCGCTACTCCGGTAGCAAAGATTTCTTCTCCCGAAGGAATCATGCAAAAAGCCGGAATCGCCTTCGGGTGCCTCTTAATGAACCCGTACATGAACGCACCAATTAGGCGATTGTAGATATCTACAAGATTTTCCGCCAATGGACGTCCGTATCGTGAGACAAAGACCCCGAGATTATCGAGGTCTCCAGTGACCCCGAACAGAAACAGATCTCGATTACGGTCGTAGGTTTCAACAACTTTCAAAACCTTTCTACTCCAGATACGCTGGTGCTTTTTCATGACTCATCTCCTTTCTATGGTTTTTTGAATGTACTTTACGGGCTGAATGTATAATACATTATCTATTTGATTCCGTCAATCCATTACAATTTTTCTTAGCGAGCAGGCAAAAAGCGTGGAGTAAGCTCAGGGCTTGTAGGAATAAATTTTCCTTGAGCCCCTTTTATTTTGCTAGGTGTCTGCTCGCGACCGATTTATCTTTTTTAGCTGTAACTGTTCCGCAAGGAGTTTCGCGTACGAGCCACTTATTATTTTTTTTGACTTTTCTGGCGCGTGATGCACGAAAGTGTTGAATATCTTTACCCAATCAGCGAACATTATTTTCTTTATCTCCGTACCTGCCGGAATATTAAGGTTGCTCAAGATGATTTTGACTTGCAGGTTACTCATCAAGCTTTTTAGAGCATCTTTAATTTGTGGCTTGCGTCGCTCAAATATGTAAACCAAAAAGTTTTTAAACTGCACGGCCTCCGGTTCATCAAATATAGGGTTTTCTCGTCTTTTAATCATCAGAAAGGTTGTGTCAAAGCGTGGTCTCGGGCTATAGTTTGTTCGTAATATATCCATAAGACACCTTATTTCAAAATTAATCTGTAAGAGGTGTGAAAGAAGTGGAGAGTGTGCATATGGTGCCCCAACGAATTTAATAGCAGCCTCTTTCTGCACAATAAGGTATGCTACGGATAGTTTCGATTTCTCGTCGGTAATTTTACGGATTAGATTTGCAGTGATATTAAACGGAACATTGGAGACAGCAACAAAAGGTTTTTCTGGAAGCAAATATTTCAAGAAATCTGTGTTGACTAATGTAAGGTTTTTTACAGTAGCATATCGTTTTTGTAATTTGGAAAAAAGTTTTTGGTCGGCCTCAACAGCCACAACCTCTTTGTTGTGTTGAATAAGTTCGTCGGTAATTACACCCATACCTGGCCCAATCTCTATGATTGTATCGGCTAAATTAAAATCAACAAACATCAGCAATTTTTCTATGAGTTGTTTGTTGTTTATATAGTTTTGCGAGTATGATAATTTCGCCATAACTTCAGTCTAACTGATAAAAACATGTTTGCAACCAACTTACCTCCGAATTAAAATCACCCCCCAATCAACTCCCCCACCTTCCTCATCACATAGTCCGCCTCCACTCTATATATGGACGGACTAAAATTGGCTGGCCTAGGGACATTATCCTTAATCTCTTGTTGAGTTATGACTGACCCAAATCTGACAACAACTTTACGACGACGCAGAAAAAAATCTTTGAAATTCAAGCCGACCGCGCCAGAAATACCAATTGGTATAATTGGACAATTTACGCGTTCTGCCAAAAAAGCAATCCCGCCCTTCGCTGGATGAATCAATCCATCTCGACTGATACCTCCTTCAGGAAAGATTACCAAAGTCGCTCGATCTTGAATCAATCTAATATGATTTCTCACGGATTGTTCATAGTTGTGCAGTCCAGCATAAACCGGAGAACCACCCCACATCACAAAAAACCATCGTCCATAAAAATGACGCCGCCAACCAAGTTTTGCGTAGTATGATTTCTCTCTTGAAGCACCAAAAATCGGAGAAAACCGTGACCAAAAAGGTATTGCCGCCGGAATAAACGCCGGATCAAGCTCGCATGGATGATTGGCCGCGAAAATCACTCTACGATCAAGACCGTGTAGATTTTCTAAACCCTCCACTTTCATTCTGATAAAAAGATAGAATGTCAGACGAACAGGTACCCAAACAAGCTTTTGAAAAAATAAAGGGATGAGGAAATAGGGCTTCATAGCGGAATATGTAACAATATTAGCATAATATGTCAATTTCTGATACAATATCTTTTTACCATTATGCCCAACAAAAATCAGCACAATCTGATTGTTCGTCCTCCCGTGGTTGTGATCATGGGCCATATTGACCATGGCAAATCCACACTGCTTGATTTTATCCGTAAAACCAAGATCGTTGACAGCGAGGCTGGTGGTATTACCCAGCACATGGGCGCGTATCAAGTTGATCATATTTCCGCTGAAAAAAAGAAAACGACTATCACATTCCTTGATACTCCCGGCCATGAAGCATTTTGTGATATTCGCGAACGTGGCGCCCAAGCGGCTGATGTGGCAATTCTAGCCGTCTCCGCTGAAGATGGTGTCAAACCACAAACTATTGAGGCCTATAAAATTATCAAAAGCGCCCATATTCCCTATATAGTCGCCATTACAAAAATAGATAAACCAAATGCCAATTCCGAACGAGCCAAACAAAGTTTAGGTGAAAATGAGATTTATATTGAGGGCTGGGGAGGTGATGTGCCTTGCGTTGAAGTATCCGCCGTCAGTGGAAAAGGCGTCCCTGAACTGCTTGACATGGTCATGCTTGTGGCTGAATTAGCCGATCTCAAAGCTGACCTCTCATTATCGGCAAATGGATTTGTTATTGAATCAACTCTTGACACTCGTAAAGGAGTCTCAGCCACTTTGTTATTAAGAAACGGTTCATTAGAATTGAGTTCATTCGTCGTCGCGGGTGAAGCTTTCGCGCCCGTCCGTTTTATTGAGAATTTTAAAGGTGAAAAAATTGAGAAAGCCACGGCTTCAATGCCAATCAGAATTCTCGGCTGGAATAATATGCCGGCCTGCGGCGTTGAATTTAAGACCGTCAAAAACAAAAAAGAGGCGGAAAAAATTGCGGAGGAATCAAAAACCAAGAATCAGGAATTGAAAACGAGAGAAGCAAAGAAACTAATCAGTAAAGATGTAAAATCCAAAGAAACAATAAACAATTCAACAACACAGAATTCCAAAGACGCCGAAACAGAAGCTGACAGTGAACCAACAATCGTCACATTACCAATTATTATCAAAGCCGATGTCATCGGGAGTTTGGATGGCATCAAGCATGAGTTAGCCAAAATTACTCACGATAAAGTCAAGATAAAAATCGTCTCCGAAGGCATCGGGAGCATCAATGAAAATGACATCAAAACCGTTATTGGCGATCCAAGTATTCTTTTAATCGGCTTCAATTCTGAACCAGAAAAAGATACCGCGACCATGATTGAGCGATCAGCCGTCAAACTCTTGGTGAAAAATTTCAAAATCATTTACGAACTAACCCAATATGTCAAAGATGCTCTCTTGGCGAAAGTCCCAAAAGAATATATTGAAGAAATGACCGGCCGCGCGAAGATTTTGGCGATATTCTCAAAAGAAAAAGATAAGCAAGTAATTGGCGGAAAAGTAGAGACTGGAACAATAAGTAGCGGAAATGAAGTCCGAATCACGCGTCGTGAAGCGGAGATTGGCCGTGGTAAAATCCGCGGACTCCAACAACAAAAGAAAAGCGTTGACGAAATTCGTGAAAGTTATGAATTTGGAATGCTATTGGACGCCAAATTTGAAGTCGCGGTCGGAGACAGGATTGAAGCGGTGAGGACAGTTGAAAAGAATTAATATGTCAGTTTGTCATTCCCACAAAAGCCGGAATTCATGACATAACCATAAAAGAATATACTATACGATAACTAAATTATGACTGACAAAGACAATAAACTTAAAGAAATCATTCGTGAACTCGCCGCGGAATTTTTTTCACGCGAATCAAATAGACAATCACTAATCACAATTACGGGCGTTGAGATCTTTAGCGGAGGTGGAAAGGCGCGCATTCTGATGACGGTGTTACCCGTGGAAAAAGAGGCGGTTGCGCTTGAATTTGCCCATCGTCAACTAACTGATTTTCGTCAATATGTAATGGAAAAATCCCGCATTGGTCGTATTCCATTTTTTGAAGTAGCGATTGATCTTGGCGAGAAAAATAGGATTAAAATAGACGAAATTGAAAAAAGTCTGTAAAGCCATAAAGTCCTTAAAGTCTGCAAAATTACATGCTACTATAGTAAAGTCTTTAAAACCATAGAATTTATGGACTTTGAGACTAGTTGGGCCACGTAGAAAAGTGGTAATTCCGCGGTCTGCAAAACCGCTATCGCGGGTTCGATTCCCGCCGTGGCCTCCCACTAGTTATTAGTAATTAATGACTAGTATTGCCCGGGTGGCGTAATTGGTAGCCGCAACAGACTTAAAATTTGTCGACCGCAAGGTCATGTGGGTTCGATTCCCACCCCGGGCACCATGAAATGGACCCCATAAAGTGGACACTTTGTGGGGTACAGATCAGTGCGCCAGAGGCGCGGCATAAACCAATGCCAAAATATACTACAGGGAAAAGAAAAGCAGCATGGAAGGTTTGGACAGTAATATTTTTCCTCCATGGTGTTTTTGCAACCACAGTTAAAAAGAAAACCACCCGGGTCGCAAAACGCGACACGGGCGGTGAAACTGTCAGACAGGTTCAGTACTTTTTGAAGTAGTAGTCCCAACCTTCTGGAATTTCGTGAAAAAACCGTCGAAAGAAATGATGCCTCTCCGCAAACATCTTTCTCAATTTCGCGATTTTCGCTTCAACTTCCGAGACGCGCCATGGAATATCAGACCTTTTTTCTTCCATTCGACGAATCTCGTCTCCCAACGCGCACAGGTGCGATGTCAAGAGACTTGAGGCTTCCTCAGGATCCCAGTCCTCATCTGCGGGGAACGGACCAAGTTGTGTGATATTTCCTCCCCGCCGCTTGATAGGAACCCACTCAAGCAGTGTCATGGTCTCAAGGAACCGTATGATGTCTTTTGGTTTGTGAAAGAAATCCCTCAAACTATCCAAAAAGAAAAGAACAAACACCAGAATGGGGAAGATGGTAAACCAGCCAAAATGGACATGCCAAACGTCGTGTGCAACCCTAGTGGCCAACGCAAGTGCAGAACACGGAATGAGTAGTGTTATCGTAATCAGAAAGTTACGACGGGATTTTCTAGACCACGCACGCGCCGCCGTCACCGGGTCGGGCAACTTGGCTTCCTCTTTCACGGACGGGTTTCTTGTCGCAACCCAGCGCTTGGCGTATTTAACCAGCATCGGGTTATCTTTATTCGCCAACTCCAACAGTTGTCTCATTTTCATAACTGACCTTTCAATGTACATTCCCCATTCAAGAGGCCGAAGGGCTTCGTGCCCGCGCTATCCGTTTCAGACGGCAGTGCGTTACATCGGTCTAGATACGTGGGGAGAGGTATCTAGCGGTAGTATACCATATCTATCACATCCGTCAAGACCTTGGCTTAAACTCTTGATTGTCTATATCTTGATCCGTACCCCATAAAGTGTCCACTTTCTGGGGTACGGATCTAGACAAAACTTGTGCTAAAATAACCTTAGAACAAACAATAACTGTGGGGGCGCTAAAAATGAGGCGTGTCTATGGCTGCAACCTAGACAACCTATTAGTTGGTTTGTTAAGGAGTCTTACTGGCGGATCTAAGCAATCATTCCGATTGTTGCCGCCAGTTTTTCATTATCTGCTTTTGAAATCTTTCAGAAAACTTTTACGATGTACTGACGATATTCCATATTTTCTAATCGCTCTATAATGTCCCCTTGTCCCATACCCCTTATGTTTCTCAAATCCATACTTTGGATATTTTTTTGCTACTTTACTCATTTTCCGATCACGCAAAACTTTTGCGCAGATTGAAGCCAGCGCAATAACCATTTCTTTTTCATCGCCTTTAATGATTGTTTTTTGATTGGGATAATTTGCTGGCGCTTTTAAACCACCATCTAGAAGTATTCGTACTTGTTTAGGTCTGATTTTATTGCGAATCAAAACTAATTTCAATGAAGTTGTCAATGATTTTTTGATTGCATACGACAATCCTTTAGAATCAATAATTTTCTCGCTCTGAAATGTCACTTGAAAATCAATATGTTTGACCTTTTTCGCTTGTTCAATAATATCAAACCACTCTTCCCTTTTCACCTCGGTTAATTGTTTTGATTCTTTAACTCCTTGGAATAGTTTTCTGACATGCACAAAATTATTAGCTGAAATAAGAAAGATGCCAACGGCAACTGGCCCTGCAATTGGTCCACGACCGACTTCGTCAATGCCAATCAAGTATTCAATGCCAGAATCTTTTAATCCTTTAATTTTAGCCATAATTTAATCTTACTTCTTAAACCACAAACACTCAATATGCAAATTTTTGCTTCTTTGCTTATTTTCTTCTTTCTATTAAACTATACTTATGTCCCTCTTCACCCACCTCCATACCCACTCCCACTATTCCTTGCTTTCAGCTCTGCCGAAAATTGATGATTTGGTTGGTGAAGCCAAAAGTCTTGGAATGACATCTTTAGCATTGACTGACAATGGCAATCTCTATGGCGCGATTGAATTCTATAAAACTTGCAAAAACAGAGGTATAAAGCCGATTATCGGTGTTGATTTTTATGTCGCGACACGATCGCGCAAAGATATGCAGGCGGGAATAGACAACCGTCGTACGCGATTGGTCCTATTAGCCATGAATGAAACGGGCTATAAAAATCTCATTCAATTAGTTACAAAATCACACCTTGAAGGGTTCTACTACAAACCGCGAATAGATCGCGAGCTTTTGGAAAAATATAATGAGGGATTGGTTGCCATTTCGCCTTCATTTTCAGGTGAAATCGCTCAATCGCTAAAAAGTAGGAATCAGGACAAGGCGAAAGAGGTTGCGGAATTTTATAAAAAAGTTTTTCAGCAAGGTCAGAAAAATGAAGGTCAGGCCTTAACACCAAATCACCCAAGGCCTGACCTTCATTTTTATCCGCGTCTGTTCATAGAAATCACACACCACCCAGAAATTGATGGCCATGAAGCCAACATGAAGACATTGATTCAATTCGCTAAAAGTCAGAAAATTCCCATAATGGCCGCTCATGATGTTTATTACATAAAACCCGACGATCGTCTCGCTAGAGAAACATTGGTGCGTGTCAATTCCCATAGCGATGCATCGGATAAAATTTCCGACAGCGATGAAGACGACTTCTCATTCATCTCATCAGAACGAGCAGAAGAATTATTCAGGGATTCGCCCGATGCTTTGGAAAACACAACCAAAATCGTTGAGCAATGCAACCTTGAGTTGATTTTAGGAAAATGGGTCTTCCCCGACCTGACGATTGAGAGTGGTCGCAAGCCAGACGATGAACTTAGGCATATAGTTTTTGAAGGATTTGTCCAACGAGATGTAAAAAAAACCGAAGAAATTGTTAAACGCGCCGAATATGAACTCAAAGTGATCAGAGACAAAGGATATGCCCCGTATTTTTTGGTGGTAGCAGACATGCTTCGTTTTGCTCGAGAAAATAAAATTCTCTCAAATATTAGAGGGTCGGTCTCCGGATCAATGGTTACATATTTAGCTGGGATTACGAATATCAATCCAATTGAATATGAAATCCCATTTGAGCGATTCTTGAATCCAGACCGTCCATCCCCTCCGGATATTGACATGGATTTCGCCGATGATCGTAGAGACGAGGTTATTGATTATGTCCGCAAAAAATATGGCGCAGATAGAGTCGCCCAAATCGGTACATTCGGAACTATGGCGGCGCGTGGTTCAGTCCGTGATGTTGCTCGCGCTATGGAATTCCCTTATGAAATCGGTGACCGAATTTCCAAACTGATCCCGATTGGTTCGCAAGGTTTTCCAATGACAATTGATCGCGCCTTGAATGAAACTCCAGAATTGAAATCCGCGTACAAAGAAGAACCAAATACTCGTCGAATCATTGATATGGCAAAAAAAATTGAAGGTTGCGCTCGTCACATTGGAGTGCACGCCGCGGGCGTAGTCATATCGCCAAGTGCGCTTACCGACTATACACCGCTGCAATTTGATCCCAAAGGAGAAGGTAAAATCATCACTCAATATGATATGTATTCCATTGAGGAAGCCGGACTGTTGAAGTTTGATTTTCTAGGTTTGAAAAATCTGACGATAATTGCCGATACCGTCGCGAGGATCAAGAAAATTGATGACGTTCTAATTGACACAGAAACTATTCCTGTAAATGACAAGAAAACTTTTGAAATGTTGGCGCGCGGAGAAACCGCTGACCTCTTTCAATTAAACGGAGATGGTATGACCCGATTCCTGAAAGACTTGAAGCCCAGCACGATTCATGACATCAACGCCATGGTGGCACTTTATCGACCCGGACCAATTCAATTTATCCCTGAATATATCAAAAGAAAACATGATCAGAAAAAAATCAAATATCTTGACCCTGCGCTGGAAAAAATTCTTAAAAAAACTTATGGCGTGCTAGTTTATCAGGATGATCTTTTAATCATGGCGCATGATCTGGCTGGATACAGCTGGATTGAGGTGGACAAATTCCGCAAAGCGGTCGGTAAGAAGATTCCAAAGGAAATGGGACTACAAAAGGAAAAATTTATCCAGGGTTGTATCAATCACAGTAAATGGTCTGAGAAAAAAGCCAAAGAAATCTGGAGATGGATTGAGCCGTTCGCGGCTTATGGATTTAACAAAGCACACTCGGTATCGTATGGTCGTGTCGCCTATATAACCGCATATCTGAAAGCGCATTTTCCAGAAATATACTTATCAGCCGTTTTGACTTCTGAACAAGGTGATACGGAAAAAGTAGCGGAGACTATTGCTGAATGCAAGCGTATTGGGATTCCGGTCCTGCCACCAGACATCAATGAGAGTTTTAGTCAGTTTACCGTAATAAAAGATGAGCAAGGCGGAAATGCGCTTGCTCCAATCAATAATCATTACCGTATCCGCTTTGGACTTGTAACTATTAAGAACTTTGGGCAAGGAATATCAACTGCTATTATTGAGGAACGCAAAAAGAATGGTAAATTCTCTTCACTGGCAAATTTTCTTGATCGCATTAAAGACAAAAATCTAAACAAAAAATCTCTTGAGTCGTTAATTAAAGCGGGGGCTATGGATTGTTTTGGTGAAGATCGTGGAGTCATGCTTGCCAATACTGAACTTTTGCTTGGATATAATAAAGAAAGCAACAATCAACACACTGACCAGAATTCCCTTTTTGGAACAATGACCGACACTTCTAGCGTCCCGACTTTGCGTCTAAATCCCGCGCCTTTAGCAGAAATGCGCGACAAATTAACTTGGGAAAAAGAACTTCTAGGTCTCTACATTTCTGGACATCCACTTGAAAAATATCGTTCAATTATTGACAAGAATGGCATAAATATAAAAAAAGCATTTGAGACTCTGAAAGATGGTGCATCAATCATATTAGCTGGAATCATAAACGAAGTCCGTTTGGTACAAACAAAAAATAACGAAACTATGGCTTTTATTACCATAGCTGATTTTTCCGGTTCTTCGGAAGCAGTAGTATTCCCTCGAGTCTACAGAGAATTTCGCGCGCTGATTATGCCAGATAGTTGTCTGGCCATTAAAGCAACGATAAATACTAGAAATGGTGAAAAGGGATTTGTGATTGAAAGAGTCAAAGGACTATAGAGATAAACTAAAATAGCTTGAGAATTTAGCGCATACATATTTTATTTTTTGTGTTCTAAAATCTTATCCACAGAAATTTACTTGATGTACACATCTTGTTCACAGTGTTTTCCCCTAAAATTTGATTGACTTTTTGATTCGTGGGTACATACTGATATTAGGCTACTATCATTTCTATGGAGAAGATCCTTAACACACATTATAGGAGTCACACTATACCCAGCCTTAGTGCTGGATTACGACCCCACTTATATTTTTGGATTTCTTTCTCCTCTGTAAAATATGTGGCCTACCCTATGGCATACAATCCGCTTCGGCGGGTTGTATTGCGTATGAAATAATCTTACTGGTTAATCTGGTCAATCTCCTCACTCAACTACAAAGAAAACCTCGCAAGAGGTTTTCTTTGTTGCAAATCCACGCAAACTACACGGTCTGCGGAGGAGTTGTAGGCTGCTGCGGAGCAGGAGCTGGTACTGGATTTGGCTTTTTGGCCATAATAGTCTGCGAGGGGGTTATGTCTCGCGAGAAGTATTATACGCCTGATGCAAGCCCTAATGATGTTAGCTCAGCAAATTGACTAGATGTCAAAATTTATATTGCGATAGTGGCTTCAATTCGTGCTTTATGAGTGTGTTCTAATGATAATCAACATTTGAACACATTATTTCATAATTCTCCCCCGAAATGCTACAATCACCTCATGAAAAAGCCCGTCGCCCTCATCATCCTTGATGGTTGGGGTTATAGAGAAGAAACAAAAAATAACGCAATTGCCGCCTCAAAAAAACCATTTTTTGACTATCTTTGGAATGCTTACCCGCATTCCCTGCTTAAAGCTTCAGGCAGTGCCGTAGGACTACCAGATGGTCAAATGGGCAATAGTGAAGTCGGACATATGACAATTGGAACAGGTAAACCAGCAGATACTGATTTAACCAGGATTGATAAAGCAATTGCTTCTGGCGAATTTGATACAAGCCCGGCTTTTCTGTCTCTATTTAATCATGTCAAAAAATACAATTCCACTTTGCATGTGCAAGGTCTACTTAGTCCAGGCGGAGTTCATAGTCATCAAAATCATTTGTACGCATTCTTACGTCTAGCTAAAAAAAATAATGTGCCAAAAGTGGCAATCCATGTTTTTACTGACGGACGCGATACACCACCACAGAGCGCTTCGGAGTATATTAAAGAATTAGAAAAGATCTTGGCTGGACTTGGTCCAAATTTCTTTATTGCCACGATTTCTGGAAGATATTACGCCATGGACCGAGATAATAATTGGGATCGTCTGGCTAAAGTAGAAATGGCAATATTTGATTGCAAAGGAAATGTCTGTGAAATCAAACCGTCGGCATATATTGAGGAGCAATACAAAAATGGAAAAAGCGATGAATTAATGGAGCCAATCGTTTGCGCGACGCCAGAAGGAAGTGGTTGTGCCATAAAAAATAATGACGCTGTGTTCTTTTTCAATTTCCGCGCCGATCGTGCTCGAATGTTGTCGCAGAAAATGATGGCAATACCAAAATCAGAAAACATTATGTTTGTGACACTAACTGAATATTGCATAGACTATACTTGCGCCATGGCTTTTCCTCCAAACAAAGTTGAGACAACTTTAGGAAAAGAGATTTCAGCTTTTGGACTATCCCAAGCTCGCATCGCTGAAACTGAAAAATTCGCCCATGCCACATACTTTTTAAACGGTGGTTTGGAAAATCCATATGAAAAAGAACAAGACATTTTGATTCCAAGCCGGAAAGATATTAAAACTCATGACCAAGCACCGGAAATGCGCGCCGATAGTATCGCCGACGCCGCCATCAAAGAAATAGAAAGAGGTACGGATTTTATTTTCATAAATTTTGCCAATCCTGATATGGTCGGACATACCGCCAATGTTCCAGCGATTATTACGGCCATTGAAACTACAGATAAGCAACTGGAGCGAGTCATTAAAACTCTAGGAGAAAAAGGCGGCATCGCCTTGATTACCGCAGACCATGGTAACGCTGAAATTAATGTTGATTCAAACACAGGAATTATCCACACTTCCCATACTACTAGTCCAGTCCCCTGCATCATTACAGATAGTGAATATTCTATAAAAGATGGTGCTCTTTATGATATCGCGCCTACAATATTAGACCTTTTGGGAATTGACATTCCCAAGTCTATGACGGGAAAATCTTTGATAACTAAAAAATAGCCTGTTTTTGAACCTTGTGGGTATTATTTTTTAGTACCGAGGACTATCTGAGCGACTGTAAATTGCTTAGTAAAATGCGAATGGCGTTGGAATTACCAAGTCGAAGATTTGAGTAATTCCTGAGCATTTTACTTAGCAATTTAAGAAGCGAGTTCCGCAGGTACTAAAAAATAATACCCACAAGGTTCAAAAACATTATTTCCGATCTGTTTTTCCGACAACCAAAACTCCAACATACCTAACAAGTAAAACCGACGCCGTCGCAAAGAATATTCCCAACGACCAGCCAGCGACAACATCAGATGCCCAGTGGACATTCAAGACAACTCTTGAAAGACCAACCGCGATAATCGCAAGAACACACAACACAATCATAAATTCACGCTTAAATCGTGATTTAATTTTCGGAGCAAAAAGATATGCCACAACCACAAGTAATGCTGCTACCATGGCGGCATGACCGCTAGGAAAACTCGGATCGTTTGTAATCAAGATCAAAGCGTTATCTGGACGCGCGCGCATGAAGAATGCTTTCATCAAACCAAGAAATAGTCCTGTAGATCCAATAGAGATGAATGTGACTACCGCGGAACGCCATCTTTTGCGAAACAAAAACCAAAATATTAACAAAACCCCTAAAACAGTCATGACGGCCGTTCCACCAATATTTGTAACCCACTCACTTATTGTGACAATAAATGGATGAATACGGTCAATTCCATCAAAAAATTGATTTAGATAAACATCAAATGTACAAATTTTGCTGGAACAAATCGGATTGATCATGGTAAAACGAGCATCTTGAATTGTTCTGGCTAAACCATAAATTGAAAACAGGTTTAATATCAGCATAAACAGCTCATAGCGCCTGAAGATGTGAAATCTGACATTTACAAAATGATAACCCCAGATAATGATGATTGAAACAACGATCGCAAACATTGCGAATTTACCAAGATATCCAGCGGCAATATGATATCCAGCACCAAAAATATATCCGATAAAGACAGATAAAATCGCCCAACTAGCTCCACCAATAGTATTAAAGACCCAAAATCTCTTTTCCGATGTCTTGCTGGCACCGACCAAAAAAGGCATCAATGGTCGTGTTACCGGACTAAATCTACCAATGATCAGGGCTTTGCCAGTATGTCTGGCTAGAAGATTGCTAGCTTTTTCAATATGCTGATCAGTAATAAAAAAATAAGGTCGTAAACGATCAATAAATGACAATCCATATTTTCTGCCAAGATAAAAACCGATATAGTCACCAATCATCGCGCCCACAACACCTAATAAAAGAACTAGCCACAAATCAAGTAAGCCTATTTTAGCTAAAAAACCCGCGATAATAATGGCTACATGCCCTGGTATAGCCATCCCTATAAGTGGTATGCCCTCAAGCATGGTCGTAAGGAATAGAAATATATAACCACCTTGAGCGACAATAGTCTCTAAATGGCTAGTAAAGGCCGAAAATAAGTGAAAATATGGCATCGGGGTATATTATAACATGCGAAAGCTTGGATTAAGCACTGGGTTGAATTTTCCATTTACATACTTGCAAAAATTAAAAATGTGATATAATACTAAGTACATTTAGGTTAATAAAATTATTTCTAATAAAAAAGTATAACAAACTATGAGTACAGTAACTATTTATTCAACGCCAACTTGCGTCTATTGCAATATGGCCAAAAATTTTTTTAAGTCAAATGGTGTCCAGTATACTGAGCATGATGTTGCGTCAGATCTTGAGAAACGAAAAGAGATGATTGACAAGACCGGACAGATGGGTGTACCAGTCATTGATACGGGAAGTGAGGTCGTCATAGGTTTTGATGAGAGTAAACTGAAGACAGTTTTGGGAATAAAATAAAAAAATAAGAAGCAAAGAAAAACCTTTGTTTTTTTGTTTGCATATATTTTCTGGTGCGGGTAGCGAGAATTGAACTCGCGTTTCAACCTTGGGAAGGTCGCGTCCTACCACTGAACCATACCCGCAAAATCACGATGAGACAAGAGCCACGAGATATGAAAATTATGATTTCATGGCTCTTAACTCATACCTCATCCTTCTCACAACCCAAATATCCGCAACATTTTTTTCCACCAACTAAGTTCTGGTGTTGATGTGGCGTTCGAGACATTAGCGGTCTGTGAATCATCAATAATCACGGCCACAGACTCCCCCGCCTTAACTGCGGGATATTTGGTGCGAATCTCCGCTTCAATACCCTGATCAGTTGAAAGATGATCAACTTTGCGCGACAAATCACTTTGACGATTTTGGAGTTTTAAAAGTTCCGCTTGCGCTTGGGAAAGTTTAGCACCGCTCAAACTAGCTTTCTGATATATATTCCATGTGGCTTTTGCTAAAAAAAATATGAGTATCAAAACCGTAACCGTGGTTATTGGCGAAGAAATAACCTTTTTCCAAATAGATCGGTTGCCATATTTCATACTTCACAGTATACTAGATTTACCATGTTATTTCATCAAAAATCACAAAAAGCTATGCGTGTGGGGATGATGGTAGTAGGCATCCTTGTCATTATCAGTATGGTCTTATTGTATTTCCCCATTTGGGAGTATTAAAAAGTTATAGCAACACAAATAGTATCCTCCAAATAATCATTACAATAATTACTAAAGTTATACCGGTTAATACAGCCATGACGGTCTTTGAACCCAATACAGTAGATGTCGCCTCAACTTTTTGATCTGCCTGATATGACGAATCTGATAGTAGTTTATTCGCCGTATCGCTGGTATTAAAACTTCCATAATTACCGGAATCGTTATTTGTAGCGATATTCTCGGATATTAGTGGCGGATTGTTAGATCTACCAAAAAATGGTACCGCGTTCATAATTATTGACCATATAGATCTACTACCGGAAGAATAATTTTGGGATGTTTGCGTTGTTATTGTATTTGCGGTAGTTCTAGCGCCAACCGGTCTCCAATCTGTTTCTATACAAGTAGACGCGGACGGACAATCAAAACGCATCCATCCGCCATTCATTCCAGAAACATACGCCCAACCAGAAAATTTTCCGCTTGAACTTATTGTAACTCCAACTGGTTCCGCTCCAAAAGTTGTCGGCGCGAAATTGATCCACGAACCAGTATTCGCGTACGCGTATCCTGACAATACACCCGTCGTGGAATTTATAGTTACTCCACTACCGGTCGGATCCATGTTGACCCAACCTATTTCATCACCCCATAACCAACCTGTTATGCCATTATCAGTTATAGTTACAGCGGTCGCGCCAGTAGTCTGTGCGTTTAAAGTGGGTTTCCAGTTTACCGTGCCATAAGTACCGCAAATCTCATTTTTACAGATACGAGTTGTTCTATAACTGTCGGAAATGGTTCCTGATGTCTCAGACGCGAAAACAGATGGCGATACATAAAATATCAAAGTTATTATTAAAACACAGTATCTTTTATTCATGAAATTATTGGATTGGAGTCGTTGTGCTTGCATCTATGGTTGACCGCGTTGAAGTAGCGACTATTTCACTCAATTCTTCCGTGGTAGTTGAAGCAATAACATCCTCGTCCGTCGTCGTGACAATAACGAGATTCTGACCAGCATTTAGCATCATCGCTTTAAATTCATCTTTAGTAACACAAATATCATCAACACAAAGCATACTCGTCGTCACCTTTTTCGCTGTAAGAGCATCAAGCGCGAGAGATTTCATAGTAGCAATACCTCTTGTGACTGTGTCATTCAAAGTCTTAATGGCATTGACCACGGCGGCAAGTATTGGCCTGTCTGAAAGAGTGAGATAGCCGTTTTTGTTCTGTCCGACAGCTTCTGGTATGTACTCCTGGACATTTTGCGCGTCAAATCCAGTATATGAATTTACCGTGTCTAATCCGGACAGCTTATTCCATTTATAATTTATCGGATCAATAAACAAGATTTCACTTAATCCTTTTGTGAATTTTTTTTGGATATTTTTTAATCTCTCATCGGATGATACACTCACATTTCCATTTGCATCAGTCATGAGCGAACCCGCGCCAAAATTGGCAAACTGTACCGTACCCGTAGCAGTAAGATCGCCACCTAGATATGTACTACCGGCAACAGAGAGTTTGGCAGAGGGGGAGGTGGTGCCGATTCCGATATTGCCACTCGAATTGATATAAAGTGAGTTGGCTGTCGCCCCTCGATCAATGACTAGGGCAGAATTGTTGCCGACCGTGAGACCTCCGGAAAGTGTAGAAGTGGCAGTGGTTGTAGAAACTATAAGGTTTGCCGCCGTAAAACTACCGGCGCTACTCATTGAAGCCACGACATTCGTGGCAATATCAGTACTACTCGCGGTCCAGACTTGCAAATTAGCGGTTTGACCTGACAATCCATTGACCCATAAACCACGGGAACTTGCTGAATATGGAGATATTCTAACGGCAGCTTGTGTTTGAGTGGTATATTGAGTACCAATCTGTATATTACCGGAGGTGTTGTAACTTAAGACATGACCGGCCTTAGAGACCATGCTCACGACTCCGGGATATGTCGTATCATTTTCCGGGTAGACGTAAATAGTAAAAGCGTTGCCTCCGCTATCGCTATTCCCCAAATAAAATGTCTTTGAATAATTTTTAGGAGAAGTTATGGCAAATATATTATGATTGTCAGTAGATTGATATATAGTTCCTCTGCTTGATCCGGTTAGGGTCGGGACGGGAATGTAAGAATTACTATAATAGTTTCCTGCTTTGAAAAAATTCAACAAATTAAAGTGACCTAAAATATATTCAGCTTGATTGATATAACCATCAGTGGTTGGATGTGTTCCATCAACATTTTGCATTCCAATATCATAACCATTTTGCCAAGTACCCCAAATATCATAAAGACTAAGAAAGTTTTGATTATTATCTTTGGCAAATTGTCTCAAATAATCAACCGTTTCAGCCACGGCAGTGTTTGTAGTTGGGTCAGATGATGGGTTCGTCCCTAATATTATCCAATCAGTTGAATAGGCGGTATCAAACAGGTTGTAATATGTTGGCATGACCGTTGCGTCAACCGTTCCTTTTAGTTCAAAGAACAATAGGTCGGGTTGTATATTTTGCATGATAGGATTTAAAATATTGGGATCAACGGAACTAAAATTTGCCAAAGTTTTTCCACCCTGACCAAGACCGTATGGACCTACTGCGACAATTCCACTTCTCCAACTATTTGAGCTGTCAGTAAGTCTGGCGGCCAAACTAATAATTTTTGAGGTGCCTGTCACACCCAATACTCTAATTCGATACATGCCAATAGTTTTAGTGACGGACACGACAACACCAGCGGTAGCACCACTTGAATCAACGGTTTGCTCATCAACCCAGCTTGCGCCATCTAATGATGTCTGGATTTTAAATGTCCCACCTGATGATTGTTGCACATAATAGACTTTTAAAATGTTTGCGAATGTGGAACTTGTTGAATCCGAGCCGTTGAAAGGATTGGCAAAAGTCACGGTGTCGTCGGAGTGAACATCATAGGTGAATCCACTCACCCAATTAGTAAAATCCGTCGTATTTGAAGTCACTCCGGCAGAAGTGTTGAGTCCCCAACCCATTTCATATCCCGCATAACCATATCTATTCATCAACGCTTTTGCCATATAAGTCCACTTCCCTACTATGACGCTGTTACCGACGCTTCCAACTACGGGAATGGTTGGAACAGAATATTGAATATTGTAAAATTTCTTAGAAAGATTAGCCAAACCAAAGTTGTCAAGTAACTGATCAAGATAGCTTTTTTGTAAGGTTCCATTTACATCAGCGGTAACGAAACCGGTACCACCAGCGCTTAATATTGAGGAATTAATCGGACCGTGAAAAGTTGATGTCGCCGTAGTGGAAGTTGCCGTGATATAGTTCACTGTCGGACTTGACGATGAAAGAAGTGTTGATCCGTTATTAGTATATATCCATCCTTGACCAGTAGAACCACCGAACATACTGGGAAAACAGTTTGCGTCCAGTGGTCCACAAGGACTTGCGTCTGCCCCGGGATCCGTGGTCTCGCCAATGGAAAATGATGTCGCGCGAGCAAAAACAATATTAGAGGAGAGAAGTAAGATTGATATGACGAGTAAAAACCGACTTTTCATACTGGGATATCATAACATGGCTATAAAATGTCACTTCTGGAGTGATAGAAACGGCTATTGATAATTCAATAGACTTTGCGTCACTCACCCACCCTCATCATTTTCACAAAAACCTCTTGAGGGATGGTTACTGAACCATGTTCTTTTAGGCGCTTCCTGCCTTCTTTTTGTTTTTCGCGCAGTTTCATCTTACGGGTGATGTCTCCTCCCGAAAGTGTTCCCGCCGCGTCTTTTTTCTTGCCTGAAATACTACGGGAAGAAATTATTCTGCCTAGCGCCTTGGATTGAATCTTATAAGTAAAAAGCTCACGAGGCATAATAGTATGCAAACGATCAACTACTGACTCCGCCTCTTGTTCAACCCTGCGCCTAGAAGTCACTCGCGTAAAAGCTGGAACTATTTCGTCAGCGACCAAAACATCCATGCGCACGACATCGGCCAGACGATTCTCGGTAATGTCATAAGAAATTGAAGCATACCCTGAAGAGATGCTCTTTACTTCATCAAAAAAATTGCGCATCAATTCACGAAGCGGCATAAGTAGAGTCAATAAAGTACGATTGTCGCCGAAATTTTCGGTACCGATAATTTCAGCCTCATGCTCATAGAGAGACTTCATCAGTCCACTCAAGTACGCTGGAGGCGTGATAATTTTCATCGTCACAATCGGTTCAGTAATAGATTTTACTTCATTTTCATCAGGAAAAAGTGACGGGGAATAGACAATGACTTTTTTACCATTTTTTAATTCAACCGTATAAGTAATACTTGGATGGGTCACGACTAGTTCTAGATTAAACTCACGCCGCAATCTTTCCGTGACAATTTCCATATGAAGCATGCCAAGAAAACCGCAACGGTATCCCTTACCGAGAGTGCCAGATACTTCTTCTTCATATGTGAAAGATGAATCAGAAAGTCGGAGACGACCAAGTGCTTGACGAAGTAGAGCTAAATCGTCTTGGCTTTCGGGATATAGCGAAGCCCAGACAACCGGACGAGGACTTTTGTATCCATCTAGCGGTGGCAAAGTATCTTTTATGGAAGCGATCGTATCACCAACCGAAGCGATTCCCGGTTCTTTTATTCCCGTCACGATATAGCCAATCTCTCCGGCGCTCAATGATTCGGTCGGAGTATCATCGGGCGCGAAAATTCCAATTTCAATTGATTCAAAAACTTTATCGGCAATTTTAAACTTCAATTTTTCTCGGCGATGAACAGTGCCGTTCATGACTCGAGCGTAGACGATAACACCAGTATGATTGGAGTATTGAAAATCAAAAACCAGTGAACGAAACTCATTCGTCAAATCGGGAGCTTTGGGCGCTGGGACTCGTCTAATTATTTCATTCAGTAGATGTTCTACTCCCTCTCCGGTTTTTCCAGAAACTTTGAGGACTTGATCTTTATGGCAATTGAGTAATTGCGCGACTTCATTTACCACTTCTTCGGTACGAGCCAGTGGCGAATCAATTTTACTAACCACTGGAATAATCGTCAGACCTACTTCCTTGGCCATGTTAAGCGTCGTCAGTGTTTGTGCTTGAACGCCCTGGGTGGCGTCAACAAGAAGAATAGAGCCCTCAACGGCTTTAAGCGATCTGGAAACTTCATAGGAGAAATCTATATGGCCGGGGGTATCAATGAGGTTGAGAATATATTCCGAATTATCGTCACGCCACTTCATTCTAACTGGTTGCATTTTGATTGTAATTCCCCTCTCACGCTCCAATTCCATGGAATCCAGGACTTGTTCTTGCATTTTACGCTTTTCTATAGTCCCAGTCATCTCAAGCAAACGATCGGCAAGTGTGGACTTGCCGTGGTCAATGTGAGCGATGATGGAAAAATTACGGATATGGGCGGGGTTCATGTAGAACCAATATAGCACACCACTTATAGATGCTCCACTTCCGCCGGAGGGACTTTGGCTTTCCAGATCTTGTGATGGAAAGTATTCCAAACTTCTTGTAATTCAGGATTCTTCAAGATAAGTAGGACGAGAATTCCGACAATCAAACCGAGAATTCCGGAACAAAAACCTTGTAGGAAAACTCCCCAGACTTTGGTCAAAGGAAAAATTGATGCAAAAAGACGCAGACTCAAGAACGCGGTGTAGCCCATTATTACCGAAGCGGAAAATGTATGGAATAAAGTTGAGAAGACCGGACGGGAAAAACCGGAAAACTTCTTCTCAAACATCCACCAATGCAAAAATGTGTTGAGAATAACTCCGATTGAATACGCTAAAGGTAAGACTAGAGCACTGGTCCCAATCTGACCGCTAACTTTCAATAAATCTTCCAGAAAAAATCTAAAAATTGGATAAGCAAAGAAAGCTTTAGTCAAAATATATCCAAAAGCGATAATGACCAGAGCGGAAATTATATTGATCAAAAGCGGTTTGGCGGTCTTACCTTCAGCGTAAAATGCCCGAACAAACAACACAATCAAACTTTGGCCAATAACCGAAATCATAAAGATCGCCAGCGAAGCCGCCGTCAGACGAGTATCTGCCCAATCAAAAGCTCCAGCGCCAAGTACTGTACGAACAATTTGCGCGCGCAGAACAATGAAAAGAACCATTATTGGAGTTGACCAAAAAATAATATGCCTCGCGGCGGCAATCATTTTCTCTAAAAATTCTTGGCGATTGCCCGTCACATACAGGCGCGAGAGATCTGGAAATACCGCTGATGAATAGCTGGCCCCAATAATTGTAAGTGGGACAGATTGAAGATTGAATGATAAGTTAAAAACCGCGATAGATCCTTTACTCATAAGTGATGCTAAAGCCGTCAAGAAAAAAGTTGCCAATTGGTTAGCTGACATTGTCACGGTTCTCGGCAAAGATAGGAAGATTGCCTTTTTGATACCAAACCAATCTACTTTCCAAACAAACCTAGGTAATAAACGAGTCTGCAACATAAATGGAATCTGAATAGCCATGTGCAGAAATGCTCCGATTGCCACGCCAATCGCCAATCCTGAAATCCCAAACATTGGATACAAAGCCACAACGCCGACGATTATGCTTAAATTGTAAAAAAGTGGACTGGCGGCATAGACGAGAAAACGACGATGCATTTGAGTAACGCTAGAAAAAAGATTTGAAAGTCCAAGTAAAAATGGCGAAAAGAGCATTATCCTAGAAGAAAGAATCAAATCAGGCAATGCGGGATCGTTTGCGAATCCCGGTAAAAGAAAAGGAATCAACTTTGGCACCAAAAAATACATCACCGCGCTAGTAATCACCATCAATGCGAAAAACACCGTAAAAATGGAGTTAGAGAAATTTTTGCCGTCTTCTTTTCCTTTTTGAAAACGCTCCACAAAAAATGGCAATAAAATAGAGGCTGAAACAAGTGACCCGATTGAGACAAAAATAAGATCTGGAATTCGGAACGCGGCATAATAAACATCTAGCGAATGTCCGGCGCCAAAGGTGTAGGCCAAAAGCTTGTCACGCACCAAAGCAAGTAATTGCGACATCAAGGCAAAACCTGCGAGAAGATAAGCCGCCTCATGAAGACCTTTGATTTCTTTGCCTATGACCGAAAAAAATCTTTTAACCATTTCTCTTGAAGAATAAGTGATTGTTAGTATAACATATGATTGCCCCGACAAAAGAGAACATTACTTTTTCAAGCCGAGGACTGTTTGAGCGACTAGAAATTTCTTAGTAAAAGGCGAATGGCGTTGGAATCACCAAAGCTTTGCTTTGAGTGATTCCCGAGCCTTTTACTTAGTAATTTCAAGAGTGAGTTCCGCAGGCTTGAAAAGGTAATGTTCTCTTTTGTTGGAAAAATAAATAACTTATAAGAAAACACTCCCATTTTAAGGGAGTGTTTTCATGTTCGTCGTACCGTAAGCCGAATTCTGTTTCCACTGAAGTGGATGACAACCATTTATCTGGGATATGTGTCGCCACATACCTCAAGCGACTCTCCTCTTGCGAGGCACGGTCTTGCACCGAGGTAAGGATTTTGCCGTTGCAACCCGCGTGTTTCCACACGGACTAATCCCGAAGGATTCATTGATCGTTTCCAATCAATGCGTCTCTGTTCGCACCTCTGGGTATTACCCTGACAGGCGTTACCTGCTACCCTTCTCCTCAAGCCAAAAGCTCGAGGCGGTGTTCGGACTTTCCTCATCTGGATCTTGCGACCCAAACGCGGTTGTCTGGTACAACTAGAGGTAATATACAATACCTAGGTATTTTTGACAAGTAAAACGAAGCGTGTTTGTTATTAATTATGATGATCAATGAACAATTAGAGTTTTTGGTTTAATGGTTTTAATCATTAGATTTTTTGATTTCTCTAAAAGTACTTCATATTCAGGCTTTGAAAACAAACTTTTAGGTATGTTGTTCAACTTTTTTTTAACAACTTTAATAGCATGATCGGACTGATCAATACCTATCCAATTTCTATTTAATTCTTGTGCCGCAACAATGGTCGTACCTGACCCACAAAAACAATCTAGTACTAAACTTTGTTCATTAGAAGATGCTCTTATAATAAACTTTAACAAATCAATGTTTTTTTCAGTTGGATACATTGGATATTGTGGATCTTTAAATTCCCAAATATCTTGCATCTTTTTCCCATCTCTCTCATCTATAAAAATTTTCTTTCTTGGAACATTGTTTACCGACCATTCAATCAGTCCTTGTTTATCCCATTCCTCAAGAATTTTTGGATCACTCCTCCAGTGACGTCCTTTGGGTGGTTTAATCCCATTCCACTCTTTGCCAGTTTTTCCATTCACTGTTTCACCAGGAGCATGTAATGGAATAGTCGTATACTTACGTCCGCTCTTATCAATTTTCTTAAACAAACGTTCAATATCTTCATCTGAGAATGACAATATTGGATCATTCCAAATATGATTTTCCGACCGTGAGTAAAAAAGGATCATGTCTTTTATATTGCCATAAGCCTTTCGATGGAAATTTTTTGGATTACATTTGATTCTAGTTATATCATTACGAAAATTTTCAATTCCAAAGACTTCATCCATTATGAGTTTTACATAATGTCCAATTTTATAATCTATGTGGAGGTATATCGATGCCTGAGAAGACATCAATTCGCGTAATAAAATCAGTCTTTCTCGTAAAAACTCCAGAAAATTAGCACCAGTTAAAATATCACTATATGCAACTTGATCTTGATTACTGCTACTAATCGTATTGGCCCTTTCTTCACCCATCCGGAAGTGTGTGTTTGTCGAAAACGGAGGATCAATGTATATCAAATCAACTTTCCCTTTCAGATTATAATCATCGAGTAGGGATTTCAATACGGCTAAATTATTACCCTGAATAATTTTATTCTTTGAATTTATTCCTGAAACAGAAAAAAGTTCCGCTTTAGCAGTATTGAGAATCTCATGCTCTGTTTTTTTGTTGTGATATGTCAGTATCATATAAATTATATTTGATAAAGAAATTCACGAAGAACAAGGCTACTCATAATATTTTCTTTTTTCAGGGTTGTAGTAATATCTCGATACATTTTGTTATTACCTTTTATATAAAGAACACCATCTAAGATAGCGACTTTAATAGCGTTTACATTCTTTGCTTTTATTGTAGATATAGCGTCATTAAACTGAGCATTTTGATGTCCACCAAAATCAGTAAGAAATTTTGCTTCTGCAATAACATACTTATTATTAAATCTAGCAACTAGATCTAGCCCTTTACCATGTTTGTAATTAAGATATTCTCTTGCAAAACCCATCATTTCAATATCACCAGCATCAAGAATTGCATTGTCTTTCGTGGCTAAAAATTGCTCTACTTTTAAAGACTCAACGCCTAATGATTTTCTATTTAACCAGCGACGGAATAATGGGCCAATCTGACGATTCGTCTCTTTTGGTTCGGAGCAACGCTCAAAAAGTCTAGTCAATCCCATTCCATATAAACGACCTGCTAAGCGAGAAATTGTTGCTGGATTTCTTTGCATTGCTTTCTTATCTCTCTTAAGATAAGCAACGTATGAATCTTTTATCGGAAAAAGATCAAGTTGCAATAGACTCTCTACAAGTTCGTCATTTTTACGATCCTTGAACGCTTTTTCAGTTTTTTTCCATAATGTTGTATCAATATCTCTAATCCCATCAGGAATAGTTGGGTACACTTGAAAAAGATCATCGAGATAATTCTTTTGATTTGCGTAATCAATGCTTAATTGTATCCATGGATTCATAATAAGTAATTATACCTGAATCCGTGCTAAATAAAAGACTGGCAATCCTACACTATTTCACATACCCCACTGACACACGCCAATTCTTTTTTGAGGTCAGTTTCATTTTGCTTTTCATAAGTAATGATCTTGGAATAATCAATATGCTCTAACCTCTTCACTAAATGTTTATAGGTCTTCTCATCAATCGCTTCGTATGGAGCTAGTTTGTAAACCGAATCTTCACGTGGCAAGAATGAAAGTCCGCCGATAATATCCCAGTTTTCATAAACCCAATTGGCGACAGCAACCCATTCATTGTTACCAATAGAAATAGTTATTGAAGGGTTGTGTTCGGTGTAATTTTCTTTGACCACCTTCCAGTACTCAAGCTGTTCAAGCGCTGACAAATCATCTCTGAAAATTGAACCACTTGGAGCTTTGACGGGAAACTCCAAAACAAAAGTTGTGGCATTTTCCGTGGTCTGACCGACTTCTGGAAAATATGGCACGCCCTGATCTTTGAGCATTTTGAAAAGTGAATCCGTGGCGGCGATGCGAATACGACGAATATAAAACTTTGAATGGCGAGGATGCATACCCGAAGCACAATCCACAGTTTGCGAAAGTGTACCGGAAGGTTTGACACAAGTAATAGCCGTAGACTCATTAACACCAAATCTTTTCGCGTACTCTTTGTTAACTTTGATCGCCTCTGCTTTAAGTTTGCGCATAACAGTGGCGTCCCGAACAACCGGACTATCCCATTGGCCGGTAATGGAAACTCCAAGTAGACGCTCGTGGTCGCAATGTTCTTTCCATTCTTTAGACAAATATGGAAAATTGGTCAGGGTGGATTGATAAGTTCCGAGAATAGTAGCGATGCGCATTTTCTTCAAAAGAGTTTTTTCGGTATCTTCAGCGCGAGCCACGATTTCTGAAAGGTTACAGAATTGTTTTGACTGTAGAATAATTTCACCGCAAGGATTGGTACCGATCGGACCAATAATATGCTGTCCATTTGGATCAAAATAACCCTTGTACTCTCGCAGTGCCTTTATGCGACGCTCTGGAAGCGTCTTGGCTAATGAACCACGGTTGAATATGCCACGCTCACCCGCGCGACTCTCTATCAGAGCCATCCATTCCTTCAAAAACTCCTCATTTGTGGGCTTATTTATATAAACAGCTGAATTGTTGGCTAACATCCGGTGTGGATGAGTGATATAGAAGGCCCCTTTCTTGGCATCACGGATCTGATCATCGCCCAAATCTGACAAAGAGATCATAGCGCTCCTCCTAACACCTCCAGCAACAACACAATCACCAATCATGCAAATAATATCGTGAAGATCAATCGCTCGCAGACGCTTGCCTTGTCGTGACAACATAATTTGACGAGTAAAACTCAAAAGTCTTTGAAGTGGTGCCGGACCGGAAGCTTTGCCACCCATAGTTTTCAGTCGCGTTCCTTCTGGACGAATCGCTGAATAATCAAATTCAATATCTTTTCCCAACGCCCAAGCTTTCATGCCAATAGTTAAAGAATCAGCCCAACCTTCTTTATGATCAGGGATAAGATGTTTTTTTATTTTATCTCCATTCTGCATCATAATCTGCGGAAATTTTTCAACATTGACGCTCTCCACGGCCCAGCCGGCTCCGGTGCCACACATTGAGATATACATTATCTCCGCGAGATCTTGAAACGATTCTGGCGCGATGAATGAACAATTGTACGCGCAAACATTTGTGACGCGAGCGGCCTTGCCGGAAAATTGGAATAAACGCATTGACGGCATGGCCTGCTGATTTAGAATTGCTTCGCGAATTTCTTTGTATTCAGATTCTTTGAGTTTTGATCCGAGATTTTCTTTCATGAACGACATGTATCGATCAACCGTCTCAATAAAAGTCTCACGACGATTTTCCTGATCAATCCATCGAGAGTATGAACGATAGTAAACAAACTCACCCAAAGCGTTTTTGAAATAGTTTTTTGAATCAGTGGCCAACTTGCGGACATGTTCTGGGACTTCAAATCCGACCGCGCGAAGTTTGGCGCGCTCTTCACGATAGATCACATAGTGTTTGGCAGTTTTGACATAATCAGATCGCATCAGTTCCGCCTCAACTATATCTTGTACACCTTCAACCGTTGGCACGAAGTTGGCAAATTTCTTTTTTATCCTGATTAATTCGTTAAAAACTTGTTGCGCGACTATCGTCGCATCATCCATTGAACCCTCTTTGACGGTATTCATGCCCTTCCAAATAGCATTGGTGATTTTCTGCAAATCAAATGGAACAATCCGACCGTCTCTCTTAATGATTGTGGGAATGGAAACACTCACTCCTTTTATGGACGCGGTCTTTTTATTTTTTGGCATACAAGTTTATAAACAGGAGTTGTTTGATGAAAAATTTTTTAATAATGATCCGATGTACTGGTTTTTCAGATTGAATAAATACCCAAAGTTGAAAAAGTTATTGTTTAGCTACATTGTACTCCTATACAATAATGAAAGGAAGAGTTTACAAGACCATTTTAGAGAAATCCATCACTTGAGATGGAAATTCTCATTTTGTGAAGAGGTGCTGTCAAAATGAAAAGCGTTTGCAACGATTTTAGAACACTTTTAAATCACTTTCTTAATCATACGCAAAAATCATTTTTAAGTTTCGTGACAAAATCGTCCGAAAGAGTTAGTTATCCACAGTTTTTTAAAAAGAAACTCGCGTCCCCGTCGCCAGACCAAATATTTCAGCAGTTCCAGCGTTCAATTCAAGTACAAATTGAATGTTTTTCGGCGAAGTAATAGATTTCGGATAAGTTTTTGGAGAAATATTTTTTCCCACTCCAATAATTACTTTATTACTATTGATCCAAACAATATCAAGAGGAAAATTCATATCTTTCATCCAAAAATCATACTTACCGGCCTCTGGAAAAATAAATAACATGCCTTTATCAACAGCTAAAGATTTATAACCACTAAGTCCAAGCCGTCGAGTCGTCGGATTCTTGGCGGTATAGACTAAAATCTTGCCCTTTGGCGTATACACAGGTAATAAAATTGTTGACGATGTTGAATTAGTTGACGACGGGACACTAATAATTGATTTTTTAATGATATCTTTTGTATTGGAAGTTGTGATAGAAGAAGTTCCAGAAGTTGTCGATCCATTATCGTCGGATAAAATCATTTTTACAATTGTGGAAGAAGCATACCAAACAGAACCTGTCTGATTCGGATTGCTGTTCTCGTCCGTCACTGAATCTTTTTGAATAGAATCCAACTGCGCCGTATTGCTGGCAATAAATTCATCAAGTGATGGAATAGCTTTCATTGAGACGCTATATTTCGCGAAATAAACCAGCACGCCAATGCTGATAAAAATTACGACTGTCGTGAAAATAAATTTCATGAATAATTAAGATCAGAAATTAGTGATGGAAAACTGTTCCGTCGCATGATACCATTTTAGCATATCAACCTAATCAGAATACTTACCATGTATAACATTAATTTCTGGCCAGTTTTAGTCGCATCAGTCGCGTCGTTCGCGATTATGGCACTTTGGTACTCGCCAATTCTTTTCGGAAAAGAATGGATGGCGCTAACCAAAATGAGTGAAAAAGATTTGGTGGAAATGAAAGCTAGAGGAATGTGGAAATTATACATTACTCATTTCATTGCCACCCTAGTTTCTTTTTGTGTTTTGGCTTTTGTCATTGTAGTCACAAATTCACAAACCGCAACCGATGGCGCGACTATCGGCTTCTTGGTCTGGGTAGGATTTATCGCGACAATGGCTGTATCAGATTTTATTTGGAGAAGATCGCCTCTCAAACTTGTAACAATTGACACAATAAATGTTTTGTTTGGATTTGTAATCGGTGGAGCGATTATCGGCGCTTGGAAATAGTCTGTACATCCCTAGACGCTTTCCTATAGGCGCAATAATCACATTTATCTGCTGGTGTGGGTGGTTTTTCTTGCATTAGGCATTTTCTGATGTCTTTTAGAGTCTTTTCTACCCATGAATCATCACCTATATATGGTATGAGATCTATATCAAATTCTAGCTTGGCGTCAAAAGCTGTTCTATCAGTCTTTCCGTTACAATAAACAAAATAACCAGTAGACGAAACTTTGAATCCATTCATCCTGAAGAGCCACTGATAGATTTCCATCTGGCGTTTGTAACCGATCTGCCATTCTTTGTCTAAACTAACTTTTTCTTCTTTACTGGTTGACTTGTAATCAACAATAATGACTTCCCCGTTACTATTTATCCAAATATCATCAATCGCGCCAGTCACCAAAAGATTACTCTCTTCATGAGTAAAACGTATACCTTTGAAATTGCTCCTCCAAATATCCAGATCTTCATGCGAATATGGAATGACATCTTTCAACCCATAAGCGTGCATCAATGGATGCGCGCGCTTCTTTGCGCGATGCAAATCAAATTCTTTTTTCAATAGTGTGTCAACGGCAGAGTTCAGGGCAAAAGGAAATCCTGGCGGACGCGCCACGCCAAGTCGGCAATCAAGATAAAAACAAAGTGAACAATTCAAAAATAAATCAATCTTGGAACGACTAACTCTAAATGGTTCATCGCTCTTGGGATCAAAAAGATTTTTCGTCCTGTGTGGATTGTAATAATCGGACATAAAATTATTGTAACATAAATTAACTCAAGTCATTAAAACATCTAGTAAATCAAAAACTACGAACAAATAAAATACCGAGAGGAGCACTCTCGGTTGTAATGAAGTAAAACAAATTACTTTTTCTTCTTTTTTGGCTGATGTGTTTTCATTTTGATCACACTCGATCTCTTACGATTGTGTCTTTCGATCGTATACCTTGAAGGCTTTAGAAATGATTCAGTAAATCTTTCAAGCTGACTCAAAAGATCAAGCCATTTACTCTGACTAAGAATCTTTAGTATAAAGTTTTTCCTAGCAATCGGATCATCAAAGGTAATGTCTGATGAAGTGGTTACAAAGTCAACAGCATTAAAAAAGATGATTCCAGATCCTTCATCCTTGAAAATAGAAATATTCAAGCCGGAAGAGCCGAGAATAAACGGAAAAAGATTTCCAGGTATTGCCCAAAGGTTACGAGACAACTTATCTGCACATCTTCTTTCCGCCGCTTCTGATTCACATGCCTGCTGACTTAGAAGCTCCGCAATCCGCTGATTGGTGTTTGAATCACGTGGTTCAATATAATATGTAGTTTTCATGGGATCTAATTTGAAGTCTACTCTGATTATTTTAAAAAGCAAGATGTGGATCCTTAACATCAAAGACATTAAAGGCGCTCGTTTGATGAGCGCACTTTTTTTCGTCCGAATGTAAACCTCAACAGGTTGGTAGCCAATTTAATTATCCTTAATCGTCACCTTCTTCATGACAACAGCTTGAACAGGTTTATCATTCGGGCCAATCTGACTATTAGCAATAGCGTCAACTACATCCATTCCTGAAATAACTTTTCCAAAAATTGTGTAGGAGTGAGGTAATTGGTAATCTTGATGCATAATAAAGAATTGACTACCATTTGTGTTTGGTCCAGAGTTTGCCATGGCAACTGTTCCACGGACATAACCAGCTTTGTAAGATTCGGTGTTTGGATTGAGTTCATCTTCAAATTGGTATCCAGGACCACTCATCCCAGTACCAGTAGGGTCACCACCTTGAATCATAAAATCTCTGATCACGCGATGAAAAATAAGATTGTCATAAAATCCCTTTTTAGCTAGAGTGATAAAGTTTTCGGAAGTCTTTGGCGCGTCAGCGTCATAAGTCTCAAATACAATTGTCCCCTTGTTGGTTTCAATAGTTATAGTGTGCATGGAGTTCTTTGTTGATGAGTTATTTATAACAGTAGTCGTGGCATTGCTATTGTCTGTACTAAATTGGGTTCTTAGGTTGGTCTGCCACCATTGAATCCCGGCAAGAATTATTATCACTATAATAATCACTGACACCCACGGAAATTTTTTTTGTTTTTGTGGTTCCATTGTTTTTGTTTTATCAATATTATCGCCAATTCAGTAAACATTCAGAGATTATACAGTTCCTTTACTTTTGCCACAACAAGTTTTTTAGCTTCATCAAGAGTCATATTTAAAGTGGCTCCGGAAGCGACAATGTGTCCTCCACCGCCAAATAACGCGGCAATTTTGGAAACATCATATTTTTGAGCGTCACGCGTGCGGAAACTAAGACGAATCTGATTTGGCTTGGTTTCAATGCAGGCAACCATTATTTCAAATTGAGCGACTGTTCTCAAAATAGATGAGATTGTACCGGCGCTTGTGCTGACAGAAAGTATTTTCTTTTCTTCAATCAGATAATATGGCACAGCTGAAATTGCCAATTTACCATTAGAAAATGTTTCAATTGAACTTAAGGCCAAACCATGAAACATCATATCACTCAAAGTATTGCTGTTCTCCATTTCGGCAATATATTTGCCAAAATCGGGAACAATCTTGACCAATTGGGCAGCGACTTCAAAAGTGTTAGCAGTAGTGCTTTCAAATTTAAATCCGCCGGTATCGGTGATGATTCCGGCAAACAAATTTATGGCGATTTCTGGAGTTATTTTGATTTTCATCTCACCCAAAACATCAAATAGGAGTTGGCCTGTTGCTGGGTATGTTGGATCAACTATGTTAATTGAACCGGAACCGGTATTTGTACGATGATGGTCAATGTTAATAACTTTCATTGTACTCGGCAGAGAGACTTCTTTTATTCTAGAGACGCCAGTAATTGCAGAATCAACAACAATAAATAAATCATACTGACTAGGATCAATTTCCCAATAACTCTTCATCACTATTTCTTTTGCCCCAGGAAAATGCATGAATGCCTCCGGGATTTCTGAATCACCTTTTATAATTGTGGCCTTTTTGCCAAACTGTTCAACCGCAAATTTCATGGCAAGAGCCGAACAAACAGAATCAGGATCAGGAGACGGATGACAATGCAAAAGGATAGAATTGGCCTTTTTTATTTCAGCCAAAATTAACGGCGCTTTTTCTTTTATTAGAGGTGAAATTTCGTAAGACATTTGAAATAAAACTATAGCATAAGCGTCTCACGCAGGTCTACCCTGCGGATTGCGTATTCTCATATACTTTTCCTTTTCTCTCAAATTCAACCGTTCTATTGAATACCTGAGCATCGTCCTCGGCATTTCACGCGCGTGTTTTTTCAAAAATTTAATCAGCTCTTTTTTGTCCCGCTTCCCCATTTCGCGAAGCATCCAACCAACCGCTTTATGGATCAGATCATGATTGTCAGTTAAAAGAATTTCAGCAATTCGGATTGAATCACTGAAATCATTCTTGCCAATAAAATAAAAAGTTGAGATTGTGGCAATCCGGCGTTCCCAAAGATTTTTTGAACGAGCTAGTTTGTAAAGAATCTTTCGGTCCTTATTGAAATCATATAGATAACCGCCGACAATATCACGCGCCGTGACATCTACTAAGTCCCAATTATTAATTTGTTTCGTATTAGACAAATAAAAATCAGTAACCGTTTTATGTGTTACCTCATTAGCACGCTTAATTTTGTAAATTAAAATCAAGAGTCCAGTCAAACGAACCTCGTGATACTGATCATTGATAAGTTTGCGAACTTCATTCAATGGTAAATCTTTGAATTTCTTGGCAATAATTCTCTGAACTGGAACCATAATTCCAAGAAATTTATCGCCTTCGCCATACTCTCCTTTTCCAGTTTTGAAAAAACCAGATAAAAGTTTGGCTTTAATGGGATTGGCACGCTTCAAAAGCTCCCTTTTAACTTCGCTTGTTTTCATTCAAATAAAACTGGCATCTCCGCCGCCTTATCATTTTGTGGTAAACCTGATGGATTATCATTCTTCAAGATGAGTGAACCTCGCTTGCAATAATCAATTCCAGAAGCACACACTGGTTTGGTAAATTCTAGCGTTGCTTCAAATGGCACAAAATTTTCGGTCATCCAATCCGATTTGGCATCTGCGTGACCGTTTGCAATGATTTTTCCATCCCAATCTACTAAAACGATTGGAAAACTTGCTTCAAAATACCAATTACCACGAGCTTGACCAGTAATCTTTAATGGTGAACTAATTACTGAATTTGGCTCCAGAGATGTGATTTTGATCATGTTGACGGCATTTTCTCCGCTATATGAAATAACACCTATCGGGGCTTGGGCCTGTTTTCTATTGAATAATAAGAATGTGGCGATAATAATAACTATTATAATTACGACCGTTATAACATAAGGCTTTTTCATATAGGCAATATAGCATAAAACATAAAATATGTTATAGTTTCCCCTATGAACCGCACTTACATTAAGGATTTAAAGAATTCGGTCGGCAAAGAAGTCTCAATCTCCGGCTGGGTTGATATTCGTCGCGATCATGGAAAACTCATTTTTATAGATATTCGCGATGTCTCTGGGAAAGTCCAGACTGTATTTCTGCCAAATCACACCGAGGCACACGCGTCAGCAAAAGAGCTGAGAAGTGAATGGGTTGTTTCTATTATTGGAAAAGTAAATGAACGCCCCGCGAAAATGGTTAACAAAGACGAGCTCAATGGCTCAATTGAATTTGAAGCTATTTCCGTGGAAATTTTATCCGCGTCAAAAGAACTGCCATTTGAAAAAGACGCCGACATTAATATTGATACTTATCTTGATAATCTGCCACTCACCCTTCGTGCACCAAAACATACTGCAGTTTTCAAGATTCAAGCGGTTATCACCAAAGCTTTCCGAGAATTTTTTACTGAAAAAGGTTTCACTGAATTTCAAGCGCCAAAACTTATTGGCGACGACGCAGAAGGTGGTGCAAATTCATTCAATGTAGAGTACTTCAAACATATTGCGCACCTTGCGCAAAGTCCTCAACTTTATAAACAAATACTAGTCGGTGTTTTTGAGCGCGTGTTCACTATTGGCAATGTTTACAGAGCAGAGAAACATTCAACTACGCGTCATCTGAATGAGTATACTTCGTTGGATATAGAAATGGGATTCATCAAGGATCATCAAGATGTCATGGATATGGAAAATTCTTTTCTTTTATATCTTTCAAAGATTCTAGAAAATGAATGTCCGGCAGAATTCAAACTTTTAGGTGCCAATATTCCAAAAGTTCCAGAAAAAATTCCACAAATGACTTTGCGTGAGGCGCAAAAACTTATTACCAAAGAAACCGGCAAAGATTGCACCAAGGAGCCGGATCTTGAACCAGAACATGAACGCTGGCTTTGTGCCTATTCCGCCGAAAAATTTGGTTCTGATTTTATCTTCATAACAAACTTCCCAACTGCTAAAAGACCATTCTATACATACCGAGATGAGAAAGACCCAACCTATACCAAAGGAGCTGACCTATTATTCCGTGGAGTAGAGATTACGACACTTGCCCAACGTATCCATAAATATGACGACCTCATCGCTTCAATGAAAGATAAAAAACTCAATCCTGAAAAATTCAGCTATTACCTCCAAGCCTTCAAATATGGCTTACCTCCCCATGGTGGATTTGGTCTGGGATTGGAACGCTTAACCGCCAAACTTTTGAATATTGATAATGTCAAAGAAGCCGCGCTATTCCCTAGGGATTTGAACAGAATTGATACATTGTTATCTCAATAATGATCCCATCTATACTTGCAATTTAAATAATAAGGAGTATATTGTATTTAAACCGCGAAACAGAAAGGCTCTTTATGAATTATGTTATTTTGACAGTATGGATAATGTTTTTCTTCGGATTGTATTTGATAGGTAAAGCATTCGATAATGCAACAAAATGGAGAATGGAAAAATCTCAAGGTGTGTCTGCACTGGGAGTTTTAATGATCATTTGTTCATTACCAGTTGTGTCATCACACTTCTGTGCAGTCGTAATATCCAAAGGACTGTCTATCTTTCTTTAGCTATACAAGACTCAATCAAAGCGTAGCATTAAAACATGTTGCGCTTTTTGTTTGTAATTTTTAAAGATAAAAATTAAATAATAATTTAATATTCAATTCATCCAAGTAATAGTAAGTTGTAAAACGGTGGCAAAAGTTACCCATAAAAGGTATGGAATTTGCGCGTAAGCTAATTTTCGGGAGTATGGCCAAATAGCTATAATCGCCCAAATGAGTGTCCCAAGCACAAGTAAAATATCAATTGCGGCTAGATAATTATTTTGTAAACCAAATTGCAGTGGCGTGAATGAGAAGTTAAAGATTAAATTGAGGATGAAAGGAATAACTATGATTCCTGGGATAACTTTTGTAGCCGATAAATAAAAAACCCGAATAAAAGTTACCGCAATAATTATATAAAGTACACTCCAAACTGGACCAAAAATCCATGATGGTGGAGCGAACGATGGTTTAATTAGTTGTGAGTACCAAGAGTAAGTTGGGGACATGTTATGAATATTGTATAATAGTTATCAATGAACACAAAATCACTCATCTGGATCGGAGTTTTTATAGGTTCTTTTGTCGGTGGTTGGATACCGACACTTTGGGGTGCGGGCAGTTTTTCATTCTCTGGAATTATTGGTAGCACAATAGGTGGCCTCCTCGGTATTTGGGGAGGATTTAAATTAAGTAATTGGTAATTAGTTAATAATAATCGTAAACCACACCGACCATTAACCAATAACTATTAACCAACTACTATTTGTGATGTTTTGCTCGCTGTGCCGCCAATCGCGCATGTTTTGTAGCTAAACGCTTCTTGGTCTTGCGCGATCGTGAAGTTTTCTTTTGGACTGATGCTCTTTTTGCCATATTGATTCAATTATACCTTATGATCACCATTTATTCAATTTCTGTCTGAAGCCGTTGCTTTGACGGTCATCGGTGGCGCAATTGGAGTAGCTCTTGGCTGGGCCATTGCCGCCACTGTAACTTCGCTCGGAATTCTTCAAACGCAAGTATCATTCACTTCTGTAGCGCTAGCTTTCGGAGTTTCCGCTCTGATTGGTATATCTTTTGGATATTATCCCGCTAGAAGAGCTTCAAGATTAAACCCAATAGAAGCTTTGAGATATGAGTAAAATTTGCGCAGTACGTAGGTCTACCCTGCGTCATGATCTAACAATATGCCTAACCGCGTATTCCCAACTTGCCCCAACCTTTTTACCGGGATTGAAAATTCCTTTGGGATCCCAAATCTTTTTGACTTGCTCAAATAATTTGTACACTTCTTCACCATACTGCATTTTCACAAATGGAGAACGGATAATCCCATCATTGTGTTCGGCGGTAATAGTACCGCAAAATTCGTGGACTAAAGCGTAAACTTTAATTGACAACTCCTTGATGATTTCATGAGAATGAGTTTCATGAAGATTCATTAGAGGAATAATATGAAAATTGCCATCGCCGACATGACCAGCAATCGTATAGGTTAGATTGTATTGGTCAAGAATCTCGTAGAGTCTTGGCAAAAATTCAGTAAGCTTCTCCGCTGATACGGCGAAGTCATCAATGAATGGAGCAGTGCGCAATCCATGGACATGGTGATGTAACATATTGAAACTTTCCCGACGAATGACCCAATATTTATTTTCATCTTCAACGGATTTCGTAACCTTTGATTGTTCATGGAATTCTTTGAGAGAAGCTTGCGCTTTTTCCGCTTTTGATAGAGCTTCTTCTGGAGTGTCAGCCGTAAACTCCGCCATCAAAACCATTTTTGGAACACCACCTCGTAGAACTGCCAAAACTTCCGGCAGAAACTTATAGCCGAGCGTGAAAATATTTCCTTTAAGCTGTTTTATCAATGCGGGCAAGAACTTAACAGCCACGCGAAATGTGTGGTCATCATATGATTCAAAACTTTCGGGCTTAAACGACATTATGTTAGTCGCGGTAGGAGCAAGCAGTTTCAAATCTTTCAAAAACACGACTAACAAACGCGAGTGTTTTTTGGGCCTAACCAGAGCAAGCTCTATTTCCGTGATGAGTCCGAGTGTTCCCTGCGAACCAACAATCAATTTTGTCAGATCAAATATCTCATTCTTTCTGTCAAGAACATTCCATAAATAATAACCACAAGAATTTTTGGTGACTTTTGGCTTGGCGGCATTTATGATTGTCTCGTTTTCAACAATTAAATCGTGTACTTGACGATAAATTTCACTTTCAAAGGTTGGGAACTTCTTGTGCTGTTCCAATTCAGAAAAAGTAAGGGGTCTAAACTCGTGTTCTTTGCCATCGGCACAGACCATTTTCAAGCGCCGAATATACTTTTCTATCTTTCCATAAACCAAGGTTTTCTCTCCGCCGGCATTGTTGGCGACCATCCCGCCAACCGTGCAGATCTCGCGCGACGCGGGATAACTCGGCATAATTTGGCCTTTTTCAACTGTAGCTTTATCAAAATCACGATAATAGACTCCTGGTTCGGCAATCGCGTACCCATCGGAAACTTTTTTGATGTGGTTAAAATACTTCAGAAAATCAACTGCGACGGATTCGGTAAGTGGACCACCGGACATGTCAGTGCCAGCCGCGCGCGCGGTTAGACTTACGCCTTTGTGATCCAAAGCATATTTAACCAACTTCTTAATATCTTCAACATTTTTTGGTCTGACAATCACTTCTGGTTTGATTTCAAAAATGCTGGCGTCATGAGAAGCGTTTTCCAGAGATTTCGCCGTATTATCAACATCACCTTCAAGCAACTTGGTCAATTCTTGAACATTTAACATGGGGTAATTATAACACGAGAAAATACTATTCACCGGTTACTGAGGCGACTTTAGTTAAACTGTTATTTTCTAAAAAGAAATTGTATCGCGCCATTCACTGAAGCAAGAAAACTTTGCAGGAATGAAATTGAATTAACAGTCACCGTTATAGATTTTGAGACTGTTTGACCGTTTGTTCCCATACAAGTCAGAGTAAATGTGGTTGTAGTTGTGATGGGCTGGGTTTCATAATAATTGGTGGAAATTGGAACTGATTTAGGAACTGGTCCATCACCTGTAAGAGTACAGGCGGAAACTGCCGCTGGTGTTGTTTTCCAAGAAAAGTCAACTGGTCGTCCTGAATTGATTGATAAAGAAGAAACACTGAAAGAGGAGATTTGGGGTGGGACTGTAGAAAGAATATTAAATTGCACAGGATCACTCCAAGGAGTATTATAACCAGCAACATCAAGACTATATGTTCCGATTGGTAAGACATCTATATCAGGTAAAGTAAATGTAATACTTGTACCATCTGCACTTGATACTCCAGATATAATGTGACCTATGTCACTGTTACCAATCCTAATCCAGTTATCGGTACTAGTAAATCCTGTTCCAAAAATAGAAACTTGTGAACTCGGTGTCGCACCATACACAATACTATTAGCAAAAGCTGATGAAATTTGAGCAAGGTATTGATCTCGTGAAGCTGAAGGTGGGGGTGGAGGTGAAATTGTTGGCCCTATATTCTCAAATAGATCATATGGCCCTCCAACAATTTCTACACGATATTGATAAAAAGGAATATCTCTAGCCATAGGTGTTATATCTATCTCCGAAAGTGAAGGTACTTGGCCAATCCACCTAAAGACACATGCACTACTAGTAGTTGTCGCAAAACCAATTCCAATTTTTGTACAAGGTATTGGTTCCGAATAAAAGTTTGGGTAACCATTCGTATAGTTTTTTACAAAAATACGATCAGCTAAAACTCTAATGGTATATGCCCAACCAAGATTGCTATTCTCAGAAGATTTTGCACCATTATATCTAAACACAACCCCACTATCATCATTTACTGTAATTTCTGAATGTGTTGTTTCTTCAGTACTACCAGATTGATGTATGACATCAGTATAATATTTAATACCACCTATCAACTGCTGTGGAAGTACAGACTGGGAATAGTTAGGTGTAATACTTATTTTTCTGCCAAAATTTGTGGCAGGGAATAATACCCCAGTTGCATCACATTCATTAAGAGTGTAATCTCCTCCTTTTGGTGATTGGGAACTATCATATGTCCACGACTGATATCTATCTCCTTCACAACCAAGAGACCAATGGGTTGTAATTATTTCATCGATATTTAGCGATGAAATAATTATATCTTGTATACTTTTTAAATATGAACTAGTAGTATTCTCGGCGGTTTTCTCACAATCATCATCGTGACCGGAGATTAAACAGGGCACAAATGAATAAGTAAACTTGATTTTTTTCGTCTCTGTAAATTTGTTCTGTTTTATATAGGCTACAGGTTGAAGTTCTGCACTTGCAACTTGTGCGGTAAGTGAAAAATTATCAATTTTATTTATTTGTTTGAAGTTGGCATTAATTCTTTTTTTATATTCAATTCTATAATCATCCATTTCTTTCTCTTGTTTTTTTGACAAATTATCCAAAAAAAGCTTTAGAGTGTCCTGCGCGGGGATATTTGAGCTCGCTTTTGGTGTAGATGTGACCAATGAATCTTTGGATTTTAAGGTATTTGAGTAGGAGTTGACATTGCCTGTCGGCACAGAACACTCACTATTTATTTTCATTCTAGTTATTGGGCCAAAAAATCCAGTGGCTTCAATACCAGCATTCTTTTGATACTTCTTGAGTGCTTGAAATGTAGCAAAGCCAAAATATCCTTTTTGAGTATCATTACTTGCGAAGAGATTACTAATCGAGAAACCTTTCAAGATCAAGAATGTCTGTAAAGCAACAACATCCACGCCACGAGAACCAAGTTGAAGATTAGTGGAAAATGTATAACATGACTGTGAATTAGTTTTAGTATAAGCATCTATACTGTGCTCCGACGCTACTCGGCGCAACCACAAAAACCACCAAAGAAAATACTGTCAATGATAGAATAACCGAAAATATAGATGTTTTCATATTATAAATAAAATTATAAATAATAAAGATAATGCCATCATCTTATGATTCAATTATCGCATGGGGGGGTAGAACGCAATGGTTTTGATTAGATCTAAAATCTATCTTTCAAATATCACCTTGCCATATTGATCAATATGCTTCTTCAACTCAATATTTGATATCTTATCATAATCCAGCACATCAACTTTGTAAGCGAAGGGGGAAGCATTATTGAGAAAATTTGAAAGACTACCAACTGTCCGGTCGGTGAGATTACCTTTTAAAGCAATATCGATGTCTGATGTTAGTCTGAAATTTCCCATTGCCCGTGAACCAAAGATTAAGGCTTCGTTAACATCAGCATAATTCCCAATTGCTTGGACAATAAAATCTAAATTTTCTTTGCTTAATCCAAAGTTCATAGAGATTTTTTAAAATAAACATAAAATAATTCTAGGATAGGGGCAAATGATTTCCTGATCAGTTCTTCAGTTTTTTTAGTCATTTGTTCATTATACAAATGCGACATTTCATTTCGTTTTTGTAGCGCGTCTATCCAAGCCGCATCATCGGTTATATAACCGGCATGAAATGCTTCCTGAATAACATCTCGAGGTAATTTAACCTCTATACCTCCATACTCAAGCTTATCTTTCATCGTCTTCCATGCCAACTCAAAGGTAAATTCAAATGCCTGAATGAGCCCAGCTCTTAATAACTCATTACTAGCTGTATCTGAATCTAAAAATCTCTTAAAGAAAGTATATGCCTTCTCAAAATTGGCAAACCGTTGTTTCCACCTGTTTTCATTTTTCATGATTACAATAATACCATACTTATAACATTATATTCAATTCAAATAGAATTCAGGTTCATCCAATTGACAAAAGTCCTAAATAGAATAGTCTTATAGCAGAAACGAACGGAAACCAAACAAAATTATGAGTGACCTGAAAAATCGAGAGTTCCTGCTCCCGATACCCAGGGAGCTCAAAATAAAGTTGGAAAACAAACGCAAAGAATACCTGGAGTGGATTGGCCAGCCAAACTGCGCGTGGGTATCTTGGCAACAAAGTGATTTAATATGTCGCCACAATTCCGATCCAGACTTTCGTCTGCTCTACTACAAATTCGTGATCATCTCAACGGTCCTGATCGCCAATGAGAAATATGAGGTGCGCAAAAGTGCTGGAACGAATTCAATGCCAAATACCGTTGACAGTCGCCTTATTGGATTTGATCTGTCAAGATCATTAGGTCGCGCTGTTGTATCGGAGGAATTTGAAAGTGCCTGCGAAGTGATAGACAATTATGTCACGGGTAAAGAGCAGTTGAATTAGCAAGACACCCACCAAGTCGGCGGGTGTCTATTTATTTGAAATACGAATAATCATACCTAAAAAAACTCAGTCATATGAATTTTTAATGAGTTATACAGAGTCCTCAACAAAAATAATGTGGCGAAGTAACATAACTCATTAAAAATTCACATGACTGAGTTTCTAAATGTTAGTCAGAGAATTCGTGTAATTTGTGTCATCTACACAAAAGTCAGGGCTTGCCCTTTTTTGCCCGCTCGTCCCGTTCTGCCGATACGATGAATATAGTCATCATAAGTCGCGGGAATATCAAAATTAATAACATGAGTTATCCCGGAAATATCAAGACCGCGAGCCGCCACATCAGTGGCAACCAAAACTTTTACGCGATGATCCTTGAATGATTTGAGGGCGCGCATGCGTTGACCTTGATTCTTATTGCCATGAATGGCTTCAGCCAAAAAACCGCGCTTATTTAGATCTTCTGTCAATCTTTGGACACCATGTTTAGTTTTTCCGAAAATTAGCACTTTAGTAAAACCGGACTGATTTAACAAATCTTGAAGGACATCAAGCTTATTTTTACCGACGGGAACACGCACCACATCTTGATCAACCAATTGTGCGGTGTCGCCGGTCTTGACCGAAATCATCACAGGATCAGTCAGAAATTGTTTTATCAGTCCTTCAATTTCGCGAGACATTGTGGCGGAAAAGAAAAGCGTGTGGCGCTGTTTGGCCATTTGAGAAACCATGAATTTAACATCGGCAATAAATCCCATGTCAAGCATGCGGTCTGCTTCGTCAAGAACTACCGTCGCATACTCACTTAAACGAATCTTGTTGCGTTCAATCAGGTCGCGCAAACGACCTGGTGTGCCAATCAAAAAATTGTATGGACGACCAAGTGCTTTCATTTGCGGCACGATGCTCGCGCCACCAACACAACAGACTGCCCAAAGGTTGAGATGTTTTGAAAAAGCCATGAACTCTTGTTCAATCTGTTGAGCCAATTCACGAGTCGGAACAATAATTAAGACTTTTTCGCGTGAACTAATTAAAATTTTATTGATTAGAGGAATCAAAAAAGCCGCGGTTTTACCTGTGCCCGTATTGGCAATCCCTACTAGATCCGCTCCGCGAATAATATGTGGGATAGTTTTATCTTGAATCGGCGTAGGGACAAAATAACCTTTAGTAGCAACATTCGTCTTCAGACGATTATCAATCTGAAAATCAGTGAAGCTGTGGTCGGGAACGAAGTGTTCAGTCTTTTCGGTAATGACTGCTTTGTTGATAAACTTTGAAACATCAATGTGCCTGGAAAATCCGCCTCCTGGACCTCGTCCACCACGACCTCCGCGACCACCCCTATGTGCCGGTTTACCATGAAAACCACCACGAGCTCCTGAAGAGCCGTGTCCTGCTGGTTTTCTATAGTTAAATGGACGACTAGTACTAGTCTTACTTCCGCTTCTAAAATGCTTTTGATACATGAATTATTGAGCCGTTGGGCTATATTATTCCCAACTGAAGGCCCTTAACCATGGGCAAACGATGAGAGATTGATTAGATTACTACTATATATTATTTGAACAGAAAAGTCAATGATGTTGACATCTATTACCAATAGTGGTAATCTTTCCGTGGAGTAAGTTACTGGAGTAAAAACAAAAACCTTCAAATAGCACAAACTATGAAACAACTAGTCGCGGATTGTGTAGTGATTGGGGCGTGTGTGAGCAATGATGCCGTACAAAAAATCGTGAACATAGTCACCACTGTGGCTGGCGAAATGATCAAAACACGAGCCAAAAAAGAAGAGCTCCGAAGTCCTAACTTCAGATGCAAAATCACAACGACATTTAGAAGCACAAAAAGTTCTGGAGTCAGTGGTTATCTTTTTGAAGTTAAAGTGACCTACAAAGGAAGTAGTTTCACTATGCGATTGGTGATCAAACCATTCAAGATTGACGGGATCGCAACCCACATCATCTGGGAGAAAGAATCTGATGAGGTCTTAAGTGTTGACGGGTCTTGGGTGAAAGAATTTTTACGACGAGAAAGCCAATTGGGTTGACCTTGTCAACCAGCACACCTCTCGAGACACCCAATGTCTCGAGATTTTTTATTGATCAATTAATTCTTAATAAAGTCGGTCAATCAATCAAAAATAAAATCAATGGGAGTGATCCAGCTAGTGAGACGCGCTGTCGCTGACTCGCTCACCACGCTTAACATACCCAAGTAAAACTCTAACCAATTGAATCTCACGAAACGAGATGTTCGGCTCAACTTTTCTTTTTATCGCGGAAAGTAGAGGTGGCTTAGATTTATTCTCATCTGAATCATTACTGGCATTTTTTTCAAGAGATACTTCTTCAAGCGCTTTTTCAATTTTCAGAAAATGAATCGGGGAAATTTCTTTTTTCAAATATGAGATGTCGGATAAATTCAGACCGCCTCTATCTGAACCAACTTCAATCAATTTTTCAATATGGTGAATAATCGTCTCAATCGTCTTTTTTCGCTCCTTTGCGATTTCAAGCACAGATTTTTGCTTTTGAATAAGAGCTACTGTTCTCTGAAATGTCGAGACTTTTTCTGGTTTTCCCTCATTGTAATTAGAACCTTGTGCCTTGCGACCTATTCGGTGCAGTGGCGCCACTTTTGCCAAAAATCCTTCTTGAGTGCGGATTATTTCAGCTGTGTCAGTATACTCAATCACGCTTTCAGCTTTTCCAGATAATTCGCGCAAATGTTTGTCATACTCTAATACCTCCGGATGAACTTTTAGCGCATTTTCATTTATGCCAATAATACTTAAGCCCGCCAAAGTACGGACCCGTGACAGTGCTACATATCCCATACCCGGCTCAAAAGCTTTAGAGAGATCAACTTCAATTGAATCTAGACTCATGCCCTGACTTTTATGAACCGTTATTGCCCAAGCTAAACGCAAAGGATATTGAGTGATTTTGGCCAAGACTCTGCCATCATCTTCAATTGTCCAATCAGCCAACTCAATGGTCACTCGCCGACCACTTGGAAAATCTGGAGTGCTAGCGGTATGAATCACTGGGTCAATGCCGTAACCACAAGATACGACTACGCCCAAAGTCCCATTGACATAACCTTGATCAAAATTGTTCTTGACGCACATTACCCGAGCGCCTTTTTTCAAACGAAGTTTTGTTGGAGCTAGACAAGATTTTTTCAATCCATCTACCAAAGATTTTTTACCTTTTGAGGTCATCTCATATGTTGATTCATGACCTTGAACTTTGTTGAGTTCAAGATCATTGACCTTATCCACATCAACATTGTGAGTAAAGAGGCGAGTTGGTCCAAATTCAGAATCACTATTTTGAATTATATTTCTTCTGCCGTTCAGCCGAGACCTCGCCGCATCAGAGACTTTTCCAGCACGAACTTCATTTAAGACAAAAAGAATATCGTCTGAAATATGGCGATAATTTTCATGTAAATAACAAACGGTAAATTTTCCATCACGCCAAGCTTCTGATCTATATATAAAATGCGTGTCAGGTTCACCGTATTTCGCGATTGGCGGAAGTTGAAAAAAATCTCCGCACAGCACGATTTGCAAACCGCCAAACGGCTCTTTATTTTTACGAACATGTTGAGCGATTGTATTTAAGGTATCAAGACGAAAATGATGCAACATTGAAACCTCATCAATAATCAACACAGAAGCCTCTTTAATTCTACGAACTACTTGAGTCCTCTCCAAAAGGTCAGCCAAGTCATATTCGCTCATATTGTTTTTCAAACCCATCCCTGACCAAGAATGAATAGTTATACCGCCCATATGGGTAGCGGCAATTCCCGTTGAGGCGGTAATACCAATCGCGACTCCATGTTCTTTCAGATATCTAATATATTGATTGACTACAAATGTTTTACCCGAACCTGCCGGTCCGGTTATAAAAACATTCTTACCCATCTTCAAAATGTCCAAAGCTTGATTCTGGGTCATGAATAAGAGTATAGCAGAAAGAGCGACATTTTCATCAGATCTGTCTCGGTGAAATCGTGTGTAATAATTGTGGATAATAAAAAAGGCCAGCCACAACTTGTAGCTGGACCTTCGTGAATTTTCAACACTGTCTATCTGATAACGCTATCCGATGACGAGTACTTGCTCGAGCGTCGCGAACCCGTTGACTCTGGTGCTCAAGACCTTTTTGGGGCGCTTGGGCATTGCCACGGACTTCTTGATCGGAGCAGTTGCCGGAACCTCGGAAGAAGCGGTTGTCGCCGACTCCGTTGCTGGAGCGGTAACAACAGTTTCAACGACAGCAATCTGTGATTTTTCCTCAACCTTGACCCTCATTGAAGCAGGAAGCTCAAGTTTCGGACGAGGGTCAGCGACTTCAACCCAGATCTCCTGGACTTTGTGAATCATTTCTGTCGGCTTCACTTCCCGCTTTTCCCAGATCAACTCTTCCGGCTTGAACCTGGCGAGTTTGTCGGTCGAAGCTCCCAGCGGATAACGGAAGTTGAGTTCCAGAGCGGTGCCGATGCCGAGCTTGTCAGCCATTTTGCCGTCAACGACGCGAGTTAACCGATAAACCGCGCCGACCGGAAATGGTCGAGGATCTTGGCAGTCAACATAGACATCTTCGGCGGGAGTAGCACCATTCTTGGTCCGGCGCTGGAACCGATTAAGAGCAGTGATGCCTTTCATCGCCTGATAAACAGGCGCGAATTTATCAGTCTTGCTGACGAATTCGCCGGTTCTGGCCGAGGTCGCGACGAGATCCTTGAGGTTACCCTCAAAAGACTTCACTTCGCGAACTTCATGAGACATCATCTGTCCCTTAAACCGATTCTCAGTCATGACGCGGAAGTGGGGACGCGAACCAATGACCTGTAGAGTCTTGTCCCAAGACTTTTTCAAGCCCCAGGCAATGACCACGGGATCATCGTCTCTCCCAGCTACTTCAAGTGCGACTTCGGTCATGTTGATCGGAGGGTCTTTGATATATTCCCCATTCAGGAAATACGGACTCTCATTGCCAGCACCGACGAAGAACGGACCCTTCTCCCTCGTGACTTTGATGTCACTTTTGAGATTGGGATCGTCCACCGCCACCATGCCGACTCCATTTTTGCAATCGTAATTGCCATTCATGAAGCCGAACAATATTCTTGTGAATTTCATATGTAAAGGTCCTTTCGTTTGGTTTTGTGCTTTTTGCCTCGTAAGATAAGACTCGTTTCCCATCCATTTGCATGAATGCAGGAATGCCCTATTTACTTGGCCATTATAGCACACCACTACCTATTCTGTCAAGGGGTATTTGACACAAAATTATGACCCTGATACAGTGTATTTGGAAGACAGTGTAAAGGTAATAATATGGATTCAACAAGTACCGGGACTGGTTCCCTAAAAAAGTCTGTCGTTTTGTTTGTGCAAATGAAATGCGAAGAACTTATTGCCAACAAACCGGAGCTCTACTACGACGAAAGTTTGTTCTGGAAAATTTGCCACGAAATTGGTGAGGGTGGATCCACGGAAAAGTGGTGCGCGCAACTCAATCCCGCCTCAACAATGCTAGACATGTTGAGTGTGATTCCTCCTCAACTTCAACAACAGTTCTTGAGAACATACATTGAAAGATTTGAACGCATGCTCAAAACTTGAGCAAACACGAAGAAATCAAAAGCAGTGGGAACCGCAACGGGTTCCCTCTTTTATTTATCTGTGCCAAAATTGGAGTGAGGCAATCTTAATCATTGAAAATTAAAGAGGTCAAGGTTGCGGATTTTTTAAATAGCGTTAGTATATTTGAAGTTTTTGTAAAATTGAAAACAAGCAAAAAGCACAACCGGGGAATTGATTATGAGAAAAATCTATCTGACTTTAGCGGTCATAGTAATGTATCTTACGACAGTAGTTAATTTGGTAGCTGGCACGACCAATACCAACCGGATGGCAGTCGCCTATGCGAAAATGGTGTACGAATTAAACGCCAAAAAACAGGATGACAATTTTTGGAGTCTGTATCGTCAAGAAATTGAAAAGAATGGTCAGGAAATTTCTTTTGACCGATTTGGCGGCCCGTCGGCATTCAATTGGACTCGAAAAATAAACAAAGAAAACTACGAGATCCATCAACGCGTCATTAACACCGGCAGAGATGTGTTTATTGATACCGCTCTGGATAGTTTGAGAGAGTCTGTCGTGGCACTGCCAAATCTGTCAATAGATTATTGGGAAGATTTTGAACAAAAATCTTTCTTTAGATTCTTGAGTGGATCAATCGGCAACACCACGGAAGAACGCCTTGATCCGACTTCGGCATCTCCATCAACCGCGACTATCGGAAATTCGCGGTGGCAGAGAACTCGCAAGACAAATATACTGCGATATGGGATAAGACCGTGGGACGGATACTCATACATTGACGCTGACATTGGACGATTGGGTGAAAAGCCAATCCTTCGATCTAATTTCAGAATAGTCACTCCGCTGGATGATAGAATCGGAATGGTCAGAATTCAAGAACAAATTATCATTCCTTTTACCGATCAGAGCCAATTAGTCATCGGCGGTTCGTTTGATCCGACTAAATTCAATTCTTCCGATCGGCCACCGGTGTTCTCGGCTCGTCTGGAACATATCTTGAAAAAATCCAGAATCCCGGGGGTCATTTATGCTAGTGTCAAATCTGGCCCCTATGAAGGACATCAGGAGGTGCTGACCAGTGTCGGGTTTTTCGCGCCATGGCCCGACTCTGTAAATTGGTTCAGATCCATTTTTTGATGATTTCACCATCATCCCAAGCGTAGCTCCGATTCGGAGCTACGCTTTTTTTATTTAGACGCATAAGATGTAACCACTTGAAACTTGGTGATATGGATTATGTCAGCTTGGTAATATCTCGCGGATATACCAATCCAAGTGCCCATTCAAAAGCAATACGAATACGCTTTTTTCTAGAAGCAAACTTGAAAAGATAGACAATTCGCCACAAATACCAAGTCAGCGTGCCAAAAATGTGAAAAGAAAATATTTCGCCAATCGCAAACCGCTTCCCGACTGAGACGAGACTGCCTTTGGAATGATACTTGAAATCACCAAGCGGTTTGTCACGAATAGACGCGATCAGATTTTTTGAAATAATGTCAGCTTGTTTGGTGGCGACTTGAGCTAGCATTGGAAATATTTTTATATTCGTCGGATTATCTTTTAATGATTCCTGGTCAACATATCCGGCCACATCTCCAAAAGCAAAAATTTTTTGATCATTGCCTAGATGAAAATACTTATCAACAATCAAACGACCAGAAACAAGCGCTGGGGTGCCTGATTCAAAGTGTGGAATAACCGATTTAACTCCCGCGTTCCAAATGATCGTATTGGTTGAAATAGAAGTAGAATTGGAAAACTTTAATCCTTGGGATGTGACTTCAGTCACGATGGTATTTAAATTTATGACTACCCCTCTGTCACGCAACCTTTTTTCTGCAGATTTGCGAAGAGTTGGCGAAAATGTCTGGAGAACTTCAGGACCGGCATGCACGAGATTGACCGAGAATTCTTCTGGCCGACACGACATCTGGTCGCCAATTTCACAATCTTTAGTCGCGCTGTAATAGCGTTTTACCATTTCATTGATAAACTCAGTCAATTCAGAAACGACCTCAACGCCTGTCGCGCCACCGCCGATAACCACAAAAGTGAGGAGTCTGGCGCGCTCCGTCGGATCTTTGGTCAGAACCGCCTGTTCAAAAGAATCTATTATTCGTGAACGAATCCGCGTGGCGTCAAGGAGATCTTTCAGCGGATAAGAAAATTTTTCAGCTCCGGGAATGTCATAATAATTTGTTTCCGCGCCAGTGGCAATAACTAAATAATCATAGCTTAGCGAGCATTCATGGCTATATCCTTTGAGTTTAACGGTCTTTTTCTCGGAATTTATAGATTCAACAGTACCTTGAACAATCCTGATTCCAGTTCCAGAAAATATCTCACGCAAAGGTTCGGCGACGCTAATTGGCGAAAGTGATCCGGTAGCTACCTCATGGAGAAGTGGGGTGAAAAGAAAATAATTAGTGCGATTGACGATAGTCACGTCAATCCTGCCTTTTTTGACATATTTTAACAACTTCTTGGCAGTATACACGCCGCCGAATCCAGCACCCAAAATGACAATATGAGGCTTTAACATAATTTAATTAATAATATTTTAACATATAGTCAATAAACTTGGTCAGTATCATCACACACCCGATAAATGAACAATAACATAAAGTGCCATCGCGCCAATCAGCGTCATGATTGTCGTCAAAATTTTTGAATGACTATGCTTTCCTTCTGGAATAAGATCGCTTGCGCCAATGTAAAGAAAAAATCCGGCAAACACAGCTAGGATAACCGCTAGGGCTAAATTTGAAACTGAAATAAAGGAGGTCGCCAATGTTCCGATAATCGGGGCGATCGCCACCGCCGTCAGCCAACCTAAAGCCGTCTGATTTTCTCCACGATGTCTAAGTATTACACCGACGGTATTTATGCCATCAGAAAATCTGTGTGCTATCACGGCAACAGCGACAACTGAACCAACTAGCGTTGAGACCTGAAATGATAGACCAATTGCCAAACCATCAATCAAACTGTGAAGACAAAAACTGGCGGCGCCAAGTGAGCCGGATTTGTGTATATTCGTCTGATTTTTTTCGGCAGTGTGATATTCAATAGTATGCTCATGAAATGAAAATATCCTATCCAAAACCAGATAAGTCAAAAAGCCCAGCGCTGTCAATGCCGTCAATGTCCCTGAACCATAAAATGTGGAACCAAGCTCAATAGATTCCGGTATCAGATCAAAAAGCGCGGCGCCAATCAATGTCCCAGCGGAAAAACCAAGTATCAAGTGCAATTTGTCTCTAAATTTGAGAGCAACAAAACCACCCGCGAATGCGGCAATGGAGGCCAAAATTGAGATTAGAATTGGCGTAATCATTGAAGAATCACCACATCATCATTGTAACAGATTTTGGTGATTTTCAGCATTTCAATATATAATGTCTAAATAGCCATGATTAATCCAATAAAAAAAACGAAGGAATTGCTGAAACTAATCCGACCAGAAAACCGTGGAATTTTTTACACTTTTTTGATATTTGCCTTACTAATTATTTTCATAGGAACTTATGGACAGATCAATTTGAGTAGACTCAATGATAAGATAAATAACCAATCGGGAGATATTTCTTCGTTAAAACAGCAACTTGCCTCGTCAACTGCAAGTCTCCAAGAAAATATCGCCAGCACGCGCAATACCCTCTCCATCGCGCTTGACCAAGAAAAGCAAAATGTCGGTAACATCGCGCAAAAGCTCGGAACTTATCAACAGCAAGTTGGCGATGTATCAAGTACCGTCAGTACATTACAAAAATTGAGTAAAACCGACTCACAATTATTGCAGAAATACTCCAAAGTTTTCTTTTTGAACGAATACTACGCGCCAGCGCGTCTGGCAGAAATAACCAGTGATTATAAATACAGCGATTCAAAAAGTCTGCAAGTCATTCCGGAAGTTTGGACATATCTAAAAAAAATGATTGATGGCGCGAAAAAAGACAATGTCATTACCTATGTTTTTTCAGCGTATCGTTCATTCAATGAACAACAAGCACTCAAAGGCGCGTATACAGTAAACTACGGAGCAGGTTCGGCAAATTCATTCTCCGCCGATCAAGGTTATTCAGAACACCAACTTGGAACAACGGTTGATCTTATAACTTCTGGACTTGGCGGTGTGCTTGATGGTTTTGACGCGACAAAAACTTACACATGGCTTCTAGCTAACGCATATCGCTATGGATTTATAATCTCATATTCAAAAGACAATAAATTCTATGTCTTTGAACCATGGCACTGGAGATTTGTGGGAGTCAAATTGGCGACTTATCTGCATGATCAAAAAAAGAATTTCTATGACTTAGATCAGAGGACGATTGACGACTATTTGGTTAACTTTTATGAGTAGTAAACAGAAGGAGAATTAAGGAGCAACAAAAAGTACATGTGTTTTGATTGCCGAGGACTGTCTGAGCGACTAGAAATTACTTAATAAAAGGCGAATGGCGTTGGAATCACCAAAGCTTTGCTTTGTGTGATTCCTGAGCCTTTTATTTAGTAATTTCAGAAGCGAGTTCCGCAGGCACATCAAAACACATGTACTTTTTGTTGCTTCTTTTCCTTTATCTTACGAAAGATGCTTGGAAACCAGTTTGGTCATCTCAAACATATTCACCACATCTTTGCCTCCAAATACCTTCTTCAAGTTCTCATCAGCGACAATATTACGCTTGTTCTTTGGATCCTGAAGATTCTTGCCCTTGATATAGACCCAAAGCTTCTTGACCACTTCTGACCTAGGCATTGGACCATTACCCACGACTTTTGCTAAATCGGCACTAACGGTCAAAGGCTTCATAAACGCTGAATTTGCTTTTGGCATGTTTTTAACTGTTTATTTATTAACTATATGATTGTACCACCTAAAGGAATTCTTGGGAATAGCCAGTTTTATCACCCCCCTACAACATTATCAGGACGAACACCCAACCTGGGTAAGAGATATTTGTCTGCGCCAATGTAACCCGCGACCTTCCACGCCAAAACCAGACCAATAGAAAGAGTAAACAACACTGGATTGCTACTTACGGTACCGGCAAGTAAATAGTTCAGGTTCATAAAAAGTCCGAAGAATGCCGCGATTCCCGTAAAAGCACCGATAATAAGACCTATACCAACCGCCAATTCCCCCCAAGCAACCAAATTGGACCAAAAAGCGGGATGTGTCACAACGGCGCTCTGCAAGAAGTAAGCATACCACCCCTGAACATCAGGGTGCGCGCCAACCGTCTTGGCTAACGCCCCATTGAGAAAACCTAAAAGCGCGGAACCAGCGCCAGAACCAACCCAAGCATCACTCGTAACTTTTGACCAACCGGCAATAAGCCATTCATAACCAACATATAATCGTATTATAATCCAAAACCAGGAAATTTTCTTATCATTAAAAAGAAAATAAAAAAATGGTGATACTTCAATCGTATGATGTCGCATAAAAATTAATTAGGTTGATAATGAAATAATTATACCAGTTTTAGAATATCGTCCCATAAATGATGTGCTAATAAACGCTATGATGGATTGGTCAGACGAGAATCATTTTGCTCTCTATTTTCTCGCCTTATCCACTAATAATTTTAAGAGATTGGTCACTTCAATCTGGACTACCCTCTCATCACTGCTTTGCACGAATTTCTTCCATTGCGTCGCAATCTCCAAATCCTTGAGGTCACGAACCGCGGTTTCCATGATTAACCTGTCATCAAAACTAATTTCTCCTTTGGCTTGTAAAACTTTTTCAATAAAAAAACCGGCAAAATCAAGGACCTTAGATTTGGAGTCTTCTTTTGAGACGATCGCTTCGGCAAGTCCAGCTCGTCTATTGGCTGAAACATATTTTGAGATAAATAAGATATTGGATATGACCAGGAATACGACCACAATCGCCAAAATAACTTTGATCCAGTTTGTCGTCTTCATCGAGCTTGCGCGAAAATCAATCATGATAATTTATAAATTTATATCTTACTTATCGCGTCGATAATCGCGATAAAAATTGTAAGCTAATAATAACACTACTATGATAATCAATAAAATCTTCCAATCCAGGGCTTTGATCCATCCATGTTCTGGAATAAGTTCAATGTTCTTATGCACTCCCCCTCCAATCTGAACTTCAAATGGCTGGCCATCATATGGAGAATAACCCGGAGCAACGGCAAATATACGATATGTCCCCGGTGGTACCAAGAAAGAATATGTGCCACTTAGGCCCGTAGTTTGAGGATTTTCTTGATGATAAGTACTGGCCGACCACATTTCATATTGACCGCTATCGCTATTAAGCTCATATATAGACACCTCGGCATCTGGAATACGAGTCTCTTTTGAGCCGTTCTTCTCATAAACATATCCCTCCGGATCGACCACCGTAACAAGTCTAACTTGGCGCATACCAAGTTCGGGATCAACATAAGCGATAATAGTCATAATCTCATACTCTCCCGCCACAACCGGCGAATTTATATCCGCCGTCCAGATACCGTCTTTGTCAGAATCGCCGTAATCAAATGAAAGTAAAACCAATTTGTCTTCTATCGGCGCGTCTGATTTTTTCCCAAGCACCGGCAAAGCGGATATGACGGAAGCCAGCATGTCATTTGAATATTCGTCTTCTTTGCTCAAAGCATTCCTCTTTCGGAAAGTCAAATATCCTTTGATGGATGTCACTGGACTTTCCGGTTTGATGGCTAGGCGTATTGTTTGCCTAGATTCAGTATTGATTTTCTGATTGACATCTCCAGTATCGCTCACCAGAATAGAAGTATTCAGATCTATGAGCTCGTCCGCCGTCCTGGCAAAAACCGTTTCAGAAGGTAAAGATTTTTTGAAAGAGGGAGAGAGTTTTGCGAGTGGTACTCCCGCCATAGACGCGAATATACCGGTGCGCAATGAAGCTCCGGAAATACCGGATCTTTCAGTAAGTCCAGGCAAAGATAATGTCGCGCTTCGCAATTTATCCAAATCAGAAAGACGGACAACGCCAACTTCACTTAATGTTTTACCAAAACTTGGAAACTTTACCGCCAAAGCACGAATGCTCCGTGGCAAAGGCGCGAACACGAAATCTCCTATAGTCTGAATCGGCAATAGTCTCCATTTTCCGTTAAAAGCCAGCGGAGTTACATCTGACACCTGAATCTCATCGGTAATTTTGACGATTGGTTCTTTTTTGGGCTTCAGAAATTCTGGAATAATAGCATCAATTATGTTGGAAACTATCTCCGTTGGGATGGAAATAATCGTCGGTAAAAACATCCTACTGCCGCTACTGCTATTGGATCCTGTGCTTGAATCAGTAACCGGACTGGCCACGGACCGAGATGACAATGGTCGCCAATCAGTCGTAATTGTATAATCAACCGACCCGCAAGAACTATCCGCCGAACAATTGAAAGTGATCCAACCAACTTGATCTCCCCACGCTCTTCCAGAGAAAATCCCGGAGGAATTAATCGTTACCCCGCCATTAGTGGGTTTCCAATCTATCCAACCCGCCGTCTCACTCCATGAATAACCAGACAAGACGCCTTCATTGTCATTGGCGACTTTATAATCAACACCACTTGAACATGAACTGGTATTTGAACAATTCAAGGAAATCCAACCAAATTCTGAACTCCACGCGTAGCCCGAAAGCGCTGAATCGGTAACATGGACATTGCCTTGCGTGCTACCCAAGTCTACCCAACTTCCCGCTTCCATATAAGCGTAGCGGTTGGTTGAGTCTATGGTACCGTCGGTACTTGAGGCATATACAAAATTGGCGCTAAAAATAACAAGCAAAAAAAGATATACAGATATACACGCAAAATTCAATATTACTGAAATAAATTTTTTTGTGAACATATTTTGCATAAGATCCGCTCACTTAAGGACGAACGCAATGCACAGTGCCAGTAGTAGTAACCTTTGTATTTGATATAATAGTGCCGGAAAATTTAAAACCTGATCGCCAAGCATTATTCGTTGTACTATAATCCTCTGTGGATGTCCAATAAGAATTTGATCCTGCATTCAATAAATTATTTGACGCACCGTCTATATATGCTTGCATGAGCTGTTTCTGGGTCGGTAAATACCAGTCAGTATAACCAGCAAAACTAGCACTATTTAGAGCATCACAAAAACCGATAGCCAAACCGCCAGTTGGTCTTGAGCCGTCGGCTGAAAGTGTAAAAACATTAGTGGTGGTTGAAGCAGTCGCGCCAACAGCCATAACATCCGACCACCAAAGACCAGTCCTTCCGTCTTGTTTGACCGCGCCGCTATACAAGTCCGTCGCTCCAAGATAATTAATGGCGTCGTATCCGGAGAACGGTGAGCCGGAAACAGCCGACCATGTAGATTCTTCGCTTGTATATTCTCCAGTAGTTCCCGCGCCATTCACATAATCATCTTTTGTCTGATTTTTCATGTTGGTAAACATAGTGCCGGTAATCTGCGAGCCCGCGGAAAAGGCGATTTTATTGTTGGCCAGATCGCCAGCTACCGCCGTACCAGAAGTAGTATCAACCACATTGGAATTGCCCGCAACGCCAAAAAGCGTGATTCCGCTTTTGATGTTGCCGGTCACAAGATTGGTATCGTTGGCTGTAGCTGTTTTTGAACCAGAATACAAACCATCGGGAATCGTCATGGCAAGCGTGCCGTTACTGCCAGTAACATTGGAGCCGGCGGATACTGAACCGGTAATTTCCACGCCATCTACCCAAGATTTTTTGCCAGACAAAAGATCGCCGGCCACCGCGTCACCAGTATCAGTAACACACCAACGATTTGAGCCATCGCCGGCGCCATCGTATGCGGTAGCGACGAGATTTGCCGTGCCGTTGAAAGTAGCGGTATTGCAAGCAAGATTTAAAGTACCGGTAATATTTGAATCTGTGGTATTGCTGAATGTTTTACCGGAGAAAACATCGGCGACAACGGCATTGCCCAATGATTCAATAAGAGTGCCGATAATGCCAAAAATCGTAACTCCGCTTTTAATACTACCAGCTACAAAACTTGCGGATGATGTTGAGACGGTGACTGACGACCCGCCACTGTAATACCCTTGAGGAACAGTCAGGACGAGCGAAGTACCTTGGGCAGAACTTGAGGCGACGACGGTATCGCCGGTTTTAACCGTAATTGAACCAGTAATACCAAGATATGTGGAGCTAGCCAAAAAATCAGTTGGATATATTGTTGGAATAGCATTATAAATATCAATCAAGGTCGGGAAAGTTGACTGCGGGGTAGTGGTAGGCGCAAAAGAATGAGAGCCAGAAACGGCAGAGGTATTCGTTATTAGACGATTGTATATACCAGAAAGAGTATAGCCATTGGCCGCTGGCGCGGAGGAAGGAGTAAGCGAACCGGCGGATGCATTCTGGATTGGAATGGTAAGAGTGAAAATAAAGAGAAAAATAATAAAATATGGAAACATTGTATTTATTTTATATTTCATCTTCGTATTATAACACAACATAAAACAGGGTGGTAGTCAGGTTGCGAAGGGCTACTTACCAACAGTCTTATCGTTAGAAATATCTTGAATTTCTTTTATGATAATATCTTCCGCCTCCTTAAGCTTCTGACCAAACTGCTCCAAAAATTCTGTTTCTTCCACTGTGAGTCTTCTTTTCGCTTTCTTGAGTCGGGCAATATGGCGCAGGACATCTTCGCGTAGAACATTGAGTGCCTTTTCAGACACTTTCTCCGCTTCTCGCGCTTCGCGACGCATACGCGCTATCGTGCGGGGAATCCTAAACCACAAGCGAAGACCTACCCACACGAGTACCCCGAACGCGAGAAGCGCGAGAAGCGCGACAGAGAGATACTTCAGGACGAAGCTCACCATTTCCGTGACAAATTCTGAACGGACTGAAACTGTAAGTGGCGATGTCTCCACACTCTGTGCCCCTCGCGCGTCTTTAATACGCGCGGTAATTGTATATACTCCGTTCTTAAGCCATTTCGTCGCGACAACAGCGAAGTCGCCAAGCGTGTTGCTCCGCGTATATTCCTCCGACACTAGTGTGTCGCCTTCACGGATGTACATCGTCACATCAGAATCAGGATATGTCGTGCCTCTCACTTTCAGAATATCGCCTTCCTCCAGCATTTCCGGATAGTATGTTATGGTCGGCGCGTCAATCGACTCAATCGTAAATCCCGCGGAGCCGTTGCGTACATTGCCCGCGTTGTCCACCGCCATAACGAGGAGCGTATATGTGCCTGGAAGCTGCGGTGGCAGTACATAGGGGTTTGATGTGGCAAACGGCGCGGATTTGAATGGTCTCATATCGTTTCCAACCTTGATTTCATAGTGGCTTATTCCAGACTCGTCATCCGTTGTGTTAAAGAACACGACTGGTTGCGGCTCCCATCCGGTATTCCCGTGCGGAAAAGCGATTGTGAATGGCTTGGGTGGCGTCGTGTCAATGTTGACACGATAACGTGATACCGTGCTCCAGCCAGAAACCGTGCGTGTTTGGAGTGAGAAATGATAAGTGCCGTCGGGAAGCTCATCAACTTTCTTTTTTGAGATCGGCGGGTTGTGGGAAACCGATGGTGTTGCTGATGACGATTTACCGATGAGTGTTCGCACTTCAAGCACACCATCGGGCAGGTTCCACGAAAATTCCGGCGTATTGTTTGCGTACCAAGCACTCTGGTCAGGATGCGTGGTGGATGTGATGCCGAGCGTGTTCCCTGTTGAAACCGGCTCATCTTGTGGCAATGTGGGAGTCGGCACGCTCGTGCTTCCGAGCGTATAGCTCGCAACGCGAAGGCCGTTCAGTATATTCGTGCCGGTGCCGTCATTCGCCAAAATAGAGCCAGAAGAGAAACTCACATTCGCCATTCCCGCGCTCCGCGCCCGAAAAGTGATAGTGAGCAACTTTCCGTTCGTGCCAGTATATCCGGGATTAAGAGCGATGCCCTCAAATGAAACCGTGCCTTGGCTATTTGAAAATGACGGCTCTGTGGGCCAAAGCGAGAAGATAGAGCCCTGCTTGGAGAGCGACACGACCTCAAGCTTGTCCCATGGAAACGATACGATGCCGGAAGCGGCATTCATCGCCTGGCTAGCGCTCTCCACGTAAACGCTCACCGAGAACGAACTCCCAACAGTATGAGAACCAGAGGGTGGAGAAAAATTAAGCGATGCCGCATGCGCAAAAACAGGCGCAGTCGCGAACACGATGAGAAAAAAAACTATTGCATAAATTTTAGCCATTGTCTTTTATATACAAGTAGCCCGAGAACTAACATTATAAGTATAACAAATAATCCGTAACGCTCCCACCATGATCTGCGCGTCGTCGCCTCAATGACAGTAATTCTTTTGTTACCTGCGTTATCTATCGCACGCACATAGATGTCCTTGTTGAGACGCTGATATGAGAGGAGATATGGACTTTCCTCTTTTCTAAACCAGTTGAATCGTCCTTCGCGCACTTCATAGCGCTTTATACCAGAGCCCTTATCTTGCGTGGCAAACACCAAGAAATATTTTCCGTCAAAAATACTCGGATTGCGTGAAATAACCGGGGTAAAGTCTTCTGGCGGAATCGTGTCACCTTTTGACTGAATGAGTGAGACTTTCGTCTTGACTGGTACGCGAGTACCAGAGCCATCGTCTCTAAGGGCGGTAACCGAATCAAATCTCATCTGTTCCAAATCTTGTGCCGCGAATTCACCGTCTATGGTGAATATCGGATAGACACCGGCAAATCCGCCAGGCGTGATGCCCGCGAAGATGATCGTGTTGTCCGTTTGTGTGGGCGGAGTAACCCACATAAGCAAGGCCGAGTTGCCGTTCTGAATATTATGTATATCCGCATTTGCAGGCAACATTAATGTTGCCTCAAGCGCATTGATGCTTTCCTCCCCAGTGTCAACTTCAACAACAACTGTCATAGCCGAAACAGCTACGGGAAATGCTAACAACGCGACAGCAATTATTTTTAGAAATATGTTCATAATATGTTAGCCGGTCCAGTTAAACGCCATAATGCTGAAATCAACCAAATTGACTTTCCCGTCGCTATTGAGGTCGGCCGACGCGGGAGGATTTAGTCGTTTGTACCAGTAGGCAGCGACGGAGAAATCAACAAGGTTGACTCGATTATCGCCATTGGTATCGCCTTTTGTAGCGGTAACTTTCGTTAGCTCGGCAAGCACATTTTTATTCCCGACCACGAACCCGACTGTTTTACCGAATGCGGTAATCTCGCCGCTTAAAGCTGATTTTGATTTGGTCTGATGTTGTCCAATCTCAAGCACGGATGTATCAAAATTCAAAAGATACGCGCCAGCCGCATCGGTTGTTCTTTTGACAAAAAACTCTTCCTCTGAATTGATGCTGACCGTGATTTCGGACGACGGAATGCTTTGCCCAAAGATAGCAATGTTGTCTCCGCGTCGCACCTCGCTTTTGTCGGTCGCGATTGTCGGCGCGATGAAAATGCCGCTGATATTTGTCGTCGCGCCGGATGTTACGGATACTGGAAATGTAAGTAGGGATGAGCGTAGACCTTTTTTGTCCTCCGAATAGACACTGAAAATATAATTACCGCCTGAAAGATTTGAAATGTTGATTTGGAACTTCGCGTCAGTCCCAGCAATGGTTGTCGCGGCGATTTGCGCGTCTTTGAGGAGTGTTACCACACTTCCTGGATATGCCCTGCCGCTAAAGACGGCACTTGTTGAAACAGGGGTGATACCGTTGCCTCCACCGCCTCCGCCACTACTTCCGGAAGATCCTGAAGAACCGGAACTCAAAGTACAAGACGAGGTATTAAACTCGCATGCGTTCGTGCAGGAGATAGAACCGCCGGTGAAACCCCGCGTCGTACAGGAAGCTCCATTAAGATTAGAACTATCGCATTGTTCTGGAGTTTCAACAATCCCATCACCGCAGACGGTTATTTTGACCGTTGCGGTTATTGTCGCCGCGTGCGCCTTGGTATCTGCATAGGTCAGTACAAGAATAACTATAAGAGCGAGAATCCATAAAGGAGTTGTTCTTGGGATGGCTCCGGGCATAGGATTTTCTTTGACAAGCGACTAGTTTTTTCTAACCGCAATATTAAACGAGAAGAATTTCCTGACGACTATGATGAAAATAATGGAAGCGAGAAGTCCAAGCCCAACCCATGACCAGGGTGAATATACCGCTAAAAATGATGAGGTGCGATAACTTATCGCTTGAAATATATTTGCGGGCGCCGCGGTGAAAAAGAGCTTTGAGGCGACAGCAACTCCGACTGAAGTCCCAGGGGAATTACTCGCGACTGGACCACTTTCAACAAATGCAAAATAATCTCCGGGCTTTGCCTTAACGGGAACAAGCATGGTAACTTTGACCTCCTGACTTTTGCCCGGCTCAATAGTGAATGTGGCGGGGTTAAATGAGAACCAAGATTGCGCGGGTCGCAACTCGGGACGGTCTTGGTGATAGGCGATATTCATACCGTATATGGTAACTTCATCGCCAGTATTAAAAATCCGCAGACTTGGAAGTTCGTAAACACCGCCCGGCTTCACAGACTCGGTAAGGCGTATTTCACCAGCTCCCATACCAACGCCAACTTTCGCGAAGACCGCGGCAGTTGAAAAAAGAAATACAGCCACGCACAATATTGAAATCAAAATAGTATAAGAAGTCGCATGTGTCAGTTTCATATTGTAAAAGTATAACACCATTCGTGCTGATCGTGCGAGCGGAATGAGACCCATAAAAGGCCGCAACACGCCTAAAGTGTTGTTACTTGGACGGTGATAGTAAGCGACTTTTGGACGAAGTCAGTTGACACAGTTGGAGTGGTAAAACGAAAATTAAGAGGCCCAGTGGTAAGAGAGGCGGACGACGACGATGCTGTCAGGTATGTATCCGTCGCTTGGAAAGTCATGTAGGTTGAGCCAGTAGTGGTAGAGACTTCCAACTTAAATATATTAGAACCGGGAGAAGTCCCGAGCGTCCATGTCGTCCCACCAGTCGCATTCCCAGACTTTACATTTATGACTGCGTTGGAACCGTCGTTTGATACGGTCTGTGTCTCGCCATTCCCAACCGTCGTCGTCGCCGTATTGAGTGCAACCGAACCGAATGCTATGGAGCCATCGGTAATGGAAACGGCAAGGTTGGTGGCGGTCACTGTCGCGGCGACAGTTGCTGTTGACGCCGCTCTAGCAACAGGTCCTGTCAAAATAACAATCGAAGCGATCACTATGATCCCCCCCATCAGAAAATACTCACGATGATTTTGCAAAAAAGTTGAAGATGATTTTAATTTAAACATACATATTTTATTTATCTATTATTAGGTACCATTATATAGTAACGATGTTGTTTCTCATAGACCGTGGTTATCCACAGTACTACGGAGCAACTGCTTGAACAGTGATAGTGATGGATTTTTGCTGGTAGTCAGTGGAAGCACTCGGTGCCGTCAGTCGAAAATCAAAGGAAGCTGTGCCACTTTGAGCGACAGACGGTGCGGCAGTAACATAAGTGTTGCTGTCTGGCATTACCGTCCATACTGACCCGGTCGTTGTGGAAAATTCGTGCTTGAATTGATTGGTTCCTATAGATGAAGCAAGCGTCCATGCTGTTCCTCCAGTCGCGTCGGACGATTTTACATTCAGTTTTTCCGTCGTATTGCCATCGTTTTGCACGGTCTGCGTGTAGCCGTGATTTAATGTTGTAGTTGAGTTGCTCAAATCCACTAAACCGTAAGAGATGCTCCCACTACTCGTAATTGAAACTGAATAAACCGTCACCAACCTATATCCTCTGTCTGCAGTGGAAATTTGCTGGGTTGCTCCGGTAGCATTCAAAACAACCTTGAAGTACCTGCCACTCCCATCAGAAGGCGCGCCAGTATCATTATAACTGGCGCTGGTTGCGCCGGAGATATCTGAATAACTGGCATCACTATCCGCGGCAGATTTTTGCCATTGGTAAGTAAGAGCGCCGACACCCCTGTATCCCGTATCCGTGGCGCTGTCCACGCTATTGCCCGTGGTGTTGGAAGCCACAACTTTATATGTGTGGGTGGTACCATTATTGGCTGACGCGCCTGACAAACTCAAATCTACTTGCGCGGTACTTGCTCCATCACTAGCTACCGCCGATCCAGGAGTAATGGTCGGCGTCGCCGCTCCTGTGTCATCATATGTGGCCACATCTCCCGCCGCGCCCAAATCCACGGCATCGCGCCAAACATGATAGTCGGTCGCTCCGCTAGATTTTGTCCAGGTTATAGTAACCTTGTCTGTATATGTACCATCGGTGGCCGCTACACTCGTCGGAGCGGCGGGTTTAGTTAAAATTTGAACTTCACTTCCGTAACCTGTACCCGCGGAATTGGTCGCGTATGCCTTGATATAATATGTCGTTCCTGAAGACAGGCTTGTCATAGAAGCGGTAAAAGCCCCCGTTCCGCCAGACCCGGAACCAGCCGCAGTGCTATCCGCTGTAGTACAGGGGGATGAGGTTTTGTAGCATACGCCCCAAGCGTTGGCATTCTCCCCGCCGGTAGCATCAATGGTGCCATTCCCCGTAGCCGTAGTTGCTTCAACGCTTCCAGCCGCCTGGGTGCTTACGGTGGGGGCGACAATCGGCGTATAGTCTACTGCCACTTTTACATAGTCAACCGAAGCAGTATGAGTGCTATTATCAGTTCTTCTGAATCTTAAAATAGCCCAAAAACCGCTCGCTCCGGTTGCTTTTAAATTAGCGGCGGTTAATCCTGCGGGCGATTTGGTAACCAGCTCAAAAGTAGTCTGACCAGAAGTATCTGATGTAGCGGTTCCGACTTCTGCACCGCCTGATTGTGCTCCCAAATATAATACCGGCCCATTCGTGTCAGCCGCGCTATTTTTCCATTCAGCAGTTATCGTTACCGAGTTGATAGTTGAACCGTCGGGGATACCAGATAAATCAAAACCATAAAGCGTTCCGTACCAAGTATTTTTGACAGTGCCTGCGCGAGTAGTAAAATTAGTTCCATCATCAGTATAAGCATAAGTCGGATTTGTCCAGCCGGTTAATGATCCATCGGCTGAATTTGATGTTGCATAGACGGTCGTCGTATTTGCCAGCGCTTCCTGAATTTCCGGCGGAATTCTCGGATTTTGCCAAACCGCTGGCCAGCCGGAAAATATCCAAGCGATCGCGAGCGCACTTATCAGCGCAAATTGAAAAATCTTTTGCAACAAAACTCGCATGGTACAATTATACCAATATTGATTCAGGAAAAGAATACCTCATTACTAGCTCATCGGATAGTTTTCAACTTTATTATTTCAGCAATAGTTTTCTACCGGAAAAGAAATGGGAAGATTGAAGTGAAAGGGTACGGATCATTGTGTGATGTGTACCCCATTTAGTGGACATTCTTGAAACCGAGAACCCAGATCTTTT
>JBBTTD010000002.1:0-74196 GCA_038064415.1 Patescibacteria group bacterium | reverse complement strand
GGGGTAAGTCGTAACAAGGCACGGGTAGCGGAAGCTGCTCGTGGAATATTTCAAGAAATCAACCGTTTTTTACGCTTCGGCGTAATCAACTTATAGTCGATACTTACTTTTGTAAGATGGTGATGGCTCTCTGACCTAAAACAGGAGCACTTAGTCCTCAAAGATAGGGGACACACATGGACGATCACAATTGAATCGTTCATGGGCGAACGGAACAAAATAGAGTGCGTTTGATGACCTTGCGAGATTTTAGTGAAGCAAGATTTTTCCGCCAAAATTTAGTAAAATAGGATCAATATCCAAAAACCGCTCCGAATAAAATTGGGGCGGTTTTTGTCTATATTTAGAGCCATATTTTTGTGGTTGACTTTTAGGTTTAGATGTGCTACACTTGTTACGGAGTACAAAACGGTTTTCTCAAATGGAAACCAAAACAATTCAAACAGAAGGGACAAAAATGAACAGTCAAGAAAATTCGGAAGGCGACTTGCTGGTTGAGAACACATTCATCCAGCGGGAAATTAATCGTACCAACAAAGAAGCATGGTTCTTCGGAAGAGTCCTGATTGGAGCGATGGTGGGGGCAACATTTGTACCGGCGGTGATCTGTTGGACAGCCAACACACAGACCGCAGTCCATTTGGTCAATTGCTTTCGGGCGATTACCAGTCACTTCTAACCTCTTTACGGTTGAATGTTTCAAACGCGCCGACAGGGTCAATCCCCTCCGGCGCTAAAATTTTACTCATTTTTTATTTTGCCTATTTTTCTGTATTAGAATATAGTTGGTATTGGGGGGTTGAAATCTTTCATGACTTATTTTCAATCTGCAATTTTTGTATTTTTTTTGGTCACGTGGCGGAATTGGTATACGCGTACGCCTCAGAAGCGTATTCCGTGAGGATTGGGAGTTCGAATCTCCCCGTGACCACATTGATCTGTTATAATTCTAGAGCAACTTATTAATAAACTAAATCATTATGAAGAATTCATTAGAAGAGCCAATTTCGCCAGAAAGAGCCGCACAGCTTTTGAAGAAAATTAGAGATGGGATAGAGGAAGAAGAGGATCCAGAACCAAAACTCCAGACTGGTGCTGGCGCGATGCATGATTGGGAAAAAGAAAAAGAGGAAAAGGAAGATAAGAGAAGGGTGGCAATGAATTAGCGAAAACTTTGCGTTTATTCTTTGTTTTTGCTAATGTATCTTTACTGATTTGAGGTATCAGCTCTGATCCATCTATTAAGTCAATATCTCTGATCTTTTACTGTTTGTTCCGTATTTGAATTTGTTTGAACGCATAGCTGTCTTGGTAGGTCAATGGCACCAAGTTGCAGATATGCGAAGGTAGGTCAGAATATTTAATCTGCGCGCATAGCTCAGTTGGTAGAGCACACCACTGATACTGGTGGGGTCCTAGGTTCGAATCCTAGTGCGCGCACAAAACTTTAATATTTTTTAAAGTATTCTTGTTCGTACAAATGACCACAAAGTTCTCAAAAAAACCACATGCTCTAGGATTGTTTTTCAGAGAAGGAATCAAAAGGTTCAAGGTCCATGGCTCATTATTGCCAAGTTCAAGATATTTGAGCAGGAAAATATTAAAGCAAGTGGAAATGAGGGAAGGAATATTTATTGTTGAGCTTGGCGCTGGCACTGGTGCTTTCACCAATATGATTCTTTCCGAAATGCCCAAAACTGGTAAACTTGTAATTTTTGAAATAAATCCGATTCTAGTCAAGCATCTTCGCGACAGTATAATTGATTCACGCGTGATAATAATTGAGGCCGATGCCGTGGACATAGCTGGCCATTTGAGAAATCTCAATTTGACCAAGCCGGACTATATAATTTCTGGAATACCGATTGGTAATTTTTCCAAGTCAATGAGAAATTCGTTACTGATGGCAATTCATGGATCTTTGAGTGATACTGGTTTATTCATTCAATTTCAATATTTTTTATCTAGTCTGATTTCAGTTAAGAAACTCTTTGACGCCAAAATCATCGGCTATGAGTGTCGAAATTTACCACCCGCGTTTATTTACGGTTGTAGAAAGAAAGTTTGATGCCTACCCTCGACAGAAATCTAGTAATGCGCATAGTGAACTTTTGTTGTATAATATAAAATGTTTATAATTTAAACTATAACTATCATGAACACTACAAAAACCAGTCCCAAAGATTTTTTTCTTCACCTCGGCGCAACCGTAACTCTATATGTAGCCGCGGGCGCTCTCATTAACCTATCGTTTAGTGTTATTAACTACTTCCTGCCAGATGCGTTAGCGGGATATTTTTATGGCAATTCGGTGGCTTGGCCGATTTCAATGTTGATTGTGTTGGTGCCAATACTTTATATTTTAGAATGGCTAATCGCTCGCGATATTACAAAAAACCCTGGAAAATCTGACTTATGGATTCGTAGGTGGCGTATCTATCTGACAATCTTTTTAGCGGTAGTGCTCTTTGGCGGAGATTTGATAGCTTTGATCAATGTATATTTGAATGGAGAAATAACTTCACGCTTTATTTATAAGATTATCGTGGTGTTATTTATCGCCGGCTCGGTTGGTAAATATTATTCTTTCAGTATATATACAAGTCACAAATGGTCAAAAATGATACGGACTGCCAATGCTTGGTTTGGTATCGTTTTGGTTTTAGCGGCTGTCATCATCGGATTTATCGCAATTGGTTCACCAGCAAAACAACGCGCAATTCGTTTTGACAATCAACGCGTTAGTGATCTTACTAATATTCAGTGGCAGATCGTAAATTATTGGCAACAAAAAGGAAGATTACCGGTTGCATTGACCGACCTTACAGATCCGATTTCAGGTTTTATCTTGCCAACTGATCCAGATACCGAGGTTTCGTATGAATATTCTCTAGGCGGTAAGACCTCGTTTGAATTGTGCGCCACATTCTCCGAGGTTTCGTCGGACAATCAAGGGAGAGGTTCGTATTATGGTGGCGGTATATCATATCCAGCATACGACATGTCAGTTTCAATCAAAGGCACAGAAGATAATTGGAATCATAAAGCAGAGAGAACTTGCTTTAAGCGCGCAATTGATCCTGATAAATATCCCGTAACGCCAAAATTACAAGTACCAAATTAACTTGGCAAGGGTAGGTCTTGCCACACACTTTTATCATGAATCTCGGCAAAAAAACAAAAATCGTTTGTACTATTGGCCCAAATACAGAGACCAAAGAAAAGATGGCCGAAATGGTTGATGCGGGCATGAATGTGGTCAGATTGAATTTTTCGCACGGTGATTTTTCTGAACACCAGAAACGCGTGGAGTCAATTCACGAGATTATGAAAAAATCTGGCAAGACCGTGGCGATTTTACAAGATCTTTGCGGACCGAAAATCCGCATCGGGACTTTCAGAGATAATATGATCATGTTGCATGAAGGTCAGACCTTCACATTAACGACCGATGAAATTGAGGGGACTGAAGATAAAGTGCATATAAATTATCCACGACTACCGTATGAAGTGAAACCAGGAACTATCATTATGCTCCAAGATGGCACCAAACGGTTGGAAGTCGTGGAAATCAAAGGCAACGACATCATTACCAAAGTCATGATTGGTGGTCGTCTATCTGGACGCAAAGGAGTCAATGTGCCAGGGGCGAATCTTTCTATTTCAGCCCTGACTGACAAAGATAAAGAAGATGTTGAGTTTGGAATTAAAAATAAAGTTGATTTTGTCGCATTGTCTTTTGTCCGTCGCGCTTCTGATGTTGATGATCTTAGAAAGATTCTTAATAAAGCCGGATCCAATGCACACATTATCGCAAAGATTGAAACACCCGAAGCTCTGAAATGCATTGATGAAATTATTTCGGTGGCTGATGGGATAATGATTGCTCGTGGTGATCTAGCTATTGAAATTCCCGCTGAAGAAGTCCCGTTGGTTCAGAAAATGATTATCAGTAAATGCAATGCTATTGGCAAGCCGGTAATAACTGCCACTCAAATGCTTGAGTCAATGATAAAAAATCCAGTACCGACAAGAGCTGAAGTCTCGGATATTGCCAACGCGATCATTGACGGCACGGACGCGATCATGCTTTCCGAAGAGACGACTTTGGGTGATTTTCCTGTAGAGGCAGTCAAGGTTATGACGCGTATTGCATGTCGCGTGGAAAAAGAAGTTTATACACGGGACACAATTGCCGAATATGAGGGATCTCACGGTGTTACAGATGTCGTTTCCCAATCTGCCGTTAGAGCCGCCCACAACGTCGGTGCGGCTCTAATCGTGGCTCTGACGCGAACGGGTAGGAGCGCTCGTATGATTGCTCGTTATAGGCCCGCTGAGCATGTTCTGGCGCTTTCTGACGCTCAAGAGAATGTCAATAAATTGATGTTGACTTATGGTTGCTATCCGATAGTTGCGCCAACATTTAAGACAGTTGAAGAAATTATGGAGATTGTGCGCAAAGTTACTCTTGATAATGAAATAGTCAAAAAAGGGGATAAGGTGGTGATAGTCGCAGGAATGCCGTTTGGGACATCTAGTGAGACAAACTTTATTTTAGTGGAGACGTTGTAGTAAAAAGCTAAAGAAACTCGGCAAGGTATGCATTTTTATTGCCGAGGACTGTTTGAGCGACTAGAAATTTCTTGGTAAAAGGCGAATGGCGTTGGAATTACCAAGTCGAAGATTTGAGTAATTCCTGAGCCTTTTACCTAGAAATTTCAGGAGCGAGTTCCGCAGGCACATAAAAATGCATACCTTGTCAGGTTTCTTTTTCTTGATTTTTCTCTCACTATGTTATAATTGTTTTCATGCAGAAGAGCATGTACATCATACCCGATACCACGCTCATTCTTGATCGGAGCCCGCGTGAGTACCCACTCATGTTTCGGGACCTGCCTTCGAGCGAGAAGCCACGAGAAAAACTCTTGACTCACGGTCCAGAGTCGCTTTCTATTGCGGAGCTTACAACCCTTCTGCTTGTAACTGGGACTACCAAAGAAGATGTCTTGGAGATGTCCACGCGCATTGTTCGTGAATATGGCGAGAAAAGCGTTTTCGCCGAATGTAATCCCGAGAAATTATCCAAAGAGTTAAACATACCGATCGTCAAGGCGTGTTCTATTGTTGCCGTAGGTGAACTAGGAAGGCGTTTATATCAGCGCTCTGATTCGGGATTCAAGACAATTCGTAACGCCAAAGACGCGTATGACTATCTCGTTGATATGCGCAATTTACCCAAAGAACATCTTCGTGGATTGTATCTCAATAGTCACAACCGCGTGATTGCTGACGAAGTTATTTCAATTGGGACAGTCAATGCCAATGTTATTCATGCTCGCGAAGTCTTTCGTCCAGCCATTGAACGCAATGCTGTCGCAGTTATTTTAGCTCACAATCATCCTTCGGGTGAAGTTACTCCAAGTGCCGAAGATATTCAAATTACCAGACAGCTTGTTCAGGCAGGGAAGATCCTGGGCATTCGTGTTTTAGATCATGTCATCATCACCAAAGACGCATTTGTAAGTATAAGTGCGGACTATTAACCAAGTCAGAAGTCAAAGTCTGGAAGTCTAAAAGTAGTCGCGTTAACTTTTTAACTTTAAGGACTTTTTAACTTTCTATTTAATCTCATGCGCGATTATCAACTTGTTTCACCATCGCTTGATGGCATCCTTTATCACGACTCTGTCGTTTATGAGGGGATTCACCGTCCGGCTGAAATATTAAGAATATTAGACGGTCCAAATGCTAAAGGTAATAAAAAAGATTCATCTATTATTAATGAACATAGAGAAGCATTATGTTCTGAACAAGACCATAAAGTCATTGAACAATACTTCAATGATGTTTATGGCGTGTTTATGAAAAAACTTTCACATTTCATCGTTGAGCCAGAACCGAGACCTGATGATACGGTTACGCTTCAAGCCATGCTTCAAGAAATGATTAAGATCAAAAAATTTACAACAAAACAAAATTGATTGTATAATAGTTACATGGCTTCCCGTGATTATTTCAAAGGCAAACGCATCGCGGTTATTGGTCTTGGTATTCATGGAGAAATGGTTGAGGATGTTAAATATTTGATCAAAGCCGGAGCTTGGGTCTCAATATATGATTTGAAAAGTGAGGCGCGTTTGAAAAATCATCTGATTTTTCTTCGTTCTATTGGTTTGGCCAATTATGTTTGCGGTTCTATTCCAGCTGAAGACCTTTTGGACATGGATATGATAATTCTTTCACATGAATATCCGCGCGATTCCTCATTCTTAAAGGAGGTTTATGGTAATAATCAAGCATCAAATATCAGTGATCAATTAAGCACGGAAAAATCTGAAAGTGAAATTAAAGTCGTGGATAAAGAAAGAAATAAAGTTATTGTCGTTGAATATCCCGAAACCCTTTTCTTTAGATTGGCGCCACCCATAACTCTGATCGGAGTGATTGGTTGTTGTGGTAAATCCACGGTTATTTCAATTCTTGGACCGATTTTAGAAAAAGTCTGTAAAGAATATGAAACACAGGATCTCTTTATTCTCGATCCAGAATCATCAGATGGGATTCTCGCGCATCTAAGAAAAGTCAAAAGCGGCGATATTGTTTTGATGCGAATAGTTGATTTGATTTTGCCGGAATTAAATACATTACGAATCAGTCCTCATGTGGCGATATTTACCAGCATACCTTCAAAAAATTCGTACATTTCATCACCTTTTGAAATATTAGCGTATCAAACATATAACAATTATATTGTGGCATCCGACGAGATTATTGACGCCACTAGAGCGATGAAATTTCAGCCCAAGGCCAAAATGTTGCGCACCAAGTCTTCACTTATACCAGCGGATTGGGGTTTTTCTGGTAGTGGTATACACGATCGTTCAAATGCCGCTTTGGCACTCCAGACGGCTCAGATTTTTAAAGCCGATGAAGACACCGCGCGAAATGTTTTTAGCAAATGGAGATCTTTGAAAGGTAGGTTGGAATTAGTTAAAAAAGTCAAAGGTATTGAGTTTTATAATGATACGATGTCCATTACTCCTGACGCTACTTTAGTTGGAATCATGGCTTTATCTAAAGACAGAAATATTGTTTTAATTTTTGGCGGCGCGGATGTTGGTCATGATTATCGGACTCTTTATATTGAGTTGCCTAGATATGTCCATACGCTGATAAACATTCCAGGTAGTGGAACATTGAGGCAACGCGCCATTCTGCAAGAAGTTGGCGGACTGACGATTTATTCCGCGCCAAACATTGAAGAAGCGGTGAGGTCAGCTTTGGATCACGCGAAAAAAGGTGATCGAGTGCTTTTTAGTCCCGGCTTTGGCGCTGGTGGGGCTGATGGTTCTAAAATTGAGAGAGGCGAGAGATTTGTCAGGGCGGTTAGGGGGATTTAAGAAATAGTAACAAAGCAAGAAGCGGGTGTGAATTTTATGAAAGACCGTTATAATTGTCTCGCGTTCCACGCAAAGAGATTGCAGTCTTTCATAAAATTCACACCCGCTTCTTGCTTTGTTTCTCACTGTCATTCTCCACAAATCATGCAAACTATCGCGCCGTCTATTTTGTGTCCGACATAATTTGCCTTCATTATCCCAACAATTGAGAGCGCGCTATTCGTGGAAATATTTAATTTAGTATGTTCACTGACCAATTTTTGCGCGGTTTTAATATCTTCATTTGTGGCAATCCAACCTTTTCCGCCGGTTTTTTCTATTAAAGGCATAAGCGCTGATTTTCTGTGTCCGGTAATGTCTGTGATGGCATCGGCAATTGATCGTTCATCTGGCCCGTCATATGGTTCAAATTGTTCTGAAATTGGATGACATGAAGATGTTTGGATGATATGGACTTGAATTGGAATTTTTTTATCCAAAAAATATTGAGCGAGCGCTTGGGCAGTCGTGCCTGAAGAAGTGCCAATAAAAATAGCGCCGATTTTTTGCGCATTATAGGTTTGCGTCAGTTCTTCAGCTAATGATTGATAACCCATCAAAGCCTGGTCATCAGTAGATTGGCGCAAGCTTCGAACGCCTTCTTGTGTCGCTTGAATCAGAGCTTGAAGTGGCCGTTCTTTTACCAAAACGCGAATATTCCCAATACTTTTTTCGGCAATCGCGCGAATTTTTTTCAACTTTTCTGGCGATACATGATTTCCGACGAAGATATCCAGCTTAATGTTATTTAATTTTTGAGCGTGTATTGCCGCCGCTAATGCCGCATTTCCTGAACTTGAAATGGCAAAAGTACGATCACCATTCTGGTAATAGTGGTCAATCATTATAGGGATAGAACGACCCTTGTGAGAGCCGTATGGATGTAGGTCTTCGCGCTTGAAATAAAGCTCTTTAGTCTTTAGAACTTTAGCCAAACCATTGAATTTTTCTAATGGGGTAATCATAAATTACAATTGCCATATTACACTTTTTCGGTTACTATGGAAAGCGCGATTATAATCGTACTTTACTGGATAATGTTTCATCAAAACCTTAAAACTATGAATATGCTTTGTGTGTGCCCTGAATGTAAAAATACTATTGATTTGTCTCGTTACCCGAATCTCTCAATGGGCATGGTTATAGAATGTAACCATTGTGGCATGACTTTACTTGTTAAGGAAATTGCTTCTGATGGCGCGGTTGAGACGGATATTGTTGACGAAGGGAAGTAGATTAATGATCAATCTTTTTGATTATTGGAATTTTTTTACTGTCTCCTCAATCATTCCCCTGAAGCCATGTGAGCCGAGAAAGGCGATCATATCACCTCTTTTTGCTTCTGACTTCAAAAATGTGACTAGATCCTCATCATTTGCTAAATAGTGGACATTGGTGTGTGTTTTACCAATAATTCGCGCCAATTCATCGCCCTCCAGAGGTTTTTGAGCGAGGTCGGACCTCGCTAGCGAGGTCGGACCTCGCTCAATCTTTAGTTTTGTTAATCGCGGGACAATCACGATATCAGCATCTTTAAAGGCGCCATCATACATTCCTGCGGAACTTCTTTGTCGTCCGCCGATATTCGGTTCATAAACCGCGATTATTTTATTTTTATATACTTCTTTGATATTTTCCAACACCGATGCTGCTTTTTCGGGAGTTGGAGCGTGACAATCCATGACGGTTATTTCACCTTCAAACCGTTTCTCAAATCGGCGTTTTATTCCTTTGAATTCAGCAATAGCTTTGATTATTTTTTCCGGTTTGATCCCAACTTCACTAGCCATAGCGAATACTGCGGTGATATTTTCAGCATTGAAGCGACCGAGCATTGGCGAGTGAATCTTGAATGACGCGTGCGCTGGTCTACCCCGCGCTGATTCAATTATGAAATCCAAGCCATTTTTTGTCGGAATGACTGAATCATATTGATAATTTGTACCGGCAGTTTTTCCATAAGTAATGATTCTTTCGCCAGATTCTAATTTGTCTCCAATAATTTTTTTCACTCCATCATTATCAATACAAGCAACGATTTTTCCATTTTCTGGAATTTTATTGACTAAATTTCTGAATTCATCAAAATATGCCTTTTCTGTTGGATATAAATCAGCATGATCCCAAGACACTGAAGTCAAAATTAGATAAGTAGGGGAATAGTAGACAAATTTTGGTCTATGATCAGAAATTGAAACTTGATATTCATCGCCTTCAACCACACTCCAATTTGAATCGGACAACGCGCCGGTATCATGAGAAAGTGAAAGTCCGCCGGTAAAATAACTTGGATCCATTTTGGCTCTCAAAAGAACGAATGAAAGCATGGCGGAAATGGTTGTTTTTCCCCAGGTTCCTGTCACAACGATTGAATTTTTTTTGATGAAATATTTTTGTAGAATTTCCGCGTATGAATAAACAGAAATGTTATGTTCTTTGGCGTAAATAATTTCGGGATTTGAAGGACTAGTTCCGCCACCGCCGATTATAATAGTATCCGGTCTACCATTCGCGACCATCTTTTCTGGATGCCAACCAGCGTAGAACTCAATTTTTTGTTTCTCTAATTCAATTGAAACTGGAGGAAAAAATCCCTTATCGCTTCCGGTCACTTTTACGCCCTTCTTGTGAAAAGCAATTGCCAAGGCACTAGTAGCGACACCGCAGATGCCGATGATGTGGAGGTGCGCGGGTATTTTTTGAACAGAATTTTTTGTCATATCAAATTTTATATAATTGCTGCCAGGATTTTCTTCACTTCTTTAATATCAGTCTGCCAACTTTTTCCATCAAACCATTCTAGACCATCAAACTGAATTTTATAAGTATCTCCTGACCGTTGAAGGGAACCCAAATAAGCATATTTCAGACCCTTTCCTTTGGCATACTGGATTGTTTTTGTCATCATTCCCAAACCCATATCTTTTGATGATTTCCCTAGATCATAAAATGGATAACTATAATGAATAATTTCAGAGTCTAAATAACAGATCACATATCCAATTATGTCTTGTGGGTTTGAGAATATAAGTAGAATATTAAAATTACTTTTTTCTTTATCAGTGAGCATTTCTTTTACTTTTTGCGTACTCATAATTCCCGAGCCAAATTTTGCCTCATAAAAATCTTGGGCGAGTTTTCCTAGGGACCAGTGATATTCTCCGTAAGGTAATGTCACTTCTTGCATGGCGATGTCATCAACTTTTTTGAGAATTCTTTTGTTTTCACTGGTCGGTTCAAATTTTGCAAGATTTATTCTTACAGATCGCGTCTGATGCATTACTCCCTTACCAAGACGAGTAAAAACATAACCTTGATTATAAAGATTGGTGATATTTTTTCCAGAGAAATCAGTTATTGTTTTTTTGTCCCAGTGGAGGTAGTTCATAATATGTAATACGAATTTATTCTTGTCATCTCCGTGAAAATTGTGATCCATGTGTTAGTCTTTAGGCCAAGCATTGATTCCCACTGGAGTCTGCCCTCAATTCCGATCGGGATCGGAAATGACGCAGGGACTAGTGCAACGCCAGCCAAAATCCAGATACCACAAAGATAAAATGTACCACCCAGAATCGCATCACGGTTTTTTCTTCACTCCAACCTTTTAATTCAAAATGATGATGTAATGGCGCCATTTTGAAGACTTTACGACCAAAAATATATCTAGAAGCAACTTGGATGACCACCGATAAGGCTTCAACATAAAACATAAAACCGAGGAAGAACAGAGAAATAGTTTCGCCAATAGCCATGGCGTTGACCGCTAAAAGCGCGCCGAGACCGAGAGATCCGATATCTCCCATCATAAATCTAGCCGGTTTGATATTGAAATAAGTATAAGAAACCAATGCTCCGACGGTTGTGGCATTTAAAATAGCGATTTCACCAAAACCGTTAATCCAAGACAAAATAGTCAGCGCGCTGAAAGTCGTAATCAACATTCCACCAGCCAAGCCATCCATCCCATCGGCGATATTAACCGCGTTTGCCGTGAACATCACTATAAAAATAACAACTGGGATAATGATCCAACCAAGGTCAAATCCAGTTTCAAAAGGAAGATAAATATAATGCCATGCCGGTCCGAGTTTGGTATAAATCCACCAAGCAGTGATTGAACCGGCGATAAATTGCAGAATCAATTTTTCATGGACAAAAACTCCTTTATTTGTCCGCGAACCAAACCAAACTGACATGCGTTTGAACGCGCTCCAAGGAAAAGTGATAATGTACCAAACGCGCATCTTCAGTTCTCTGTGAATCTTAATCAGATTGACGATATGTCCAAGTTTTCTAGAGCGTCTTTCGCTACCGTAAATATTCATGATGTCATCAATCGCGCCCAAAGCGGCTGATATGATCATCACGCCGATTGGCACATAAGTGAATGATCTGGACCAATTGAAAAAATAGGTAATTACCGCGACAGTGATCACAACCAGAAGTCCGCCCATGACTGGTGTAGTGGCTTTATATGCATGTGAACCGAGCATAGTGAGCTCACTTTTTGGTCCTTTTATGATGTGAAAATGATACAGGAATTTAATCAAAAGTGGCGCCCATAAATATGCCGCTACCGTGCCAATAAGCGCAAAACCCATGATATAGGCCAAATCAGCGGTACCTTCTAGGATTGTTATCATGAAGTACACGATATCACGAAAATATGAAGTGCGGCAATGTTACGATTGGAAGCATGGAATAGTTTGTATTTTTATGTGCCTGCGGAACTCACTTCTTAAATTGCTTGATAAAATACTCTAGAAACGTCATTCGCATTTTATCAAGCAATTTATAGTCGTTCAAACAGTCCTCGGCAATAAAAATACAAACTATTCCATGCTTCCTGATTACCTCAACCTCCTCATCTCTGTTTTCGATTTTGTTGCTCTGATAAAGATCCTATTGGCAACTCCTTCTTTATTATTTTCAATCCAACGCGCTTCCGAAATTGATTTATCTGGGTCAACTATTTCAATTGTACCTTGTCTGATCCCTGTACCATAAATACCATCTTCAGGATATGCGACAGCGTGTGAGTAATGAATTTTGCAAGGAATAAAATTTTGGTATTCAACTTGGTGTATGACGAGAATGTGATCGTGTTCGTTTTCTTCACTATCACCAATCATCGTAATTATATCGCTAGGTGAGATTTCTTTAATTGGAACAGTCAGACTATTTTTGTCATGAGCTAGAGTTCCAACATCACAATTTTCAATTGGGCGAAGTGAGCATCTGATTTTACCGATAAGTCCGTGACAATTTACGAATGATAGGCGTCTATCTAAAGTCTCGTTTTTCAATTCTTCACTTTGAGCATTGAGTATATAATAGACAAAACCCGAACAATCAATTCCGATATTATTGTCCGTGAGTATTTTTTTTAGTGACTCATTGGTCAGAGATTCAATATTCACGTGAGATTTTACCGCGATTGTTTGAATTTCTTCAAAGATATCTTTTGGACTACCTTTTCCACCATAGGCACGCAAAGTGGCTCGGGCTTTTATTGTTTTGTTATTGAAATAGGGAATAGAACAAACAGCAGTCCCAACTCTAAAATTAAGATACTGATTAATAGTTGAAAGTGCGCGGTTTGAGAGAGTTTTGGTGTTCATTTGTATCCATAAATGTACCTTAAAATAAGGGCTTTGTGATACTTGACAACTACTGTGTTTGGATGTAATATTGTAAGTAGAAATTTAAGGGCTCATTGACAGGTTACATGATTTTACTCTGACATTGAGTTTCTTGAATATTATAGCGCATCCAATGCTGTGGCGAAGTTATGAGACCGAGCCAATACAGCACAACAAAAACAACTGTAAAAACGGACATCATTATGGCTACCGAAAAACAGATACCCAAGCTCGCTGGAATCATTACTGAACACCAATCCGGATTCGCCGCCCTCTCTACTGAAGATGTTGATTGGGCGATCAAGAACGGTCACGACACAGTCGCGCTCTTTGTGAGTGCTGTGAAAAATCGTGCAAGAATTATTATCAACAAACTTCTGGAGTTTGTGACACAGGTTAGAGTGGATGCCGTCAAGCAGTTCATCACCGCCGATCGCTTCAAAGCGGGTCAAACCATTGATGGAGTAAAGTACCACTCTTCCTTTGGCGACAACTTCAACCTCCACTTCTTGCCTAAGATTGAAGGAGATGTGCAAGCAGTGGACCTCCAAGTCCACAAACTCCTCCAAAACTCAAAAGATCTCGGTATTCGTACCGAGATTGGTGAAGACAAGGAAGAGACGAAACTCGCACACCTCCACCATCTACTCACACTCCAAGGTAATGGTGAAAAAGGTGTCCTGTTGACAAATGGATACGCAAACATCTTCTATATCCGAGGCATAGATGGTAACCTCTGGGCCGTGCACGCCCGCTGGTACGACGGTGGTTGGTACCTCGGTGCCGATTCTGTCGGGTGCTCGGACGGCTGGGATGCTGGTCGCCAGGTCTTCTCCCGCTGATTCTTTAGGATTTTGACACTCTGTGTTTTGATCCTTTGAATCTCAAACCCTCTGAAACTTTGAAAAAAGTTTCGGGGGGTTCTTTTAATATCTAGTTTTCAATGATTAATGAAAACAGCGCCCCAATTTTTTACAGTGTTGTTGGTTGAGACTTGGATGTCTTTTAGAAATTAGATAATTGGGTTAATCAGAAATTATACTAACTATCTTTCTGCCATTCTCATTAAGTTTTCCATTTCCCTCCGTGATATTTTTTAAACTCTGAATCCTAATCAGATCAGTGTTGTATTCTGTGTTTTGATAAATAACAGCTTGGTATCCAGAAAGTTCAAGTGAATTTTTTATTTTATGATTGACATCTCTTTTCAATCTCGTGATTCGTTGGATTATCTGTGCTCCGTCATTTACCGGAATTAATGGCTTATCAATTTTTTCTCCCAACATGGCTTTTAGATGAGTCTCAAAAGTGGTAAATCCATCGTCACCTTTTACGCGATTCTCATTTTGCAGAAATGATTCAAAGCTTGTTGAAGCTGGTTGTCTAGCGTTGATTTCAATCAAATGAATAGTGTCGCGCTTGTCATCCTTGATCACATCAACACCATAAAGACCACGCCAACCGGAAATATTTAATTTTTTTCCAATGTCACTGACCATCGTCTCTATATATTCAATTTCATCGGTATTTAGTAAGGTATTTGGCACAGCCCAATCATTACCGACAGTACTGAACGCATTGTCCGTGAATGGCGCCAAGCCAGTGATTTGGTAACTGATGTTGCCAACCAAGATTTTGTCCGCGGCTACGATCGCGTTTATGGTAAAAGACGGCCCTTGAATATATGTCGTTCGCCTAGTCATTCTTTCTGGAAATTTTTGCTGAAGAGATTTCAATTCAGCTTCAGAACGGACCAAAATAGTTCCGCCACCCGTATGTCCGTGCGCCCATTGCAAGACAAATGGTTCACCGGTCCAAGTCAAACGTCTAGCGACTATGATGTTATGCGTTGGTAGATATTTTTTACCCAGTTCGCCTAGCCATTCAACCTGACTGATTTTATTTTCAACCGTTTCTGATAGGGTAGCTTTTGGATTTATCATTTTCCAACCTTTTGCCGCGACGATTGGCTCAATTCTAGCGGTATTTTTGAAAACTAAGACACTTGAACCACTTGGCACTATTGTGACGGTTTCTGGATGTTCCATTAAGGCGCCGGTGCCTAAGGATCTTCCGTCTGGACTATTGAGTAAGGTTACAAAATCAGGGTACTGTTGTTTGATAGATTCACCATATGGGGTTTTGTTAGAGATGATGTGGTAATTAGGCCCCGGGGTCATTCCTACGGCGCGTTCTATGTCACGGGTTATATAGTAGATTTTAGCTTCTGGTTGCATGCAAAACAGTCTAATCTGTAGAATGAAAGTACGCAAGCATCTTAATACGAGGTATGGTACATGAATTTCATAGGAATTGTGTTGTTCCATCACATTACTTTCGTTGATGATACAGCACAACTCCTATGAAATTCATGTACCATACCTCGTATAATATAGAGCAGTCATTGTCTTTCTGTCTTAACAGTAGTAATGTACATTTATGTCCACATTCTCCGTTATCGCTACTTCGATCGGCAATCTTGAAGACATCACGCTTCGAGCTTTGAAGACCCTCTCATCAGCTGATCTAATTCTCTGCGAAGATACTCGCGTCACAAAAAAATTGATGGCACGGCATTCTATTTCAAGGCCGACAATGTCGTATCATACCCACAGTAAAATTTCGCGAACCAATGAAGTTATTGGACTATTAAAAAAAGGGAAAAATATCGCTTTGGTTTCAGATGCTGGTACGCCCGGTATTTCAGATCCAGGTTCAGAGTTAGTGAGAATTATTAGACAAGAATTGGAGAATGAGATAAAAAATGGCGAAGTGAAAATTGAAACTATTCCCGGACCATCCGCGCTTACCGCCGCGATTTCAATTGCGGGCGTGCATTGCGCGGATTTTACTTTTTTAGGATTTTTGCCGCACAAAAAGGGTAGAGAGACCTTGTTTAAGGAAATCGCATTGTCAGAACGAACGATGATTTTTTATGAATCACCGCATAGAATTCTTAAATCTTTAACCAGTCTTGAGGAACACTTGAATGGTTGCTCTGATTTTTTACCGAAAAAAATAACCATTTGTCGTGAACTTACGAAAATTTTTGAGCAGGTCGTGCAAGGGACTCCGAAAGAAGTGAAAAATTATTTTGAAGAACATCAAGACAAAATCAAAGGTGAATTTGTGGTGATTGTTTCAGTGAAATAAAAAACACGAATCAACGAATAAACAAACTTGTCATTCTCGCTTTCGCGTGGATGACACAACTAGTATTGATTTCGGGTTTAGAATTTTTTCTTTTAAAAAAGAAGCCACGCATATTTTCATATGGCGGCTTTGCTTGGGCCTGCGATCCACTCACGAGTATTGCTTCAAGAGTTCGTCTGCCTCAATAACACGGTCTGCCGAGATATACATATTTACCGTATCACCATCCTGCTCAAAGACCTCAATCTTGTCATGATTGACGGATCTCATGGTTGGCCAATCTATTGTAATCGGATTTTCAGTTCTGCTTCCAGGCACCACTCTCCATCTGGAGATATTTTCCTGTTTAGTTGGCTCTACACGGATTGTCCATTTGCATCTGATGACGAGCTGGCATTCATTTTCACTAAGATCAGAATTTTCCATTTCTCCGACCCAATGCTCCCCGTCTTGTTTATTTTTTGGATGAGCATGAATCCAGATGATTACTCGTTTTTGCGGACCAGGACTGAAATCTTTAAGCGCCATTTCCAATGTTCTAACCATTTCTTTCATAGTACCTTTCCACTGTTGTTGCCAACAGATTTCTGGTGTTATCGTATCACTTTGGGCTATAATATCAACATGTCAAAAAGACAAGTTCTAATCATCATCGGAATCGCGATTATGGCTTTTCTGTATGTTGGTTTTCCTTTGGCGTTGGATAAAATTTTGGCTTTGGTTTTTGGCGCCATAATATTGATTATCGCGTTTAGACTCAAACCCCCAGCCAGACAAAATTCTCTAAGTCAGGTCCCTTATGTTGAGCATAAAAATAATTCATCAATGAATCCATGATGAGATTTTGGCGCGACTTTGGAGCCACACGTACGGCGACGGTTATCATCGGCGCGTTTTTCATTATCGCGATTACTTTTTCTCTAGCGTGGTTTTTTCCCGTCGGTCAAATCACTTATTCCAATATTGGGACAAATATTAGTCTCGCTACGACTTCGGTTATGATGATCAATCAAGCGACTTCCACGGATTTAATCGGCGCGTCATCAACGCCGATATTTGTCGTTACGCATTTACCCACGCCAAATCCACTTAAAGGAGTTTATATGACCAGTTGGGCGAGTGGTAGCAAGAAGTCTAGAGATCATTTGTTTGATTTAGTTGATAATACTGAAATTAATGCCGTGGTAATTGATGTTAAAGATTACACTGGTCGTATTAGTTTTTCAGTTAGCAGTCCTGAATTGATCGCGACTGGCGCGGCGGAATCGCGAATTCCAGATGTCAGACAATTTATCGGCGCACTCCATAAAAAAGGCGTTTATGTTATCGCGCGCATTTCGGCATTTCAGGATTCATATCTGATAAATATCCATCCAGAATGGGCGGTCAAGACGAAAACTGGAGAGATTTGGAAAGATTACAAAGGCGTGAGATGGCTAGATCCTGGAGCAAAACCCGTTTGGGATTATTTAGCGGCAATTGGTAATGAATCATATGCCATAGGTTTTGACGAACTGAATTTTGATTATGTTCGTTTTCCGTCGGATGGAAATCTTGACAATATTTCGTACTCTTGGAGTGACGGAAAATCAAGATCTGAAATAATGAAAGAATTTTTTGTGTATATTCACGACCAGTTTGCTTCTACCAGCATCCCAATTTCAGCTGATTTATTTGGTTTAACTACTAGCGCGGAAGGAGATTTGGGTATTGGTCAAATTCTGGAATATGCCTTGAAATATTTTGACTATGTTTCGCCAATGGTCTACCCATCTCATTTTGGTTATGGATTTAATGGTCATGCCAAGCCGGCTCAATATCCTTATGAAGTGGTTAAATATTCAATGGATAAAGCCATTAGTAAAGCCGAGGCGACGACCACGCGCTTGCTTTATTTCGCCTTAGATCCGATCGCGTCCACGACATCCCAATCGTATACAAGAGAAATATATGACAAGAATAAATTAAGGCCTTGGTTACAAGCTTTTGATCTGGGCGCGATTTACACTCCAGAAATGATTCGTTCCCAAATTCAAGCGACTTATGATTCTGGCCTGACTAGTTGGATGCTCTGGAACGCGGGAAGTGTTTATGATAAAGCGGCGTTGGAGGTGGAGAATTGAAAGTGGTATAATGTCCTCATATGGCCCCTGTACCTATTGACGAAAATCGCATAACTTATTTTGCCGAAACTGACGCTCGCAACAAACGCGTAAGATTTGGCATTAAAGCCAAAGATCGTACCAAACATGTCTATGTGATTGGTAAAACCGGCATGGGAAAATCAACCATGCTGGAGAATATGGCCGTCCAAGATATCCAAAATGGCGAAGGTATGTGTTTTATTGATCCGCACGGCAAAACTGCCGATCTGATGCTTGAATATGTTCCAAAGGAGCGTATCAAAGATGTCATTTACATCGCGCCGTTTGATGTTGACTATCCGATTTCTTTTAATGTCCTTGAAAGCGTGGATCAAACAAAACGCCACCTTGTGGTTTCAGGATTGATGAGTACTTTCAAAAAGATTTGGGTTGACGCATGGTCGGCTCGCATGGAATATATTCTGACCAACACTTTGCTGGCTCTACTCGAAGCGCCCGGCACGACTCTGTTGGGCGTCAATCGCATGCTTTCTGATAAAGAATATCGCAAAGAAATCATATCTCACATTCAAGATCCGTCGGTTAAAGCATTTTGGACTAAAGAATTTGCCAGTTATACCGAACGTCAGGCGGCAGAGGCGGTTCCGGCAATTCAAAACAAAGTTGGTCAATTTACCGCCAATCCATTGATTCGCAATATGATTGGCCAACCCGTCTCATCTTTTGATTTTCGTGAAGCAATGGATAGTAGAAAAATCATCATCATCAACCTTTCAAAAGGGAGAATTGGTGATGAGAATATGAAGCTTCTCGGTGGACTTTTAGTCACCAAAATTTATCTGGCCGCCATGTCGCGTGCCGATGTGTCAGATCGTGTCATGCAGATGTTGCCGAACTTTTATCTTTTTGTTGACGAATTTCAGAACTTCGCCAATGCCTCTTTTGCCGACATTCTTTCTGAAGCCAGAAAATACAAACTCAATTTGACGATTGCCCATCAATACATTGAACAGATGGATGAAATGGTTCGTCCAGCGGTTTTTGGTAACGTCGGGACAATGATTGCTTTTCGAGTCGGCGCGACTGACGCCGAAGCTTTGGAACAAGAATTTGCTCCAGCTTTTACGATTGAGGATCTGGTAAATCTTGGCTTCGCGCAAATTTACCTAAAGTTAATGATTGACGGTTTGAGCTCGTCGCCATTTTCCGCGAAAACTTTGCCGCCGATTCCGCATCCAGATACTTCGTACATGAATGAAATTATCGCGTCCTCACGAGAACAATTCTCAAGACCAAGGGCTGAAGTTGAGGCGCAAGTTATAAAGTTCCATGAGCCGATCGTGATTCCAAAGAAGGTGGCTGCCCCTGCCCCTGCATCTGTTGCCACAAATGTCCAAAAATCTGCTACACCTGCACCCGCGCCAGTATTGGCAAATGTTCCAAAATCAGCGCAACCACCAGCACCAAAACCAGTCTCAAATTCAACACCATCTTCAAGTATTAAAAATTCGCCTGTTGATGCAAAACCTAGCAATTCCTCAGCGCAACAGGCAGACAATGTCTCCATGGCGCCTGCGAAGAGGTCAGATCATTCTGTGCCTGTTGCGCCTCGTCCAGCTCAGACTTCTGCTCAACCGATTAAACCCGTTTCCTTATCATCACTTGCATCAAAGCCAATTTCTCCAAAAAATGATCCGAAAGTTCCGACACAGAAAAATCTCGGCGACTTAAAGAGTGCTCTAGCGGCCGCGCTGCAGAAGAGTCAGTCAAATTTCGGCGTGGCGCGAAATTTTTCTCAACCAAAGTCTGAAATCGGGGTTCAAGAAAAATCACCCACGACAACTCAAGCTGACAGTCCGAAAGCGTCTCTAGCTCAAAATATTCCAGGCAGACAGAATAATGATGATTTTCAGCCACTCAATTCCTTAAAAAATTTGAAGGTGATTCCCAAAATACCTAAAGTAGTAGAGGATGATCAAAAGGGAAATTTTTCACGGCCTCCAAAAGAAGTGCCGGAGGAGGTGTTGAAGCGGGTGTTGAAGGATGATTGAATTATAGGGTTATTTTGTGTATTGACAATGTCATTACATTTGCTATCATAGTCTATTATGTCTACAATACAAACAACAATTCAACTTCGCATAGATAGTAAGACCAAATCCCAAGCACAAGCTGTTCTCAAGAAACTAGGTACTGATTTGTCGTCTGCGGTGAAACTTTTTTTGACACAAGTGATTAGAACCAAATCCATTCCATTTATAGCAAGAACTGTTAATGGTTATACTCCTGAATATGAAGCAATGATTTTGGATGAACTTAAGGCGATGAAGAATGGACGGGAAAGAACTTTTAAAACAGTTGAAGCACTTATGGCAGATTTGAATAGTTAATTGATATCGGCAATCACGCTAACCTATTTGAATAGAACCATGCGCCGAATCCTTATTTTTTCTCTAGTTTATTACCCCCGTTTTATCGGCGGGGCTGAAGTTGCGGTCAAGGAAATTACTGATAGGATTTCTCCGCGAGAAATTGAGTTTGATATGATTACTTTACGCAAACATGCTCCCGAATTTGAAAGGATTGGGAATGTTAATGTATATAGAGTAGGTTTGCCTTGGCTTGGAAGCAATACAAAAAGTTCAAGAATCTTTCCACTTTCTAAATTACTTTTTCCATTTTTTGCATATCTCAAAGCTGTAAAATTACATAAGAAAAATCATTATGATCTAGTTTGGCCAATTATGGCAAGTTACGCAGGTTTTGCGGCGTTTCTATTCAAGAAAAAAAATCCAAAAATTCCAGTGGTCTTAACAATTCAAGAGGGAGACAATTTTGAAATCCGCGACGGCATGTTTAATTTTCTGTTTAGAAAAATATTTGCCTGCGCGGACTATATTCAAGCTATTTCAAATTTTCTCGCGGATTGGTCAAAGAAAATGGGAGCAGTATGTCCAATTGTGGTCGTGCCAAATGGAGTTGATATTGAATTATTTAGCAAAAAAATTTCTAATAGTGATAGCGATAATTTGAAAGATAGACTTGTCAAAAAAGAAGGAGATATTTTTCTTATTACCACTTCTAGATTGGTGACAAAAAATGCGGTTGGTGACATTATTTCAGCACTTCAATATTTACCGACCAATGTTAAGTTTATCATTCTAGGTCAAGGATACCAAGAGAAAATTCTCAAAGATCAATGTTCAATGCTCAAGTTGACCGAGCGAGTTAAATTTCTTGGTTTTGTTTCGCACGCGGAAATGCCTAGATATTTACATATTTCCGATATATTCGTTCGCCCTTCTTTATCAGAAGGCTTGGGCAATTCATTTTTAGAAGCCATGGCCGCTGGCATTCCAGTGATTGCCACGCCCATTGGTGGTATTCCTGATTTTTTGGTTGACGGACAGACTGGATTGTTTTGTGAAATTAATAATCCAAAAAGTATCGCGAGAAAAGTTGAAAAGTTGATTAAAGACAAGGAATCTAGGAATTATATAGTTGAAAACGCCAGGAAGATGGTAAAAGAGAAATATGGGTGGGAAAGAGTGGTTGAGGAGATGAGGGGGGTGTTTGAGGGGACTCACTTTTGACAAGTGAGAAAAAAGTGTTAAATTAGGAAAATGAGAAAAAGTAAGAAAACAAGACAAAAGAGCGGCAAGAAGGTCTTTGTCTCTGGCTGTTATGATATTTTACATGCCGGACATGTGCAATTTTTTGAAGATGCCAAAGCTCTCGGTGACCACCTTACTGTTTGTTTTGCGAGTGATGAAGTGTTATTGCTTGCGAAGAAACGCCCGCCTTCAATTCCGCAAGACAATAAACAAATTATCCTAAGCTCCATAAGATGTATTGATCGTGTCGTTACAAGTTCAGACCTTCACCCAGTCTTTGATTTTGAGGGTCACATAAAAGAATTGCATCCAGATATTCTTGCTGTCACTGATGATGATAAAAATGTTAAATTGAAAAAAGAATTTTGTGATAGATATGGCATGACGCTTGTGGTTTTACCTAAAAGAAATATTGTGAAACGCGTATCCACGACTTCAGTCCTTGCTTCAATTAAAGACGCGCAGAAAGTTCCACTTCGTGTGGATTTTGGTGGAGGTTGGCTCGATGTCCCTAGTTTGGCTCGACCTGGCGCTTATATTGTTAACTGCGCGATTTCCCCACTTGTTTCTCTAGGAGAATGGCCCTATGAAAAAGGCGCTGGTCTTGGCGGGTCCGCGGCGTATGCGTTACTTCAGATAAAAAGCGGAGTGAAGTCAGAGCTAGATATGGGTGTTGGATGGCAAGATCCCGCCATTATGTTTCATACAGGATTTTGCGTCTGGAAATCAGGTAGCAGACCCATACTTGACGCTCACTTTAATTCTGATTGGCTACTCGGAAAGATGCTTATTTATTGGACGGGTAAGAGGCATCTATCTACTGACCATCTTGATAATAAGAGGGATTATAATTTGATTGAAAAAGCTGGAAAAATTGCTAGAGACGCGGCATACAAGAAAAATATACTTAAACTTGCCCAAGCCGTAAACTTGAGTTACAAAGCGCAAATTAAAGAGGGTATGGAAAAATTGCCGACGATAAATAAATCAATAGGCAAAAAATATGTCGGAGCGGGCTTTGGTGGCTATGGTCTATATATTTTCAAAACACAGAAAGATCGTGATAATGCTTTTAAGAATGTTAAAGGAACGGTGAAGATAGAGCCGTACATGAGAGAAGTTCTTTAATTTTTTATTTTATAGAAGTAAAAATAATGGTAGACTTAATATATGAAGATTTTAATCGCTTCAGGTATATACCCACCTGATATAGGGGGACCGGCCCAATATGCCAGAAATCTGTATGAAACCTGGAAATCACAGGGTCATGAGGTAAAAGTCGCCGCATACCGCTGGGAAAGAGCATTTCCAGCGTTTTTGAGGCATGTTCTGTATTTTACAAAGATTATTAGAAAGGGCTGGAATGCGGATTTAGTTTTGGTTTTAGACACTTGGAGCGCGGCTGTCCCGACGATGTGGGCTTGCAGAATGATGCATAAAAAATACATGATTCGCACTGGAGGTGACTTTCTCTGGGAAACTTACATTGAACGGACTGGAGACATGGTGCCGTTTAAAAATTTTTATAGGACAAGTATCAATAAATTGACCAAAAAAGAGAGAACAGTTTTTGTGTTTGGAGGCAACGCTTTGCGTGGTGCTTCAAAAGTAATATTTAGCACAGAATGGCAACGCGAAATATTTACTGATACTTATGAACTTAAAAAAGAAAAAACTTGCGTGATTGAAAATTATTGCGAAGACAGATTGATTCAGATTAAACCCGAAAATAGAAATTTTATCGCCGCGACGAGATCTTTGAAGTGGAAGAATACTGATTTTTTAAAAGTGGCTTTTGAAGAAGCAAGAAAGGAAGTAAAAAGATGTGGTTTTCCTGACATTAAGTTAGATACAGGTAAGGCAGTTTACGATAGTTTTCTAGAAAAGATGCGCAGGTCATATTGCGTGATATTGGCTTCAATCGGCGATATAAGCCCCAATATGATATTTGATTCTATAAGAGTCGGCGTGCCATTTATTGTTACAAAAGAGACTGGCATAGCTCATCGAATTAACAATGCAGGCGTTATCATTGATCCACTAAATAAGAAGGACATTATAGAAAAGATAGTTTGGATGGCTGATCCGAAAAATAGAGCGTTGCAAGCGGAAAAGGTATCCAAGATAGAGTTTAAGCATTCGTGGAGGGAGATAGCGGGGGAGATTGTGGAAGTGTGGAAAAAGTTGTAACTATATTATCATTGTGCAATCAAGAAAATTATTAATGATTTCAACTGATAGGAAGATCTTTGAAAAAGAAAGTACTGTTCGGGCGCGTCAGGTTGAGTATGCAAAAGATTGGGCAGAAGTTCACATAATTGTTTTTGATAAAGATTCTTCACCTTTGGCACCATCTTTTTCAAAGAGGGATTTTAGGAGTAAAGAAGTTGTCGTGTCTTCCAATTGCTGGGCATATTCAACACAATCACGATCAAAGTTTCTGTATCCATTTGACGCCATTCGATTAGGGCGATTTATTGTTCAAGGAAGGAGGATAACAAATATTACTTGTCAGGATCCTTTCCTCACTGCCATGGCCGGAGTTTCTTTGAAAAATAAGTTTGATTTACCTCTTGAAATTCAAATTCACACTGATATCGGAAGTCCATACTTCACTTATTCTTTTAGTAATAAGATTAGGAAATTTATGGCCACAAACTATATTTTTAAAGCTGATAGAATTCGTGTAGTTTCTCAAAGAATTAAGAATTATCTAAAGGATGTTTTGAAGATAGAAGATTCAAAAATTGAAGTACGACCAATTGCAGTTAATACTGATTGGATAAAGTCTGCGCCAATTATTGATGGTGCTGATCTCCACAAAAAATACCCACAGTTTAGTCAGATAGTCTTAATGGCCTCAAGGATTGAAAAAGAAAAAAACATTGCATTGGCAATTCAATCTTGGAAAAAAGTGGTTGAAGAGATTCCCAAAACTGGGTTAATTATTGTTGGTAATGGATCTCAAATTTCTAATCTCAAATCTCTAGTCTCAAGACTTAGCTTAAATGAGAATGTTATTTTTGAACAGTGGGCGGATAAAAATGTCCTAGTTTCTTATTATAAGACCGCGGATCTGTTTCTAAACACCTCACTATATGAAGGTTATGGTATGACACTTGTAGAGGCCAAGGCAGCTGGTTGTGAAATTGTTTCAACGGATGTTGGAGTAGCAATGGAGGTTGGGGCTAAAGTTGTGGGATATAGCCCGGAAGAAGTTGCTAAGAAAGTAATTGAACAGTTATTGTGATTTCGGGTACGCTTGCAACTTGCGCTTTGTGACTTATACTAACTTCATGCGTTTATTAATTGTTACCCAGAAAGTTGATAAAAATGACCCAATCCTTGGCTTTTTTCATAGATGGATAATTGAATTTGCCAAGCATTTTGAGTCTATTGTGGTTATTTGCTTGGAAAAAGGTGCCTATGAATTACCTTCAAATGTAAAAGTATTGTCGCTCGGTAAGGAAAATAGAAAGTCTAGGATTCAATATATTTTGAGATTTTATAAATATATTTGGCAGGAGCGGAAAAATTATGATGTTGTGTTTGTGCATATGAATCAGGAGTATTTGATCATGGGTGGCGGAATCTGGAGGTTAATTGGTAAAAAAGTGACCATGTGGAGAAATCACTACGCGGGGTCATTTTTAACGGACTTTGCATCATTTTTTTGTAATAAAATATTCTGTACTTCAAGGTTTTCATATACCGCTAGATATAAGAAAACTGTGCTGATGCCAGTAGGAGTGGATCTGGAAAATTTTAAGCCAAAAACTGAAATAGCTAGAGGGAAAAGATCAATACTTTTTCTGGCTCGTTTTTCTCCATCCAAACGCCCAGATTTTCTCGTTGAGGCCCTTAAAAAAATTACTGATCAGGGTATAGAATATACTGCGTCAATGTATGGAGATCCTATAGAGTCAGATAGGGAATATTATCAATCAATAAAAGAGCATGTACTAAAATATGCTCTAGATGTGAAATTTTTCAATGGAGTGCCAAACTATAAAACTCCTGAAATATACTCGGCGCATGAGATATTTGTAAATCTATCAGCAAGTGGGATGTATGATAAGACCATATTTGAATCAATTGCTTGCGGCTGTCTTATTGTCGCGTCAAATGATAATCTTGTCGGACAGATTAGTGATGATTTTATATTCAAACAATGTGATATTGATGAGCTTACAGAAAAAATCAAGAAACTCCTGGACTACAGTGAAGAAAATAGAAAAACAGCGCAGGTTTCTTTGGGGCGATTTGTCAAAAAACACAGCCTCAGTCATTTAGCGGATTCTTTGTCCAAAAATATTAATTAAATGAAAAAGATTATGTTATTTTTAGATAAGCATCTTGTTATCAGATATTTAATATCAGGAGGTCTATCTTCCGCAATAGACATACTGCTTTTTTCGCTTATGATACAAATGTTTGGCTTACATTACATCCCATCTGCGGCAATATCCGTCACCGTTTCATTTTTTGCGAGGTTTTATCTCCAAAAAGTTTTTGCCTTCAAAGATCGTGGTTTGAATGTCCATAAGCAGATAATCATGTATAGCATGCTATATGCCTCAAGCATGATTATGACGACCTTTTTCCTTTATATATTTATCGGTTTGTTGCATATCTGGTATCTCATTGCCCAGGTAATGACTATTGGAATTATTGCCGGAATAAGTTTTTTTGTATACAGATACTTTATTTTCAGACAAAATGATGAAATAATAAAATAAATATGAGTGTAAAAAATTTTGAAAATAAAAGGTGGTCTGATAATGATCAAAAACTTGAATTTAGACACAGAGCCACACTTGAGATGATTGGTTTTGGGAAAGTTTTAGATCTCGGTTGTGGTGACGGATTGCTTCTTTCAATGCTTAAAGACAAGGGAATAATAGGTGAAGGTCTGGATATTTCAGAAGAGGGCGTATCCAAAGCTCGTGCAAGAGGGATTAACGCTTCCGTTTTTGATTTTAGTAATAAATTACCTTTTTCAGATGATACTTTTGATGTTGTTGTTATGCTTGATTTACTAGAGCATTTGTATGATCCTGAAACTCTGTTTAAAGAAGCGGTTCGTGTATCAAAGCAAAGTCTTATTGTTGGTATACCAAACTTTAGTTCTCTACCATCAAGGTTGCAAGTATTATTTGGAAAAGTTCCCGAAAATAATCGACCAAAAAAAGGACATGTATATTGGTTCAATTATAATGTTCTCAAATTGATGTGTTTACATTCTCAAGTGAAATTCACGGATTTTAGATCAAACACTTTTCTAGAATCATTACCGGTCATTTCATATTTGATGAAATTTTTTGCAAAAATCATGCCAAATCTTTTTAGTTTGTCATTTGTGGTCAAAATTACAAAATATTGATTTTTCTAGAAGCTAATATTTTTTTGTAAAGCTTGAGATATTGTGCATACATCTTTTCTTTTGAAAATTTTTCTATTGCGACTTGGCGTACCTTACTACACATTGCTGTATAGTCATTTAAGGGTAAATTTAGTATATACTCTATACCGACTCTAATATCCTCAAGATCTCCGCGTTTAGCGACATAACCAGTTTGAGTATGAGAGATTATTTCAGGTAACGCATCAGTATCATAAGTTACCACTGGTGTACCGCACGCTGACGATTGAGCGCAAATAAGTCCAAAGGTATCACCTTGAGTTGGGTAAAGGAAAATGTCGCTAGCTGAAAGATATTTAGATAAAAGCTCCCTTTTTTCTATATAGCCTATAGATACATAATTTTTATTGCTAGTATCAATGTTTGAATGGCCTATCGCTAAAAAGAAAATATCATTTTGGTCTTTATAACTTTCAATTATTGATCTAGAATCTAACCAACCCTTTATACCTAAAGCAATTATCTTTTTATTAATAGGTAGTCCTAATTCTCTTCTTACGAAATTTTTATCACTTGGCTTGAATATTTCTACGTCTACGCCATTATATATTCTTGAAATATTCTGGTTCTTTAATATACTGTTTTCCAATTCATTTTTTAACCACTCAGAGACTGCGACAATGTGTATCTTTATCTTGTCGTAAATCTTTTTCTTTGCTTTCAAAAGATGTCTTGTATTGTCCCAGAAATACAAAAGAAATCTTTTTTTGTTTGGTTTTTTCAGTGTTGTGCTATCACTGGCAAATCCAGTAATTGCCCATATATCGTGAAGTGTCCAAATAATTGGTTTTTCCTTAGACATTCTAATAAGGTCTTTGAGGTTAAAAAAATTACTGTGAAGGTTGTGACAATGGATAATGTCTGCCCCTTTGTATTCTTTTGAGTTTAAAATAAAACTTGATCCCGCAAAAATAAGGTCATTGGCGAAAATTTTTACCAACCAATCCTGATAGCGTTTTCTCGGTATAACAAATACATCAGGTTCGTTTGAATATTTGTATCTAACAAAAGTATTTACTGTATGCCCATCAGTTTTTAGTCTATTCCGAAGCTCCCATGATATCTGGGCCGCACCGCCTTTATTATCTATTGTTCCAATGACTAATATTTTCATTTTTATTTTTTAAAACATTCAGCAATGATTTTTTCTGCTAGTTTTTTTGATGTTAGTTCATTTTTATATAATTCATATCCACTATTTCCAATAGTCTCTAATCTAATTGGGTTGTTTCTCATTTCTAAAATTTTTTTAGCTAAATCTTGCTCATCACCGGGGTTCACACATATACAAGATTTATTCTCAGTTAGAAGTTTCAGTGCTGCCTTATTTCTTCCAGTCAAATATGGAAGCTTGAGTGCCAGACTTTCAAAAAGTTTACAGGGGAGTGTACGATCAAGTCTTGGGTGGTTTGCAAGTTGGCCCAAACTTATATGACAGGAGAGCATAAGATTTCGCAATTCTTGAATTGATAATTTATTGTTCAGCATCTGCAGATTTTTCGGAGAGAGTTCCGCCATCATTGCATTTACTTTTCTATATAAATAACCATGACCAATTATCAAAAATTTAATGTCTTGGTTTTCAAGTATTTTCGCGGCCTGTATAACTGTGAGAATACCTGATTCTGGCAAGAATCTTCCTCTGAATAGTACGGTGAAGTCAACCCTTTTAGTAATACTAGAATCAAAGAAGAACTCACTTTCATTAAGCCCAGTCCATGATCTAATAAGTTTCTTTTTTGAGACAAAAAAAGTTTTTTTAATATATTTTATTTGCTCATTGCTTTCAAGTAAAATTTTGTCAGAAAAATGAAATGAAAAAAAATCTATAGCTAGCCATTTTATTGTCTTGAATATTCCAAATGATTCTTCTTCTCTTGAGACTACATTTGCTTCATATTGAGATGAAGCCGCGTTGAAAATAATTGGATGCTGTGACATTAGTTTGACAATTGGCACAAAAAGAGGAGATGTGTACCCAACAAAGATGGCATTTACTGATTTATTGTATGTACGGATTTTTCTGGCTAAGTTTAGATACTTTTTGATCCCTGTGCCCTTTTCACATATTTCATTGACCTCATGTCCCAACTGTCTCAAACCATCAATTAGATGGATATCATGCGGAAAAATATTTTGAGTATTTACATATGCGAATTTCATTTTGGCTTCAATTATATCATCAAATTTGCTACACTATACCCCAATTGCCTAACCATGACCAGACTATTCTTATTATTTCACGGCAGGTTTCCAAGTGAAAAGGCCGCTTCCTTGTTTGCTGCGAAAAGCGCTGAGTCTTTTGCTGATGAAGGTGTGGATGTGACTTTGATAGTCCCGAGGAGAATTGGGAGAAAAAAGGAAAATGCATATGAATTTTACGGAGTTAAAAGTAATTTCAAAATTACTTATGTTCCAATAATTGACATTTTTTTTATTCCACTGCTTTCAAAACTTGCATTTTTTGTGAGTTTTCTTTCATTCTCGTTTTTTTCTTTGGTTTTTATTATTTTTAAAGCAAAAAAGGACGACATCATATATTCCAATGAATGGATGCCGATTTTCTTTGCCACTTTCTTATTTCCTAGAACATTTTATGAATTACATGATTTTCCAGAAAGTGCGTACTGGTTTTATATAAAATTTTTCTCAAGAGTCAAGTATATCCTTGCTCATAATAAGTGGAAGAAAGATAAACTAGAGACTGATTTTAGTGTTTCTTCTAAAAAAATAATTTCAATTCCTAATGCTGTTGATATAAAAAAGTTTGATATTCAGTTGACGAAGATTGAGGCTCGTAAGCAACTTGGATTGCCGATCGACAAACACATCGTAGTGTATACTGGTCATCTTTATGGTTGGAAAGGTGTTGATATATTGGCTGAAGCCGCTTTGCTTCTCCCGAATGATTTTTTGATAGTATTCGTTGGTGGAACGGAGAAAGATATAAAATTGTTTAAAGATAAGTTTGGTAATGATAAAAAAGTAATGATAGCAGGGTATAGGAAGCACGATGAAATCCCAGTTTGGCAAAAAGCGGGTGATGTTTTGATTATTCCAAATACAGCAAAGGAAAATATTTCCACTTTTTATACTTCCCCGATGAAGCTTTTTGAATATATGGCAAGCTCAAGACCTATAATTGCCTCAAGAATTCCCTCAATTATGGAAATTGTTGATGATTCATGTGTAGTGTTGGTGGAGCCAGATAGTCCAAAAATTTTGGCAGACGCAATTAGTAGAATTTGTATGGATAGTACTGTTAGTGATAGTCTTTCACGGCGGGCACTACAAGTCGTACAAAGTTTTACTTGGGCATCCAGAGCTAGATCAATACTTTCTTTTATTTCATGACTAACTTCAAGATTTTTTTAAAAAACCACAAAGCGGAGTGTATAATATTTCTCCTTGCTCTTGTTTTACGCATAGTCTTATTTTCAATTAATTTCACTCACAATAATTTTGATATTGTGCCAACGATCAGAGGTGATGATGGTTATTACGAAATTAGCAAAAGTCTTGTTGATGGAAACGGTTTCGGTTCAATAAATACACAAGGTGTCTTTGCTCCTAATCCTCTACGTCCACCTGTATGGCCATTTCTAATCGCGGGAATACTATTATTGTTCAAGAGCTATTGGGCTGTGGCATTTTTTGAGATTATCATGGGTAGTTTCATACCAATTATTGGTATGAAAATCGTACGTTTTATTTTTGGTGATAGACGCGTTATCACAGCAACAGGTGTTCTTATGGCAATTGAACCGTATGCAATATTTCTGTCATTTATATTTTATACAGAGACATCTTTTACTTTCTTTTTTCTTATCTCAATTATTTTTCTCCTTAAGTATTTTAAAGATGCAACAATGAGGAATATAGTTTGGTTTTCGGTATTTTTTGGATTAGCGACACTTATCAAACCAACAATTCAATATTTACCAGTTGTTGTTGTAGCATTACTTATATTTCACTCAAGGCGAAATCTTTCAAAAAAAGTTTTTGTTCATACGGGAATATTTATTATTCTATTCTGTTTAATCATATCTTCTTGGCTTTATAGAAATAAGTCAGAATTTGGAGTGTGGGGTATGAGTGCGCAGCCAGCTTTCAATCTTTACGTTTATCTTGTGCCAACAGTTTTGGCAATAGAAAATAAGACTGATTTTAAAACGGAATGGTTAGCATTCGTGAGAAAGGATGGTTTTGATGAAAGTACTATCAATCTTTCAAACTCCAAGGAAATTACCAGACTTGCACTAGCGGTCTTGAAAAAACATCCAAAAGAACTTTTAATTTCGCTATTTACAACTGTTGTTACATTTTTTACTCACGATGGTTTGCTGAACATATTTGGATATGCTGGCGTTCCATTGGTAAATACTTTTCAAAAACCAGCACTTGGGATGATAATTGCCGATCCGGCCGGGTTCATATCTTTTATTCGCTCCTCATTTGGAAGTCCAATTATTCTTATTGTTTTTGCGAGAATAGCTTGGTTTATTATAGCTATTTTGGCGTTTATAGGGGTATTTCGTTCTCTATGTAGACGAGGTTGGCTAAAAACAGAGATACTTTTTAGTATAGCTGTGGTGGGATACTTTGCCGCTACTACTGCCATAAATGGTTTTGGCGTGAATGCTAGATTCAAGATACCAGTAGAAGTTTTTATATTTGCTTTTGCAGTCTATGGACTTTTAGGCCTGTCGTCGTCTATACTCAGTAAATTGAAAAAAAATGAAGCTTTCAATAATAATTCCATGTTATAACGAGGCATACACCCTTCAAGAGCTTATAGACTGCGTTATAGGTGTTAAGATAACTCCCTGGGATAAGGAGATAATTGTAGTTGATGATGCTTCTACCGATGACACTCAAGATATTTTGAAGCAATATGGAAACAGACTGAAAGTTTTTCGACTAGAAAGAAATAGTGGTAAGGGTTCCGCAGTTAAGATGGGTTTAGAACAAGCCACGGGAGACTACATCATCATTCAAGACGCAGATCTAGAATACAATCCGAATGAGTTTCCCATCTTCATAGAAGCTTTAGAAGAAAGAAAGGGAATTGTTGTATATGGTTCACGAAATATATATCATGCAAAAAGAGAAAATTTCTATTTCCAGCGTTTAGGCGTCTGGATGATCACAAAACTAATAAATATTCTTTATGGGACAAATCTTACTGATGTATGGACTTGCTACAAGTTTTTTCCCCAGGAAGCGAAAAAATATTTTGTGTCGGGCAGATTTGAAGCGGAATTACTATTTACCGCCGCTGTTTTGCGTGGAGGTTTCACTATTTGTGAAGTGCCAATCTCTCATACACCTCGTGATGCCAAGCATGGCAAGAAGATCCGCTATCGTGATGGTTTCAGAGCGATACAACTTCTTATTGCTGATAAGCTTATAAATATAAAAAAGCCTAAAATTCGTGTTGTGGGGGACTATTCACGAATAGTTTGCTGCCCCTTTTGCAAAGAATCTTTTTTAAAGATTAAAAATGTCTATCAATGCAGACAGCACGGATTTTTCATTACTGACGAATCTCAAAGGCCGATCTTGATTGAAAAACAAGTTTATGAAAAAAATAGAACTCAGCATGAGTCTGGCGTGAACTGGCTCAAATCTTTCCTAAAGCAGTTTCCAAGATTGTACTATTCTATTTGGCACATTTTTTGTCCTGTTATGATGCTTGTAAATGGTCCAAGGATGATTCTTAGAAAAGTTCCCAAAGGATCGATCATTATTGATATTGGATCTGGTCCAGAGCGTCTCGGAAAAGAATTTATCAATGTAGATATTTTTCCTTTTCCCGAAGTTGATATTGTATCCGATGCGACACAGCTACCATTCAAAGATAATACAGTTGATGCTACAGTTTCAGAATCACTATTTGAGCATGTTCCAGATGCGCATAAGGTAGCTAGGGAAATGGTGAGGATAGTTAAGCCAGGTGGTTATATTTATGTAAGTGCACCGTTCATGCATCCATATCACGCCTCGCCTGACGATTTCAATCGTTGGACTATGAGCGGGCTAAAATATATGTTCAGAGACCTTAAAATCGTTGAATCTGGTGTGCGTTCCGGCCCATGGTCTACATTGTTGATGTTCATGGCTTATTGGCTTGGAGTCATTTTCTCTTTTAACTCAAGGAAAACTGCTCCATTTTTAGCGCATGTATTCATGTTAGTTCTGGGGCCAATCAAATACCTTGATTATCTTTTCATATATATTCCAGGATCGGAAGTAGTTGCAACTCATTTGTATATTTTGGGGAGGAAGAAGGGTAATTAGTATATTCTATAATGAACAAAATTTTCAAAAAACTATTCTTTGGCAAAAAATTCTGTCAAAAGTTTTTTCAAAAACTTTTCTTTCTTTCCATTGAAGGTATGAATATAGGAACAGGAGGACAGGGTCTTGAAAAAACAGGCGAATTGTTTGCTATTCACCATGTATTAGATAAGGAAATTGAACCTATCGTATTTGATGTTGGCGCGCAAGGTGGATATTACCTCGAAGAAGTAATCAAAGCTACGCAGGGTAAAGGCAAGGCACGTATCTATGCCTTTGAACCCTGCCTAAGGGATTATAGGCCTCTAGAGGAGGCTTTTGGTAAAAAAGCTACAATCATAAATAAAGCTTTGAGTGATTATAATGGGGAAGGCAAGCTCTACTATCCAGATAATGTTAGAGGTGTAGCTTCTTTGCATATAGGGACTAAAAAATCTGTAACTTCAGAAGATGTAAAAGTTCAGACCATTGACTCTTTTTGTCATGAGCAGGGAATAAGCGTGATAACATTTCTTAAACTTGATGTAGAAGGTAATGAGCTCGCTTGTCTTCGGGGAGCAAAAAAAATGCTTCAAAATATAAAATATATCCAATTTGAAATTAGCATATCAAACAGGGATTCGCGGACTTATTTCAGAGACATTTTTAACTTTCTTTTTGAATATAAGATCTATAGAATTCTGAAAGATGGTTTATATAGAATAGAAAGTGAGGACAAGATAAATAAGCTCTTATTTACTACTAATTTTCTTGCAATAAGGAAATAGAGAGCTAATATTGAACGAAGGTAGAGTATTTATTTTCAAAATACTTCTGCCTACCACTATAATATTGCCAATCCATAGGATCTTTTTGCATAACTATAAGTGGGACATTGCCATAATATGAAGCAAAGGCACCAAAGGTGCTATTTGACCCTATTATCGCATCTGTACATGAAAGCAGATAAAGATCAGTTACCGCATTGTTTTTGCTTATAAAAATGTTCAGATCAAAGAATATTTCTTTATCAATCGGACCATCCGAGGCTATCAAAAAACAAGTTTTGTTTTTATCTATATTAAAATTTGAGATGAATTCGTCAATTATTTCTCGAACTCTTTTTTGTTCAATAAAATAATCACCATTTCTCCATGTCATATAATCTCCTTGGCGAATGTGTAATCCGACAATTTTATTATAATCAGATCTAATTTTTCCAATCGTTGATTCTACCGTGATCCGCACATCCTTTCTAGGTATAAAAGTTTTTTTAATTTCTTTTCTAAATTTTTCGAGACCGATTGGATTTCTGAAAAGCCAACCATCAAGGTATATGTCATCATTAGAATTTTCCAACATTTTCAATTTAAAATCTGGTTGCTTTGTCGGTGGTAAATAGCATACTTCATTCGCAGTTGTGACAGTATTTTTTTTATTTAAAAATAACACAATCATAGAATACCAAGAATACATTTTTCTCCAAACCCTCCTTTTAATCGCGGTTTTTCTTTTTGTGTAATTTCTAAATGGTCTAAAAAACATGATTCTGAATAATAAATTTGGCGCGGATTTAAAATTAAAATATTCTCCATATTCAAAAAATGATGAATTAACTATTGAATATTTTTTCTCAAGAGAATAAGCATATATGCTCGCATAGTTCCATAATTGATTTGCGAGTTCATTGCCGGAGCTTCTGATGATAATTATTTTTTTCATATATTTCTATAATGGAGATTTTTTAAATACCGATATGGCGCAGGGAACATTGATTTAAGCCACCATTTTATTGTCTGTTTTAAGTTTTCGTTTACCCCAAAAAATTGTTTCATAGTATAATCGTCGGCTATCTGGTTAGTTGTTTTCTTATCCGGATGTGTCAGCGGAAACTCAATAGGATATGTTGGAAGATTAGCAGATTTGTGTTTTTGTTGTTTCGTATGAGTAGCACTTTCACCAAAGCCGATGTTTGAGATAAGGTTTACTTTCGGCATTATACATAATCCTCTATTAACAAAACAGGCGAATGTCCACCGTCCATCCCAGTTTACTCTCTGTCTCTCGTAGAATTTCTGAAGTAAATTTTCCCAATAATCTGCATATGCCTTGTCGTCAAAGATTTTACCTAATAAGTTGGATTTTTTTGCTTCAGGCCATCTTTTTAAATCTTTATCATAAAGATTCCAAGACCTTTTCCATGTCGCCCACCCCCAACTTTGCGATATCGTTGAGAAATAATAATCTTCTTTACATTTGAATTTCTTGTTTCCAGTCTGGAAATTATCTCCGCTTATGTGCATAATTTCTTTGTCGTCCTTATATTTTTCTAGCAATTCATCACAAAATCGAAAAAACGATTGATTGGGAAAGCAATCATCTTCAAGGAATATTGCTCTGTCTGTATTTTGAAATACCCAATTTATGCCAGAAGCAATTCGCGGATCACACCCCATATTGATAACTGAATAATTTTTATAGACTTCGCATTTCCAATCTACATTTCCAATTATTTTTTTAACGTCATCACACTTTTGTTTTTCTGCCTGATTTCGAGGTCCGTCGGCAACGAGGAAAAGTTTTTCGGGTTTCGCTTTTCTTATTTCATTAAAAACCTTCTGGGTTATATTTGGTCTATTAAAAACAAAGAAAGCAATTGGAGTTTTAATGGTATTATCCATAGATATCATTCTTGAATTATACATTAATAACGGAAAGCATCGAGGACTTTATAGAAAATTTTCTTTATAAAGATGTATAATCCTGGTGCACTACTTTTTATGTAGCCAATTAATTTGATTTTTGATTTTATTTTATAAATATGTTTTGGATCAATTCTTCTGCCGCCGTATCTTTTAAGTAGCTTCTTCCTTTCTTTTGTACCAAATTTATCATGAAGATAAATAGATCTAGAATTTTTCCAAACTCTAAAATTACCTAATATGTGGGGCACATAGGATATTTTTCCAATTTTTGCAAGCCTAAGCCATAAATCTAGATCTGTGATATGTAGATTTTCATCTAAAGGACCAGCTTCAGTTAGTGCTTTTTTTGTAAAAAAAACCGAAGGTACAGAGATTACATTTCCTTTATTTAATAAATCGTCAAAGTTAGTTTCGATTGAGCGTGCCAATATTTTTTTATTTTTAGAGTAATAATGGTAGGCATCTCCATGTACTAGAATGACAGTATTATCTTCTTGAAACCTTTTCAAAACAATATTTAAAGCATTTGATTCATAGAAATCATCAGAAGAAATCCATGCCAAAATATCACCTCTTGCGTTTCTGAATCCTTCATTAACGGCTGCTGCCTCTCCATTGTCCTTTTTTGACCACCATCGAAATTCTATACCTCTACACTTTATAGGAAATCCATTTTTCTTTAATAATTTATCATATTTTTTTATTATTTCTACACTTTGATCTGTTGAACCACCATCAGCTATTATGTATTCAATATGAAAATTTCCTTGTTGAGAAAGGACGCTAAGGATCGTTTCTTCCAAGACAGAACCCTGATTGTATGATGGGGTTACTATGGTGAATGTATTAGTCATTTTTTTCTAAAATGGTATAAACCTGTCCCAAACCCGTTTTCTTTTTTGCAGACGTCAATTAAATTATTACCAAAGATGTATTTTTCTTCAATAAGTTCCAGGGGTTTGAAAATATCCAAAATATATTCTCTCGTGAAAGCGCGGTGAGCATTAAAATAGATTTTGTTTTCTTTATCAATGGGAACAGAAATATACAAATTTCCCAAAGGCGCAAGTACACGAAAAAGCTCCAAGACCGCTTTTTCTGAGCCAAACTGATCAAGCGGATCACCATAACGCCCCAAACCAATGTGCTCAATGACGCAAATAGAACTTAGCGAATGGATTGAGTTATCTTCAAATGGAAGCGATAAGATATTTCCCTCCATAAATGTCAAATTAAAAAGTTTTACAGTCAACGGTCTTATGTCAACCATTGTTGTCGGTACAAACTGGGAAATAATCCCTACCATATCAGCTTTTGATCCTATATCATAATGATGTTCTGGCATAGATTCAAATATTTTTTTTGCGCACCATGTGTCTTGATAAAAATAAACAGGATCCAGGGCAGTCAAAGATGTTTTGTCGTAAATTCTAGGAAACAAGTCTTTAGTATTAAGTATAAATTTGTTATTTTTTCTGAGTTTTTTGTATTTAACATAACCAATATAGAATGCTATTAAATTTTTAATTTTCAAAAAAAATCCATGTCTACACCTCATAGTTTTGAAAGTTATGACTATGATTTTGAAAAATGAAATAGATTTTAAATATTCTTTCATATTTTGTTCCAAAGAAATGCAGGTTTATTTTCTAGGTATTTCTGATCTAGCCATTTTTCAGCGACACTGATAAGTTTTAGCCATTCATCTGGATTTTCATTATTTATTTTTTTATTTACCCTATCTTTTGTTCTTTGGAATAATGATTTGCTTCGCCACTTGTTTCGGATGATTTTCAGTTTTTCAATAATGAATGGATCTGGATTTTTATCTAGATAGTATTTGTTTAGTTTATCCATATCAAGCTTTATCTGTTTCATGTGCGATAGACTTACTGCATGCGCATTACTGACATTGATAAATGAGAAACCTTTACACCATGCAACATTTGCCTTACTTGTCATGATTCTGAAGACAAACTCTGCGTCAGGTGCTGGAAAGGATGTGTTCCATAGACCGATGAGTGAGATAGAGGCTCGACGAAACATCATTCCAAGATCAGTTGCCGTGAAAGGGGTTCTATCCTTTTGCCATCTTTCGTAATATGGGTGATAAATTAGTGGTCTCACTGATTTTTCAATGTCTCGATTTTTTATGCCACCATTTGTGAAAACAACATCAGTTTGAGGATGTTGGAGCATGAAATTTTTGCAGTCTAGTATTGTTGGATAATGGAAAACATCGTCGTCAGTTATAGATGTGATCAATGTCCCTCTTGCTACTAGAGCTAGTTTATTCAGTGCTTGAGCGATCCCGACATCATTTTCTGAAATACAATAAGATATTTTACCATCTTTTTTTAATTGATCTATATATTCTTTTGTCCCATCTGTGCTGTGACCGTCAGCTACTAGAACCTCTTCGTCACCTAGTTTTTCAGAAAACAATCTTTCCAATCTGTTCTTGAGATAGGGAAGTTTATTTTTTGTTATTACGAGATAGGAAAGTTGAATGTTATTTGTGATCATAAAATCCTAACGCTTAAATTTTGCGAAATCCGCATCTTGTGGAGTCGTCCATTCTCCAGATTTCGCAATGAATTTTGAAGATACAACCCTGCATACAAAAGTAGAATTGAATGGGAAAATATATTTTTCTATAACCTCAAACCCAGAACATTGAAGCATGGACTCTACACAACTAGGGCTGAAGCCCCAGAACCAGTTTCCATAGCCACTTTCCGGCTCGTATGGACCTGTAATGGCTTTTTGTGTGCCCACGCCCCTATTCCAGATTTTTCGTTGATTTGCGTCTAAAAAAGGATAAAAAACCGCAGTATTTCTTATGCCAGGAGATTCCGGCACAATAGAAGTACTTAAAATTAAAATTTCACCACAAATTGAACGTAATTGTGTGAGTAAATGGACAGGGTCAGGTGTATGGTATAGCACTCCAGCACACAGGACGACATCAGCGATGCCTATTTTTTGTGTGGTACTTAATAAATTAATATCTCCTTTTACATATTGAATTTTTGAATTATTATTGTTTTTCTTTTCCAAAAATTCTTTACTTTCTGGATAGACATCAACAGCGGTAACTTTCGTCGCTCCGTTTTCTTCTGCGATGAAAGAATTTAGTCCATTGACTCCCCACATACATCCAATGTCCGCGAATGATTTTCCACTGATGTATTTTTTAATTAGAGGAGCATTTTCCAAATCTTCTTTGCGAGGGCTTAATTTTCTTATACCAAATTTGCGTAATACTCTCTTGATAAAAGAAGTATTTAAAGAAAGCAGAAAAATTTTATAAAGCATACCAATATTATACATACCTATAGTGAATTGTAAATCATAAAAATACATGATTGACCGCTATATTAAAGGGGCATATACTATCCGTTATGAATAAAATCAATATAACGGACTCTGGAATCAGACTTTCAGAATTTGCTGATAAGATAGTCGGTCAATCAATGTTTCAAGTGTTGGAAAAGGCAAAGGAATTAGAAAGGCATGGAAAAAAATTAATTCATTTTGAAATTGGCGATACGCATCTTGAAATGCCACAAAAAGTTAAAGATGTAGCTATTTCTTCTATTAACGCTGGGAATACCCATTATGGTAGTTCTTATGGTGAGCATACATTGAGGGTCGCTATTCAGAAATCTATTTCTGAAGATTTTTCTTTTGAACCAGACCTCTCTCAAATAGTTGTTACTTCTGGAGCTAATCCTCTTATATTTTATATTTTTTCAATACTTGTTAACGAGGGCGAAGAAGTGATTTTAGCTGACCCATCTTTCGTTACATACAATGCTGTGATAAATATGTTGAATATAAAAGGTATCCATATCCCAGTTACCCATAAAGACGGTTTTCGCATGAATCCGTCATCAATTGAAGATTGTATTACTCCCAAAACACGCATTATAGTCATTAACTCTCCATCCAATCCAACGGGAGCAGTTTATACAAAAGACGATCTTATAAAGATATATAAATTAGCCAAGAAGCATAATATATTGATATTAAGTGATGAAATATACGCTAGAATGGTATATGAAGGGAAACATTTTTGTGTCGGTACTCTAGATGAATGTCGTGAGCGAGTTATAGTTACCAATGGCTTCTCTAAACCATTCGCGATGACAGGATGGCGAGTTGGTTACGCCGTTGGCCCTGAAAAGATTATTCAAAAAATTGCCTTACTATCTCAAACAATAGTGTCTTGTGTGCCACCATTTTTACAGGACGCTTGCGTCACAGCTATAGAGTGCCGAAATGAATTTTCTGAAAGATATCTACATGAATACAGAAAGCTTAGAGATATCGTATGCGAAGAATTAGGAAAAATTTCCGAATTTGAATTTTCAAAGCCTCGCGGAGCTTTTTATTTGATGATTGACGTTACTAAGACCGGCATGAATGGAGATGAATTTACTAAACATGCCATGGAGACAGAAGGAGTTGTCGTGTGTCCAGGTTCAGGATTTGGTCCAGGAGGAAAAAATTATGTACGGGTATGTTATGCAAATACTGAAGAAAAACTTCGGGAGGGCTGTAGAAGATTGAATAGAGCAGTAGAAAGTGTAATTAAAAAATAAGAGACAATCAAGTAGGTTCAGTGGTTCGGACACCAGCTGAAATGTTCGTGTTGCATAAATAAGCAATCTGTTATAGTATTTTTTAATATATGAAATTATCTGATTTCGTCATAAATTACCTCGCTGATAAGGGGATTGACAGAATGTTTGTTGTTTCAGGTGCCGCTAATGCATATCTGATTGATGCTTTTACGCGTACGAAAAAGACCAAATATGTGGCCATGATGCACGAACAGGCAGCTGGTTTTGCGGCAGAGGGGTATGCAAAAGTTAAAGGTATTTCCGGTGTTGCTATTGCGACTAGTGGTCCAGGCGGCATGAATTTAGTCACTCCTATTGGTAATTGCTTTTACGATTCCGTACCGGCACTTTTTATAACAGGGCAGATAAATTCTGATTTTTTGCGTGCAGATCCTACAATAAGACAAGTTGGATTTCAAGAGACTGATATTGTTGCTATTACATCCCCAATTACAAAATATTCCAAATTGATAAGAAAAGCAGAAGACATTAAATATGAACTTGAAAAGGCCTTATTTCTTGCGACAGACGGAAGACCTGGGCCAGTTCTTCTGGATATCCCCATGAATCTGCAGAAAACAGAGATAGATCCTACAAAGCTGATCGGCTTTGACGAGAAAGCACATCGTGTAAATTACGACATTGATGTTATTGATAAACAAATAGACCAATTGCTCAAGGATTTAATAAAATCAGAAAGACCTGTAATGCTTATTGGGGGTGGTGTTGGCATTGCAAAAGGCACAGCATTTTTACAGAAAGTCGGTAGAATACTAAAAATTCCAATGTTTCCAACATGGAATGCCCTAGAAGTCGTGCCTTCTGATTATGAATATTATGGTGGACGAGTTGGAACATACGGTGGTAGAGGAAGAAATTTTGGTTTGCAAAATAGTGATCTACTTATAGCAATTGGAAGTAGAATATCTGGACGCATAACTGGTGGAAATTTGAAAACATTTGCCAGGGGCGCGAAAAAGTATGTTGTGGATGTTGATCCCGCCCTACTTCAAAAAAAACTTCAGCAAGTTCCTTTTGATGTCAGCATATATTCTGACGCGAAGATCTTTCTTGAAAGACTAATGATTAAGCTTGAAAAGATAAATCTTCCAGATGTCTCCTCTTGGACAAAACAGGTCATGACATGGAAGAATAAATACGATCCCGTTCGTCAAGAATTTATTAAAGCCAAAGGCAAGGTCAATCCGTACTCTTTTATGCGTATCTTATCAGAAGAAATGAAGAAAGGAGATGTGCTTGTGGCTGATTGTGGGGGGAACATTGTAACAAGCAATCACGCGTTTGAGACAAAAAATGGTCAGAACTATATTACAAATAATGGTAACTCACCGATGGGGTTCTCTTTTTGTGGAGCAATGGGTTCGTGGTTTGCCGCTGATAAAAAAAGAAGTGTAGTATGTATCATCGGTGATGGAGGTTTTAATATGAATATTCAGGAGATTCAAACTCTCATTACATATGGTATCAAGATCAAAACCTTTATCATCAACAATCATTTCTATGGAATTATCAAAGCTTTTCAAGATACAAATGTTGAATCTAGACACGAAGCGTCTGGTCCAAAAGGTTATGTCCCGCCAGATTTTATAAAAATTACTGATGCATATGGAGTCGCAACAAAGAAAATCTCCAAAAACCAAGATTCTCGAAAAATGATCAGGGAGGTACTTTCTTTCAACGGGCCAATTATCTGTGATGTTGATTGTGGGGATTGGTATGCGTACGAACCTAGAGTTTTTGGATGGAACACTCCCATTGAAGATATGTACCCATATTTGCCAAGAGAGGAATTCAAAAAAAACATGATTATTGAGCCTGTTGAGGGTTGGGAGAATCCTCCTCTTCCTGGGGGTGGTCCAAAGGTCAAAAAGGTTGAAAGTCATGAATAAGATTATTGAGCAGGATTGTCGGGAGATCCTTTCAAGGGTTGATTTCACAAAAATAAAAGGGAAAAAAATACTCGTGACTGGTGCGACTGGTTTTTTGGGTCAATATGTTGTTGCTGCACTATCCTTAGCGAATAATGAATTGAAGCTTAACGCGTTAATTTATGCTGTTGGATTTTCTAGTCCAAAGAGATCATTCTCTTCAATACTTGAGGGTGATCCTATGGTGAAATTTAAGAAGGTAGATTTATCTGGAGAGTTTAATCTTAAAGGATTTGACTATATTTTTCATGCTGCTGGATATGGTCAGCCTGCAAAATTTATTGATGACCCCCTTTCGCTTGTAAAAATAAATGTAAATGCTACATCTGAGCTTCTCAAGTGGTCGCCTAAAAGTACTTTTATTTATTTTAGCTCCGCGGAAATTTATGGGGAGGTTCTTTCTGAATTTATTCCAACAAAAGAAGATTACAATGGAAATCACCCTCTTCACAAACCACGATCTGTGTATGGTGAATCAAAGCGACTTGGAGAAGCGCTTTGCTCGGCATATAAGATGAAGAATGGAACTAATGTAAAAATAGTCAGAATATCACATATCTATGGTCCAGGGCTTCCAATCAGTGACACGCGAGTTATGAGCGATTTTATCAGAAAAGCGCTTGTTGAAAAGAATATAATTCTCTTGGATGAAGGAAGGGCAGTTAAGACCTATGGCTATATTACTGATGTTATTTCCATGATATTTTTCACTGCTTTTAAAGGAAAAGATATGGTTTACAATGTGGGTGGTCAAGACAGTATTTCAATATATGAGCTTGCGAAAAAGATTTCAAAATATACAAAAGCGTCATGTAAAATTCCAAAAACAAGATCAACAATTTCACATATTGGAAAAGACCCAGTAGTTGTCAGACTCGATCTTAGCAAGATAATAAAGGAAATGAAAAGGTTCAATTTTACTACTTTTGACAAAGGTTTGGAGAGGACAATTGAGTGGGCACGTGAACAGATAAAATAAAAAAAGACCCCACACACATAATGCGGTGAGGTCGTGTGATTAAATAAAACAAACAAATGTCTTCTAGTCATTGCTAAGTTTTCTGAGAAGATTGATTAAGCCAAGCTTCTTAAAACGCACTTGCCAAAAGACTGATTCCTTAAGATATTGCTCTGTCTCCATGAAGTTTTCTTTAGCTTCTTCATGATTACCAAGCTTTTGGTTAATGATCCCAAGGAAGAGACTTGCCATTGGAATATGTTTAGGGACTCTGTCCCGAACATCACGAAGCATGAGGCGTTTCATAGCCAATTTGATTGGATTGATCTGGTTTGGAATCTGCTCGTAGTTGACTCTGTAATCCATAAGGAACCAGATATCCGCCATTTCTTCCTTAGATGGAACACGCATCTGATCTTGATCAGCATCCAGAATTTCGTGATTAAAGACGCTAGAGGTAGTTTCAAGTCTTTCCTTCACTCTCTGCTTGCCGGTAACACCGACAAACATATTTGAAGATAGGACTGAATGTTCGTCCACTACTCCTTTCTTGACTAGTGCCTTTGCCATTATTGTCCCACCAAAAGGGGAAAGAATTTGGATAGGATACCAATCCAGAGCCATGTCTACAGCAAGATTTACAGTGTCTCGAATTTGACCGATGTTTTCGTCAGGAAATCCTACCATTAGGAAACCCTTGGAAAACATTCTTGGATAGTTTTTCAGAGTTTGACTTACATCTTTGAAATGTTCAACGGTACTGGGTTTTTTTACGTCCCTCAGTATTTTTGGATTGCCAGATTCTATTCCAAAACTCAGACCGATACATCCGGATTCCGAAGCCGCATGTATCATTTCTGGAGTAGAAGCTCTTGCAATCACGCCGTTTGAAGCATCCCATGTTATACCCAGTCTTCTCCTAGTGATTTCAGGAAAGAGTTCCACCGCAGAGTCTGGTCTAAAAAGGTCGTCATCAAGCCACATAAAATGCTTGATGCCATATTTTTGGACCATTCTCTCCATTTCATCTACTACAGTAGTTGCAGTCCTACTTCGGACTCCCGCGCCATTAAAACTATGGACAGAACAGAAAGTGCAAGCAGCCCTACACCCTCTATTTGCAAGGATGGTGCCTACGGGCGGATGATCAGTACGAAGCCAATGATAAGCACCGATACTTCCAGTTAAACTGTAATTACCGATTGGCAGGTCATCGTATTCTGGAGAATAATTTACTTTATTACCGTCTGGAATGCTTCTTTCCGTTATTTCTAGATATTCTCCTTCTACTGATGTCGCTATTTGAGTCAGTTGATTTTCTGTTGTCTTGCCATTTATAAAATCAACTACTGTGACTAAGGCAATATCTGCTTCATAACGGAGAGCAAGATCTACTCCTTTAATCTCATTCAAGACCATCGCTGCATTACCGGATACATGTACACCTCCAGCTATGATTGGTATATGAGGATGGTGTCTTTTTATATAATCTACAACTGCCCGCATTGAAGCGTGCGTCATGGAAAACATACAACTTATTCCAATCAGATTCGGGACAAAAATTTTGATCACTTGATCTACTGAATTTTGCCACAGATTATAATGGAAATCCGACTCTTTTACTCGAGAGAGTATCTCGAAGTTCAGATCAAGAAGTTTAGTCTGATATCCCACATCTCGTAAATCGCGTGATAGCAAGCCCGCACCACAAGGAGGGAAACAAGGGTACCGAGCAAGTTTGGCTGTGGGAAGATCGAAATCTGCTTCGGCTACCTGTGGTATGTTTATGAGGAGAATACGCTCACATGGTCCAGAAAAAAGGCCCCTTATTTTTCGAGTTATTTTCTTCAGCAATACCGGATCATTCCGCTCAGAAAAAATCTCATGCTTGTGCATTTGATGGTTTCCTTTCTAGGTTATATTGTTTATTTCAGTGTACAAATCCAGCACAACTATACTCCATAAGTTTAAACTTGCAACCCATTTACATATCTTGGATTTTCGGTCGGTACACGCCACATGTATAAAGGGACAAGGCAAACATAGCTATTTTTGAATGTTTCAGCGACTTGAAAATTGAAGTCCTTGTCTGCCCCTCGTCCCATAAACGAAGGCCACACTCTTTCTGATAGTTTTCTAAACTTGATTTTCTTTATTACCTCACGTCTAAAAAGTGGAGAATTTCCAGCACCAGGATAATTTTCCATGGATCCAAAGAATAATTTGTTTATGATTCTTTTTCTTTTGAGATGAAAGGGAATTATTCGGTTGATATTTTGGGAAAATTTTGCGATGAAACCTTTTGATCTTTGCGACATTCTATAAAGATCTACTGGACCAATCAGTTCCACATTTTTGCTATATTTTATTATATCAAGTTTTTTACTCAGATATCTCTCATTAAATCTTACCCAATCTAGAGTAAGATGGCTTGATTTGTACTTTGTAAGCAGTTCATATTGAACTTCAATTCTATTCAAAAAACTGGCATCGTCGGCATCTTGGAAGGTGATCAGCTCGCCACTTGCATGCTCAAATCCAACATTTCGAGCAGAATAACCAGCGTTGATATTCCTGTTTAGTTTTTTGTCAAATCTGTTTGGATCATTTTCTCCATCAAGCAATTTTACTTTTGGATTTGACTCAGCAATTTTTCTGACGACATTTTTTGTGTTATCTGTACTATTGTCATCAACTACGATTATTTCAATATTTTGATATGTTTGATTTAATATTGAACCGACTGCTGTCTCTACTGTTTTTTCGCAGTTATATACTGGAATTATCACACTTATGAGAGGTTTCATAAAACTATAATTTTAAGACAGAATCAATAAACTTCGCATAAGCCTTGGAGAACTCTTCTCTAGTATAGTGTGTCTGAGCATATTTCCATATAGAGTATGATTTATCTTTAATTCTTTCCGGTGTTAGGTTTGAAAAATTAATTACCGCTTCTGATACTGATTCTGGAGTTGGTTCAATCAGTGCAATATATTTGGAATCTTCTTGAATACCAGTTTCATGGGTTATAATTGGGACTAATCCAGCATGCATTGCTTGTACTATTGCTCCTGAAGAACCTTCACCACCGGAAGGGTATACGACAGCTCCGCATTTATTTACTATTTCAGCAAATTTTTCTCCTCCAATATCAATTCGACCATGAAAGTGAATATTTGGAGTATTATACAGTTCATTTTTATATTCCTCCACGAAATCCTTTTCAGCCCCAACGGGACCACAAACATGCAGATGCAGTTGTGGTGTTATTGCGAAAGCTTCCAAAGTCAGATCAAGACCTTTCAAGACTGATCCCCCGCCGCCTAGCCACAGAAAACTTCTCCGAACACTTTCAAAGTTTTTGTTTTTTGGAAAATCAAATTTGAGTACTGCTGAAATAGGAATAAAAAATACTGGCTTCCCGAATCCCTTAAATGTCTCAAAGATTGTTTTATTTCCAAAACCCTCCAAATAGTCAGCCAACTCAGCATCTCTTGATGGTCTCATCTTTCTTCTAGGCAAAAGCCTAACACCTCTTCTTTTTTTTAATTGTTCCAATCTGTCTTCTTCCGCTTTATTATATGCATCCCAATGTGAAATCAATATATGGAACACCTTTTTGCAGTTTGTCGGTAAATATTTTACTAGTCTTTCAAGTCCTTCGGCGTCTATACAAGCAACATAGGGTTTGAGTGGAATGAACTTTGTATTATTTGTGCCGATTATGTCACAGGCGTATCCTCGTTCTGAAAATAATCTCGCAATCTCAAAGCATTCCCAGTACATAGTGTGGAAATTTGAAAATTTTTCCCAAGGTGCAATAGTAAATGGTTCAGTAATATATGAGACTAACACTTCACCTTTCTTTTTGCCCAAAGCAGGCATTCTCACTTTACCAAAAAGTTTATTTGAAATTTTGTTTCTATATGCCCAATATATTTTTCTAATTTTATTCATGATGTTTTTGGTGAGACTTGAACCATAGTGCTAGACACAATAAAGTCCATATCTTATATTGAACACTCTCATTATTTTTTTTATAAAAATTATCTAGCAGGTCAACTATTTCGTGTGTGTTGAATATATTTCCTAGACTCGAACTTTCTAATAAATTTTTTTGGACAAATTGTCGAGTGTTTTCAGTCCGAAGCCATTCCTTGATCGGCGCGCCAAAGCCCTGTTTTCTCCTATAAACAAATTCCCTGGGCATTATTTCCATCAAGATATCCTTCAAAATGATCTTACCGCTTTTTCTGTCCGTTTTATATTTTTCAGGTAAGTTGTATACGAATTCCGCAAGTTTATAATCTAGAAAAGGAGAGCGTATTTCTAGGGAATGCATCATACTTGTTCTGTCAATTTTTGTAAGAAGCTGGCCTGGAAGATATGTGGTTAGATCAAAAAGATTGATATTATTGATGTCCCTTTTCTCAATTTCAGAATTTACTGGAGATTTATCTTTCCATAAACCAAGGCGATTTTTTCTAGAAAACACTTCAACATTTTTTAAATGCTCCTTGAATTGATTTGAGAAAATCATATTTTTTAGTCTGACGATTTTTCTTGTATTCCAGTATTTCCAATTCCAGCCATATCCTAGAAACAGTTCATCAGCACCATCGCCGGATAATGCCACTTTTACTTTTGAGGAAGCAAACTCTGATATTAAATGTTGTGGAAAATCCGAGGAGTCAGCATGTGGTTCATCCATATATTCTACGACTTTCTCCAGTTCATTGATCAGGTTGATTCCGGCATTGAGCGAATAATGATCTGTACCGATTTTTTTTGAGGCCTGTTTAGCGTAAGGTAGCTCGTTTATATATTGATCATAACCAACGGAAAATGTCTTGATTGGATGAGTTGCATATCTTTGTGCATAAGCTGTAGCCAAGGTAGAGTCCACACCTCCAGACAGAAGACTTCCAATTTCAACATCCGCTACCATTCTTTTTCTAACTGCCTCATCAAAAAGTCTTTTTATCTCTTTTTTTGCATCATCATAAGATATGTTTAAAATTTTCTTCTTAAGTTCCCAGTATTTCCAGGTTTTAATTTTCCCATCTTTGATGATCCCTGCATGAGCCGGCAAAATAGTCTGAATGTTAGAATAGATAGTTTTCCATGGCGGTATATACATAAGCTGAAGATAATTATCTAATACACTAAGATCAATTTTTCCTTTTATGAGTCCACTCTCAAAGATAGCTTTTATTTCTGAAACTCCCAAGAACATTTCGTTTACCCACGCATAATAAAATGGCTTTTTCCCGAATCTGTCTCGAGCAACAAAAAGTTCCTGTTTAGATTCATTCCAAATTGCAAAGGCGAACATACCATCCAAATACTCAGGGCATCTATTTCCATATTCTGCATATGATTTCAATATAACTTCAGTATCGGAATTGCTACTGAATTTATGTCCGCATGTCTCTAATCTTTTACGTAACTCCTTGTATCCATAGATTTCACCGTTAAATACAATCGTAAAAGGGTTTCTATTATCTCTCATTGGTTGATGGCCATCGGCAATATCAACTATAGAAAGACGAGTTTGCCCGACTATAGCATTACTGAATTTCAAAAAACCCCTATCGTCTGGTCCTCTTTTTGCAAGAGAAGAAAGCATGGAGTTTATTTTGATGTCTCCAATTATGCTATCTACATTATTTCCTACTATAGTGATTATTCCGCACATTGCAGCATTATAATTTTATCCAACCATCTGGGAAAAGATCTACCGTATTTGCTTTCGGAGCATTTTTGAACCACTGTTTTGGCCCAATAACAATCTTGTCTTTTTTGGGATTGAGCCATGCACCCCACCAACTGAATGTACTATTTGCTATTATATGGTGTTTACATTTGGACATAAGTGTTAAATCCTCATAATTTTTTTCTGGTCCATTTTTTATGCAAGTGTAAGGATATTGAAGGAATTTGAAATTTTCAACTACCCAACCATAATCATCAGAGAAGATGAAAAAATGTGGTGAAGGTACTCTTTCTGCTACATATTTAATAGCATTTTTATAATATTCTTGAGAACATGTCCCATGATACTCATTTGAAATCTTGTGAGTGACATAATCTGTGCGTCTTACATGTAGTGATATAGAATTTTTCTTCATAATCTCATCATTTATTTTTTGCCCGTATTCAGAGAGTGGTTTATTGATGATGATTTCCTTTCTAATCTCTTTTTCTATATTTTTGAAATATTTTTCTGTGTTCCAGAATCCTTCAAAATATGAACCATCACCCTTTGAAAGTACATTTTCATCAAAGCAAAATAATCTCTCAATAAAGTAAAAAGAAGAAAACATTTTTTTTAGACGTAACTTGTGATAAATAAAATTAAAGAGCCGTTTCTGTCTTCGTAGCCACACAAAGCCGTACATATGATACCATTTAGCCATAGGTATGGTCACATTAAAATGTTGAAGTGAAAATTCATGAACTCTTTCATTTTTATAAACAACCGATGTGTCAATATCTAAAAGGAAGCTTGTCTCAAGATGTGAAGATATACCACGCGCAAATGCGTATTGAAATAATTGGTTTCCTAAGCCACCGATTGTTTTGATGATTACCGTCATCTTATTTGTTAATGATATGATTTAAATATTTCTTTATATTTCTCTCTTTTAAATATATAACAAATGATCTTGGCAGACGAATCAAAAGAAGTATAGCAGTTAAGCTACGATAAGGTGTTCCTTTTAATGCTTCCATATGTCCTTTAAAATAATCCTTGAATTCACCTAATGGGAACATTTGATTTTTTGGATTTTTGTATTCAATTTTTTTTACCATATTGTCGGTGTCATTTAAAAGTGCCTTAGGACTAGAAAATCCTCCTAAACGTTTTTTGAAAAGAATTTTTCTGTCGACAAATATTTCAAAGCGACTTATTAAAGCTAATGAAAACATATAATCCTGACCCCAAACACTTCTTTGTGGATATGCTTTCCAGACCATTTTTACAACTTCAGTTCTGAAAAGTCCATACATCAGATTACATTTTCCTAATATTTCTGGCTGTAAAACATATTTAGCGACATTTATCATACTTGGTTTGCCAGATAACTTTGTAAGCTGGTCCTCAACAATCAATATTCTATCAAACGAATCAATTGCGGCCATTGTGGTGGTAGCAAAACTCAAGTCTTTGTTCTCTTCTAATTTATGTATACATATTTCAAAATATTCTTTTTCTCTAATATCATCCTGCGCGCACCATATAAAATATTTCGAATCCGCCTTATCAAGCACATATTTAAAGTTTTCAAACAGTCCTGTATTTTTTGGTTGTCTGTAGTATTCAATTCTTGGATCAGAATTAGAATATTCTTTACAAATAATACTAGTGTTATCACTAGAACCATCATCAGAGATAAATAGTTTCCAGTCATTAAAAGTTTGATTTACTATTGAGTCAACAGCACTTTTTATAAAGCGCTCGCCATTATAGACTGGCATTCCTATAAATATTTTCGCCATAAATTATTTTATCCTTTTTAAGTACCCATTTACATTGAATGTTGCATTTTTGCCAAACATATCACAATATTTTCTATCTACATTAAAGTTGCTATTTGATTTCAGAAATTCTCTGATTGCTCTAAGCGGACCTCCATTATACCCTTCATCTCTTCCATGGCTACTGATAATTCCATCTTCTACAATATAGTATGATCCAATGCTGACAAGTTTAGAAAATTTATTAAGTGAACCAATACAGTCTTCATACATATGTGAAGCATCTTCTATGACTATAATCTTATTAAAACCTTTTGTCTCATTTAAATCATATTTATCCCAACCATTACTAAAAAGTTTAATCCTTGGGCTACTTTGAACCAGTCTATCTGATTTCTTCACTATATCAATTGAGTGCACCATTCCATGATCAATTTTGTCCATGAGGTCAGCTATATAGAGTGTGGTTCCGCCATGATTTGTACCGATTTCAATTACTAAGTCTGGTTTGACTTCATTGATCATCATTTGATATATCACATAATCAAAAGGGCAACGAATCATATTTACTCCTCTATATTTGATCTGAAAGTGACCAGCGTATATTGTTTCGCCATCATAATCTATTTTCTCATCCTCGGGTGTAACTGAAAATTTTCTTTTTAGTAGTTTGCCCAAAGTTTTAATTTTTCCAAAATAATTTATTATCATTACTGTTATTCATAACTCCATTCCAATTTTGGTCTTACGACTCCAGGTATCTTTTGATTGTAGTCATATTTTTTTGCATTATCTATATCTTCTATAACCTGAAAGATTATTGCCTCACGCTCATAGAGATGGACTTGTAGAGGAATCATTGTAGAAACCGCAATGCCAATTATGTATGTACTATTATTTAAAATATTGGCTGGTATCCAAGCAGTTGATTTGTATATTCCGACTTTATCAAGATTCTCATTATAGTCAGCATGACTGATAAAAGCATATTCTGCCTTGTTGGTAAAGACATGTACATTTGGTATTGGCATGTAACCAGGTTTCTTGACCTCGTGGACTATCTCTATACCAATTTCTTTATCAGAATAAGCATATGAAATAGTTTTTCCTTCTCGGTTTATTAATCTAGTTGAAATAAGAGAAGCTATATCATTTCCAGGACGTTTTTCCTCTGGCCAGATCTTCTCCGTTCCTTCTTTTGCATTACCACTCAAGTACTGATTGACAATATCCTCTGTATTTCCAATATTTTTTATACTACCTTTTTCAATCAGTATACATTTTTTACATAGACTTTGAATTGCCGCCATATTATGACTGACAAATAGAATGGTTCTACCTTGTTTACGTGTTACCTCCTCCATTTTTCCTAAACATTTTTTCTGAAATTCAGCATCACCAACAGCCAGTACCTCATCTACAAGTAGAATATCTGGCTCCATATGCGCAGAAACTGAAAATGCTAGACGAACATACATACCACTGGAATAGTATTTTACTGGTGTATCAAGAAATTTGCTTATTTCAGCAAATTCTACAATGGAATCAAAATTTTTCGCAATTTCTTTTCTGGTCATTCCCAGTATTGCCCCGTTTAGAAAAATATTTTCTCGGCCAGTCAATTCTGGATGAAATCCTGTACCGACCTCAAGTAGCGAAGCAACTCGACCATGTAGGTGTATTTCGCCAGTCGTAGGTGGAGTAATGCCAGTTAGTATTTTAAGAAGTGTAGATTTTCCTGCTCCATTTCGTCCAATTATCCCAACAACTTCTCCAGGAAAAATGTCAAAACTGACATCTTTCAAAGCCCAGAATTCTTCTTTTGTTTTTATGCCAGTTATGGATTTTATTTTATCTTTAGCAAATCTAAATGGGCTCTTAATTATCGTCATAATGACATCTCTAAGGGCGACATAACCACCAAGATTATGCCTAATTTTGTATTTTTTTCCTATATTTCTTGCTTTTATTATTGGTTCAATGTTCATGTTTCTATAGAATATCTGCGAAATATCTCTCAACTTTTTTGAAATACATTATTCCAATGATTAAGATAATAAGACAAGTTGAAAATGATATGGACAGAAGTACCCAGTTTATTGGTGTTGTTCCCAAAAGAGCTGCGCGCGCGGACTGTATCACTCCCGTCATCGGATTTAATGCGAGAATCCAAGAGTATTTACCTGCAATTGATGCGGGATATATGACTGGTGTCAAGAATAGAAGCATTTGTATAAAGTATGGGAGAGCATAACGAATATCACGATATTTGACATTAATTGATGCCAAGAATAATCCTGTACCAACCGAAGCCATAAAAGTTATTATAAGCAGTATTGGTATAATCAATAGTCCACTTATGTGTGGAATGAATCCAAAATATATCATTAGTCCAGCTAGTATAATAGATGCTATCAAGAAATCTACAAATTTTGTTATAACACCCGATATCGGCAAAATTAAACGAGGAAAGTAGACTTTAGTTATGATTGATTGATTGGCGATAAGCACATTACTAGTATCGGAAAGGGAACTTGAAAAAAATTGCCAAAAAAGAAGTCCTGTGTAAACGAAGATAGGATATGGAATTCCGTCGGATGGCATTTTGGCAAGCGTACCAAAAAATAGAGTGAAAATTACCATGGTTATAAATGGTTGCAGAATTGCCCAAGCAGCTCCAATAACCGTTTGTTTGTAACGAACCTTTAGATCTCTCCATGTAAAAAAATATAGAAGTTCTCTGTAATTCCAAAGTTCTCTAAAATCTCGCAAACTAAATGTTTTCTTAGGTTTTATTATTGTGGTAAGTGTATTCATAGTTTTTCTTTCATTTTTTTATGCAGCCTATTATTATTTTGAGTTCTTCTTCCGTGTAATCTGGGCAGTTACCACAATAAAATCCGTTATAATGGATAATATCTGCACCAGGTAAGTTATAATTTTTAGAAGAATATTTTTTATAAAAAGGTTGTCGTTGCATATTTCCAGCAATCATTGGACGAACTTCTACTCCCATCTTCTCAAACCGCCTGATGTATTTTTCTCTAAGCTTTGGATTTTTGCATATAAGTGGTATGGCAAATGCTGAGATTATCTTTATATGTTTCCAGTTAAGAGGGAGAAAGTCACCATTCTCTTTGAGAACTTTGTAAATTCGTCTAAAATTCTTTTCACGGATTTTTGTTGTTTTATCAAGAAACTTCAACTGATGTAGGCCTAGGAATCCTGTAATTTCAGTTGGACGAAGATTGTAACCCAGATCATAGAAAGTATATTTGGCTTGAAAATCAGATTCAATTCCAAATTTATTTCTCCAATAGATTTGTCTTTCTGGACTGATGTTTCTATCCCATCCGTTAGCCCTCACAATTTTGAGCATTTCTGCAAAATTATCGTTGTCTGTACAGACCATACCACCCTCAATCGTTGACATATGATGGGCAACGAAAAAAGAAAAACTTGAAGCTAAACCAAAATTTCCAGTTTTTCCTTTATTAAGTTCAGTTCCCAAGGCTTCACAGTTATCTTCAAGCACAATAATTCCTCTTTTTTTACACTCTTTTTCTATGATGTCTATGTCTCCAGCAAATCCTAGTGCATTTGTCAGAAAAAATGCTGAACACTTCTCCTTTTCTAATATTTTTATTGCATTTTTTGACATACTGTTGAGTGTTGTAGGATCGCAATCTACTGGAATCGCTTCAAGTCCCAACTGGATTATAGGCATAACATTCGTAGACCAAGTCAAGGAAGAGAAACCGACCTTATCTTTATTTTTTAACTTACCCAAGTTTTTTAGAGTTTGAATCATCGCCAAATTTGCACTACCGCCACTGTTGAAAAGTATTGCATATTTTCGTTTTTGTTTTTTTGCAAATGCTAGCTCAAAAGCATGACAATAGTTGCCCATGCTTAATCTGTCAGTCTTCAAAATGAATGTGGATAACGCCTGCAGTGCTTGCTTATTATTTATTAAAGCATTTTTGACTAGTGGCACCCTAAATCCAGTAGATTTTTTCATTGGTTTAATTTTATTTTTTTATACAACATGTTCAATAAACCATTCATATGTTTCCTTTAGGCCTTTATCAAAATCAATTTTCGCTTTCCAACCAAGCGATTGAATCTTTGAGGCATCAAGGAGTCGTATCGGCATTCCATCAGGTTTTGTTGAATCCCATACGATTTTGCCTTCAAAACCAGCAATCTTCCGTATCATTGTTCCGAGATCTTTGATTGATATACCGACTCCTGTACCAACATTAATAATTTCCTTATCTCTGTAGTTTTTCATTAGAAATAAGCTTGCACTAGCCAAATCATCACAATGGAGAAATTCTCGAATTGCGACTCCCGTACCCCAAAGCACGATCTCTTTCTTGTTTTCTTTTTTTGCATCATGGAATCTACGAATCAAAGCAGGTATTACATGTGAACGCTCTATTTCAAAATGATCACCTGGTCCATAAATGTTGTTTGGCATGACAGAAATAAAATCACAGCCATATTGTTTTCTGTATGATTGACACATTGATATGCCGGCAATCTTTGCGACAGCATATGCTTCATTTGTCGGTTCAAGCTTTCCTGTCATATAGTAGTCCTCTTTAATGGGCTGTTCTGTAATCCGTGGATATATGCATGAGCTTCCCATAAAAAGAAGTTTTTTTACTTGGTTTCTATATGCCGTATCTATAACATTGGTCTGTATTTTAAGGTTTCTTAAAATAAATTCAGCAGGTTTCTCGCTGTTGTCTTTTATTCCACCTGCTTTTGCGGCGCATAAAAATACATACTCAGGTTTTTCTTTTTCAAAAAATGTTTTTACTTGTGATTCATTTTCAAGATCGAGCTCGGTGTGTGTCTTGCCAATAAGATTTTTGTAACCTTTTTGTTTAAGTAATCTAAAAATTGCTCCTCCAACGAGACCAGTATGTCCAGCTACATATATTTTTGATTCTTTATTCATATAGTTATTCATTTGCAAGAATTTGCTTTGCATATTTTTCTTCTTTCAGATCATGTTCGCACATCAATCTTACTAATTCTTTAAAACGAATTTTAGGTTTCCATCCAAGCTTTTTTCTTGCTTTTGATGCATCACCAATGAGCAGGTCAACTTCAGCTGGCCTAAAATATATAGGATCAATCTCAATGATTATTTTACCAGTTTTTTTGTCAATTCCTTTTTCTTTTACTCCTTTTCCTCTCCACATCAGATCGATGTCAAAGTATTTTGCAACTTCTTCAACGAATTCACGTACAGAATGATTTTCACCAGTCGCAAGTATGTAGTCATCTGGTTTGTCTTGTTGGAGCATTAACCACATGCCGTATACATAATCTTTTGCATGTCCCCAATCGCGTTTTGCATCAAGGTTTCCAAGGTATAATTTTTCATCAAGTCCTAGCTTAATACGTGCTAATCCCCGGGTAATTTTCTTAGTGACGAATGTCTTTCCTCGGCGAGGAGATTCGTGATTAAAAAGAATCCCATTTACCGCGAAAAGATTATATGACTCACGATAATTTCTGGTGATCCAATATGAGAATACTTTTGCTACTGCATATGGTGAACGAGGATGGAAAGGGGTATTTTCAGTTTGAGGAATTTCCGTTACTTTTCCAAACATTTCAGAGGACGAGGCTTGGTAAAATTTTGTCTTAACCCCACTTTCTCTAATTGCATCCAAGAGACGAAGTGTTCCCAATCCAACTACATCAGCTGTATATTCAGGGATATCAAAACTTACTCTCACATGACTCTGTGCGCCAAGATTGTAGATTTCGTCTGGCTTTAGAGATTCAATAAGGCGCGAGAGGTTGCTTGCGTCGGAAAGGTCGCCAAAACTCCCAGTGAATAGTTTCCCTTTGGTATGTGGATCTTGAAAAAGATGATCAATACGAGAAGTGTTAAATGAGCTCGATCGTCTCATGAGTCCGTGTACTTCATATCCTTTTTCAATAAGAAGTTCTGCAAGGTATGATCCATCCTGACCAGTAATTCCTGTAATAAGCGCTTTTTTTCTTTTGGCGTTCCTTGTCGTTTTCTTTTTCATAGTTTTTGATTTTACCATCTATTTATCTTTTTTACGACTTTTTTCTTGAGATCCAAGTATGATTTAATTGCCTCCTTTTCCAAATCAGGTGATAGGACACGTAAGATCTCTTTTCCAAGAATTCTATACTGTCCACCAACCTTGTTAGCACGAATCAGACCTTTCTTCAGCATTCTCTTGATCGTGCTTTCACTTATACGCAAGTAGCTTTGCGTCTCGCTGGTTGTATAAATTCCATTTGGCTTGATTTCATTTACCATTTGTCTATTATATCAAAGTGTCAAAAGGTGTCAAGTAGTGTCAAGTTAAATTTTAGCGCCAATCTTTCATGACAATGGTATTTTACAAATCTACATGCTATATTAAGCTGTACTTCTTTAATAATATTTGATTATAAACATCTATGAATCTTCAGAAAATCTTACGCTCAATTTCGATAGTTGCCATTTTTCTAATCCCAATCTTTCCACTAATTGTTGCCAATTCATACTTTTTTCCATTTATCACAGGTAAAGCGTTTTATTTCCGTATTCTAGTAGAACTAGCCTTTGCCAGTTGGATTATTTTAGCTTTTCTTGATGCAAAGTATCGACCAAAATTTACGGCACTTACGATTGGCGTGAGTTTATTTGCTTTGATTGCTTTAGTTGCTGACCTATTAGGAGTCAACTCAATCCGTAGTATCGTATCAAACTTTGAACGAATGGAAGGATGGTTGGTTGTGATTCACCTCTGGATGTTTTACATGACTGCTACACATTTGTTTGGTTTTGGAGAAGAAGGAAAAAGAATGTGGCACCGCTGGTTTAATTTTTCTTTAGTCATTGCTTTTGTTATCTCAATTTATGGCATACTACAATTGACTGGTAATGCGACTGTTCACCAGGGTAGTACCCGTATTGACGCCTCCCTCGGCAACGCCGCATACATGGCTGTCTATATGTTGATGCATATTGGTATTGCGGTGTACATGTCCTTTGTCGCAAGAGTAAAACAAATAATTAATTCGGGATTTTTGCAATGGGTATATCCGATTCTAGCTGTATTATTTGGTTTTATTATCTTTGAAACCCAGACTCGTGGTACTGCTCTTGGTTTGATTGGTGGTATTATGTTGTCTTTGGCTTTATACGCAATTTTTGGCAGAGGCGAATTAAAAAAATCTCGCTGGATTTCAGGGAGTGTAATAGTTGTGATCATACTGATTGGTGTAGTTTTCTGGATGAATCGTACCTCTACTTTTATTCAAGACAACGAAGTATTGAATCGTCTAGCCACAATTTCTTGGAATGATACCAAGACTCAAGCTCGAGGCTACATTTGGCCAATGGCCATTTCTGGTGCCCTAGAACGCCCAATTTTCGGTTGGGGGCAAGAGAATTTCAACTATATCTTTAACGCGAACTATGAGCCAGAGATGTGGGCTCAAGAACAATGGTTTGACCGCGCCCACAGCGTTTTTCTAGATTGGCTGGTAGCTTCAGGTTTCGTCGGTCTGATCGCATATCTTGCTTTATATGTACTGGCTCTGATTGCAATCTGGAGACGATCACAATTGAGCATCGCGCAAAAAAGTGTTTTGACCGGACTGATTGCTGGATATGCGATACACAATATTTTCGTGTTTGATAACCTCGCGAGTTATGTTTTCTTCTTTGCTATTCTTGGTTTTGTGGGTTCTTCTTCAATCTCAAATCGCAAATCTATTACTTCTGTCAAGAATGGGGGTCAAATCTTATCTCAAAAATCACCCTCAAAAATTTCAGTATGGCTGGAAAATAAGACTTTCAGCACCGATGCGGTTGAGTATATAGTTGCTCCAATAGTTTTAGTTGCTCTAGTTGGAAGTCTGTATTTTCTGAATGTGCGACCAATTCAAGCTAATACTGGTTTGATCAAAGCTCTTACCGCTTGTAATGATAGTAAGAATCTGGGCGCGGATGTAACTCTATTTGACAAAATATTCTCCATAAACTCTTACATGGCCAATCAAGAAACTAGAGAGCAAGTGCTTGCTTGCGCCGGTAATGTTATTAGCGGCCAATACCCGGGTCCCACGAAGCAAGCATTTTTTGATTTGGCAAACAAAGTTATTGAAGCGCAAATCGCAATCGCTCCAAAGGACGCGCGTATGTATGTTCTGGGAGGTTCGTTCATGAATTCAGTTGGACAGTTTGCTCAATCAGAACCATTACTCGTAAAGGCCCACGAATTGACTCCAGCAAAGCAGTCAGTAGCTTTTCAATTAGCCACAGTCTATATTAATGTCGGTAAAAAAGATGAAGCTGTCGCTTTATTGAAACAAGCATACGAATCAGATCCGACATTTGAAGAAGCTAAGTCAGCTTATATAATTGGCCTTATTTTTAACGACAAAGAAGCAGAAGCCAAAAAATTGTTTGGTGATGATCCGACATTATTTGAAACTGAACGCATAGCTCAAGCGTATGTCTCCATCAAAGAGTATCCCAAAGCTATAGCTATATATCAGAAATTAGTCGCGGCGGATAAAACAAATATACAACTTAGAGCGAAGCTCGCGCAGACGCAGTATGCTAGCGGTCAATCTTGGGCAGCTATAGAAACACTTCGTGCCTTGGAGAAAGACAATCCTGAACTAAAAACCCAGATAGAGTCTGCCATAAAGGATATACAGGCAGGGAAGAAATAGATGTGGAGGCCTGACCTTAACCTGTGGACAACCTGTTGATTGTCAGGTCCAATTATGATACACTGGTTCAGTGAGTGCTCGTGTGGGCATTTCCAGATATTAAATGTTTCGCAAAGTGCCGCCCTCGGCGGCCTTTTGCGTGATGGGGAAAAAGTGAACAGGGTGTGTGGGTATTTTTCTGAGACTGCGTATTCGTCTTCCAATTTCGTGGTCTGCCAAGAATGTCTGCCTTGCCATACAATAGACTGACGCACCAATCGCATACTCGTCTCAGAAAAATACCCACACGCCCTGTTCACTTTTTTAGGTTGACACGATATACTAATGGAAGATTGTACCAAGTGACGGCGACGGCTGTACTCACATAAATTTAAACATTTTATTTGGAGCTCGCACCCGTCGCCATCATTTGGCGCAAAGAGAATAATGACAATGATTAAAATAGAGGAAAATATAAAACTTGCGTCTTATACGACTTTCAAAATAGGCGGCCCAGCCCGCTTTTTTTGTCAGGTTACAAAAGAAGAAGAATTAGTTGAAGCGGTGCGGTTTGCTGAAGGTAAAAGGTTAGCGATTTTTGTGTTGGGTGGTGGTTCAAATATTTTAGTTGGAGATTATGGTTTCGCTGGATTAGTTATTAAGATGGAAATAAAGGGGATTGATCAGCGAGGTCTCTCCTCGCTACTTTCCGTTGGCGCGGGTGAAGTTTGGGACGATTTTGTTGATTATGCTGTAAAACAAGGGTTTTATGGCATAGAAAATTTATCTTCAATTCCAGGCACGGTCGGCGCGACACCCGTTCAAAATATCGGCGCTTATGGTTGTGATGTTTCCAGTTCTATTTTGACGGTTCATGCTTTTGACACCAATACAATGAAGTTTGTGGATTTTTCTAATGATGACTGTAAATTTGAATATCGTGATAGTGTTTTCAAACGCCAAAAAGGTCGTTATATCATCACTAGAGTTGATTTTAGACTTATCAAAAACGGGAACGTAAATATTGAGTATGAGGATTTGCGGGTATATTTTGATAAATTCCAGACTTCAGATAATGACCTTTTGAAAAGGGTGGACAATCGGATGGCAAATATTCAGCGACCACTTATGCCGACTCTAGATCAAGTACGGCAAGCTGTAATTAAAATCCGCGCAATCAAATTACCAGACTGGAAAAAGTGGGGAACAGCTGGATCTTTTTTCAAAAACCCGATAATTTCTATGGATAAGTTTGCCGAACTGACGAAAAAATACCCCGATCTTCCCGGTTTTTCCGAACCAGATGGACGAATTAAAGTTTCTCTTGGATGGATCTTGGATAAAATTTGCGATGCCAAAGGTTTGACTATTGGAAATGTCGGGACTTATGAAAGACATGCTTTAGTCTTAGTTTCCAAATCCGGCGCGACATCAGAAGAAGTTGTCGCTTTCGCGCGCAACTTGATGGGACGAGTAAAAGAAAAAACTGGGATTGCTATTGAGGGTGAAGTTGAGTGGGTTAATTAGTTTTTTAATTCCTCAAAATGTGCTAAAGTGGCTCTTATTATGTCATTTTGGGATAGATTAAAGGGAAATTCACATACCCGAAACTTGAAGCAGTTTCAGCCAATTGTCGGGCAAATCAACGCGCTTGAAGCGACAATCCAAGCACTCTCTGATGATCAATTAAGGGCGAAAACGGATGAATTCAAGAAGAGATTAGATCTGAAAGCCAATGATCCAAAAATTGAAGCGATTTTAAATGAGATTCTTCCCGATGCATTCGCTGTTGTCCGTGAGGCGGCGCGCAGGACCTTGGGTCAAAGACATTTTGATGTCCAACTTCTTGGAGGCATGGTTTTGAATTCTGGGGCCATCGCAGAGATGAGAACTGGTGAAGGAAAAACTTTAGTGGCGACTCTACCGACATATTTGAACGCGCTTACTGGAAAAGGAATTCATGTCGTTACCGTAAACGACTATTTGTCACGACGCGACGCGGTCTGGATGGGTCAGGTCTATTCTTTTCTTGGTTTATCGGTTGCCGTGATAAATAATGAGGCTTCATTTTTGTATGATCCAGCGCATAAAAATAAGACTGAAATTCAAAATCCAAAATCCGAGACAAATTCAAAACCAGAAATTCAAAACCCCAAAGATACAAAAGAAGACAAACTTGATACTGAACGCGACCAACTCGGCGCTTTCAAAGTTGTTCACGAATTTTTGCGACCTTGTACACGCCGGGAAGCTTACGCCGCCGACATTACCTATGGAACTAACAATGAATTTGGTTTTGATTATTTGAGAGATAATTTGGAGTATAGTCCAGACAAATTGCGTCAGCGTGAACCAAACTACGCGATTGTTGATGAAATTGACTCTATTTTGATTGACGAAGCCCGAACGCCTTTAATTATTTCCGCGCCAACTCGTGATGCTGAAGCGATCTACAAACAGTTTGCCGCAATGGTCCGATCATTCAAAAAAGATGAAGACTACATTGTTGAAGAAAAACATCGCTCAATTTCGCTGACATCAGTCGGAATTACCAAAGCTGAAAAAATTTTGGGAATAGATAATATTTATACTGACAGAGGCATCAAATCCGCGCATCATTTGGAGACCGCCATAAAGGCCCAAGCTTTGTACAATAAAGATAAAGAATATGTTGTCAAAGATAATCAAATCGTCATTGTTGATGAGTTTACTGGACGCATGCAACCAGGTCGTCGTTGGTCTGATGGTTTGCATCAGGCGATTGAAGCCAAAGAGGGAGTAAGTATTCAGCAAGAATCACGGACTTACGCCTCAATTACATTTCAGAACTTTTTCAGAATGTATCCAAAATTAGCTGGAATGACAGGTACGGCGGCAACCTCTTCAGAAGAGTTTTATAAAGTCTATGGGTTGGAAGTTTTTGTCGTTCCGACGAATGCTATGCAAATTCGTATTGACAGTAATGACCAGATTTTTCAGACAGAACTTGGTAAATTCAAAGCTGTTGCTCGCAAAGTCAAAGAACTTCACGCCAAGGGTCAACCAGTATTGATTGGAACGGTCTCCATTGAAAAAAATGAATTACTTTCGCAATTTTTGAAATCTGAAGGTATTCCTCATCAAATGCTCAATGCCAAAAACCATGAGCGTGAAGGTGAAATTATCGCTCAAGCTGGTAAAAAGGGCGCGGTTACAATTGCCACAAACATGGCGGGTCGTGGAGTGGACATCAAGCTTGGCGGAAACCCAAATACTTCTGAAACATATATTGAAATTAAAAAATCAGGTGGATTATTTGTTCTTGGAACCGAAAGACATGAAGCACGCCGAATTGACAATCAGTTGCGTGGTCGTTCGGGTCGTCAAGGTGATCCTGGCGAGACGCAATTTTTCGTCTCGCTTGAAGATACTTTGATGCGTGTTTTTGCTTCTGACATGTTGAAAACCATGATGGGCAAACTTGGCGCGGCTGATGATGTTCCGATTGAGCATAAGTTAATTTCTCGTTCATTGGAAAGCGCTCAAGAAAAAATTGAAGGATTTAACTTTGATTCGCGCAAACATGTTTTGGAATTTGATGATGTTATCAACCATCAGCGAACCAGTATTTATTCACGACGCCGAAAATTATTACTTGGAAATGCTGATGATGTAGAAGAAGAGTTGAATGAACTTACAGACGTGGTTGGTGAAAGCGTTCCTCAGGACACGCCGTCGGTGCGTGCTCGCGCCGCGTCTGGTTCTCACTCGCCTTCGCTCGCTCCGAAGCGTCCTTCGGATTCGCTTTCACCAACCACGCCCGACATCAATTCAATTATCAATAAAAAAATCGCCGAATTCGGTCGTGAAGATTTCCTAAATGCGGTCAGGATTGTGCTTCTGCAAGCCATTGATATGTATTGGGTGGAACACCTAGAAGTCATGGATTATACTCGTTCTAGCGTCAATTTACGCGCTTACGGCCAGCGTGATCCATTAGTTGAATATAAAAAAGAAGGTTTACGCCTTTTCAAAGAAATGCAAGGAGCAATGCAGGCGCAAGTGATCAAAGTTTTGCCACACATAGTTCCGATGGTAAATGGCATGCCCGTTGATTCTGAACAAAAAAATCTCAAAGAAGTTCATGAAAATGCTCAAATGATTGGCGCTGGTGATGAATCAAATAATTCACAGTTAATTAAAAAAGAAGCGGAAGTGGGCAGGAATGATCCGTGTCCGTGCGGATCTGGGAAGAAATATAAAAAGTGTCATGGTCAAAATAAGTAAAAAATCAACCGAAATTCTAAACCATTTTCATTGTATATTTTGTAAAAAATGGTGGACTGTCGGCGACATACCTTTAGAAAAAAAGGACTGGTATTGTCCTTGGTGTGGTAAAGAAAATAAATACGAGGATTTTAATAAAGACTTAGTTTAAAAACTATTACAAAACATTTTTTGCGCACTGTGAACTTGTGCAATTTTTTTTGGTTGGTACAATTCTAGTAATAAGTTACTTCTATCTGCGAGGGAGTGATGATTGTTAGTTAATTAAATAAAAATTATGCTTATGAATAAACAACATACTATTATGCAAGAAAAAAGAGTTACAATTGATGAATCAGAAAGAAATCTGAGAAGTGCAGTTTATACTATCAATGAAAAGTTTGATGGTCTCGAAAAGAGATTAGTAATGAGAATTGACGGGCTTGATAGTAAAGTAGTTGGTCTTGATAAAAGATTAGTAATGAAAATTGATGATCTTGATAGTAAAATAGGTAATCTCGGAAAAGATCTTGGTAAAAAAATAGATAAGCTAGGACAAAGAAAATAAACTCAATTCACAAAAATCAAAACATGTGGTAATCTATAGTCATGATTCCCGCTTCACCAAGCCATTTCTTCTTTGGACTTTTACTAGCCGCTGTTGTCTTGGCGATTTTAATATTCTTGCCATTTTTAACGCCAATTGTCTTGGCTATAGCATTAGCAGTAGTTTTTGGACCAATTCATCGTTTAGTGGTGCGCTGGTTATTTAAAGACAAAGAACGAAGCAGTTTTGGCGCGCTGGTAACTTTGATAATCATTACCATAATCATTTTTGTCCCAGCGCTTTTTATCTCCGCTAAAATATATTCTGAAGTCCAAAATATGTACGCGTATTTGATTGACGAATCCGGCAGATCGCAAGTTATTACAGCTTTTAATAATACCACGCAATATTTATCTCACGCATTTTTCAACCTTTTCCCAGCATATACTTTTGATTCTTTTAATGTAACTGATATTTTACGCAAAGGTCTTGAGTGGGTATTTAGCAATTTAGATACCGTTTTTAGTGGTGCATCCAAGATTGCGTTATCGGTGTTTGTCATATTTTTGGCACTTTTCTATTTTCTGCGAGATGGCCGCGAACTCAAACGCCAGGTTATTGCTTTGAGCCCATTAGGCGATCAAGATGACGAGAAAATTTTCAAGAAATTGGAACAAACTATTTACTCAATTTTTGCCGGTAGTATTGCCGTGGGAATAATTCAAGGTATTTTGACAGGTTTTGGTTTTGCGATTTTTGGAGTTCCCAGTCCGGCATTATGGGGATCTGTCGCCGCGGTCGCGGCCCTCATTCCAGGTATCGGAACTGCTTTAGTATTAGTTCCAGGTATTCTTTATTTATTCTTCACAGGTGATGCTGTTCATATGATTGGCTTACTTATTTGGGGAGTTCTTGCTGTTGGTTTGATTGATAATTTCTTAGGTCCGATAATCATCAATAGTCGTGTCAAGATACATCCGTTTCTAATCCTACTTTCAGTCTTGGGTGGAATTATTTTCTTTGGTCCGATTGGTTTCGTTTTGGGTCCAATCGTGCTAGCATTTTTGTTCTCATTACTGGAGATATACAAGACTTCTTATAGTAGGAGAGCATAAATGGCCTTAATTGACGAATTACAATTTCACGCAAAAGCGGGCGACGGCGGTACCGGCGTGGTTCGTTGGCGTCACGAAAGAGGCAAGGAATTTGCGGGTGCGGCTGGCGGTAATGGTGGGCCCGGAGGTGATGTTTATGTTCAGGCCGTTCGTGACATTAATGTTTTAGCTAGGCATAAACCAGTCAAACAATTCAAGGCTGAAAATGGTGATAGTGGCGCTAATTGGAGCAGACAAGGAGGTGCTGGACAGGATAAAGTAATTGATTTACCAATTGGTGCGATAATTAAAAATCTTTCCACTGGACGAATCGTAGAATTGATTGAAGATGGTCAGATTTCTAAAATTTTACATGGTGGTCGTGGCGGTCTCGGTAATGAATATTTTAAAGCTTCAACCAATGTTCGTCCTGAACAATCTACTGGAGGAGCTATAGGTGAAGAGGCTGATTTTAAAGTTGAGTTAAACTTAATCGCCGATGCCGGTTTGATTGGCTTGCCAAATGCCGGTAAATCTAGTCTCTTAAACGCGCTCACTCATGCCAATGCCAAGATTGCTAGTTATGCCTTTACCACACTTGATCCAAATCTTGGCGCACTACGAGGTGGATACATCTTGGCTGATATTCCAGGATTGATTGAGGGCGCATCAGAAGGTAAAGGTATTGGGCATAAGTTTTTGAGACATGTTAAAAGGACCAAAATTTTGCTACACTTAGTTTCATTAGAAAATATTTCTGACCTCGCGGAGAATTATTTGACTATTCGTAAAGAACTTGAAAAATACGGTGAAGGTTTGCCGGACAAAAAAGAGGTGATTATTCTGACTAAGACCGACATGGTTGACGAAAAAATCGTTAAAAAAGCCCGAATTGTCTTGAAAAAATACAACAAAGACATATTGGAAGCTAGTGTCTTGGATGATGTTTCTATCAAAAAATTAGGAGAGGAGTTGGCGAAGAAACTAAAAAAGTAGTCGTGTTGACTGTTTGATTGTATTTTGCTAATGTTTTTACGGATATGGAAAAAGAACTTTATAGTCCCGATCTGATTATGCGTAAATTTGCTTACTTGAAGATGGTGGATTGGGAACTTCACATGAATTCTGGAGATTTTAAAATCCTGATTGACGATTCAAGTAACAGTAGACCTAGAACGATCATTCGTTGGCCGAATACTAGAGTATTTGGTCCAAATCAAAAATTTGTCTCTGTTTTGTTGTTGGAGATTTTTCACGGAATTCCAGAACAGGACATAATTTATAAAGGAATACTTCCTTGTGGATTTGAGATCACCACGCGCTAGCATGAAAATGTTGGCGCTTTTTGTTGTTTTGGTGGTAAGAAGTCGTCCAATTTAACTATCTCAATTTTTCAATCAACAATTTCCTAATTACTTCTGGGTTTCCGGCGCCCTTAGTTGCCTTCATTATCTGGCCGATTAAAAATTGCAGAGAGGAGACTTTACCAGCTTTATATTCGGAGACGACTTTTTGATTGTCGGTAATTATTTTCTCAATGGTTGGCATCAAGTCAGAGGCATCACTTTTTTGAATCAATCCATGTTTTTCCGCTAATTTTTTTGGCGAAACGCCTTTTTCTTTTAATAATAAAGCGATTATATCTTTGGCTCCACGAGATGAGATTTCTCCGGCGGCATTCATGCCGATCAGTTCGGCAAATGATTCAGACTTAATATGTTCTGAAGCCGATTCTTGCGACAGGTTTTCTTTTTTTAGTAAACCAAGGTAATCACTCAATAAATAGTTCACGGCTAATTTTATTCGTTTTGAGTCGCCGTTGAATGGTTGAATAATTGATTCAAAGTATTTTGAAAGAATTGGCGATTCAACAAACACGGCAACTTCTTTGTCAGTCATGCTGAAATCTTTTTTCAGTCTATTTCTTTTTATCCATGGCAGTTCAGGCAGTTTTCCTGCCAATTTTTCACGAGCGAATTCTGGTATTTCAGATAATTTTAATTTTGGAATATCCGGGTCAGGGAAGTAGCGATAATCATGTGAACTCTCTTTTGATCTTTGTGAGTATGTTTCGCTTTTACTATCATCCCAGCCACGAGTTTCTTGGACCACTTTCTCATTATTCTCAAGTAATTTTATTTGACGCTCAACTTCATAGTTGATTGCTTTTTCCACTATTTTAAATGAGTTTAGGTTTTTAACTTCGGTCTTGGTGCCGAGGGGAAAATGGAGGTCGGACCTTATTGAGGTCTGACCTCCATTTTGTGCGACCGAAATATTTGCTTCAACACGCATTTCACCCTTTTCCATATTTGCTTCACTGGCGCCCAAATAACGCAAAAGTAATTGTAATTCTTTGGCAAATTTGACGGCACTATCAGCGTCGTGGATTACTGGTTTTGTCACCAGTTCCATTAGCGGGACTCCAGAACGATTGAAGTTAATTAAGCTTTTCTGGTGAGTGTCATGAGTTGATTGCGCCGTATCTTCTTCTAAGTGAATTCGTTCAATAGCGACACCGATAAGTTCACCATCAGAAACTAGTGGATATTTATACTGACTAATTTGATATCCTTTTGGTATGTCTGGATAAAAATAATTTTTTCTGTCCCACTCCGTAAAGTCGGCAAGTTTACCGTTTGTGGCAACTCCCATTTTCAGGACATGTCTGATTGCTTCAATATTCAAGACGGGAAGTGTTCCGGGGTGACCAAGACAAATAGGGCAGATATTCATGTTAGGTTTTTTCTCGTCTGGATCATTTTTGCAAGAACAAAACATCTTTGAAGCCGTTTTCAATTCGGCGTGGATTTCTAGACCGATAGTAGGAAGATATTTATCTGACGAATTTGATGACATGGAGAAATCATAACATGAATTAACCTAATTTCTAATTGATTTAATTAACTTAGAAAAGTACTTGCCGAATTACTTTCTTTGATATTTTCATATCACACTCTTGCTCTTTATCTCTATCTGTGCTATACTGCTCTGTGTGTAAGATTCTCGTCCTTACGCTTATTAACTTAATGTACGAGAGAATACCGCTCTATTTCTTTCTATTCATCATTAAGTGAATGTGTAAGGGGATCGTTGCGGAGATAAAAGAAAATGTCAAAGAGACTTTTCGTGGGCAGTCTTGCCTGGGGTACTACCGACCAGACCCTGAAGTCGCACTTCGAACAAGCCGGTGCGGTTGAGTCAGCAAATGTAATCATGGACAAAATGTCCGGCCGCTCCAAGGGCTTCGGCTTCGTGGAGATGGGTAGTGATGCAGACGCGGATTCAGCCATATCCAAGCTCAATGGTTCAGAGCTCGATGGTCGCAAGATTGTCGTCTCCGAGGCCCGTCCAAAGGCATAAGCTTTTGAGTCACCTCAAGAAAAAACCCGCGGCAATGCGGGTTTTTTCGCGTAAATCGTGGATTTGTATTTTATGATTATTTGTTACAATATCATCCTATGCAGCAAAATCATCCTCGTCGCGTTCTTACGGTTATTCTTTTGGCGATTTTCCTAGATTTGGTCAGTTATGGAATCTTGATTCCAGTAGTACCACAACTTTTTGCCAATCCAGACTCAACATATTATCTTTTGGGAACGAGTACTCCACTTTCACATGGCTATGTTTTACTCGGATTATTGATCGCTATTTTTCCAATAGTTCAATTTTTTTCTGCGCCGATATTAGGACAGTATTCAGATTTTCATGGTAGGAGAAAAGTGCTTACTATGACACTGATCGGCACAAGTGTTTCGTTTGTCATATTTGCGCTTGGGATTGGTTTTAGAAGTATATTCCTACTTTTCTTTTCTAGAGCCATTGGAGGGATACTCGGTGGTAATATATCCGTCGCCCAAGCGGCAATTGCCGATATCACCAAGCCAAATCAAAGAGCAAAACATTTCGGCTTGATTGGCGCGGCTTATGGAACCGGATTCATTATTGGTCCAGTTATTGGTGGAATACTTTCAGATTCACATCTGGTGTCGTGGTTTACTTCGGCAACTCCTTTTTGGTTTGCCGCTGGACTTTCGGCGTTGAACGCATTTTTGGTTTACAGATTTATGGGTGAGACAAATCGTCTTGTCCGGTCTAAGATAATTACTTGGAGTAAAGCCATTAACGACATTGTTCATGCTTATGGCTTGAAGCGATTACGCGCGATCTTTGTCACCAATTTCTTTTTTAATGCCGGGATTACTTTCGTGGCGACATTTTTCAGCGTTTATCTGATTGATCGTTTTAATATGACCCAAATTGGAATTGGATATTATATTGGCTATGCTGGCATCTGGATCATAGTTTCTCAAGCTTTTTTGCTTCCAATTTTTTCAAGGCGTTTTGAAGAAGTTACTTTGTTACGCTGGTCGTTGATTCTCGGCACGGTCGGAATATTTTCTTTCTATTTGCCATACCACATTTCCGGACTTCTTTTGGCCGGCGCTTTTTTTGCTCTGGCAAATGGGATCAGTATGGCCGCCTTACCGAGTTTAGCCAGTAGGCGCGCGCCCGCTGAAATTCAAGGTGAAATTCTTGGAATTAATACCAGTGTCCAATCATTGGCACAAGCGGCTCCGCCGATTCTTTCAGGATTTCTGGCGGCTACAATTGCTCCAGCGGCACCAGTCTATATCGCTGGAGCGACTGTTGGACTGGGTTGGATCATTTTTCTGGCGTTTGTGAGAAAAGAGAAACAATAAAAAAGTATGCGTTTTGTGTGCCTGCGGAACTCGCTCCTGAAATTACTAGGTAAGAGGCTCAGGAATTACTCAAGGCAAAGCCTTGGTAATTCCAACGCCATTCGCCTTTTACCAAGTAATTTCTAGTCGCGGAGACATCCTCGGCAATTAAAATACCTATTGTTGTGCGCGGTTTCTCTTAATTAATATTCCTCCACCATTCCGACACAGGCGCCGTCCTGATAATATCCATGACTTGATCCAAGTCGTCAGTAATTTTGAAGATATCCCTGTCATAATCGGCGATAGCTTCAATTTGCTCAAACATTTTTTTATTAATAAAATTGACAAAGTCATTCCAGAAAGTTGAACCTATTAAAATCACCGGAACGGAAGGGATTTTTCTGGTCTGAATCAAAGTTAAAGTGCTGAAAAGTTCATCAAATGTTCCATAACCACCCGGAAAAAACACATATGCCTCCGCGGCAAAAGCTAGCATGGTTTTTCGGGCGAAAAAGTAGGTGAATAGCATTCTATCTGTTGAGTATTTATTGCTACTAGTCTCGTGGGGCAACTTGATTCCTAGAGCTACTGCTTGACCGCCAGCTTTGTGAGCGCCTTCGTGCGCGGCTTCCATAATTCCCGGACCGCCGCCCGAAACAACTGCGTATTTGAGTTCCTTTACGATTTTATTTCCAAGCTCTTCCGCCAATTTCCAATATTGGCTGTCATGTTTTGCTCGCGCTGATCCGTATATGGTTACAGATTTCGGATATTTTTTCAGAAAATTGAAACCATCTTTGAATTCACACTGAATTTCTTCTATGTGTTTTTCTATATTGTCATTGTGAATATCTTTGCGCGATAAATGGTGACTATGTTCATCTTTGGGCATGGTGATAGTATACTACATTCATGATTAAATTTACCATTCAAGCTGAAATGGATAACACCCGAGCTCGCGCCGGAATTATTGAGACGCCACATGGTAAAATTGAGACACCCGCGTTTATACCCGTGGCTACCAAAGCCACGATAAAATCATTGACTCCTGAACAAGTTAGATCATTAAACGCCGATGCTATTCTCGCAAACACATATCATTTGTATCTTCAGCCGGGAACTGAAGTTATAAAAAAAGCTGGAGGTTTAGGAAAGTTCATGAATTGGTCTGGTCCGACTTTTACCGATTCTGGAGGGTTCCAAGCGTTTTCTTTAGGTGATGCTTGGGGAAAAAATATCGGAAAAATCGTTGATGGAGAAGAAGTGAGTGTGAACTTAATATCTGATGAAAAAATTGGCAGAATGGCTAAAGTTGATGACGATGGCGTCACTTTCAAATCAATCATTGATGGTTCAATACATCGTCTTACCCCAGAGACTTCAATTGAGATCCAGCAGGATATCGGTGCCGACATAATTTTTGCTTTTGATGAATGTATTTCGCCTCACGAATCTTATGAACGCCAAAAAAAAGCAGTTGAGCGCACGAAGCTCTGGGCGGAGAGATGTTTGATGTTTCATAAAAGAAAAGGTGTTGTCGCGGAGAGTGACGCGTTACCAGCTCTCTTTGGTATCATTCAAGGTGGCCGTTACGAAGATCTTCGTCTAGAAAGCGCCCGCGCAATCGGCGCTATGGATTTTGAAGGGTTCGGTATTGGTGGGTCGTTTGATAAAGAAGATATTGGTAAGGTGGTTGGGTTGGTATGCGACAAATTGCCCAAAAATAAGCCAAGGCATTTACTGGGAATTGGCAGTGAACCTGCTGATTTGATTTTTGGAATAGAAAATGGCATTGATACTTTTGATTGTGTTGCTCCAACGCGTATAGCCAGGAACGGCACTGCCTATACCATAAACGGCCGAATAAATTTATTGAATGCCAAATTCACTTCTGATTTTACGGCCATTGATTTACGATGTAATTGTTATACTTGCCAAAATTATACCAAGGCCTATGTTGCGCACCTCTTTAGAGCCAAAGAAATGTTAGCCGCTACTTTAACTTCAATTCATAACCTATTCTTTTTAGTAAATTTGGTAAAAGATGCCAGAACGGCAATTGTTGAAGGGAAGTTTGAGATGTACAAAGAAAGATTTAAGATTTGAGGATTAATATTTTTAAAATAAGCACAATCGCAAATAAGATATAATTTTAGAGATTGATTATTGAATCAATTTTTTTAGATCTTGAATTCATTTATAAAATATTCGCATAAAAAAGTGCGCGAACTTTCGTTCGCGCACACTGCGATTTTCACCATTAACACTTCACCAATTCTGGTGTATGACTTCCTTGATCCACTGCCAAGGAATAGGCGCGTAGAATGATCTTTGCAGGATGACGCCATACTCTGAAGGCAACTGATATGGGTTACCCCACATGTAGAGTCCTGATACATCAAACAAAGTTCCGGCGAAGACAACATCACTTCCATCAAAGGAGTATGAAATCCCGGCGTCTGATGAGTAATTAATCCCGATAAGCTTCCATTTGCTGTCAGAGTCCTTAGCGAATGCCGCTCCAGAAGAATCGCCTGGAGTGATAGCACACTCTTCACTTCCTCCATTTCTGTCAAATGTGGAGACGAGGATGTATCCTTTTTCCGTGTTTTGAGTTTCGGATATTATATTAGTCCCCCAGCGCATTACTCCATCCCCCATTCCGATACTCCATCCTATTAGAATAGGTTCAGTCATCACTGTCCGGAAGAACATATTCGGATCTGCGGTTACTGGTATTGAGACATGAACATTCTGATTTCCAGGAACCGTGTAAGTTTCCGTCAATGTTGTCCATGTACCAGCGATATTTGTCGCGCATTGGATGGCAAAGTTTGCGCTGACTGTTCCACCAATGACATCAAACTCGATGAAGGCATCGCCCTTTACGAAGTTTTCAATTCTTGGTGGCGAGGAGTTTTTGTATATCAGGTTCCCTCGTTGGGTTCCGCGACCAAAAACCGTGATTGGTCTTCCAATCCCCACACCATTGGTGTACAACTTCGCGATGCGAGAAGTAGGGAAGCATCCACTAATCTTCCATAAGGTATTTCCCTCAACATCAGGATTTCCATAAATGTCCAGATAGTTTGGATCATTTGTTTTTGCAATAGTAGTGTATGTAATTCCGTTGATCGTGAAGGTGTCACCAACATTTCCGCCGACATGATTGCCGGCGAGGAAATAGTTGGAACTCACCACGACACCAGCAGTAGAATTAAATATCCCAACCGAATCTGCACCCCTCCCAATCGGTAAGATTGAATTGTCTTGGTCTCCGATCACCACGACAGCATAAGATTGTATCATGCTGACCACCAACACCAGCGTTAACGCTAAGGTTTTCATCGTTTTTTCCTCTCATTTTGATTGTTTGTTTACCCCAAAAGCTATTTCAAAAATCTACTGTTTTATCCTCTTAAAGTATATCACCTTAGACTATAAATGTCAAGTGTCTCAAATGTGGTTTTCATCAAAAGTGAAATGGACCCCATAAAGTGGACACGGTCCGTTGGTTTCTTTTGTATAATT
>JBBTTD010000001.1:0-126966 GCA_038064415.1 Patescibacteria group bacterium | reverse complement strand
CGATTCTAAATACAAAAACCCAGTAGATTCTCTCATACTGGGTCTGGGGAGGAATCCGTGCGGGCTCTGGCTTTCTTTTTTGAAAAAATCGGCGGCTATGTTTTATTATTCTCAACAGTTTCTTCTGTTTTGACTTCAGAACCAGCCTCCTTAACCTCTGCTTCTTCTTTTGTTACGGACGGTTTGGTTATTTCGTCGATTATTTCGTAAATCAGTTCAACTGGCACAACTTTTACTAACCCTGTTTGTTCTGTAAATATGACTTTAGCTTCACCAGTTTGCTGACTAACAGCTACATCAGAATATGTTACCCCGGAGCTAATAACTCCAATCAGGCCCGCCGAATTATTACTGTTAATTCCTTGTATTGATACAATTTCTGGTTTTACAATAACCGGTCCACCACTATTTCCAGGGTACGCAGAGGCATCAATGAAATAAAACTTATCTTCAAGCACCTCCTCGTCAACGCGAGCAATGATACCCTGCCTAACAATAACAAAATTTTTTGACTTACCGCTTATACTCATTGGAAATCCTAAGACAAAAAGTCCATCTCCCGTAGAGATGTTCTTGGTTTTAAAATTATTGGCATAAAAAAGATCGTTTTCTCTGAAGAAATAGAAGTCTACACCAGCTTCACTAATAGCGTTGGCGTTAATGGGAAGAACAGCCAAATCAACTTTTTCATCACTATGCATTGACCAAATTGGCTTATTTTCTGAATTAAGCAACTTGACTTTAAAATGATGACTTTTCCCTTCGGTTGTATTGAAGCGGAATAGCACTTCTTTTACATACTGCTTAGTTTTATCGTTGTAAAAAACGTGTCTATTCGTAACAACAAATAGTCGATAAGACCGCTGTCCTTTCTCATTCTTTTCTCCAACGGGCTTACCTACCAAAAAACCGGTTGCTAGCGATTTAAAAGTTGATTCATTTTTTTCATTTTTTATACTTACTCCAATCGATAAAACTGAATTTAAGTATGCTGGGGGTATTAATGCCATATTATATTTTTACTACTTCTCTTATGTGGATAACTCGACTTTGATTTTCTACTTTTGTTCTATTATAATTGATGTGTAGTAAACAAGTCAAGTCTATATGTTAACAAAACGCCAAAAAGAAGTCCTCGACTTCGTAGAAAACTATTCGCAAAAGAAGGGGTACTCTCCTTCTTTTGAGGAAATTAGAAAACGACTTAAGCTCGCTTCTGTTTCAACTATTCATTTTCATATTTCAAAACTCAAAGAGGGTGGCTATTTAGGAAAAACAGAAAACAAGGCTCGTGCTATTAGCGTTGCTTCCAAGGAGCCAATGATCAAAATTCCGTTTTTAGGAACTATCGCCGCCGGTGAACCAATAGAAGTAATTCGCCAAGACGAATTTATTGCTGTTCCCAAAAATATTCTACCTAGTACTGGCAATCTTTATGCTCTGCGTGTAAGTGGAAATAGTATGATTGATGAGAATATTCAAGATGGAGATGTTGTCTTAGTAAAGCAACAAGACACGGCGGAGAATGGAGAGCGCGTCGTTGCTTTGATAGATAACCAAGAAGCAACACTAAAGAAATTTTATCAAGAACGAGGACATATTAGATTGCAACCCGCAAATAAAACTTTTGAGCCAATTATCATTAGAAAAGATCGCGATATTAAAATTCAAGGTGTTGTCATTGATGTTATAAAAAACGAGGAAGAATTGCAGGCAGAAAAAATTACAACAACAAAAGAAGTAAAAAAAGAAAAGAAACTACCACTTAATCAAATAATTTTAGGGGATGCTGTTCAAGAACTAAGGAAACTTCCTGACGAAAGTTGTGATGTCGTCATAATTGATCCGCCCTATAATATCGGAAAAGATTTTGGCAACAATACAGACAAACGAGAACTCGGAGAATATGTAGAATGGTGCAAAAGTTGGATAAATGAAAGTATAAGAATTCTAAAGCCGAATGGGACAATGTTTATTTATGGTTTCAGTGAAATTTTGGCATATCTTTCAATCGAAATTCCTATACAAAAACGGTGGTTGATTTGGCACTATACAAACAAAAATGTCGCTTCGCTCAATTTCTGGCAAAGAAGCCACGAAGCTATAATTTGCGCATGGAAAGATAAGCCGATTTTCAACAGAGATGAAGTTAGGGAGCCATACACGGAAGGATTCTTAAACGGAGCCGCCGGAAAGGTAAGAAAAGGAACGCTAGGGAGATTTAGTAGTAGCGGTTTAGAAACAGTTTATAAAGCCCACGACGGCGGAGCTTTACCAAGAGATGTTATCAAAATCCCTGCTCTTGCCGGTGGAGCCGGAATGATTGAGAGATGGTTTTTGTGTAAAACTTGCGATTCTGTTTGCGAACCACGACAACTGAAAAATCATGATGGGCATGAAATAATGAAGCACCCAACACAAAAACCATTCGAACTATCTAAAAAATTGATAAAATCTGCTATGCCAAAAAAAGATGGCGTTGTATTAGTACCCTTTGTTGGTACTGGCTCGGAGTGTGCGGCGGCAAAAGAATTAGGTCAATCTTATATCGGTTTTGAGATTAATCCAGATTATGTGAGACTGGCAGAAAAAATGGTGGGCGATAAAAAGTCAGTTGCTAAATTATTTTAGGGAGTTATCTATCTCTTTTTTCTTTTGCTCAAAAGTATACGGGGTAAAAACTACAAAACCATTTGGAAACACATGGAGCATGTTGGTTTTTAAATATTTATCTGCAAAATCTATAAAAGCTTTTTTAAATCCAACCCCCCTTTTCTTTTTTGGATGTAAAACAATATCAAGGTTGGGCACTTCATAACGAATCGAGATCTTTTCTCCAGGAATTGGCCTTTTCGGAACATGGCCGCGTCCCATTACTCCAGCGTTCGCTATCTTTTTCACATCATAGTTAATAACGATTCCCTTATAATGCACTTGAATGTCGGCATCTTGGTGATCAAGTTGCTCGGACATTTTTACTGTATCAAGTCCGAACACTTGTCCAGCAACATACCCTGCATGAATTTGTGTGATGAGCCCTGCCCAAGTTCTATATGTTCTAGCTTTTATGCCTTTCGCAAAACACCTGGGACACATACCACTTTTCTTCTGAAACTTGCGAAGCTCTCGCCCTTTTTCTTTCTCGTAAATTCCATAAAACTCTTCAAAGTCAATAAATTTTTTCTCATCCCAGTAGACACGATACAAAAGCTCGATCGCTTGGATGCTTTTAGGAAGATTCATTTCCACAATTTTAATCGGCATATATTTTTCACGATATGCCTTGAGATCAACCGATTGTAAAAATTTGTCGAATTTTTGTACTAACATATATTATAAAAAATATGAGGATGGCTTTTTGTATATCTCTGCAAATTTTTTCATTTCTGCGACATCAAGTCTCCTCTCGCCAGATTCAATTTTTGAGATATACGATTGAGGTTTCCCGAGTTTCTTTGCAACATCTTGCTGTGCAAGCCCAGCCTCAATACGCGCCGTTTTCAGGCGTTCTATTATCTCTTTGTAGTCTTTTGAGTAAACCGACTTGCTCATATATGTTTCTATGATATATCCTATTGCAGAATAATCCCAAATTAGGATATAATGTATTTATGAATTTAGCCGCCGATTTTTTGAAAAAAGAAAGCCGAAGCCTGCGCGGATTCCTCCCCAGACCCCAAAAAAATAGTGGCGGAGCGCGTCATTTCAGATTTCTTGGCTCCGCGGCCAGGGATCGAACCTGGGACATCCTCCTTAACAGGGAGGCGCTCTACCGGCTGAGCTACCGCGGAATGATTTCAAGCTATTATTTAATGCTTGAACATGCCAAAATGTATCACATCTCGTCGTGTAAATCAAAAAATATGTATATAAAGATTCACGTAGAAACAGACGCAAAACAAGAAAAGATCAAAAAGATTGCTGATGATCGCTATGACATTTCCATCAAAGAGTCTCCTGAAAACAATCAAGCCAATGAAAAAATTTTGGAGATTGTACGGCATATGTGTCCAGAGATGATAGTTCGCATAATCAGTGGACATCACGCGTCCGCAAAAATTATTTCTATTGAACCCCGTTGATTTACGAATTTATATATTTCCGCTTTCGCGGGAATGACACATGAGATATAATGACCATATGAATACACACATCAAAACAACCAATATTATTTTAACTCAAGCTATTTCGGATTATGTTTCTAAGAGATTGGAGAAGATTGAAAAACTTACCCGAGACGATTCTTCGGTTCAGTGCGACGTGGAGCTTGCGCGTACTACTACTCATCACAATAAAGGAGAAATTTTTAGGGCTGAAATACATATTGTCGGTTCAGGTTTGAATATCTATAATAGTTCCGACAAAGAAGATTTGTATGTCGCTATTGACGAAATGCGAGATGGTGTTCTTCGTGAATTGAAATCTAAGCGCAAAAGAGACACATCACGGATCCGTCGTGGCGGTGCTCGCGTTAAAGCTATGATGAAGGGACTATGGCCGTGGGGAAAGTGATTTACCCTGCCTTGTAGCCATTTTTGAAATTTTCATAACTCATTTCTTTTCCATTCTCGGGTATGACTTTTTCTAAGATTAGTTTTCCATCAGTAAATGATGCGGAGGTGATTTTTATTCGCAATTTTTTACTATTCCAGTCAATTAAAAAATACGCTTGTGGCCATTCATGGTAAGCTTGAATTTTACGAAAATTTTTATAGGGATTGTCATTCAAATCAGTTAACCCGTCTCCCTTATTTATTTTTTTGGTGAATGTCGCGGCAGAATGATCTTGTTCAATTTCAGAAATCTGACCAGTAATCCATTTTGGCAAGACTTCAGCTAATAGTCGCGCCCCCTCAATTGCCATCAATTCTTCTAATTTTTCATAAATAGGCCACTCGTTTATCATGGTTTCTTTTTGTGCCACTATTGGTCCATGATCCATTATTTCATCTATTTTCATAATCGTTACTCCCGTTTTCTTTGAATCGGCAATAATAGCAGATTGGATCGGGGAAGGGCCACGATATTTTGGCAAAAGAGATGGGTGGATGTTTAGTGTTTTATGTTTTGGCAAGTTGATTATGTTGTTCGGAATGATTTTGCGGTAAGAAGCGACAATAAACACTAAACAATTTTCAGCGTCTATTTTTTTGATAAATTCAGCGTCAAGTTTTTCCGGATCAAAAACTTTTATATTCTTTTTGACAGCCCATTCTTTTACTTGAGTTGGAGTGGTGATCAATTTCCTGCCTTGCGGTTTATCTGGAGTCGTAATTATCACAGTTGGAATTAGACCAAGTTTTTCCAGCTCATCAATAACAATCACCGAAAATCGCGATGACCCGAAAAACGCGAATTTGATTGAAGTTTGGTCTATTTTCATGTGTGTCATTCCCGTTTTTGCGGGGATCTATTTTTGGTTTATTTCTTTTGTAACTCTCTTATTTCCTCTTCGCTCATTTCCCAAATCTCCTCGGCTTTATCTATGAACAATTTGCCTTCTAAATGATCGCATTCATGCTGAAATATTTGAGCCAATAAGCCACTGGCGCCTCGTTCAAACTGTTCTCCTTTCTGGTTATAAAAACTCAAAGTGACGCGAGTTGACCGATTGACATTGCCGTAAAGCCAACGAACTGACAGACAACCTTCTTCCATCTTCTTTTTTTCCTTGGAAGATTTAATGATTTTTGGATTAATAAAAACAAGATTGCCGGTTTGATTCTTGTGTTTTTTTTGAGATTCATCATGATCTTGTTTCAAAGCTTTTTTGAGTAGATCTCCGGAAATTACAAAAATTCTTAATGATATTCCGATTTGCGGAGCGGCTATAGCGACTCCGTCTTTTTGTTCTGACATTGCTTCAATCATGTCAGTAATTATTTGATTGATTTTTTCTGAACCAATCTCCTTGACTGGTACCATTTTTGCCGACCGATGTAGGATTATTTCGTCTTTTTGAAGGATGGTTTTCATAAAAGAAACTATAACATAAAGAATAGATTGCGTGGATAGCAAGGTGAGACCTCGCTACTTGCTATAACTACAGCAAACTTTCAGGATCAACTTTAATCTTGATTCCAAACGGCAATTCTCGAAGTTTTTCTGTTAATTCTGAATTTGGCCAGCCACCTCTAGGAAGTCTCAAAAGTCCGTGAATTATTGAATTATTTCTAACGGTCGCGGTGAATGCTGGAAAAACCTCAATTTCGCGTGGCTCAAGGTTTTTTTGGACTTTAGCCATGGTATTAGCGATTTTATCTTTTTTACCTTCAATAGTGATTTTGATTAAATTTGAATAAGGTGGATATGAAAATTGTTTGCGTTCTTCTAAGTTGGCGTGGTAGAAATCACTTAAATTTCCTTTTAGACCGTATTCAAAGATTTTTTCGGTTGGTTTTCTGGTTTGAACCAAAATAGAGCGGTTGGTTAAACTGCGCAGACGAATTAAGGTGTACATTATTTTTTCTTGGATTCGAAAATCTGGAAGAGCAAATAAAGTGTCTAATGAAGTTACGGCGATATGGTCTATTTTTTCCGTTAAATGCACGATTGTCATTTCAGTGCCTAACAGTATACTTCCAGGTTTTGCTTTGAATTTTTCTATGGCGGATAGGATTTGACCGTCGGTTTTGGTAGTGTCGGAATCTATCTTGAAGACATCAACATTTGGAAATTTTGCTTGAATTTCTTCCGCCACGCGCTCAATGCCAATACCCAAAGGAGTTAATCTCCAACCGCCGCAGTTGATACAAATCTCCTCAGCGCCTCGTCTGTCTCCGCAAATATGGCACATGAAGAAATTTTTGCCCGAATTCTTTGAGGTATGAAGGACAACTGGTTTTGAACAATTTTCGCAAGAAACGATTGTCTCACAATCACTGCAGACTGTGATCGGCGATAATCCGCGACGAATAGTCAAAATAAATAGATGCGTGTTTTCGTCGCGATTCTTTTGAATTAATTCTTCCAGTTCGGGTGAAAGCGTTTGAAAAGAATTTGAAGTGAAAATTGTTTGGATTTCCTCCTTTGGATTTTGAATTTCAGTATTCGTATTTGTTTCGGATTTAGAATTTCGCGCTTTAAAATTGTTTTTCCTCATGTCAACCAAAAAATCTTTAGTCGTTGAGATTGATCTCCATTTAAATGGCGATCCTTGAGCTATCTCATGCTCGTCAAGTCTAAAAAGGGTTTCAACGCGCAACATATTGTCTGAACGATACAGCGTCTTTTTTTGTTTTCTGGCAATAGTCTCCAATGCGTGGCGCATGTCCATATATGGTTGTTTTTGATTGATCCAGCCACGACTATTTTCGCGTTCAATAATGATTGTGTCTATATCACTGCGTGGCAAAATGGAAAACGATGGTGTCGCGATTATCACGACTGGATGAGGAATTTCGGCGATTTGTGTCCAGATGTCCACGATATTTTTTTTGGTAAGTCTGTTGTGAAGGACGAAAATGTAACCTTCTATGCCTTTGGTCAATAAGACTGAAATGTTTTTAGATTCTTCTACTGTCGGGACATATATTGCCAATGATCTTTTGCGCGCGAATTCTTGACGAATCAGACTACGCCAAGAACCCAGTCGATCATCATCATCTCCTTGAACCGCGAATGTCTCGTCTATTATCGTTGATGGTTCTATATTATGAAAAAATCTAGCTTGATGGATTGGCACGGGGATTTTATTAGCGTTTTCCATAAGGACATCAGAAACTAATGAATCAATTACCGAACCAATGTTTGTGGCATAGTAATCTGCCAGAGTTTTACAGGCATCCATGAAAGTGGCGGGGAAAAATGAAGTAGTCTTGACTTTGCCAAGTTTGCGAATCTCGTAAGGCGCATTCTTTATTTCAGTCTTCAAGTCTTTGGCTGGTCGAGAATTTACCACAATGGCGTGAATACTCTTTGATCGTAATGGTACGGCCACTATTGCTCCGACTGGAACTTCAGTAGTAGTGAAATATGTCAGAGTATCAGCGAATTTGGATCGTACCAATGGAATGACATCTATTATGTTGAGGATTTTCTTGGCGGTTTTCATAATCATATTTATACCTTATTTTGGGGGTTTATCAGAGATTGACAGATGATATTTCATGGGTTTATTACTATTCTTAAAATCATAAAGAAAGGCGATATTTATTTGTTAATTTCTTTCAAACGCATTACAATACACTAACATTAAATCCATGGACAAAAATGACGAATTTATCATACAAGGCCTCGCGGGAGAAAAGAAACTCCACGGCGCCGTGATCATAAATGGCGCTAAAAATTCCGCGCTGAAAGCCATGGCCGCGTCAATACTTTTTGATGGTCCAGTGATACTTGAGAATGTGCCAGATAATAGTGACATCCAGACGATGATAAGCATTTTGGAAAAAATGGGCGCGAAAATTAATGTAAAAGAAAAAAGCTTCACCTCGTTTCCCGCTAGCCCAGAACCTCAAAGAGCAAGTAAAAATAGTGGTGGCCTGATTTTAGAAATAGACGCGACTGGGATCAACTCAACGGAAATTGATCCAGAATTAGCGACAAGTATGAGAGCGTCAATAGTTTTAACAGGTTCTTTAATGGGTCGATTCGGTAAAGTAAGTTTTCCGGCACCCGGTGGTTGTGTGATTGGCGCGAGACCAATTGATTTATTTTTGTCCGGTTATGGAAAAATGGGCGCGACGGTTAAAGAAGAAAATGATTGCTTGCATAAAATTTCCGCGATTGATGGTTTGAAAGGCGCGGAAATTACTTTTAGCAAAATTTCTGTCGGTGCCACGGAGACTTTGATGATGGCCGCGGTTTTGGCAAAAGGTAAAACAGTTTTGAATAATTGCGCTCGTGAACCGGAGATCGCCAATGTTGCTGAATGGTTGAATGTCTGCGGAGCAAATATCAAAGGTATCGGCACGCCGACGATTGAAGTTGAAGGGACTAACGGAAAGTTACTTTCATTCAAGGAATCATTCGTGACTATTCCAGATCGGATTGAAGCTGGAAGTTTTCTTATTTTAGGAGCTTTGTGCGCGAAAAAATTAAAAATTGAAAAATGTCAGCCAAAACATATGAATACGGTCGTTAAATTATTAGTTGAGTTGGGTGTAAATATTAAAATTGAAAAGGATTCCATAATTGTTTCGGCTAGTGATTTTATCAATAGTACACTTCCGAGAAGTATTAAGACTTTAGAGTATCCTGGTTTTCCGACTGACTTGCAACCGCCACTGGTCGTGTTCTTAACTCAAATTAAGGGTCAATTTTCTATTCGCGAGACAATATTTGAGGGGCGATTTAAATATGTTGGAGATCTAATCAAAATGGGAGCAAATATTACCACTATCAATTCACGAGAAATAAAAATTAAAGGACCGACCCCACTTCACGAATTATCGGAAAATGAAGAATTAACCGCGCATGATATTAGAGCGGGATTTGCCTTGATTGTCGCGGCGTTAATTGGGAATGGAAAATTTACGATTAACAACGTTCACTTGATTGATAGGGGATACGAAAAAATAGAAGAGCGATTAAAAATTTTAGGAGTTGAAATTGAAAGAACGGATAAAGCTCGGTAAACATTGCCTAGTTCCTGATTTATGGTACATTTCGTTCATGAGTATATTTTCACCGAAACTCGGAATTGATCTCGGCACCGCAAATACCCTTGTCTTTGTGCCGGAAAAAGGGATTGTCTTAAATGAGCCTTCAGTCGTTGCCGTAAATCAGGTTGATAAAAAAGTTCTAGCAGTTGGTAATGAAGCCAAGGAAATGCTTGGTCGTACTCCAGATACTATTATTGCCTATAGACCAATGCGCGATGGCGTGATTGCCGACTATCGCGTGACCGAAGCCATGCTTCGATATTTCATAGACAAAGCTCTCGGCCGCTGGTCACTTTTCAAACCGGATGTGATAGTTTCCGTGCCGGCAAGCGTTACTTCAACAGAAAGACGCGCAGTCGTTGAGGCGACATTGCGTGCTGGCGCCAAGAACGCTTATGTTGTCAAGGAGCCGGTTTTGGCCGCAATTGGCGCTGGTATACCGATTCATGAACCGCGAGGGCACATGGTCGTTGATATTGGCGGCGGCACCACTGATGTTGCCGTGATTTCTCTTGGAGGAATCGTCTCATCTATTTCAGTAAAATGCGCGGGTAATAAAATTGACGCGGCTATTACTGATTATGTCAAAAAAACTTTCAATCTGGCGATTGGCGATCACATGGCCGAAATAATTAAAATCAATATCGGCTCTGCCATTCCGCTTGACCAAGAACTTTCTATGTCGGTGAAGGGCCGTGATTATATTTCTGGTTTACCTCGTTCCGCTGAAATCAAGACTAATGAGATCGTAAAAGCTATTGCCACTCCGTTGCGAGATATGATCAAAGCCATCAAAGATGTTCTCCAAGAGACTCCGCCAGAATTAGCGGCAGATATTATTGATCAGGGGATCACGATGACGGGTGGTTCAGCCATGCTTCGTAATTTTCCAGAATTGGTCTTGCGCCGAACGGGCGTGAAGGCGGTAATGGCCGAAGATCCTCATCTATGCGTGGTGAAGGGAACGGGCGTGGCATTGGAGCATTTGGATGTCTATAAAAAGACGATAATTAGTAAGAGGTAGTAGGTTACAATATAGTTATGTCTTCAAATGAAATTTCAAAATTGCTTAGTCATCACGCCTATTGTTTAATTGGTTCTGATTCAACTCGTTTTGAATTGATCTCAATTCTTGCGAAAAATTATTCCATTAAAGCTCAAGGTAATCCCGATTTTTTTAATAGAAAATACGAAACTTTTACGATTGATGATGCTCGTGAGATAAAATCATTACATACTACAAAGCCAATGAATGCTTTGGGTAAAAAAATCTTTATTTTAAAGATGAATGGAATTACAATTGAAGCCCAAAATGCATTGCTTAAATTATTGGAAGAACCGAATAAAGATTCACACTTTTTTTTAATCATCCATTCCACTCATTTGTTACTCCCGACGGTTAAGTCAAGAATTTTAATGATTGGCTTAGAGGAAATTTCTGGTGAGAGACAGTCAGATAAAAACGAAAGTATCTCGCAGGAAAACTCCACGACAGATCCAATTTTTCAGGATGCGGAAAAATTCGTGAATATGTCTACTTCAAAACGATTAGAATTTCTTAAAAAACTGATTGATGACATAAAAGATGAAAAAAAGACGAAACAAGACGCGATTAATTTGTTAGATTCTATTCAAGCTGTTGTTTATAGGAAAAACGAAGTTAAACAATCGGCGAGATCGTTGGAGGCAATTGAACTTGCCAGAAAATATATCCACGATCGCGCGCCAAGTGTAAAGATGTTGTTGGAATATGTGGCGTTGAATATATAATATTATCCTATGCTATACTCATTTATATAAATAAACCCAATCACTATGTCCTACGACTTCAACCCATTCAGAAAACAACTCGCTTCAGCTGAAGATTGGCTTAGAAAAGAGTTCCAGCAAATCAGGACTGGACAAGCTTCACCATCTATTCTTGATGTTATTAAGGTTGAAGTATATGGCGCGCCAATGGGGCTAAAGGAATTGGCTAGTGTCACCATAGAAGGCGCACGAACTTTGCGTATTGCGCCATGGGATAAGAATCAGACAAAAGAAATTGAGAAAGCTATGACAATTAGCAATCTTGGGCTTTCAGTTGTCGTTGATGATCAAGGACTTCGCGCGATTTTTCCCGAGTTGACTGCCGATCGTAGAACTCAAATAGCAAAACTAGCCAAGGATAAGCTTGAAAATGCCAAAAAAGACATTCGTGGTTATCGTGATTCTATTATCAAAGATTTAACCGCGAAAGAAAAGTTGGGTGGTATGGGTAAAGATGAAATTTTCAGGTTGAAAAATGAAACCCAGAAGATAGTTGATGAGTTCAATAAAAAAATGGAGGAAATGTATGACAAAAAAGAAAAGGAGGTAATAAGTTAATGGTCAATCAAAATCTAAATGCTTACCACAATTATTTTTATAATCGTTCTCGCGATATTAATCTTTGTTCATGAGCTTGGACATTTTATTACCGCGCGATTTGCGGGTATCCGCGTTGACGCTTTCAAACTCGGCTTTGGACCAAAAATTATTTCTTGGAAAAAAGGAGAGACTGAATATGGCGTTAACCTGATTCCGTTTGGCGGTTATGTGAAAATTCATGGCGAAAACCCAGATGAGGAATCTGTCAGTGGTCCCGATTTAGCCAGAAGTTTTGTTAATAAACCGCGCTGGAAACAAGTGATTGTTTTGGTCGCGGGTGTGTTTTTTAATTTTCTTTTTGCGTGGCTTCTTTATATTAGCGCGTTTCTTTCTGGAGTAACCGCGACGACTGATGGCTTTGAGAAATATTCTCAAGATTTCAGTAATTCAAGAGTAATGATTACTTATTTGTCCACAGATTCACCGGCTGAAAATGCGGGATTAGTCGTTGGCGATATAATTGAAAATTCCAATGATGTTGAAACGATTCAGCAAATGATCAATGATAGTCATGGGAGTTCAATCAAACTATCAATTAAACATCAACAAGAATCACGTTCGGTTGAGATAGTGCCCATTCAAGGAATAGTAAACGATAAATATGCTATTGGGATTGCCATGCAAAAAGTTGCTGATCTAAGATTGTCGTTATTTTCCGCGATATGGGAAGGTTTACACTACACTTTGATTATGATTCGTGAGACCGTCGTCGGACTTTACACATTTGTCGTAAATATTTTTCAGGGTACAGCCAATTTTTCCGATGTTGCCGGTCCGATTGGTATCGCGGGAATAGTGGGAAGCGCCGCCTATCTTGGTTTCACCTATCTACTTATGATTACGGCTCTGATTTCAATAAATTTGGGCGTGATAAATTTGATTCCATTTCCAGCGCTTGATGGGGGACGAACATTGTTTGTTTTGATTGAAGGCGTCATTCGTCGTAGAATTTCCATGAGATTTACGAATATCGTCAACACAATTGGATTCATACTGCTGATGTTACTTATGGTAGTCGTGACTTATAAGGATATTGTGAAATCGGTAAAGTGAAGGTTTGATCTTCATGGAAGTTGAGGTTTTTTTGTTTTCTTGTATTATTAACACCAATGCGTCAATCTAAACTTTTCACTAAAACTCGCCGAGAGGCACCAAAGGATGAAGTTGCCAAAAATGCTCAACTCCTCATTCGCGCTGGGTTCATAAGTAAAGAAATAGCCGGAGTGTATTCATTCTTACCTTTAGGATTACGGACTTTAAATAAAATAGTAAATATTATTCGCGAAGAGATGAATAATATTGGCGGTCAAGAAGTTCAGCTTACGGCATTTCAAGACAAGAAAAATTGGGAAGCGACGGGTCGCTGGGATGATAAGGAAATTGGCATTTGGTTTAAGACTAAATTAAATAATGGCGGAGAAATTGGCCTAGCTTTTACTCACGAAGAACCCTTGACGGCGCTGATGAGAGATCAGGTGCGATCTTTTCGCGATTTACCAGTGTCTGTATATCAATTTCAGACAAAGTTTAGAAATGAAGAGCGAGCCAAATCAGGTATATTGCGCGGTAGGGAATTTTTGATGAAAGACCTGTATTCTTTTAATCCCGATGAAAAAGCTCATCAAGATTTTTATGAAAAAGCCAAAGAGGCATATCGTAGAATTTTTGATCGACTAGGCATCGGAGGAGATACTTATGTCACATTTGCTAGTGGTGGTTCATTTTCAAAATATTCTCACGAATTTCAAACTGTTTCTGAAGCCGGCGAAGATACCATTTTTGTCCATGAATCAAAAAAGATCGCCGTTAACAAAGAAGTCTTGAATGATGAAGTACTTAAAGATTTAGGAATTACTAGATCAGATTTGGCGGAAAAAAAAGCCATTGAAGTTGGAAATATTTTCAGTCTAGGAACAAAGTTTTCTGCCGCGTTAGGTTTGAATTTCAAAGATGCGGAAGGGAAGTCAAAGCCGGTAATAATGGGTAGTTATGGTATTGGTCCAAGTAGAGTCATGGGCACAATCGCGGAAATTTGGTCGGATGACAAAGGCTTGGTCTGGCCGGAATCAGTCGCGCCGTTTGCCGTTCATTTGATCGCCCTTTTTGATGCCGAAGGTAATGTGAAAAAAGCGACCGATGAGCTATATGAAAGGATGATAAAAAGTAATGTTGAGGTTTTATATGATGACAGAGACGCCACCGTCGGAGAAAAATTTTCAGATTCTGATTTGATTGGTATACCAATACGGATTGTGATTAGTGTCAAAACCTTGAAAGATAATTCGGTTGAAACCAAAGACAGAAAGACTGGGAAAATAGAGATGGAAAAAATTCAAAACTTGAGATTCTAGTTACGGTTACTGTCACTAATTATTTCCACTATTGTCGTGTGGATAACTACCTTACTTACATCTACCCTTCATGATACAATATACCTAACAATTCTCCTCAAAAAGGTGGAGAGGTTGGTATTAATAATGTACATAGATTGTAATTAAAATATATATGAAACAACAACTAGGCATTCTGGTGGTTCTTTTACTAATCGCTGGAGCTTTCCTTGGATACCAAACAATTTCCAAACAGGTGACTACCATCTCGCCACAAACCCAGATTGCTCAAGTATCTGTACCCAGTACCAGTGGTCTAGTTGGATACTACAATCTTGATGAAGGTACAGGCAGTATTGCCAATGACACTTCAGGCAACAATAATACGGGCAGTGTTAATGGTGCTACTTGGACCACAGGAAAGATTGCAGGAGGACTTAACTTCAATGGGACAAGCGATTTTATCTCCATTCCGGACAATGGCAGTCTAGATATAACTGGGGCTGGTACAATTGCGACATGGATCAATTTGCCAGTTATCAGCCGATGGAATGGTGTATTTGCCAAGGGTAATGTTAATGATGACGGTCGATCATATAACTATGCCATGGAGGTCAAAAATGATAATTATGTTGTTTGTGTATTTGGTAATGGCACGATTAGTAATACTGTCACTTCAACAGCAACAATCACCGCCAATCAACTAACGCATGTGGCTTGTACTTGGGATGGTTCGTCTTTCAGACTTTACATAAATGGAGCATTGAATACCAGTGTCTCTCAAACTATCACGCCAGCAATTAACAGTTCACCACTTTATCTCGGACAATACGGCGGTAATTCCGATCGCCTCCAAGGTGTATTGGATGAAGTAAGAATCTACAACCGATCATTATCCAATTCAGAGATTCAGGATCTATATAACTACACTGGAGTAGTTACACCACCCCCCATCCCACCTCAAATCTATTCCTTCAATGTTTCTCCTTCATCAACTGTTTCAGGGCAAGCAGTTGAGCTTGCTTGGACAACATTACCTGTGGCAGTCTCATCCTGTACTCTCTCTGGTGATGGACCGACCAAATCAGTCCCAATCTCCACCAAATACTATGAAACCCAACGTCTTACTACCACGACTACCTTTACTCTGACTTGTACGGGAGTAGACGGCACACAAGTTTCCAAGTCAGTGACAGCTACTGTTAGCGTAAATGCTTCAGTAATCTCTAATATTAATACTTCTAACATCACCACTTCAAGTGCCACGATCTCCTGGACCACTGATTTACCAGCAGATACTCAAGTAGTATATGGTCTAACCTCTGCCTATGGTAGCCAAACACCTCTTAATTCACTTTTAGTCACTTCACATTCTCAGACAATCTCTGGCTTAACGGCTAATACTATATATCACTACAAAATTAAATCTTCCAACGGGGTTATTTCTCAATCAACTGATCAAACTTTTACCACTATTTCTCCATCTGTATATAATGTTACTATATTCAAACTAGGCACAGGTACGGGTACAGTCACTTGCAATCCTGCCAACTGCAGTGTCACTCCAGGATCTTCAATCACTCTGACAGCTATTCCGGCTGCAAGTTCAACATTTACTGGTTGGTCCAAAGCTGGAAACTGTACCACCAATCTTATATGCACTTTCACACCAACTGCCAGTATCATACCTGTTAACGCAACCTTTGATCTTATCTCACCTCCGCCCGTAGTTGGTCAGACATTGTTAACTACCCAAGTTCCTACTCTGTTAGGTCTTTCCGATGGCGCAGGCGTGAATTATGAACTCGGAACTCGTTTTCAAAGTGATGTTACTGGAAATATTCTAGCTATTAGATTTTGGAAGGATTCTCATGAAACTGGGACACATACAGGTCGCATCTGGAATGCTTCTGGAGTTCAATTAGCTTCAGTAGTATTCACTGGTGAAACAGCTTCTGGTTGGCAACAACAAAATCTCGCTACTCCACTTGCTATCAATGCCAATACAGGGTATATGGTTACAGTTAACACAGGTTCTACATACTACGTGGTCAACACCACAGGTTTTGCAACCAAAATTACCTCAGGCAATCTTAGTTCAATAGTTGGGGGCAACGGTCGCTATGGCCCAGTCAACGCGTATCCGACACAGACATATATATCTTCCAACTACTTCCGTGATGTAGTCTTTACTCCGACAGAAACTCCTCCTAACTACACCGTCACAGTAAACAAGTTAGGCACAGGTACGGGTACAGTCACTTGCAATCCTGCCAACTGCAGTGTCACTCCAGGATCTTCAATTATTCTGACAGCTACTCCAGCCTCAGGTTCAACATTTGTTATTTGGAGCAATGCTGGAAGTTGTACCACAAATCAATCATGTACCTTTACTCCGACTGCTAACACCACGGTAACTGCTACCTTTAACTCCTCACCATTCAAGCCAACCGTTGACATCTCCGCCAACCCAACCTCGGTTACATCTGGTGGAAGCTCAAATATCTCATGGACTTCAACTAATGCTACCGCCTGTGACATTACCAGAGCGGGATCTCCTTGGCAGACTGGTATATCAGGTACCAATGTCTCTTCTGGAGCACTTACAGCTGACACTACATTTATTGCTACTTGTACCGGAGCAGTCGGAACGACACCTGCCAGCGCGAGTGTGACTGTGACTGTTGGTCCTGTTGTTACCGGAACTACTTACTATATTACCCAATCCGGAGCCGGATTAATGAATGGCTCTGATTGGACCAATGCCTATCCTGCTATTCCGACAACACTAAATCGTGGAACAAGTGGTTCAACTTACTATGTTGCAGGTGGATCATATCCAACTTGGACATTCAATACTCCCCAATCTGGCACGAATGTTATTACGATGAAGAAAGCATCTCCCACAGATCATGGCACTAGTACTGGATGGCAGGCGAGTTATGGTACAAATCAAGCGGTTTTTGCCACACTAATCAATGTAAATAGAGGTTATTTTGTCCTTGATGGTTCATATAGAAACGAGGGAGACTGGTTTGATGGAAATGCGTATGGTTTCAAAATAGCAAACAATGGGAACTGGGGCACTCACATGATAATCACCAATAGTGGAACCCTCATGCCGAATGTTACTGTCAAATATTTGTTCATTGATGCTCTAATTGGAGTGCCAACTTATGGAGGGGTAAGGGTACATGGTGTAGATACAGATACGTATAGTTCCGCCAGAAATACTGGTTATGTATTTTCGCGCATGTATATTAAAGGCAGTAGCAATCCCTATTTTGTTCGCAACACAGTTAGTCCAATTGTTGAGTACAGCGCGGGGTCTGACACATCTGGTTCGGCGTTGTATCACTCTGAAAGCGTAAATCTATTTTATAGTGATACCCCTGGTTCCAATGCCATCGTTCGTTACAATCATTTTAGAGACCAGAATACGGGGGCACAAGTAGGCGGAACTGGAGTTATCGCTCTTGCTTGGACGCAAGGCGCGCAAATTTATGGCAACATCTTTGAACATTATCAGATGGGAGATGGTGCTATCGCCGCAGGTTGGGAAAATTATAACATAAAGGTGCATCATAACACTTTTGTGAATGGTGTTGGAAATACTCCAACAGTACATTTCCCTGTATCGGTTGGGACAGGCAACGAGGCATACAACAACTTGGTTGTGAATTCCGCCGTGGTATACAATGGAGTGGGAACCTTCGGTAACAATGGAGTTGATACCACTTCTGTTTTTGCTAATTATGCCGCGGGAGATTATAGACTTGCAAGAGCCACAAATGTTGTAGGGAGAAGTTTATCTAGTCCTTATAATGTGGATAGGGCAGGAAACATTCATGGTGCAGATAGCGTTTGGGATATCGGTGCCTACGAATACACTGATATCATCCCTCCTCCTGCCTCCACTGGTTCAATCATGACTAAACTAGTCGGTACAGATTTGACGGTAGCTATGGCACCAGCAGGAGTAGTCAGTAAAATAGATGCGGGTGCAACTACAGCAGTTAATCCAGCCACATTCCCATCACTCACAGTAGCTAACCACACAGTCTCTGCTACAGATGCAATAGGTTACACTGAATCATATGCCACCTGTACATATCCAGAAGGAGGTACAGAATGTACAGTTACTAGCCTTCCTTCATATACTACCGTAGGTCTAACCTGCGCCTCTAGTTTCTGTTCAGTTTCTGTTCCAGTTACGGCTAATACTGTAACCAAGACAATATTCAAGTATGACGCAGTTGTCGCTAACATCCCTCCTACAGTCTCTATCTCTTCACCAGTAAATGGAGCGACTTTCACAGCCCCGGCTTCAATCACCATTAACGCCACAGCATCTGACTCTGATGGAACAATATCAAGTGTAGCGTTCTACAATGGAGCTACACTTCTAGGTACTGACACTACTTCACCTTACTCTTATTCATGGACAGGTGTCGGCGCTGGAACCTATTCACTAACCGCTAGAGCCACTGACAACAGTGGAGCTGTGACGACTTCGGGTGCGGTGGGAGTGACGGTTGGTTCTGTTGTTACCTACGCCATCACTGCATCAACAGGCGCAAATGGTTCAATCTCTCCAACATCAGCTACAGTAACTTCAGGAAGCAACCAAACCTTTACCATCACTCCAAACTCTGGGTATCAAGTAGCTGGAGTTCTAGTTGACGGTGTATCGGTCGGAGCAGTTACCTCATATACATTCTCAAATGTTACAGCTAATCATACTATTAGCGCGACCTTCAGTGTTATTCCTGCAGGAACCACTTTCTACATCCGTTCTGGAGCGACAGGAAATGGTTCAGGTTCTGATTGGACAAACGCATACAGCACACTTCCGGCTACGGCTACATTACAAAGAGGAGCGACATATTATGTTGCTGATGGAAGTTATGGATCATATGTCTTTGATGACCCAGAAAGTAGTACACAACTTATCACAATCAAGAAAGCAACCGTCGCAAATCATGGAATAGCCACAGGTTGGGATAACACTTATGGAGATGGACAGGCGGTGTTTACAGCGTTAGAGTTCACCAGTAGTAACTGGGTGTTTGATGGACAGACTCGTAATGAATCTGATTGGTTTGATAAGACAGCATATGGATTTAGCGTAGGAAGCAATGGTGATTGGCCATCAGTTTCTATCGCGAAATATGGCGCCAGAACAGATAATGTGACATTAAAATATACTTACATCCTTGCAATTGTTGGAAACTTGCCAGGTACTAGCGTGCGCCGCATGTGTATAAGTACCGATAATAATTCTGGTGAAACTATAAATAGCACCGGCCATGTGTTTTCGCGAGTATTTTGTGATGGCGGTACCCAACATTGGTTTGTCCGAAATAGTGAGGCCCCGGTTATTGAATATTCCGCGTCAGACCGTATTACGGGTAATTCTGCCAATCATGGTGAGAACATAAACCTATATTACAACGGCGACAATTCCGTCATTCGTTACAACAAATTTAGAAACTCGTTTATGGGTCAGGGTTCTACCCCCGCTGGCGGTGGCACGGCTATTATGGCAATTTCTTGGACAAATGGACATCAAATTTATGGCAACATTGTTTATAACTACCAAGTCGGTAATGGTGTCATTGGTTTTGGTAGAAATGATTGCTCAAACTGCAAAATTTACAACAACACATTCGCCAATAGTACTTATGGTGCTTCAGGCATTCCATTGAATGGTGGCTCTAACAATTATGTTTACAACAACTTATGGATAAATACCAATACTCCGACTATTGCCGGAGCCACTCATGATTACAATGGCTTTTCTGGCTCGGCTTCTTTAGGAGAAGCTAATCAGCAACTAAACATTCCAACATCCATATTCAACAATTACACTGGAAACGATTTTACTCTAAAGACGAACACAAATCCTGGCACTCTGTTACCGGCACCTTACAATGTTGACATGCTTGGTCGCACTCGCACGACATGGTCAAGAGGCGCCTACGAATACACTGCCCCAATCGTACAACAAGATATCAATTCAGCAGACAACAGAATTCTCGCCGCCACCCCATTCGTATCAGCATCAGATATTCCATGGACTTGGGTGATTATATTCACTGTTCTCATTATTTTAGCCATCTTTATCTTTCTTATAACTAATAAAAAGAGAGAGGGGAGGTAAATTAAAATTCAACCAAAAGAAAAAAGCCTTCCCTTGTTTGTGAGGGGAAGGCTTTTTGGTGGAATCATTATATCCTCAAAGTGGTTATATTGAATCCCATACCCAGTGGTCTATTTGGACCTCTGCTCGTTTTAAAAACTGACCTATAATGGTCTTTGCAGAGGATAGCATACTACTATATATTTGTCAATTACTCTAATTTCCTCTTTATGTTAATGTTGAGATTATGTTTAATGAGCAAAAAGAAAAGCTGTTTAGCCGTTTTTCTAATGACATCGGTATTGATCTTGGCACAGCCAATACTTTGGTTTATGTTCGTGGAAAAGGTATAGTCGTTAATGAACCATCAGTCGTCGCGGTCAATCAAAAGACTGGTCAGGTTGTAGCTGTTGGTCAAGTCGCAAAAGACATGCTTGGTCGTACACCTGCTCACATTATTGCCGTGCGCCCGCTTGTTGGTGGAGTGATTTCAGATTTTGAAGTGACTGAAGAAATGCTGGTGTATTTCATGAAGCGCGCGGGAGAATATATGCCTAAAAAATTTTTAGGACCGCGAGTAGTTGTCGGCGTTCCTTCTGGCGTGACAAATGTGGAAGTTCGCGCGGTGCGTGATGCCACAAAAAATGCCGGTGCCAGGGAAGTTTATATAATAGAACAACCAATGGCAGGAGCTATCGGAATTCGTTTGCCGATTCATGATCCAGTTGGGAGTATGATTATTGACATTGGTGGAGGTACCACGGATATTGCCGTTATCTCTTTAGGTGGAATTGTCCGTTCAAAAAATCTAAAAATCGCCGGCGACAAACTCAATATTGACATCATTTCTTATATCCGCAACGAATTCAAAATATTAATTGGTGAAACAACTGCTGAACAGGTGAAATTAGCGGTCGGCACAGTAGTCTCTGGCGAGCCATTGGAGACTACGATTCGTGGCAGAGATCTGATTACGGGTCTCCCAAGAGAAGTCATAATAACCGATTCTGATATTCGTGAAGCGATTAGTCAGTCAGTCAGTGTTTTACTTGAGGCGACTAAGGAAGTTTTAGAAACGACTCCGCCAGAAATCCTATCTGATATTATGAGACGAGGAATACACTTGGTTGGTGGTGGTGCTTTGATTAAAGGTTTAGATTTGTTATTGATAGAAACCTTAAGTATTCCCGTAACTATCGCTGAAGATCCATTAACCGCGATTGCCCGCGGAGCAGGTATTATTTTGGAAGATCTTGATCGTTATCGTTCAGTGCTCATAGCAAGTGAAGATGACTTACCTTCAAACTCATAATCGTCCATATCGGAGTCGAGCTCGTGTCGTAGGTTACACTATTGCGGTTTTGGTTGTGATTATAGTTCTTTTACAAATATCCACTCCGCATTTTTTTGCTTCTATTTTTACAAGTTTAGCTAGACCATTTTGGCGAACGGAGTTTTCTGTTTTAAGTGGGTCTTTGCGGTCTTCAGAATCTTTACTCAATCAAAATGAAGGACTCAAACGTCAACTAACTGATGCTCAAGTCAGGTTGGACGCAATTCAGGCCATTGAATTGGAAAACACTGAACTAAAAAGTCTCTTGGGACGAGAATCGTTCATTGTAGAATCAATTATTAATCCTAGTTCAACAGGGACATCCACTATCTATGTGGTTCCAAAATATTCTTTCATTTCTAAAATGACTTCAAAAGAATTGGAATCACGAATTCTGTCCGCCGTCCTCAAACGACCGCCATTTTTACCGTATGACGGATTGATTATTGATATTGGACGAGATTACAATCTTTCTACTAGCAGTCTAATCTACGCGGTTGGTAATGTTCTAATTGGTCGTGTCGTTGATATCTTGCCGTCAACAGCAAAAGTAAAATTATTTTCTTCACCTGGGGAAAAGTATGAGGTATTGATTGGCGCGGAACATATTCCGGCAACCGCTATTGGTCGTGGTGGAGGACAATATGAAGCTCAAATTTCTCGTGATACCAGCGTAAAAGAAGGAGATTTTGTCATTAATTCAGCTTTGAATGATAAGCCATTCGGCATAGTTTTCATGGTGCTTTCTGATCCAACCCAAGCTTTTGAGACAGTTCTTTTTGCTCCGCCCGTGAATATTTATCAAATGAGATGGGTGCTAGTAGAAAAATAGTATTTGTCATTGCCGCCTTCGCGGGAATGACACAAAGTGATATTATGACCAAAAAATTAACTTACAGAATTTTAATTGATATCTTAATACTCATTTCTATCCTCCACGGCTGGTGGTTCATCGCCTTACCACTTGCTATCCTTGGTGTATGGCGATATCCGTATTTTATAGAAATTTTTGCGGCTGGGATTATTTTTGATTCAATATTCGGATTTGATTTGAAAACAAATACATTGAGTTTTTTAGGAACAGTTTTATCAATAGTTGTTTATATTGGAATCCTAATACTAAAAAGAGTAGTTAGAAAATAGAGAGCATGGTAACATTTAGATCATGTCTTTTTCTTGGAGAAAATTTGTGTTCTGGAAACGATTGAAGCGCCGACGAGTCATGGAAATAGCTCTTGATGAGATTATGTTAGATTCTAGTAATCTGCCGGATTTTGACACTACCCAATTTGAAGGTCGTCTTGAGAGACCAATATCAGAAGCGACTCTCTATGGTATCGCGGTAGTGTTTTTGTCAGTAATTATTATTTTTTTTGTTCAAGCCATAAATTTACAGATCATCCATGGTGATGATTATAAAACGCGCAGTGAAAAGAATCTCTTGAGACCAATACCCATATTTGCTGGTCGCGGAATAATCATGGATCGTAACGGTAAATTATTGTCTTGGAACGCGCCCACGCGAATGACTTCAGATGTTTCAGTAGATGACCAAGTCAAAGAAATAAGAAGTACCATGAGTGCCGCTAACGAAGACACAGTCGCGACTCGTGAATACGCCACCTCAACGGGCTTGGCGCATGTCCTTGGTTATGTTCAGTATCCATCAAAAGATAAAAACGGCTTTTACTATCAGGAGGATTTTGAGGGCGTGTCTGGAATAGAAAAATATTATAATCAAAATTTACAGGGTGAAAACGGCTCTCGTTTGATAGAAGTGGACGCTCGAGGAAGTATCGTTTCCGAAAATATCGTGAAACCGCCCGCGCAAGGGGATAATCTCACATTGTCTATAGATAGTCGTGTCCAGTCTGCTTTGTATAAGAATATCAAAGATATTGCCGATCGGGTTGGTTTTGCCGGCGGTGCCGGTATTATCATGGATGTCAATTCTGGGGAAATAATTACTTTAACCAGCTATCCAGAATATAGTTCACAGGTAATGTCTGATCGATTAGATACGGCCAGAGTTAAGAATTTACTTGATGATCAGAGTCTCCCATTTCTTAATAGAGCGGTTGACGGGCTTTATACTCCGGGCTCAATCGTCAAGCCGTTTATCGCGCTTGGAGTTCTAACTGAAAAAATCATAGATCCCGCGACGGTAATAATCACGATGGGATCAATATCTCTTCCAAATCCATATGATTCTACAAAAAGCACACTCTTCAGAGATTGGAAAAATAATGGACCGATGGATCTTCGCCACGCTATCCAAATGTCTTCGGATGCTTATTTTTATATAATCGGCGGCGGATATAAAGATCAGAAAGGTTTAGGCATCATAAATATAGATAAATATTTAAAGCTGTTTGGAATAGGTTCATTGATGCCTGAATCTTTTGTTCAAGGTAAAGCTGGGACAATCCCGACCCCAGATTGGAAAAAGAAAACTTTCAATGAAGATTGGTATGTCGGTGATACTTATCATACCGCTATTGGTCAATACGGTTTTCAAGTTACGCCGATTGTTATGGTCCGTGCTATCGCGGCTCTAGCAAATAGTGGAACCTTATTAGTTCCAACGATTATAAAAGGTGAGATCACAAAAGTTGATCGTATAATTAGTGAGATTGCTCCAAAAGATTTTAAAATCATCCATGAAGGTATGCGTCTTTCCGTACTCGGCGGTACCAGCAAAGCTTTAGATGTCACATATGTGAATATTGCCGGCAAATCTGGTACGGCTGAACTTGGTACTACCAAGGAGAAGGTCAATTCTTGGATAAGTGGTTTTTGGCCTTATGAGAATCCTAAATACGCATTTGTTGTGATGTTAGAACAAGGTTCTGTCCACAATTTGATTGGCGCGGCCGCGGCGATGAGGCAGCAGTTGGATTGGATGAACATTAATACTCCCGAGTACTTTAAAAAGTAGTTATAAATAAGCGCCCTCTATTTAGTATTTATTATGCTATAATCATAAGTAAGCTTATAAATCTAAGTGTTTTTATTATTATGTCAACAGCATCTCAATATCTTACTAATGAAAAGTTTAGCGAACTCAAGAAGGAACTTGAACACTTGAAAACCAATCGGCGTAAAGAGATTGCTGATCATTTAGAATACGCGAAAAGACTAGGAGATCTTTCCGAAAATGCTGAATATCACCAGGCCCGAGAAGATCAAGCTGAAGTTGAAGATCGAATCAACCGTTTGGAAAATCTTTTAAAAAGCGCCGTCATATCTAGCAGTGGTGGGAGTGATGTCATTATAGTAGGTTCAACTGTTCGTCTACAAAAAGATGACGAGAACAAATCATTTCTTTACACTATTGTTGGATCAGAGGAAGCTGACATGTCACAAGGAAAAGTCTCCAACATGTCTCCGCTTGGATCTGCTTTACTTGGACACAAAAAGGGCGACACGATCAAAGTTAATACTCCAAAAGGCTCGATTACTTATATTATTGGAGCGGTAAAATAATTCTTTTTAATCATCATGGCTTCACTTGAAGAACTTCGTACAATAAGGATTGCCAAATTGGATCTGCTCAAAAAAGCCGGTATGGAAGCGTATCCAGCTAAAATTCCTCGTGATTTTTGTCTAGCTGACGCTCGAGGTAATTTCAAAGATTACGAAAGTTCAAAAAAGCCAGTCTCAATTTCTGGCAGAATCATGGCCATTCGCGGCCAAGGCGCGATTTTATTTGTGGTGCTTGATGACGGTAAATCAACATTTCAAGCTGTAATAAAAAAAGACGTTTTAGATTCCAAACTTTTTGAATTATTCACCAATGCCGTTGATATTGGCGATATTATCAGCGTTACTGGAACTTTTTTTACCACCAATAGAGGAGAGCAGAGTATATCAGTAGCTTCTTGGACTATGGCTTCCAAATCTCTTTTGCCATTACCAGAAAAGTGGCATGGCTTGACCGATCCGGATGAAAAGTTTCGTAAACGCTACTTAGATTTCATTATGGATCCAGAATCTCGTGAGATATTCAAGAAAAAGGCGAAGTTTTGGCACGTTATACGAAATTTTTTTGAGGGGCATGGATTTTTGGAAGTTGAAACTCCAACGCTTGAGGTGACAACTGGAGGCGCGGAAGCTCGACCATTTATCACTCATCACAATGATTTTGATATGGATGTTTATTTACGGATTTCCGTGGGAGAGCTTTGGCAAAAACATTTGATAGCTTCAGGATTTCAAAAAACATTTGAAATTGGACGTGTATATCGTAACGAAGGTACCAGTCCAGAACATGCTCAGGAATTTACCAATTTAGAATTTTATTGGGCATACGCTGATTATCAAGATGGAATGAAGTTGGTCCAAGAACTTTATCAAATAATCGCCAAAGAAGTCTTTGGGACAATGAAGTTTTCCGTTAAAGGACACTCTTTTGACTTATCTGGTGATTGGCCAAGTATTGATTATGCGGAAGAAATAAATAAACAAACTAAGATTGATATCAACAAAGCAGATAACAATCAACTGATGAAGAAAATAAAGGAGCTCGGCATAGAATATGATGGTAATAATAGAGAACGTCTAGTTGATACTTTGTGGAAATATTGTCGTAAAAATATTTCCGGACCGGTTTTTCTGATAAACCACCCTATTCTTGTAGCGCCACTTGCGAAAAGTATTCAAGGTAAAGAAATAGTTCAGATGTTTCAGCCAATAATTGCCGGTAGTGAAATTGGTAAGGGATACTCTGAGCTCAATGATCCAATAGATCAGCGTAAGCGTTTTGAAGCGCAAAAAAAACTTATTGAATCTGGCGATCAAGAGGCAATGATGTCAGATCTAGATTTTGTTGAGATGTTAGAGCATGGAATGCCTCCAACTTGTGGTTTTGGATTCGGGGATCGTTTGTTCACTGTCTTGATTGGCAAACCGCTTCGCGAAACTCAAATGTTTCCTTTGATGAAGCCGAAAAAGTGAAGGCCTGACCTTCACAATTTCACCACATTCTCCAATCTTGATCAAATCTTGATCAGATCTTTATCATTTCTTGATCTTACTCTGATAGGTTGAACTTATTACTAAATCTATATTCAGTCAAATATAGAAAGTTTTAAGTTTATTACCATGTCATTAGATCAAAAAGATCTGGAGCTTATTGAGCGTCTTATGTATAAAAGCGCCGATGATATAGCGATATCAATTGCCAGAAGTTTTGAGCGATTAGAAGAAAGAATAGACGCGTCTGAATCGCGCATCTATTCACGATTAGCAGAAATAGATGACAAAATAGAAAGTAGTCGTCAAGATATTGATGATACTTTAGGAGAGGTGAGGGAAGAGTTCAGAGATTTTGTAAGAATAAAAGAATGATGCTTGATTGGAAGCCCAGCGAATGTGTGTATTTTTTTGTCAAATCCAAAGATGGCGGTTATATGACTCGCGAGACAAGACTCTCTTGTTTTGACAAAAAAATACACACATTCGCTGGGCTTCCATCATTTATTCGTTATCTTTATTCCGTTCGGAGTATCCGAAACAACAAAACCACGAGCTTCAATTTCTATTCGGAGTGCATCTGCTTTAACCCAATCTTTTTCTTTGCGAGCTTCTTCGCGCGCTTCAGCAAGAGCGGTTATTTCATCAGGGATTTCCTCATCTTCTGACTTCTTGATTGTATCTAATTTTAAGCCAAAAACCTTATCAAAATCAATGATAGTTGCTCGTCTATCAGCGTCAGATTGATTATTGTCCTTGAGAATATCCCAAATCAACGCTATTGCTTTCGGAGTATCCAAATCATCGTTGATATAAGCCATAAAACGGTCTTTATAGGCCAAAATAACCTTTCCATCAGTAGGAAGACTACTTACGGTTACCATAAGGCGTATTAGGGCATTTTGAGCTCCTCGGACAGCTTCTAAACTGAAGTTTATCGGTGATCTGTAATGGGCGGTTAGGAGCCAATAACGATAGGCGATGGCGGAAATAGTTTCATCCTCAAGTGTTTTGAGAGTGATAGAACCTCCAACAGATTTTGCCATTTTAGCGTCATTGACCGTAACAAAGGCACCATGCATCCAATAATGTGCTAGTGGTTCGTTGTATGCCGATTCAGATTGGGCAATCTCATTGTTGTGATGGACAGGTATAAGATCTATGCCTCCAGTATGTATGTCAAATGGTTGGCCAAGATATTTTCTAGACATAACTGAACATTCAATATGCCAACCGGGAAATCCCACACCCCAAGGACTTTTCCAACCGATTTTTGAATCAAGTTTCCAAAGTACGAAGTCTGCGGGATTTTTCTTTTCTGGGTTGATTGTCAGGCGCGCGCCATCTTTGAGCGAATCAAGAGAAATATTTCCCAATTTTCCATAAGAAGGAAATTTTGATATGTCAAAATAAATACCGCCACTGATTTTATAAGTTAACCCCTTTTTTTCTAGTTCTTGTATAAAAATGATATCTTCTTGAATATTATCACTGGCTCTAGGAAATTCTTGAGGTGAACTGATATTCAAAGATTTTAAGTCATCCACAAATTTTTCAAAATAAAATGTCGCTATCTCTCTCATCGCTTCAAGAGTAAACGGTTTGTTTTCACGTTTTAATGCCCTTGTCATTTTATCATCACCGTCATCGCCGTCAGTCGTTAAATGTCCAACATCCGTAATATTCATAACTTGATGCACTGTGTATGAGTTGTACTCCAAAGTTTTTCGTAAAATATCCGCGAAGATAAAAGTGCGTAGGTTCCCAATGTGAGCATAATCGTAAACAGTTGGCCCGCAATTGTACATTGAAACCAAGCCCCTTTTTATGGGCTTAAAGGTTTCCAATTTTTGAGACAAGGTGTTGTGGAGTCTGATTTCCATAAATATCTAGAATATTATAAGTATATGACAAAAAAACAACAAAAGGCGCACATGTATTTTATTGCTTTTTTGTTATTCATTTTACTCTACCCACTTTTTCTTCTTGAAATACCACCAGATGCCAGCTGAAATCAAAAGCATAAAGATAAATAACGCTGTCCAACCCCAACTATGTCCGACAATAGGCACTGAAGCGGCAGGAATAGTAAACAGGGAAGTGATGAATATTAAAGGATTGAAAATAAATGAAACTATAGCTAAGACTTTGATGATCTCATTTTGTTTTGTGTTTAATAATGAATCGTTTGTCTGGCGTAAATCAGCCAACAACTCGCGGGCGTTGCTGATCAATTCACGGATGCGATTGAACTCATCGCGCATATCACGCATATATACGGTAAAATCTTTGCCAAATATACTCGTTTCATCATATCCGATCATATCGGCCCAGATTTCTTCGTGAACGCGAGCGGTTTGTTTGAAATCAATAAGTTCACGACTCAAATTTGAAAGCGCCTCAACCATTTTTCTTTCGTCGCCTTTATAGATATGAGTTTCAGCTGTGACCAAGGAGTCTTTGATATTTTCCAAATCCTCGCACATTCCCGCGTATATGCGCTTAACCATGTAGTAAAAAAGATGGCCGGCATGCTCCATTTTCTCCTCCTTATTAAGAATTGAATTTGCTTCAAAAATTTTTGCGAAATATTCCAACTGTTCAATAGTGTCAAAGCGGGATGTAATCAAAAAATTTTTGCCAATAACAAAATCAACCTCGCGATCAACGATTTCGTAAGAGTCATCTTTACGCACCCTAACCGGTAAAGTTAGAACGACTAAGATGTAATCTTTGTAGAAATCAATTTTTGCCAGAGATGAAGAACTTTTAAGCTCTTCACCGACCAGTGGATGTAGAGAATAGCGTTTAACTAGGCCAGCAATTTCTTCGTCATTTGGTGACAAAATATCAAGCCAGACTAGACCTCGAGAAGCGTGATGAGTAATCATGGGAGTATTATAGCGAGGAATATAGAAAAAGAAAATACCTAATTATACCCTTGTAAGACGCACTAGTTGGTTCTTTTATCAATATATGTAATAATACCCAGACAATTATTTTTATGAATATTAAAGATCGCAAACTGATCATACTTCTTATCGGACTACCCGCGGTGATTATTGCTTTTTTAGCTGGAATGTATTTTGGGGAAGGGAAGTCCTATGCGCCAAATTCAAGTCTGGATGATACTAGTGCCGTTACCACAGATCAATTTGCTCCATTCTGGAAAGCTTGGCATATTCTTGATGAAAAATTCGTGGCCGCGGCAAGTACCACTCCCCAAGATAAAATCTGGGGTTCTATCCAAGGCCTGGCATCTTCCTACGGCGATCCTTATACAGTATTTTTCCCGCCTGAAGAAGCAAAGATGTTTCAAGATGATATTTCTGGAAACTTTGAAGGTGTCGGTATGGAAATTGGAATCAAAAATAAACAACTTCAAGTTGTTTCTCCTTTAAAAAATAGTCCCGCTAATCGTGCTGGAGTAAAGACGGGTGATTTGATTCTAAAAATAGACGACAAAGTAACCAGTGATATGCCCGTTGATGCGGCTGTAAAATTGATCAGAGGTAAAAAGGGAACGATGGTAAAAATATTATTCTTACCTCAAAACTCATCAAAGCCAATAGAGCGTTCAATTATTCGTGATGTTATTGATATTCCAACACTTGAAACAAGTACTAAACCGGGCGGTATTAGCGTCATTCGTCTTTATAGTTTTACTGCTCAATCAGCCAATTTGTTCAGAAACGCCTTACGAGAGTTTATTCTTTCCGGCAATCACAAGTTAGTTCTTGATTTACGTGGTAATCCAGGTGGTTATCTAGATGCCGCATGGGACATGTCTTCATGGTTCTTACCATTAGGAAAGACCGTTGTCACTGAAGATTTCGGCAAGAATGGAGATCCAAAAATATATCGCAGTAAAGGCTATGATGTCTTTACGGATAAACTAAAAATGCTGATACTAGTAGATGGCGGTTCAGCTTCGGCGGCGGAGATTTTGGCGGGTGCGTTACAGGAAAATGGCGTTGCAAAACTTGTCGGAGCTAAAACTTTTGGTAAAGGATCAGTTCAAGAATTAGTCTCACTTACATCTGACACTTCACTTAAAGTCACAATCGCTCGCTGGTTGACTCCAAATGGACACAACTTGTCTCATGATGGGCTTGAGCCGGATTACAAAATTGAGCTGACAGACAAAGATATTCAAACCAAGAATGATGCGCAGATGAATAAAGTGATTGAGTTATTAAATAAGTAAAAAATGAAAATAATATTACTTAAAGACATTGCGAAACTGGGAAAAAAGTTTGACACAAAGGAAGTAAGTGATGGTCACGCCATCAATTTACTCATCCCTCAAGGACTGGCAATTGCCGCGACTAAAGACGCTGTGAAGCGTATTGAAGTGCAGAAGTTAGCTCTTGAAGGTGAACGAAAAATTCATCAAGAACTTCTGGTAAAAAATATTGAAGGACTAAAAGATATTATTCTTACGATTATCAGTAAAGCCAACGATAAGGGTCATCTTTTTGCAGGTCTTCATAAAGAAGCAATCGCAATAGAAATTGAAAAGCAGACTAGACTCCAAGTTGATCCGGACTTTATTCAGTTGGAACATCCACTCAAAGAAGTTGGTGAACATACGATTGAAGTAAAAGGGGGAGGGAAGTCGGTGAAGTTTAAGGTGGTGATTGAGAAAATATAATTTCACAGGATAAACCTGCGGACTATTTTACATGCACAACTTTCTTTCTCAAAATGTCATTGTTAAATCCAGTTTTTCGTTTTGAGGTAAATTCAACTGTGCCTTTTTTTAGAGCAAACAGGGTATAGTCCTTACCGACACCAACATTCCTACCTGGTAGGCAAGTAGTACCGCGCTGACGGAGAATAATCTGACCAATACCAATACTTTGACCATGATTAACCTTAACACCTAAGTATTTTGGGTTTGAATCACGACCGTTTTTAGTTGTACCCGCCGCTTTCTTGTGTGCCATATTGGTATTACTTAATTAGTTCGGAAAGTCTAACATAGAGGTTACAAAAGCGCAAGTTTAGCGAGGTCTCACCTCGCTAAAAATCTCAAAACCGATAAAATGGCTCTAAATATAGCTATTTATGGTGTAAAATATGGCTCAACAGAGCCATATTTTAGCTAATAAAGACTTGACTTTTGTAGACAGAGGTGCTACACTTGTCTCATAAAACGAAAGCGTTAGTCTCATGACTAATACCTTCGTTTTTTAATTGTGTTATGTTTGAACTTACAACTGGTGTGATCTTTCTTGTGTCGTCTCTCTATGGTTCTGGACAAAGCGATAATCACATCAAGACGATTAACGCTAATAAGGAATCAGAACAGGCAACTACAACTCAAATTCGCTCATTGGAAACCACAAACTCAACTTCAACTATGAAATCATATCTTCACCAAGAATACGCAGAAATGCCTATTCTAGTGGAAATTGCTCGTTGTGAATCAGAATTCCGACAATTTGATAAGAATGGCAAGGTCGTTCGCGGTCTTGCCAATCCTGCCGATGTTGGTCTGATGCAAATTAATGAGTTCTATCATGCTGATACTGCTCGTAACATGGGTCTAGACATTCATACTGTAGAGGGTAATGTGGCTTTTGCCAAATACCTTTACGGTAAATACGGTTCAAGTCCATGGTCAGCTTCAGCTTCATGTTGGTCAAAATCAAAGTTGGGTGATTTGGCTAGAAAATAATTTAGTTGATCTCATTTTTTTGAGACAAGAAAAACAAAAAGCTTCACACAATTTGTGGAGCTTTTTGTTTGACTGAAAGAGACTTACCAACAGGGAGGAGAGTTAATTATTGGTAGTTGACCCATAATTCCTTCTAGATATACGATGTCGCACAATATATCTTAACTTCAGTATCTAGATAGGTAAAAAGGACTCATCTGCTTGACGGGTCCCCTGTTTGTTACTATTTTTATGAATGTCACTCTATCTTTATCGTAGGTGCGCTTTGATCAATGTTCGTCGGTTGACCATTTTTTATTCTCGTCAGACTCTCAATAGCTGGATCCCAAATAAGTTTGATGAAAATATCATTATAGAGATAAGTCGCGGGTCCTTTTAGATAGTTATTCCAGACATTAAGGATGACCTCCTGGGTGTAATTGAAGTTTTCCTGACCAGCTGGAGAGTTAACAATTGACCTTATATTGATACCTAAATAGCTTAAGATGAGTAAAGCAATAACAATAACAATAACAGCTCTGACCAATCCCTTATTTTGAGGTATTTTATTCATGATCTAATTTTAGCGCATTATTTAGATAAATCAAGGTCGGACCTTGATTTCTAAAGATAAGAAAGTGGATTAAGATATGCACTGAAATCAGCGAGAGGTATCACGGCATTCCTGCAGTTTTTACTATTTGTAAGCTTAGTAATTTGAACACCTTGAGTAGCATAAACCCCAAAATGAAGATGTGGACCAGTAGTATAACCAGTGTTTCCACTATAACCAATGACTTGGCCAGTAGTAACTTCTTGACCAGTGGTAACTGTTGGTAATGAAAAATGCGCGTAGAGAGTTGAGAGGCCGTTTGGGTGCTTGATCATAACCCATTTACCATAAGAATAGCATCCTGAGACAAGATCTGTATTACCGACACCAACAACAACTCCATGTAGTGTTGCTTTGACCGGAGTTCCAATTGAAGCGCGGAAATCTATTCCGGTATGCCCTTTTCCATTATAAATCTGCGGACTAGCGGTGGCAAAATCAGTATTGCCAAAATATTGGGTAATTTTTATTGAATCTAAAGGCCAAGCCAAGACTCCAGAACCAGAGTGAGGTATTTTTGTCGGGTCAACAGCTAAGCGCAATTGCGATTCATAATCTAGCACTTCCCTTTCAAACGAGTCCTTTAGGTCCTTTTTGTTGGCTAAAATTTTCTGATACTCTGCTTCAGATTGTTTCGTCTCTTTCAGTAATTTATTTTTTTCTGCAGTCGTGCTTAAGACGACGCTTCGCTGGTCTTTTAACTGATTGTTGAGTACTAGTAAGTCGTTTTTAGCTTTTTCAGTGGCTTTTTTATTAGTTTCCAGATTAGCTTTAACTGCTCTAAGACTGGTAATTCTATCAGCTAAACTTTTTTGTACGGTTCCGATTTCGTCAATTGAGTTCCATGCGCTAGAGAGTGATTTTTCAGATAAAAGCAATTCTGGTAGTGATTTTGTACCCAATTCGTTCATTGTGGCAAATGATTGTGAAATTATCCGTCTATCTTCGGCGATTGTGTCTTTTTTGTCTGAAATTTGTGAACCAAGTTGTTGAATTTCAATATTTTTTTCAACAATTTTATTTTCCGTGATCTTAATGTTGGCTTCAAGTTTCTTTTGAGTCAATTCCAATGATTTGATTGTTGCTGATAAAGATGAGACTTGTAAGCTTAAATCTCCAATTTGACTCTGATAATCGGCTATTTCTTTCTCTAAAGCCTTAATATCTTGATTGCGTAAATTAATTTTAGATTGGAGTTCAGTTATAGTTTGGGAGTATGCTTTTGCAGAAAAAAGCACAAACAATAAAACGATTGCTAAAGTAATTGGGTTTTGAGCCCTTTTCATGCTCATTTTCCTAGTTTATTAACTTACTCAAAGCAATTTCTATGCGCTTCAAAGACTCTTCCCTACCAAGCAGTTCCGCGGAAACAAATGGATCAGGTGATTTGTCTTGCCCTGTTAGAGCCATTCGTAAAGGCCATAATACATCGCCTTTACCATTGGTTTCAGCGTATGACCAAACTTCCGATTTGATGTTAACAATCGTAAACTGGACTGAAGCGACTTTTGAAAACAATCTAGAAACTTCCGTAAGATGTTTTTTGGCTGAATCAACATCAGGATTTTTTTTCCAGAGCAACGATTCTTTCTTGTATTCCGATAAACAATGAATAAAACCAAGCTCTCCATTTGCCGCGAGCATATCTGAAACTTCTCCAAATGTCATGATTTTATCTTTGAGTATCGGGATTAGTTTTTTAATTATGTCGCTCTTTGGCGCTACCCATTCTGGAAGAAACGCCTTGGTGTGTTCAGAGAAATCAGCGTCGGAAAGTTTGGCAATATATTGTCGATTGAACCATTTGAGTTTTTCCTCGTCAAAGATAGCCCCACTTTTTTGAACTCGATTAAGTGAGAACTCCTTTAAAATATCTTCCATCCCGAAGATTTCTTTATTATCAGAAGGATGCCAGCCGAGCAAAGTAAGATAATTGACCACTGCTTGTGATAAGTAGCCCTTACTGCGATAGTCACTAATAGGTATAGCGCCATTGCGTTTAGAGAGCTTTGAACGATCTGGCGCCAAAAGAAGCGGTATATGAGCGTACTGAGGTGGTTTTATGCTTAGGGCCTCAAATATGAGGATCTGGCGAGGTGTATTGGAAATATGATCCTCACCACGAATAATGTGAGTAATACCCATTTCATGGTCATCTACAACAACCACTAAGTGAAAAACTGGCTCATCTTCGTTTTTGGCAATCACAAAATCACCTAGTTCTGTGGTATCAAATTCTATCCGACCGCGAATCATGTCTTCAAAAATAACTTTTTTGTTTGGGTTTTTAAAACGAATGACACTTGATTTTGGCGTGGACTTTTCACTTTGTGATTCTTTTCCTTCTTTGCCCAAGTATCTCTTTTCTTCATCTTCAGCGGAAGAAACATAAGCATTACCACTTTCAATTAATCGTTTTATGTATTTTTTATAGACTTCTATTCTGTCGGATTGCCTATAAAACTCATCATAATCAAGTCCGAGCCATTTTAAGCTCTCAATAATATTTTCTTCATATTCTTTTTTTGATCTTTCTTTATCCGTGTCTTCTATTCGTAAAATAAATTTGCCCAGATTTTGTCTGGCAAAAATGCACGAAAAAAGCGCGGTGCGATATGAACCGGCGTGAAAATAGCCTGTGGGCGATGGCGCGAATCGGGTTACGACTTTCATGACCCTATTATAGCAAATAATTGAGCTTGTGAAGTTATTTGCCTAATGAATAGATAGTCCCATACAATAACAGGACACACGATTTAATTAACTGTAGCCGTAGCTTTACCGGTCTCTAAGAAGTCAATAACATTTTGTGCGACAATTCTAGCCATTTCATTGCGAGTCTCTTCGCTGGCAGAAGCGATGTGTGGTGTGAGAATGACATTTGGTAAATCGCTTAAGCCTTTGGCTAATTTTGGTTCAAACTCAAAGACATCCAATCCTGCACCTTTGATTACTCCATCTTGAAGCGCTTTGACTAAAGCATTCTCATCCACGACAGGTCCTCGGGAAGTGTTGATCAGATAACTACTGGGTTTCATCATTTTTAGACGAATCTCATTAATCAAGTGATAGGTTGAATCAAGTAGAGGAACATGAAGAGTAACGACATCAGCTTGTTTTAAAACATCCTCAATTGTCTCCAAATATTGTGCGCCGTATTTCCTTTCAATATTTTCATTGCGGTTGACATCATGATATATAACTTTCATATCAAAACCGCGCGAAGCAATTCTGGCCATTTCCGCGCCAATTTTTCCCGCCCCAATAAGTCCAATCTTCATACCCTTGATATCATGGCCAATAAAGTTCATCGGCGCCCAGCCCTTGTACTTCCCTTTTCGGACAAAATCGTCAGCTTCAACGATTCGTGTCGCTAAACCAAGTATTAAAGCCATAGCGTGCTCAGCAATACAAAAAGAATAATTTCCGGCGGTATTTGTCACGACGATATTGCGTTTCCTGGCTTCTGCCACGTCAATATTATCAAAACCAACGGCATAATTGGCGTAGATTTTTACCGTTGGCGCGGAATCAAATACTTCAGAGTCAATTTTATCCGTGAGTAATGAAATTACCGCGTCATATTGTTTGTTTTTTAATGCCTGAATTATTTCTTGTTTTTTGGGAATGCGATCTTCTGGATATATATCTACTTCGTAACCTTTTTCGCGGAGCATTTTCTCCGCGATTTCTGGAATAATGCGAGTAATATAGATTTGTTTTGACATATATAAATTATACCATAAAAACTTTGACGCGTGATAGACCTGTGTCAAATCATATTACAAAAAGAGCCGCCACCTTGACGACCCTCTTTTGTTTTAGTTTAAGATTTGTGACTTTTATTTTATTATCCCTTGATTCCAGCGTCAACAGTAGCTGAAACACGGAACAACTTCATAATGATGTTGCCTTTGGAATCCTTGATAGGGAGATCCTTGGTCGTGTCAAATTTCTTGTCGCCATCGTCAGAGTGAAGCATAGCATAGTAAATACCGCCTTCAACAGTAGACTTAGTCAAAGTAATCTTGCCAGTATTGATACCCTTGGTAAAATAAGCCGATCCAATATAGTCGCCAGGTTGACCGTTCTTGTCAGCGTGAATTTCAACCCAACCGCCGTTTGCCAAAAGCACTGATGAAATATTCACAACGTTTCCAGGAAATTGATCTGAGACAACGATTCGATTGATTTCTGTTGAAGAGGTTGTTTCTTCAGCTGGTGTAGCTGTCTCTTCTGTTATTGTTGATGTACTCTTATTCCCAAAAACCATAATACCTATGATAATAAGGACAATTATGACTATGACGGTCACTACCCACTGCCATGTTTTGATACCACTTTGAGGTTCCATATTCTTTATAAATTATTTATTAAAGCTAATAATTCGACAGTTTTAGATTAGCAGTATAGCACATATTTGAAACTATTGCGCAATATTAAACATGCTTGACAAATATCTGATATAGTTTCCTATTTTTCATGTTCTAGCGCCATATCTAAGACAGCATCAGCAATAATGCTCGCGCTATCAAGACGTGCAAAGGCCTTAGCTTGTTTTTGCATGGTCTCTTTGATAGCTGGTGAATTATAAATTCTGTTTATCTCTTCAATGATGATATGCGCGCTCAAATTGTTTTCTTCAACCACTGACGCCGCGCCTGTTTTTGCATAAGCGAAAGCATTTTCGGTTTGATCATGGCTGACTGAAGTCGGTAATGGCACTATGATAGAAGGCACACCCCAGGCCGCGATTTCAAAAATTGTTGAACCGGCTCGGGAGACAATGATATCAGCGACTCCAGCTGACATTCGCAAAGCCAATTCGTTCAAATAATCAAAAGGATGGTAACGATATGAATAAGAATGATCTTTCAATATCACCCCTAAAGTTGATTTAATCTCTTCAAGATTGTCGCGACCAGTTTGGTGGATAATTTGATATTTATTTAACAATTCTGGTAATCCCTCAATGATTACATCATTAATATTTTGTGAACCTTGAGAACCACCGAGAATTAAAACTACTGGAGTATTTTTTTCTAATTTCAAAAATTCATGCGCGCCATTGGAAAGTGGTTGCGCAAGTTCCGCGCGAATCGGACAACCAGTCATGGCTACCAAGCCATCTTTCTTGGGAAAATATATCGCCGCATCTGGATACGATATTGCGATTTTACGAGCAAACTTGGCTGCCCAAACATTTACTCTGCCCGGTTTACTATCTGATTCATGGATAACTACCGGTATTCTCAAAATTTTTGCCGCAAAAAGAGTTGGAAAACTAGCATAACCGCCTTTACCGAAAACAACATCGGGGTAAATTCGAAACAAGCTTAACAAAGCAGAGAGACATCCAAACGCGGTCTTGAATGCATCGGTAATATTCAATAATGAAAAATACCTTCGAATCTTTCCCGCTGACACGCTGACAAACTCAATCTCATTATCAAAAAGAGCTCGAGCATTGTATTGGCTTGGAGCCATGTAATAAAGTTGAGGTGAGATAATTTTACGCTCCTTGACCCGCTCATGTAAAGCCTCAACGATCGCAATTATTGGGTAAAAATGTCCACCCGAGCCTCCGCCAGTAAAAAGGATTTTCATGGCTACTATTATAGCAGAATTTGATAGTGATGGAAGTAAGCAAGAAGTGGGTGCGCATTTTCATGAGGGACCGCAGTCTCTTGGCACAGAGCGCGAGGCAGTTATAACGGTCCCTCATGAAAATGCGCACCCACTTCTTGCTTGCAGATAACTACTCTTTTGGATATCTCGAAACATTCGCGACTATTCCAGTAGCCGCCAAAATAATCACCAAGGCCGTACCACCATGAGAGACAAACAACAAAGGCATACCTGATAGCGGTATGACGCCGAGCATTGCGCCAATGTTCATGAAGGATTCGATAATTATCAAGATCGCAATGCCTATTGCCACGATTCCACCAAAATTATCTCGCGCTCGCGTACCGACTCTAAAAGAACTGATCGCCAACAAAATATACAATACAAGTAAGATTGAACTACCAACAAAGCCGAATTCTTCAGCCGCGACGGCAAAAATAGAGTCGCCAATTGGTTCAGGTAGATAACCGAATTTTTGAATACTTTGACCAACTCCGCGTCCAGTGATCTGTCCAGAACCAATCGCAATAAGTGACTGATTGATTTGATAGCCAGCTCCTTGTTGGTCAGTAGAATGATTTAAAAAAACTTTTACACGCTCCAAAGCATCCGTGCGAAACCAAATGACTCCAACGACGACTGAAGCCATCAAAAGTCCGCTAATAATTGTATGTTTGAGTGGCAAACCAGCGATAAAGAGCATCATGATACCTGTAAAACCAATAACCAATAAGGTATCGGTATCCGATTGAACAAGCAGAAGCAAACTCAATATGCCCATAATAATCATATATGGTAAAAGACCAAATTTGAAAGTTTTGATTCGATCTTTAGCAAAATGTATCCAAGCCGCTAAATATATAATAAAAGTAATTTTTAATAATTCGGATGGTTGAAATGAAATAAAGCTGATATCTATCCAGCGAGTCGCCCCGCCATGGTAGAGTGACAAACTAGGAATAAATAAGAGTAGATTGACACCGATTGCGATAATAAATCCCCAAAAAGCTAACTTCCTAATTTTGTGATATGAAAATCTAGAAAAAATAATGAACAAAATAATACCAATCACCAAACTAATCGTTTGTTTCAAAGCGATCGTGCCAAAATTCACCCCAGTTTGTGCTAAAAGACCGAGTGAAGCGGATAGGAATATTACGAATCCGGCAATCGTCAAGACAACTATTGAGAGAAGAAAAAAACGGTCAATTGGTTTGGTATTTGAGGACATGGCATTATAGTTCTTGACCCATTACTTCTTCTTGTTTTTGTGATTGATTTACATTTACTTTAAAAGATTCAATCTCTTCTCTAACTTGCTGATACTCTGGCAACTCTTCAATTTTGGATGTGCCTAGATGAGAGAGTAATTCCAGAGTTGGTTTGTAAAGATAGCTTCGTGCGTCTTTTGGATTGGGGATGCGTTCAACTAATCCACGAATGAGTAGATTTCGCAAAATAAATTGTGAGTTTACTCCGCGGATGTAATCAATTTCGGATCGCGATATTGGTCCTTGATAAAGAACTATTGAGATAGTCTCCAGACTGGCTTTTCCTAAATCCTTGGTCAATTCTTCTCTCGTTAATTTTTCAATTAGTGGTGATAGTTCTTTTGCGGTACCAAGCATTACATCATCATTTGTCTGGACCAAAGTGATTCCTCTACCACTCAAAATATTTTCTAATTCAGTTAGCCCAGTCTTTATCGTCGGTACATCCACATTCAGAAATACCGCTAATTTTTTTATAGCCACAGGTTCTGCTTTCCAAAAAAGTATAGCTTCAATTTGTTGGGATAAATTCATGATAAAAAGTATAATACGAATCAACGAATTACACGAATTTTACAAATTCGGTGATTATTGATTAATATCGTGGCACGCCCACATTTGTAGTTTCCATGTGAATATCATCAAACATTTTTTCTTGCGAAACATGCAAAACTCCCTGCTTGACCAACTCAAGCATGGCCAGAAAACCAACAATTACGTTTACTCGATTTTCCTTATGTTCTTTCGTAAATTCTTTAAAACTCATGCGCAAAGCCCCAGTAATCCTAGTGGTCAGTGTGTCAATCATATTTTCCAAACTCATGACTTTTCTGACGAGCGTCTGTGGTAAATTTTCTTTCTTTGGTAGACGATTGATTAAATCCTTTAATGAAAAAAGGGCTTTTTCAAGCGTACATTCTGAATCAGGGGCAAAAACCGCATGAATCGGTCTTGACTGTGATTGAGTGAATATTATTTCAACGCCAAACAATTTTTGCACATGTTTGCTGGCGTCTTTAATTCGTCTATATATTTTCAAACGCGTTTCCAAGTCACGGATATCCCCAGCTTCTTCATTGGTCAAGGAAAGTTCGGGTAATAATGATTTAGATTTTATAAGTAAAAGAGTTGACGCGACTAAAATAAAATGTGCCGATTCACCTATTGGTACGTTTTCAAATTGTCTGATATGTTCTATGAAATCGTCAGTTACTTTTGCCAGTGAAATATCATTAATAAAAAGTTTGCGTTGTTCAATCAAGTCAAGGAGCAAGTCCAGTGGACCTTCAAAAGATTGGGTTTTAATTGTGAATGACATTTTCTATAATACTCCAATGCTTTTCTTGATTTCAATTAATTTTCTATCAGCTATTTCTTTGGCACGCAGACCGCCATCTTTTAAAATTTCAACAACGGCTTTTTCGTTCCGCGCCAATCTCGCGCGTCTTTCACGAAGTGGTTTCAGAAAAGTATCAACATCTTCAATCAGCGCCTCCTTGAGTATCTTGTATTTTCCTTTATTAGCTTCATACAATTCTTTCAAGTCCCCCTCACTTCTAAAAAGTTTATGAATATTGTAAACATTTGTCGGAATGCCCCCGCTCTCAGGTCCGTTTGAGTCAGTGACAATACTCATCACTGATTTAATTATTTCATCTCGTTCGGCGAATAATGAGATAGTGTTGCCATAACTCTTTGACATCTTTCGACCGTCAATTCCAGCCACAACCGCAACATCTTTTATGATTAGATGTTCAGGTAGTTTAAAAACTGGCGAACTTGGATTGTTCTTGGAGTCTTTTGGTCCACCAAAAATATCATTAAACTTTAAAGCAATATCTCGAGCGTATTCCACATGCTGTTTTTGATCTTGACCAACCGGCACGACATCTGTGTCATAGAGTAATATGTCAGCCGCCATTAAAACTGGATAATTGAAAGTGCCGACACTGACATCGGCTAATTGTTCTAATTTAGACGCGAGAGATCTTTGTGCGGGTGCTATGTCATTGAATTTTTCTACAGCAGCTTTAAATGCGTGAGCGCGGGCAAGATAGGCAATAGGGACTATGCTATCAAAAATCCATGTTAATTCTGTGTGAGCTGAAACATCGCTCTGTCTAAAAAGTACAGATGCTTTTGGATCTAACCCAATAGCGAGGTAATCAATAGCAAGTTCTAGTGTCAATTTCTTCATCTGTTCTTTGTCTTGAATAAGATTGAGGCCATGATAGTCGGCAATCATAAAATAGCACTGGTATTTACCAGAGTTCTGCAAACCTACAAACTGTTTCATTGCGCCAAAATAATTGCCAATATGTGCGATGCCAGTTGGTTTGACTCCAGAGAGCAATACTTTTTTCATGGGACCATTATAGCAGATTACTTGGCTAACTAGCGAGGTCGGACCTCGCTGAAACTAGATTCCTTCCCTTTTTAACTCATCAATCAATTCCTTCGCCTTTCTACTCAACTTTTTTGGCATTTCAACATGTGTAACAATTAAAAGATCTCCGCGTCTACCACCGGTGCCAAATATGGTACCAGTTGTCTCATATGGCACTCCTTTTCCTTTGATTCGTAAAATTTCTCCATGAGAAGTGCCAGTAGGAATTTTAACCTCCAATTTTCCATCTAGAGTTTCAATATCTACAGAACCGCCAGTCAAAGCCAAAGTAAGTTTGATTGGTAATTCCATGATCAAATTAAATGCTTCTTTACGAAATACACCATGTTCTTTGACCCAAATGCGCACAATAAGATCGCCTTTGCCACCTTGACCATTTTCACCCTTCCCTGCCACGCGCAATCCTTGGCCACTTTCTATTCCAGCGGGAATTTTTATAGAAAATTTTGAGCCATTCACTGATATTTCTTTTTCTATGCCAAAAATAGAATCTTTGAATGAGATTTCAACATCTATGGTAATATTTCTACCTTTATGCGCGCGTCTGCTTCCACCCCCAAAAAATTCACCAAAAATATCTCCGAGGTCAAATTCTACGCCACCTTGATTGAAATTAAATCCGCCATTTTGAAAACCAGAGAAATCAAAACCTCCGAATCCTTTGCTACCAAAACCACCTTGACCGGCATTAAAACCCGCTCCTCCGCTAGGTCCAGCCGAACCGAATCGGTCGTATTGCGCGCGCTTGTTATCATCCGACAATACTGAATATGCCTCGCTAGCTTCTTTGAATTTCTGTTCTGATCCAGCATGGCCTTTTGTTTTGTCTGGATGATGCTCGTGTGCCATTTTACGAAACGCCTTTTTTATGTCGTCTTTTGAGGCGTTTTTATCAAGGCCAAGGATTTTGTAGTAGTCTTTCATTTATTTGATATTACATGGATTGTTTCTGTTTTGGAAACAGTTGAATTCCGATTATTTTTAGTGAATATCATCGTGAGATCCAGTTGATTCAAGATAGATATTCTTGCTATAAGACGAAAATACTATTCTGCACTGATAATTAATATCGCACACATAAAATTTCCCCATTTTTCCAGTCCCACCAGCAAGGTGCTGGTGGGATTCTTTTTTATTGACCTATTTCTTCTCCTTGAATTCCGCGTCTTTCACATTTCCTTCATCTCCTTCTGATCCTTTTCCTTCCGAAGCGCCACTGGTTGAATTACTAGCAGAATCAGTACCAGTCGCACCACCTGGAGGGGTTTGAGACATATACTGCCCTATCTTCTGTATCTCATCCGACAGCGCACTAGTTGCCTTTTTAATAGCTTCTTTATCATGATTCACATTATCCTTGGCAGTTTTCAGATCAGCAATCTTATCTTCAATAAACTTTCGCAACTCTGCAGGAACTTTCTCGCCAGCGTCTTTCAGGGCCTTCTCTGCGGTGTAGACTAACTGCTCTGCGATATTCTTGGCTTCAACAGCTTCGTGTTTTGTCTTGTCTTCTGCCTCATGCTTGGCCGCATCTTGTTTCATTTTTTCAACCTCTTCTTTGGATAGACCAGAAGAAGCTGTGATTTTGATTGAGTTGGCCTTACCCGTCGTTTTATCTTTTGCAGTCACATTCAATATACCATTTGCATCAATGTCAAAACTTACTTCAATCTGTGGCGCACCGCGATGTGCTGGTGGAATACCATCAAGAATGAATCTACCCAACGATTTATTATCTGTAGACATTGCGCGCTCGCCTTGAGTAATGTGAATTTCAACAGATGTTTGATTATCAGCGGCAGTTGAGAATATTTGCGAACGCTGGGTAGGAACAGTTGTATTCTTTTCAATAAGTTTTGTGGCAATACCACCCATAGTTTCAATGCCAAGAGAAAGTGGAATAACATCAAGCAGAAGCACATCCTTTACATCACCACCTAAAATTCCACCTTGGATCGCCGCGCCAACCGCAACCACTTCGTCGGGATTCACACCCATGTGAGGATCTTTTCCGAAGAATTTCTTAACTGCATCTTGCATAGCTGGCATGCGAGTTTGTCCACCAACTAGGACAATCTCATTGATTTCACCTACTTTGAATGGTGATGCTGAAACGGCACGTTTAGTTATTTCCATAGCACGGTCAATGAATTCCTTTGTCATCTCTTCCAACTTTGCGCGTGTCATAACGACAAGCAGATGTTTTGGTCCATCTGCGCCAGAAGTAACGAATGGGATATTTATTTCAGTCTGCATCGCAGTTGAAAGCTCAATCTTGGCTTTTTCCGCAGCTTCATCTAGACGTTGTAGTGCCAATGGATCCTTCTTGAGATCAATGCCGTTTTCTTTGTTGAATGTGTCGGCGAGCCAATTCACAATCTTGGCATCAATATCGCGTCCACCGAGATGCGAGTCACCGTCAGTAGATTTGACCTCAATAACATCATCGCCGACTTCAAGCACAGATATGTCAAAAGTGCCGCCGCCGAAATCAAAGACGGCTATTTTTTCATTTTTCTTCTTGCTAAATCCGTATGCAAGCGCAGCCGCTGTCGGCTCGTTGATGATACGCTTCACATCAAGTCCGGCAATTTTACCAGCATCTTTGGTTGCTTGACGTTGTGAATCGTTGAAGTAAGCTGGAACCGTAATAACTGCTTCAGTAATCTTTTCACCAAGACGTGCTTCTGCGTCAGTCTTGAGTTTCTGGAGGATCATAGCTGACACTTCTTCTGGTCTTAGCCAGTTCCCCGCCATGTTCACTTCAATGCCTCCATTTGATGACTTACGCACTTCAAATGAGACGTTCTTGATATCTTTCTGCACACTCGGTTCGTCAAAAGTGTGACCCATGAATCGTTTGATCTGGAAGATGGTGTTTTTTGGATTCGTTACCGCTTGTCGCTTTGCCAAAAGTCCAACAAGTCTTTCGCCTGTTTTAGATTGAGCGACAATCGAAGGTGTTGTACGCTGACCTTCCGCGTTTTCTAGGACTCTCGGAACTCCTGCTTCCATAACGGCAACAGCCGAAAAAGTCGTTCCGAGGTCGATTCCGATGATTTTAGACATAGTTTAAGTAGTTAGTAACTAGTAATTGGTAATTAAAATGAGTAAATAGGGTGTTTTAGGATAGTTGACAAATAGCAGTGACGGTTGATGCCCTTTTATGAGTCTCACTGCATTTCCAGGATATTCTTTTTTCAAGATTTCCAATACTCTCCTATTTGCTTCATTCCTTTCCGCTTTTTCTCTGACAGACACAACATAAAAATCGTCAGTTTTCTTGACGACCTTTTCCGCGCGCACCGACAGTTACTCTGACTTTAATGAGCATGCGCGGAAATTAAATGCCAGAAGGCGCCCTCGTAGGTTGGCTCATAAAAAAGTAAAGTTCAGTAAAAGGAGAAATAATTGGTGTGTATGCAGGAATGTATATAGTTTCAACCTCTCTCTTTGGACATGCAATTGGAAGACAGAAAATTTGACCACTTGAACTATTTGAAGATGCACAACTTCCGGAAAGGCGGAGTGATGTGAAGGTTTGACCTTCACGCTTCATTGGTTGTGCGGAGACGAGATGGCCGTGCGCTTCTCCGACAACAATAGTCACGAAGAAGATCAGACAGAATTGTTGTCCTGATTGGTCAGTGAAGATACGAGAAAGAAATTGGCCATGTTGAAGGGCTGTCTGATTTGAGACCGAATTCTGAGTGCCTAGGGGTTGTTTCTTAGATGGGTTAATCATTACAATACTATTATAGCAGAAAAATATCGCTGGGCAAGCGATATTTTCTCAAAATTATGCAAGCTGAAGTTTGTGTTCTGTTCGACGAATACGAGATCCGTGCTCACGAATTACAGTTTTGACTTCACCTATTTCATCATGGACTATTCTAAATTCACGCGCAGTCATTTTCGCCAAATCCTCAACGGATTCATTAACTTTCTTGAACCCCCCTCTCATTTCTACAGCTAACTCATTGATTGTGATATCTGGTTGATTTTGTATATTGTGTTTATGTATCATATATTTCAAAATTAGGAGACTAATAGTCCGCAGGTGTGCCAAAATTATACACCTCAAAAAACTTTGCGCAAGGTTCACGGATAATGAAAAAGTGTTTGAACTATTTCTTCCACTCCCCCACCTTCACTCTGGCAGGTTTCAAAATCTTTCCATTCAGAGAATACCCTTTTTGAATCACGGCCGTAACAATATGATTCAATTTTTCGTCAGTAACAGATTCATATGAGACAGCTTCATGTAAAGAGTGATCAAACTTCTTATTTATAGGATCAATTTCTTCTAGACCAGCATCATTCAAAGTCTTTTTTAATTGAGAATAAATGTATTCAACTCCTATACGCCAATTTTTATCAACCTTTTCCCATGTCTCCTTATTCCCTATTGCCATATCAAAACTTTCCAAAACCGGAACTAGTCCGTCAATTAAGCGCTCATTGGAAAATTTGATGAATTCAACTCGTTCTGTGTCATCGCGCTTTCGAGCATTAATAAGATCAGCTTTAGCGCGTTGCCAGCCAACCAGATATTCTTGTCTTTCTGATTCTATATTTTTAAGCTTTTCACGAAGTTTCTTGATGGCTTCTTTTGCGTTTTCTTCAGCAACAACAGAATCATCGAGAGTGTCAGAATCGCCTAAACCACTCAAACTTTGAGTATTTGTAGCATTAGTTTCAGGGATAATGTCGTCGTCAATTTTTTTCTTCATAATTCTGCCATTCTATATAAAAAAAATGTATTTTGCAACAAAAAATAATCAACGAATAAAGTTCATTCCTGCAAGCTAATGTATATAAAATTGACAATCTATTTGTACGCGTTACTCGTTTTTCACAATAAAAAAGGCCCGAAAATCGATTCGGGCTTTGAAAACTTACGGAGAACTATCAACCAAGCTGGACTCTTGAAGCGTTTATCTTGGCGTGCAAATTATTTAATTCTCCGCCGAAGTTGGTTACTATTTCTCGAAGTTGAGCGTAACGAGATCTTTGGTCAAGGCTTCTCTTTTCTGGCGTAATATCCATCAGCTCTTTATATTCTGCGCAGGTTTTCTCGTGGAGAGATGACATGCGCTTGTAATATCTTTCCATTGAAGCAAGAGTTGCGTGTCTCAATTCTCCAATGGTAATCATTCTCCTGAAATCAAGCTCCACTAGATTGATCTTGTAATGATCAATGATATGGATACATTCAGTGAGTAAATTATCTGCATGATCGCACCCACTTTCTTCCAAAATGGTATCAATTCGACGTATCAATTCTGCTGTTCTCATCTGATGTTTTGATTGCACAAGAAATTGATAGACTATTTGAATGACCAATACCAATACCAAAACTACAGTAATCACCGCGATCCACAAGGAGATTTCATAGTTCATAAATCAAGGAGGTTTTGATTGATTGTTTGTCTGCCAAGATTTATAACATAAAAAAGAGAGTGCCGCTACCCTCTTTTTTCGTAATTACAAATTCTAATGTGTAGATTCTCACTTTAAAATCAACGCTTACTCCACTGTGGACTCTTGCGGGCTTTCTTGAGACCGAACTTACGGCGTTCTTTGGCGCGAGGATCTCGTTTCAAATAGCCGAGTTTCTTTAGTTTTCCGCGAAGTTCAATATCATAAACAAGAAGCGCTCGAGCGATCCCGTGACGAAGCGCGTCAGCTTGAGCGGAAATGCCTCCGCCAGTCAGTTTGACTATAATCACAAATTTTTCCGCCGCTTTGCCATTTGTAATAGCTTCGGTTGCGGTAAGCTGCATTTCTTTAACTGGAAAATATTGTTCAAGCGACTTGCCGTTGATATCATAGCTACTTTTTGTTCCAGGAAAAAGTCTGACACGAGCAATGGCGGTCTTGCGTCGACCGACAGCTTCAAAGTATTTTGTCGTTGATTTGACTGGTGTCATATAAATTTGGATTTATGGATTCCTATTTTAACGAAGATAGCAAGTAATTATTCTTTGATAATTAGATTCTTAATTCTTTCAGTTCGAAGTCTATTATTTGGTAACATTCGCATAACTGCTCTCCTAAAAACTTCCGAAGCGCCGCGTCGCGTAATCAATTCACCAAGAGATTGACTCTTCAAACCGCCACGATAGCCAGTGTAAGTGACATAAATATCCTTGATTTTCTTTTTTGCGGTGACATCAGCTTTGGAGGCGTTGATAATCTCAACTTTATCAGCGGAGACTTTATTCTTCGCAAATGAAGGGGAATGCTTGCCAAGAAGAATTATCGCCGCTTGACTGGCGATTCGTCCTATCTTTTTACCTTGTGCGTCAATAGTGTGTTTCATTTTTATACAAATTCAATTAATGACATCGGACTTCCATCAAGATCTCGGTTTGGCATACGAATAATTCGAGTGTAACCGCCATCGCGACTCTTGTATTTTGGAGCAATAGTATCAAAAAGCTTTTTGGTCTCAACTTGACTGTGAATACTTGAAACAATTAGACGACGTGAAGCAACTGTGGCTTTTTTGGCTTTAGTCACCAATTTCTCAATCATCGGACGAAGTTCTTTAGCTTTAGCGGTGGTAGTTTGAATGCGATTGTCACGAATCAAGTTACGCGCCAAAGAAGACATCAGAGCGTTTCTCTGATTCTTTTCTCGTCCGAATTTTCTTTTATCTGAATGATGTCGCATAAAAATTATTAAAAACTGAAAGTCAGAAATCGTGGAAAATTATTGTTTAAGGGTAATACCATACTGAGCCAATAATTTCTTAATCTCCTGTATCCCCTTTGCGCCTAATCCATCTATGTCCATAATATCGCTTTCCTTCTTACGAGCCAGTCCACCAAGAGTACGGACATTTCCGTTCATTAAAGCTTTGGCGGTTCGTGATGAAAAACCAAGCGAATCAACCCGAGTTTTCAAAAGATCGGCATCAACATCCTTGAGTGATCCTTCTGCTCCGGCTGATTTTTCATTGGAAACTTCTTCGGCATCTTTTGACTTCTCCTCTTTTTCAACAAAGCCGATAACAGCTTTGAGCTGATGAATCATAATAGTTATTGATTGCTCAAGTGCTTCACGAGGAGTGATAGTGCCATCAGTTTCTATCATTAGACGAAGACGATTGAAATCTGTTCGGTCGCCAACACGCATATTTTCAACTTCATAGTTTGCTTTGCGAATCGGCGTGAATGCTGCGTCTAAAGTTATTGAACCAATGTCAACTCGCTCTTTTTGGATAACTTCTTTTGAAACATATCCAAGACCTTTTTCAACTGTAATTTCTATATCAAGTTCTGAAGATTTTTCAGTCAATGATGCAATATGCAGATCTTTATTGAGAATTTCAACTTGACCTGGAGCGTCAATGTCTTTGGCTGTAACCTGTTTGATTCCCTTGACCTTAAGGTTTAATAACACTGGTTCATCTGTAGTCAGATGAACACGTAATTTCTTCAAAGCAAGTAGAATGTTTATGACATCTTCCTTAACTCCATCAATAGTGGAAAATTCATGCTCCACGCCACTGATTTTGACTTTGGTAACGGCTGCTCCCGGTAAAGATGAAAGGATGATTCGACGAAGAGAATTGCCGAGGGTGTGTCCATAACCTGGATAAAGACCATCAATTTCATAAACTCCGTTGGCGCCTTGTTCACTAATAATTCTTGGCTTTGAAGGTAAGATGAGGTCGTGTGTCATAGTATTTATAAAATAATAGAAGATTAATTATACATTAAAAACAGTTCTTGTCTAGCGAGTATAGAACTCAAGCACTGAACGAACATCAAAAAGCAGTTCACTCAAATCGGTACTAGGATCACCTTCAACCTTGATTTCCCTTTTGTCAGCATCCACTTTCAACCATAATGGCCACTTCATATTTTTGAACTCTTCATCCAATCTACTAAAAATAACTTTATTCTTACTACCTTCGCGGATAGTAATAATTTCGCCAATTTTTACTTGATATGAAGGGATGTTAGTAATTTTTCCATTTACGCAAATATGTCCATGAGACACCATTTGACGAGCCGCCGAACGACTCAATGCGAAACCAGCGCGCAAAACTATATTGTCTAGACGACCCTCCAATATTCGAAGAAGGTTCTTGGCATTATCACCCTTGGTCTGTAAAGCTGACTTTACATAGTTAGTAAATTGACCCCCAGAAACACCATAGCTATATCGAGCTTTCTGTTTTTCCAATAACTGTCGTCCATACTCACTTTTCTGACCACGACGCTTGGTAGTCTTTGTTTTGCGTTGTGAACGCATCGCATACTTCGGAGTTTGAGTCTTTCTGAAGACTGCGGCACCTAGGTATCGAGCTTTTTTGTATCGTGGACCGATCAACATGATGGTAAATAAATTATATAAATATTAAATAAAAAGTATGGATATTATACGCGTCTTGGCTTTTTTGGTTGTGGGCCATTGAATGGTATCGGGGTCATATCCTTGATAGATGTGATGATAATCCCTTTGCTTATGAATCCACGGATTGCTGATTCACGACCAGAACCAACACCTTTTACTACAACTGCGACCTCTTTCAGGCCAATATTTTGCGCCTTAAGCGCTAAAGTTTCTCCTACTTTTGCGGCCGCAAATGGCGTCCCTTTCTTTGCGCCGCGAAAACCAGCCCCACCACTTGAACCCCACATTATAGCGTTGCCTTTAGTATCTGTTAGCATGACTTTGGTATTGTTGTATGTTGATTGGACATGCAAAATTCCCGAGTCCAAGCGCTTCTTGGCTGAGACAACTGGTGCCTTTTTTGCATCAGTTATTTCATTTCCGCCAGTTGTGACAATTCTTTTTTTACCCATGTTATTTTTTATTTCTTCTCTTCCTTACGCTTACCCGATCCCATCGTTTTGCGAACATTTCCCCTGACTGTCCTAGAATTGGTCTTTGTTCTTTGACCTCTAGTCGGTAAGTGGCGAGCGTGTCGTAGTCCGCGATATGCTTTGATGTCTTTCAAACGTTTAACATTACCCGCAACTTCACGCTTTAGATCACCTTCAATCTTAAAACTTTCAACCAATTTCCGAATCTCATTTTCTTGTTCAACAGTCAAATCTTTGGATTTTAATCCTCCGTCAACCCTTGTCTTATTTAAGATGAGTTTGGCTCGTGAACGACCGACGCCATATATAGCAGTAAGAGCGAACTCTAGTCGCTTATTTTCCGGAACTGTTATGCCTAAGATACGCATGGTGTTATATAATGATTTATTTTAAAATAGTGAGCTAAGAGGTATAAGACATGACTTGATATTTTGGTTTTTCATCTCCTGTTTCTTACCCTTGGCGTTGTTTATGTCTTGGATTTGATTTGCAGACCACATAAACATATCCCCCTCGCCGAACGACGGTACACTTTGGACAAATTCGTTTTACTGATGCTTTAACTTTCATTTTATAGACGTCTTGTGATCCTAGCTCTACCTCCGTATGGATCCAGTTCCAGTTCGACTTTATCTCCAATGAGTACTCTAATGCGATTCATTCGCATTTTACCAGCAAGATATGCCAAAATAATTTCCTTGGAATCTTGGAGTTCAACTCTAAATAGCGTATTCGGCAACGCCTCAACGACAATGCCGCTTGCGGTATTTTTGGATTTTGGCGCAGTGTCCATTTCGTATTTAGCGCGTCTGACAATACTAGCAGACAAGAGGCTATTTCGTCAAGATCTTGATTGCTATTCTATCAGAAACACTCGGTACCCTCGACCATGGGGGTGTAACTTCACCTGAACTATTCTCAACATCTATCACGGGTTTGTATTTTATCAGAATAGCTCGAGTCTCTGACAAAGATAATCCAGCCAATTCTGCCTTTAAAGTCTCAACCGGTATTGAGCCGACAAGCAAGGCATCACCTTTAAGGTTAATAATTAGAGTGTTTTTCTTTTCTGGAGAGAAATCTTTTTTGTTTGAGATGCTGAATTCCAAATTATCAAGACCAGGAGTGTCATACGCATAATTTTCAAACTGGTCAACAGCAGTTTGACCAGCTATACGATTTACCAATTCGGTCTTTTTAAAAAGTATTCCATAAAGTGTTCCCTGTAATGTTATAACCGCGGTTTTTGAATCGGTTCCGCCAATTGTCGGAGTTCCAAATGATGTGACATAACTGTTAGCATACATAATGTATCCTTCAGGTATATTTTCTTTAACCTGACTCAAAAGTGTCGCGGTAATTTTGGCTTGCAACATTGCCGTGCTAGAAGCGAGAATGTCCGAGCTAATAGTTTTCTTTTTACCAATAAATCCGCCACTAATATCACTAGCAAGTCTGGCATACATGCTATCGTATCTAGCGGTTCCTTTATAAGCGACAATCTTAAAATCACTGATGGAATCGCTTCGAGAAATATTATATGATTCTCCAGGTTTGTCAGCGGAAACCGTCGTTACAATGCTTCCAGGCGTTATTGTACCCTTAGCATTAGTATATCCCGGGATAGTTATTGAACTAGTTAGACGATATATTCGACCAGTGTCATCAGAAAGTCTTGTTCCGGCGACCAGTCTTTGAGATCCTGAACTGTATGAGTTGTACACAGTGACTTTACCCTTTGCGGTTGTGGATATTTGAGCGCCATCTACCGCTGATACCGTAATTGAAGAACTATTTTTCACGACGGACAACTCATAAGACAACGGACTTTTGATTCCGGCATTCTGCGCTATGTAAGTGCTGTTTACCGTTATTGGAACAACTCTCGATTGTAAAGTGAATGTCGCTTTGGAAAAATACACCGACGCGACATAACCTGTTCCCGCGACGATAACGACGATACCCACTAAAATCAACAGCCCTTTATTGGACCCTTTCTTTTTTGAATGATGCGGTGGAGTGACAGATATGCGTTTTACCGGGATATTTAGATCTTTTTGATTTATTTTGGAATCTTTGTTAACAAGCACCAAATCACCAGTTATTTTTTCTTTGTCCGAAAGACGAACCTCTGTCGTATGTATCTTTGGCTTTGAGCTAGTCTTTTCTTTTGATTGCTGAATAGAAGCGTCTGCGCGATTTCGCTCTACAGGTACATCCCGTATTGAGCGATGGCTATTTGGTACTATATCTTGAACTCGACGAGGCATAATATAGAAGTACTATACCATATAATTAATCATTATCTAAACTGCGAATGGCTATAATATAAAGTCCAACCATCATCTTTCTCTCCGCGTGAATATCGTATTCAATGTGTGGGAAGACATCATCTAGACTTAACAATTGTAACGATAGCGGGTATGTTTCCAAAAAAATTGTTTTGAAGAAATCCTCATGTGAATGGGCGGAAATAATAGTATAACGAGGAATAACAATCTTTTCGGGGTTGGCGTCAAGTAGTTTTTGAAACTTATCAATCCAGAGTCTTTTTACCTTTGTTATACCCTCCGATTCTTTTTTTGCGTGGTTGGGGTCAAAGTGATCGCTAACTGCTATTGTTAACATTGATTCTGCGGTATTTTCGTCAATTTTCAATTCGTCGGACAGATTTCTGATAATTGTTCTTATTCCAAAAGGATAAGATCCTAAAAATATGCATGCTTGCGAATCAATGACTATGACATCGGTAAGTTCCCCGTGAATATGAACTAGCGCGTAACTTGATCTATCGGGAAAGAGCTTTTGGATTGAAATGTGCTGGAGAAAAAGCGAGGAATGAAATTTTACTTGATTATGATGAACAGCGTGACCGCACGCTTTTACGAGTTTTTCAATAATTTTCTTGCCGGCGGCGCTAAATACAAAGGACACTTCTAGGTTACGAGCTTCTTGTTCACTCCAAGAAGTGACTGAATATCCATTCAATCTAACGTCAAAGACTTTCTCCTCAATAATGACAACACTCTCATTTCCTTTTGGTAAAATCTTTGATCGTTCTTTGACAATCAAATCCAAAATGAACGACTTGTCAACTGAAGTATTCTTTTTGAAAACAAGTGAGAGTGTCCTAGCTTGAGAAATAATCCAAGGGGAAGACAAAACATAATTTATCTCTGAAATCTTTTTTGGAATTTTTTCAACAGATGACCGAATATGGAGGTGTTTTAATGTTTCATTGATTACTTCATTGACTGCGTTGAGTGTCGCTTTAATTAAATATTCGCTTCCAGAATTTGATCTATAAGGAATTGCCACATCGTAAGTAAATAACACTAAAGGAGACTTACCCTCTCTCATCTCAACTAAAGCACCACGAACGACTGAACTTTGGAGATCAAGTACTAAATTTAGCGTGCCATATTTATGCGAGAAAAACATTGAGAATATTATAACATAAATGATCAATTCAATACCGCCTTAATCCTTCTTATCCCTTGCGCGACTGCTTCTTCTTTTTGTATTTTGAACATCCACTTCCCTTCTGGTCCGGTAAGTTCCTTAGTATTTTTGACATGAGGTCCACCACAAAATTCTTTTGAATAGGCATTTTTCAATTCAGCAATAGTTGGTGGTCTAGAAGCGTGACCGACAAAAAAGATTGAAATCTGATCTCCGTATTTTTCTCCAAAAAAGTGTCGCGCGCCAGTCTTTTCGGCATCTTCGCGAGATAAAATAACATTATTCACGGGTAATGCTTCATTGATTTTCTGATTGACAATATCCTCAACGCGTTTTTTTTGTTCATCTGCCATTCTAACAGAATGGGAAAAATCAAAACGCAGGCGTTCTTTAGTGATATTAGAGCCTTTTTGATTAGCGCCTTCACCTAAAACATCATGCAGAGCTTGATGTAGTAAATGAGTAGCGGTGTGATATCTGACAACCATCTCATCTTGCGAGTTAGCCAGACCGCCCTTGAATTTTTGTTCAGCGCCAGAGCGAGAAAGTTCTTGGTGTTTTTTGAATTCATCTTCAAATCCCACAATGTCAACATCAATCCCTTTAGTCTTTGCTATTTTAACTGTTTCTTCGATCGGAAATCCATACGATGAGTATAAAATAAAAGATTCCTTTCCAGAAATTGATCTCTTCTCATGTATCGCTTTCTTGATTAAATCATCAATTTCAAGATCACCACTATGAAGAACCTGTATAAATTTGCCACCTTCTTGACTAAAAATTTCCTTGATTTGTCTTTCCTTTCTAACAAGAGTAGGATAAGTTTTCCTATAGATTTCAATAACAATAGGAACAAATTCTGATAAATTGCTGATTTCTAACTTAATAAGTTTCTGTTGGCGAATCGCTCTACGGATCAACTTACGTAGAACATATCCTCTACCTATATTAGACGGGATTACACCATCAGCAATTAGAAATATTGCGGCCCTCACATGATCCGCTATGATTCTAACTGATTTAATATCCCAATCTTGTAAATGTTTTTTGTTTTTTTTCTGTTCAATATTATCCATAACCGGCTTCAACAAATCCGTCTCATAAATATTATCCACGCCCTGCATAATCATTGCCAATCTTTCCAATCCGGCGCCAGTATCAACTGACGGCTTTGCCAATTTACCGACAATTTTGCCATTTTTCTTTTCATATTGCATAAAGACATCATTCCAGACCTCAACAATTTCTTTTTGACTTTCAGCTTCAATGAATTGCTCTTTGGTCAAACACTTACCCCCAAATTTACCGGTGATATCATAATACATCTCCGTATCTGGACCACATGGTCCATTTTCACCTGCCTCCCACCAATTCGCATTCGCTGGCATATAGAAAATACGTCCTGAATTTCTAATATTAGAGGTATCGTTACCAATATCAACACTATTTTTCGCAAACACCTCTTGCCAAATTTCAACCGCTTCATCATCTTTTGGACTGTTGGAGTTACCTTCAAAAACAGTTACATAAAGCCTACTCGGATCAAGACCAAGCCCTTCATTCTTGTCAGTCAAAAATTCATAACTCCAATTGATAGCATCTTTTTTGAAATAATCACCAAGTGACCAGTTGCCTAGCATCTCAAAAAAGGTGGCGTGAGTTTTATCTCCGACATCATCCAAATCAATTGTACGAAGACATTTTTGGACATCTGCGAGACGATTACCCTTTGGATGAATTTTACCGAGTAAATACGGCGCAAGTGGCTGCATTCCAGCAGTGTTAAAAAGCGTGGAATCAGTCACATTTTTTTCGTCAGTTGTAACCAAAGAAGCCGAGTCAATAATGGCATGCCCTCTTTTCTCAAAAAAGTTCAGAAATCGTCGGCGAATTTTGGAGGAGTTCATATTGAAAATTGTAGCAGAAATACGGATTTCTTAAAAGTGAAGGTCTGACCTCCACACCTTGTCAATATTAACCATTTATGGTAATCTAGCTTTAGAGTAAAAAACTAAACACGAAAGGTTCATATGAATCTAAGTAAACTTTCACCGATCGCAGACGATTCTGATGATTTGACAATTCAGCATTCAGGAACTGGGCAACTAGTCACTTTAATCTCTACTATCAAGAAGATACATGGAAAAGGTAAACCAATCAATAGGTTTCTTCAAAGGCAGCGGGAAGAAGACAAGAAAGGGTTCGTCAATGAGAAGCTTTTTTTGGGTATGGCTAAAGAAGTCATTAAAAATGGTCTATTCCCTGAGATTCTCAAAATCAGAAAAGCAAGTCGAAATCAGGATGAACGGCATGGAATTGATTTTTGGATAGATATCGTGATTGACGACACCGCGCAACATTCTATTCCTCTTCAGATTAAAAGTTCGTGGTTTGGTAGACATAAATTTCAGGACAAATACGGAGAAAAAGCGGAGGGAATTCACATCGTCGTAATGGACGAAGAGATGAACGAACGACTTTTGGCTTTGGAGTTAAGAAGTATTATTTCAAAAGAGCTCAAGAGACTTCAGAAGGAAAAAACGAAAAGAAATCTCAATTGAAAAATGCGTAGAAACCAGCCGGTCTTGTTTGGACCGGTTTTTTAATATGTCTTCAGTATCTCAAAATCTTTCTTTAAATTAGGTAAATTATTTGGATTATAAACTGCCACGCACGGATGATACTGAACTACTATATCCAAATCAATCGGCTTCCTACTTGAATCTTTCCAGACTATCTGGGTTGAATATGATTTTCCATGAGCTTTACTTATTGGCTCAAGTGCCAGGTCTAATTCAAACTTTTTCATAATGTATCCCATTGCGTAGCGTCCAAGTGCCACAATAACGCGTGGCTTGATAATTTCTATCTGCCTATTCAAAAACGGACCATAAACCTCAATTTCCATGACCGTCGGATCTCTATTTTCGGGTGGACGATCTTTGACAATGTTTGTAACATAGACTGACTTGCGATCAACATTAATGTGTTCAAGAAGTTGATCAAGGACTTTACCGGCGGCTCCACAAAAAGGTCTACCTGTCTTTGCCTCATTCCTACCTGGAGCTTCGCCGACAAACATCATTTTGGCGTCATGACTTCCCTCGCCTATTACTGGCAAAAAATTATTCATAACTCTATACTCGTAAAGAGGAGATCCCTTTAAGACAAGAATCTCATCCCGAATTTTTTTCATCTCTTCAATCTTATTCATAAAAATTACATACGCTTTCTTGCTTATCACCCTATTTTTCTGTAAGCAAACTCACTTCAGCCAAAATTCTCTGGATATCGGAATCTTGACGAATCCCAATCAACTTTAGGATTTCCGGCTGTCTGACAAGATCAGAACAAGTCAAAATATTTCTACCGACCAAATCCTTTTTCTGTTGGTGGTTGAGACTAGTCGCACAAGTAATCGGATGAAGTCTATACTTCTCAATGATTGTGTGTAAATTATTATCAGCAGGATAATTCCAGCCAATCAGTTTGAGATTATTGCAAGTACTGTATTTGATCGCTTGATCAGTAAATTTTGTATTAGTAAATAACCAACGTTCCGATAGTTTTTGCTTCATACCACCAAAATCAAAAGCATTACCACTGATATCATCAAAGCGTGCTTTGACATAGAGAGCCACTTTGACATCAGATTTCAATCCAAATTCATTGTGAAATTTTGCTTCAACCATTGCTAAAACCCCACTTTTCCAAGCTATTACATCAACTTCGTGTTCAATACATGAACCCATAACATGTTGATCTGTAAGCGTCTCATATCCCCAAGTATTGAATATTCGAGCCACAAATCGCTCAAATGGAAAACCGTCAGGTCCGAGCTCCGCCAATGCTCGCCGAACTGAATATTTGACTGCTATATGAACAGAGTGCTTGCGCAAAAGTGAAAAGGCATGGCCATAAATCTCACTGGTCGTCATTCCTTCTTTGATACTATTTTCTACTTGTTCAACTATTTCATCAATAGCTTGGTTGGATGCGCCAGCACGCTTGAGTGAACTTACCAGTTTTTCTTCTTCAAAAAGCTGTTTAGTGCCATCGGACTTGGTTATGGTAATTAAGTGATTCATTGGAACCATATTATACAATAAAGTTAAAAAACTAAATAGAAGTAGATGACCCAACATGTGCGCGCCTGTGTTGTAATGAGTGATTTAATCTTCAATAATTCCGCCTCCCAGACAAACTTCCCCATCGTAAATAACTAATGATTGTCCAGGTGTAATTACTTCTTGAGGTTGTTCAAATTCAATCGTCATGCCAGAAATAGTTAAATTACTGATACGAATTTTTTGCATAGTTTGGTGATATCGGCTCTGCGCTTGCAGTGAAAAAGCTGAATCTACAGCGCCAAATTGATTTGGAACAACACCCTCAATCCAATTGACTTTATCTATTCGCGCCACCTTCTCTGTATGAGCAAGTCTATTGCCCAGATCTTTTCTCGAAACAGTAAGAGTATTTCGTTCAACATCTTTATCAACAATATAATACGGCAAATCGTCGGGAGTCTTTCTTGTTATCGTGAATCCATGTCTCTCGCCAATCGTAAAAAACAACGCGCCAGGATGAATGCCGATAATTTCCCCATTTTCATTCAAGATGTTACCTGATTTCGCTTCAACATAGTGAGAAAGAAAATCTTTTACGTCAACTTTGCCGATAAAACACAAACCTTGACTGTCTTTTTTATCCGCCGTCGGTAGTTTGGACTTTTTCGCTAATTTCCTGACTTCAGTCTTTTTAAGATGACCGATTGGAAATAAAATATGCTGAAGTTGTTCTCGTTTCAATGTGTACAAGAAATATGATTGATCTTTACTTGGATCAACCGCTTTAAGTAGTTGACGGAACGATTTATTTGCGGTTTGTGGACTTTTTTGTACTCGCGCGCTTATTCTCGCATAATGTCCAGTCGCGATAAAATCTGCTCCATTTTCCATAGCCCAGTCGTAAAAAGCTCCAAATTTGACGCTTTTGTTGCACATTACATCTGGATTCGGCGTGCGACCAGACTTGTATTCATTGATCATATAATCAACGACATTTTTTTTATATTCCTTTTCCAGATCAAGTGTGACAAATGGAATATCTAAATGTGCCGCGACACGCATCGCGTCCAACCGATCCTCTTTCCAAGCACATTTTATCCAATTAGGTTGCCAAACCTTGATGAAAACACCCGTTACATTAAACCCGGCTTTTTTCAGCAATGTCGCGGAAAGCGACGAATCCACTCCGCCAGACATGCCAACGAAGACTTTGGATTTCAGTCCTTTTCTATTCATCTAGTCAAGTTACAGCTTTTTCCGTTTTACTGCAAATACTTGAATTTATTTGCCACATGTTCATCATGAGTTTTGGCAAAATGAGTTATGCCATTGCCGTCAGCGAGATAAAACAAATACTGGCTCTTAGTTGGATATAATGCCGCTTCAATAGAGTCAAGACCAGGATTACTTATTGGAGTCGGCGGTAAACCTTTATTAAGATAAGTATTGTATGGAGAAGTTGTAGCCAAATCTTTCACGGTTAATTGATTAGCGGCTCGATTGATAATGTAATAAAATGGCACATCTGTTTGAAGTGGCATGTTAATTCTGATTCTATTCCATAATACACCCGAAACCATTCGGCGATCTTCTGTATTATTGGCCTCTTTCTCTATTATGGAAGCCATGATGATTATTTCTCTAAGCGATTTCGTTGAAGTAGCTACGGCATCTTTATATGGAACTATCTCCCTATCAAACTGTCCACGCATTTCAGCGATAACCTCATCGGATTCTACGTCTGGATTGAAAAAATATGTTTCAGGAAAAAGATGACCTTCATAGTTTCTGGCCTTACTAATAAAGTCATCAACATCAAATTCTGGAATGTTCTTTTTTATTGTAGTCCCAATTTCTTTAGAATTTAAGCCTTCAAATATTGTGACTCTAATTTTTTGCAATTCGCTGATACCATAAGCAGTTCTATAAGCCACTCTCAAAGCTGACTGGGGTTGATCAAATAAATAACTGCCTGCCTGAACGCCTTTACCATCATGCAAAAGAACAACATATGCTTTGTAAATAAACGCTGAACGAATAATGCCATCATCTTTAAGCATATTGGCGACCGCGGTCACACCCATATTTTTGTTGATTCTAACAATCTTACCTCTAGGAAAATTTAATGGAGAAATTGAATAAATAATTAAGACAATTAATGCCAACAAGCCCAAAGCTATAAGGCCTTTTGTGACAGTCTCATATCTACGAAATAACCTATTTGTCAGTATTTTCAATCTGTAAGTAGACATAACTGTTTAGACTGGCAGATTTGAAGGTGCCTCGGCTTTCTTTGATGGAATACGATCCAGTGATGGGGTAGCGGCGACGGATCCTGGAAAATGATATACCGTAGCCAATTCTTCGGTATTTAGTATCATAGATTTACTCCTACTAAATGGATACAGCGCGGGATAAAAAAATGATCGACGTTTGTATGTAGCCAAAGCTTCACGAGCATAGCGGTCTCGACGAATATTATTATAATCCTTCCAAGGATCGTCTAGTCTACTATGCCAAACATCCCCATTAGGTTTGAAACCATTGAGACTTTCTGTATTGAAATGCTTCATATTGCCAATAATTCCACCTATTCCGAAAGGTCCATCAAATACTTCTTTTTTAGAAATATAGAGCGCCCTGATGCCAGTATCAAAAGCAAGTTTAGTCACGCTTCTCTCAATTGATTCAACGATACTTTGTTCACCTTTGGAGATCGTCGGTGATTTACTGTATCCGGTATCTGGATTTATTTCACCCGACACTTTGGTCTTGGCGTCACGGATTAAAATTTCATTAACTAATTCCTTTGCTTCATCTTGCCACAAATCCGTCTTTTTAAACCAATGCCCAGGTTTTCTTTGCTCTTTTTTGTGGGCGCGAAACAAGATTTGTAACCAAATCTGTTGATTAGTTCCGACATTTCCTAAAAATTCAATCAAAGGCGTCATTGGATCTACTTTGAACTCCTCTTTTGGATCTTTATCAAGTCCATAATCAACATAGGTTTTAATTGGGTAAGGATCTTCTCTGGTAAATTTAAACTCGCATCCCCAGATTTTCATTGTGTTTGGATCAAAATGTACTGATCGCGCATAATCTTCATTTTCATGAACTTCAACTCCTGGAAACTGTGAATACAATCCTGATATCACTCCACCTTTGCGTCTATCTTCCGTCCAAATAAAAAACTTAACTCGTCCTTCAATGGAAACCAACTCCAAAGAATACCATGGCCGGGTCTCGCCTTTCCAATATTGGGCATAGAGACTTCCGTCCGCGGTGTTGTGCAAAGATTGCAGAAATACTTCCATCGCTAATGGAGACTTGAATGTGTCTTTAGGTAACTTTATCTCAAGCGTTGTATATTTCAATGATAGAAAATTCTTGGACCTTACATAACTGACCCAGATTGGCCAAAAAATCTTGGCCATAATAAAGACAAAAAGTATCGGCGAAATAGTTATGATGAATTGAATCGCCTGTGGCAGAATATTTGATTTAAAATCCGATACCAATGACGGAATTAATTGTTCAACGGGCATGCCACTATTATAACATGAACAGCTTAACCAAAAACAATAATAGTGCACACATGTTTTTATTGCCGAGGACTATTTAAAAAAACCAAGGTCGGACCTTGGGTGATTTGGAGCTAAGGTCCGACCTTGGTTTTTTTATTTCTTACGCAACCACCGAATACTTACCATCCTTGTCTTTTTTGAAATACTTCGGGTTTTGGAGATTTACCGCAATGGTGTTTTCCTTAACATAGCGTTCCTTCAGGACTTTAGAGATTATCTCATTTTTGGTCATTGGACCATTTTTCTGTATAACAAGTCGTATAACATCTCGTACAATTCCTGGCGCATAACCCCATTCTGCCAAAGCATATAAACCACGACCGACTAGCACGAAGCGAGGATCTTTAATCAACTCATTGTGAGTCGTGGCAACATGAGCTTTCTTGTTAAACATCGCCATAATCTGCTTGGCTACATCACGAAAATGGATCGGCGAACCATGTTTTCTGATAACTAGAAAAGCATAATCACGCATACCCTTGGTCTTGATATTTGAAGAATTTGCCGCACCCCAATCTCCTAAAGCATTCTTTCCGATTGATTTAGATAATGCCAACCAGCGTTTCATAATCTCTTGATTCTTGTAGCGTTCAGAAACACTCTCTAAATGCTGAAGAAATTTGTTGATAATCTCTGATTCAGGCAAAAGATCTTGCGTATTAAGATTGTTATAAAGTTTGCGTAGGGCATCTTCTACTTGAGTAGAAAGTTCCTCATTGACATGCCAACGATGATTGAACTCATCATCTTCTTTTCTTTTTTTGAAAGGTTCACCAATAACTAAGAGAAAATGAACATGATTTTGAAGACTCTTGTCCTTTGAGACATGACCAAGGAAATCATCTTCCACGACAACTCCACCCAAAGCATGAAGCAGGGTCTCTAGTTCAGCAAAAATTGCTTTTTCCAACCGATACTCGTCAGATTTGCGGATAATTCCGAGCGCGTAGTTTTCTATCTGACGAACTCGTTCGCGAGTAATACCATATTTCTTTCCAATTGCGTCAAGTGTCATACGCTTGGTATCAGAACCAAGTCCATAACGATATATGATAACTTCACGAGCGCGATCAGGTAATGAAGCGAGAAGACGTTTGACGATCTGCTTGGGTTTAAATGAGATTGTTGATGTTGCCATAATAGTTGCTAATAAATAATTTATATATTTGTATCACTAGCTTGTAACAAAGTCAATCTTGTGGGAATGTGCGTAATCCCACACCCAGGCTTGATTGGTATACACTACAGTATTGTCTTATCGTTGTCAAATATAAACAAAGTGTATTTTAAGCAAGAAAACAGTATGCGCATTTTATCTCAAATCCAAAGATGGTAGTTATGTGACTCGCGAGACAAGACTCTCTTGTCTTGAGATAAAATGCGCATACTGTTTTCTTGTCTACTATACGGCCTACTTTATGACAAAATTGACTAACTTATTGGGAACAACAACTATCTTCATGATACTCTTCCCTTCCAACCACTTCGCGGATTCTGGTAATGTCCGCGCGCGATTTTCTAATTCTTCCTTACTGATATCAATTGGAACAGTGAATGAGCCACGCATTTTGCCATTTATTTGGACAACGATAGTTGTCTGTGAATCAATCGCCAAAACTGGATCATACATCGGCCATTCAGTCGTATGAATAGAATTTTTATGATTCAGAGATGCCCACAATTCTTCAGTCACATGTGGCGCAAATGGTGCCAGTAATTTAAGAAAAACTCCATATTGTTCTATATCAACAACTCTGAATTTTTCAAGTTCATTGAATGTAATCATGAGCGCGCTGATGGCAGTATTAAATCTCATCGCTTCAATATCGTCGCTGACTTTTTTGATAGCTTTGTGGATAATCTTGTTGATCAACACAAAATCATCAATCTTTTCGTCCATTTTTTGAACGACTTTTTCTCTCATTTTCCACACTCGCTCAATAAACCTCCTGACCCCGGCAATATTATCCGTATTCCAGACGATTGGTTGGTCAAAGGGTCCCATAAACATTTCGTAAAGACGCAAAGAGTCCGCGCCAACAATCTTCACAATATCGTCGGGACTGACAATATTATCTCTTGATTTTGACATTTTAGCGCCACCTTCGGCTAGAATGAGTCCATGTGAGGTTCTTTTTTGATATGGTTCTTTTGTCGGCACTAAACCTAAATCAAATAAGAATTTATGCCAAAAACGAGAATAAAGCAGATGCAATGTTGTATGCTCCATTCCACCGTTGTACCAGTCTACTGGCGTCCAATACTTCAGTCTATCTTTACCGGCAAAAACTTTACTATTTTTTGAATCAGCGTAGCGCAGATAATACCAGCTTGAGCCAGCCCATTGAGGCATTGTATCTGTTTCGCGACGAGCTTTGCCTTTACATTTCGGACATTTAGTATTCACCCACTTTCCAATTGAAGCTAGCGGTGATTCTCCAGTCTGCGTCGGCTGATAATTTTTTACTTTCGGTAATTTAACCGGCAAATCTTTTTCTGGCACGGGAACAATCCCACATTGTTCGCAATGCACTACAGGGATGGGCTCACCCCAGTATCTTTGGCGTGAAAACACCCAGTCACGAAGTTTGTAGGTGGTAACTGATTTTCCAAATTCAGTAATTATTTCTTTTTTATCTGCGAGAATAATTTCTTTGGTTGGCAGACTATATTTTTGGGCAAATTGTTTATCCCTCTCATCATGCGCCGGCACAGCCATTACAGCGCCAGTGCCGTAGTCAACCAAAACATAATCAGCAATCCAAACTGGTAGTTCTTCGTTATTTGCTGGATTTATAACCTTAATTCCTTTCAACTCAACGCCTGTTTTTTCTTTTGAAGCGTCAGCGCGTTCAATATCAGTTTCCTTTTTAGTTTTGGAAATATAATCTTCAACTTCTTTCTTATTTTGAACATTTGGCAAAAGTTCTTTTACCAATTGATGTTCAGGCGCGAGAACCAGATAAGTCACGCCAAATAATGTATCTGGGCGAGTCGTGAAGACTTTTATACTTGGTATGATGACTTCAAATATAGCTGGTTCTTCTTTTGCGCAAAAATGACCCTCATTAGCCATGCGCTCAATAACATTTACTCCCAAAGCAGTGGCTAATCTCTTGGCTTGACCATCAGTAATCGCTACATCATTTTTATCGTGTAAAACACGAATAAAACTAACATTTAATTTTATTTTATTAAAATCAAAGTCCCATCCAAATCTTTCAGCAAAATTTCTGTCATGATCTTTGAAGTTTGTATCAATAAATCCACCGACAGTCACAAGTCCTGCGATCTTTTTATTAAGTTTTTCTAAAACCTTTAAAGCAACCACAGAACCAAGACTATGACCAAGTAAGACAGTATTTTCATCAAACTTGACATTATCTAGGACAAATTCAACCTGCTCATTTTCTGTGGGTTTTTCAGTATTCGGCAATTTCGGCGCTTGCACTTTATATCCTAAATTTTCAAGTTTTTTCTTGAGCCAAGGGTGAAAATCATCATCTGGCGTGGCGGTAAATCCATGAAGCAAGACAAAATTCGCAATGTGATCTTGGATTCCCGTTGGAGCATGTCCTCGACTTCCATCAAGGGCGGGAATGACAAACTTAAACCCAATCTCCGCACCCTCACTCTTCCCTATCCAATTCCTTTGTTGAATTTTAATCTTTTCCAGAAAATCAACTTCATCTAAATCTCTGTCTAATCGATCGGCATATTTAGTAATAGCCAGCATCCATTGTTCCTTCTCTCGTTTTTCCACGGGCGTGCCACATCGTTCACAACAACCATTTACAACTTCTTCATTTGCTAGACCAATCATATCCTTTGGACACCAATTGATAGCCATTTTCTTTTTATAAGCCAGCCCTTTTTTAAAGAATTGCAAAAATATCCACTGCGTCCATTTATAGTATTTGGGATCAGTCGTATCTATTTCACGCGACCAATCAAAAGAAAAACCCAGCGCTTTCAATTGTCGGCGAAATGTATCAGTGTTTTTTTTGGTAACTATGGCGGGCTGAATACCAGTCTTAATAGCGTAATTTTCGGTTGGCAGACCAAAAGCATCCCAACCGATAGGAAACAAAACTTCATAGCCTTCTCTTCGACGCTTTCGAGCAATAATATCCATGGCTGTATTACTGCGAATATGTCCAACATGCAGTCCTTCGCCGGATGGATACGGAAATTCAATTAAACCGTAAAACTTCTTTTTCTTTGGATCTTCTCTGGCCTGGTCAAACTTTTGTTTTTCCCAAAGTTTTTGCCACTTAGGTTCTATCTTTGAATGGTCATAAGCAGGTAATTTTAACGCTTTTGGATTGACTTTTTCGCCAGAATTTTTCATAAGTGTAATCATAACTCAAAATGTTATAAGTATCAAAAAAGCCGTCCCTCGTGGGAACGGCTTGTAAAATTTGACGATGATTTGTCATACCTACTACTTCTTGAAAAGCAGAAAGGCAATAACCAAACCAAGCAGGAAAAACGGTAATGAATTCCTTAGGCCCTTCGTCCAAACGGGGTGGAGCAGGAAAACAAAAAAACCGAATATTAACAGTACTGTCGCGAGAAGTACAAACAATACTTTGAGTCCGATCACCAACAATGTCACTAACATTGTAAGCATGTGGCCTTTCATTTGTTCTTAGGAACAGGGTTAACTGCAAATGTGCAAAATTGCTTCAAAACAATGATGGCATGATTGGGGGCAAAAGTCAAGATTATATCGAACTTGATAATACAATAGCAACGCCTTTCTCTTTGCCTAAATCTTAAACTCCATCACATCCCCATCTTTGACCACATACTCTTTTCCCTCCGTGCGGAGAAGTCCTTTTTCACGCGCCACGCCAAATGAACCAGCGACAAGTAATTTATCCCACTCAATAACTTCCGCGCGGATAAATTTATCCTTAAAATCACCATGAATTGCGGTACCAGCTTCAGGCGCGGTCCAACCTTTTTTAATCGTCCAGGCACGACTTTCGTCTTCCCCGGTCGTGAAGTAAGTAATCAAATTTAAAAGCTCGTGGCCTTTTTTGATCAAATTATTAATCCCGTCATCATTCGCGCCAAGACCTTCGCGAAGTTCTTTTTTATCTTTATCATCAATATCTTTGAGCTCCTGTTCAATCCCGGCATCAACAATTACCCATGAAGCATTGACTTCTTTAAAAAACGCCATCAGCGAGATATATCTTTCATCCAAGGTCGGACCTTGAAATTCATCTAAATTTTTGCCACCCGATTTCTTGTTCAAAACATACATAAATGGTTTAGATGTCAGAAGGTGAAGTGATTTCAAAAAAGGTTTCTCAAATTCATCAGCTATGACGGTAGAAGCGAATTTTCCCGTTTCAAGCGCGATTTTTAACTTCTGAATCAAACCCTGTTCAATAATCGCCTCTTTTTTGCCAGCCTTAACTTCTTTACCAAGATTTGAGCTCCTTTTTGAAACTGTCTGCAAATCAGCCAAAATAAGTTCTAAATTTATGACTTCAATATCCTTGAGTGGATTGATTTTACCATCAACATGGATAATGTTGTCATCCTCAAAAATCCTCACCACTTCGGCGATAGCGTCAGTCTCACGGATATTTGAAAGGAATTGATTACCGAGTCCCTCATCGACAGACGCGCCTTTGACTAAACCCGCAATGTCTACGAATTCCACGACGGCAGGAATAGTTTTAGCTGATTTTGAGAATTCACTCAACTTCCAGAGTCGATCATCCGGGACCGCCACGACACCGACCGATGGATCAATTGTCGCAAATGGATAATTTGCCACTAGGACGCTCTTTTTTGTGAGCGCGTTGAATAAGGTTGATTTTCCAACATTTGGGAGACCGACGATGCCGATTGAGAGTGACATAGTGAAAGTCTACAGTGTAAAATCAAAAAAGCAAAGTTTAGCTACTCATTTTTTTATCCCTAAAATACCAAAATTTGACAAGATTCCTAAAATAATTTGTATTTTAAAAACGCTTGACGAGGATTGCTTGGTGGGTGTATCATCCTCTTCACGCTCCAAGTGGAGTTGTTCCTTAAAAGTTTACGGTCTCACATCAAGTCAAGGTGTGAAACCGGGGAGCCTAGAGAGAAAGGCGCCCAAAATACAAAGAATGTTTACAATTGTATAGTTTCAAACCAAAGAAGAAGAAATTCAACTAAGGTAAGATACGAAAACAACTGATGACACTAAACATTACTTGTATGACCGCAAGGTCAAAAAGGTTGCAAAACCCATACAGAGTTCAGTGGGTGCTAATGTAAAAAGTACTCATGCCAATGAATGTTGGTGCCTCAAAAGCATCAATATCATCAAGAAGCAATGACTAGGTATGCACTGGACTAGGTAGTCCAGAATGAGTTCCGAACATTCTTTCATACAACGATCGTAAGATCGCCAGTGGAGGGAACAAAGAACAATAGACCGACGAAGCGAACACCGTATCAGTTCGTTCACGCCAGGACATGAAATAGTAGCGCAAGCGAAAAATCACGGTGAGGACACCAACTCACAATGTCCTTCTGCCCCTAAAAAAGGTAGAGGAATTCCAGAATCAATTGCAAGATGACTTAACGAAATAAACCGCAAGGCTAAACTCGGAAGGTCTAAGACGGAGTTCAATCTAAGACAGGATTAATTCCGATACTTACAAGCGATGATGGAGACTCTCACGATCTGGTCCGGCATTTGTTTCAGCAATGAAGCGAATGTCCGGGCCATTTTTTTATTTCATAAGCAAGGTCTCACCTCGCTATACATCCAAAATCACTAAGTTGAATGTCAACATTTAAGAAATAATCCTTGGCATTCATTATTCGTAGAGTATCTTGGCAAGCTTGCTGATTAAGGTTATTTTGAATTCTGATTTCCCTCTTTTCAATACTATCGGCATACATGAAAACGGCAGATGAAGTCGCAACAAGAAATGCTAAACTTCCTGTTGAAAGTAAAATGATGGCGGTCGTGGCAATAAAACCATATATTCTTCGGCGACGACATGATTTATAGATTTTGAGAATCTTGAACATCGTTAATGAGTTTAATGTTGTTAATATGCATTGTATATAGATAATTGATCATATTGGTTATCAACAAAGAAAGTAAAACCGTGTAAATTATTACTTCTATCAAAGTCATACCTCGCACGACGAAATTAAAACACCTAAAAGATTCGTCCAATTTTCTCGCGTTTTTTATTCGTGGATTCGTGTTATGCATTGTTTTATTTAAATAAAATCTGATAAATCACGGGCGCATTATTAGCTAAAATATATAAATAATCTCCGTCACAAGTCATTATTTGCGGCAAAGCTGGCAACGAAAAAGTTTTTGCCGTCGTCGTAGATAAATTCTGGTCAAATATTTGAAACTCTTTATTTAGCTGGCGCGTCGCTACATAGATATAAGATCGATCAGTTACCACACCATAAGCTCCGCCGGAAATATCAACTGATTTTGGCGCAAATGAATCACTTGGCACAATCCCAGAATTTAATTCAGCCAATGATGTTGTAGCCCAAGAAAAAAGCTCGTGATCTTGTCTGATGTTAAATCCACCGGAAGTTCTAGTCATATTCAAGCTATCTTCAAAAAACGAGAGGGCTTTCCCTTCCTGCCGTTGCCAACCAGACGGACTAAATGACGCCAAGAAACTCGGATTGGATAGATTATGAATATTTACAACACTCAATTGTTGTTGATCTGAATCAGTAATATAAGCGATATGATTTCGTACAAAAATATCATTAATCTGACTACCAGTTTCTAATCCGCCAATTTGAATCGGATCGGCTGGATTACTCACATCAATAATTGAGAACTCATTGTCGTCCCATTTTGTCGTACCAAGAAAAACATGGTTTTTATTATAAAAAATTGAACTAGCCAAAGGTGGAGTAGCTGTGGCATATGGTAAAGGCAATTGATATTTCTTTTCCAAGATTGGCAAATTTAAGCCATCAAGACGAATAACATGCAACTGGGTCGCTGTACTTGCCGCCGCCGCGAATACGCGGTTACCAGCCAAAGTTATGCTTGCTATTCCCGGTCCGGTATTTATTGAAGAAATAATTTGCGCGTGTTTGGGATCTTTAATATCAATAATAAATAAGTCTGGGTCTGAAGCAAGTGGAGAATCGCTTGAAATATAAACCACGCCATTTCGCGCTTCAATATCAGTCAGAGGTAATAATGGATTGACTGGTAAAGTAATTGGAGTGATCGTAGGAACTAAAGATTGAGGAGATTTTAATGATAAAAATGTTGAAGTATTAATTAAATTGAGATCGCGCTGAAATGAGTACGAACCAACAACCTCTTTGTTCGTAAAATCAACTGAACATAATGGCGTCCCGGCAAAATTATTGATGTTCGTAAATGGAAAGTTTCTGATGACATCAAAAGTAATATGTCGTGAATAACCAGTTGTTGAAGTAGCGAATGTTCCCGGTGATTCAGTGGAAATCGTCACATCGGTTTGAATTCGATCATTGCCATACCAACGCGCGATGGCACCAATCGTCGTGGTTGAAGTATTCCATCCATCAGCGTCAAAAGTAATCACGCGAGATTCATAAGGCATTAGGTCTTCAAATTCACTTGCATGCTGTTCATAGACATCAAGCAAACGATTTCGTTCACGCGCTGACTCAAAAACATCCCTCAGATTACGCGATGATTGTGTGATAATTACGACAAACAAAGTCGCTAAAGTAAGCGCCAGAATGATGTCTACCAAGATTAGACCTGATTTATGATTTTGAATCTTGAACATTATGTCGTGAACTTAGTAAACATGAATTTTGTAGAAGTTATGCAGAACCCTCAATGAAAATAATGTGGTGAAGCAACATAACTTCTACGAAATTCATGTTTACTAAGTTCGTCTTTAATCTTTGATTACTTTTTAATTAATGTTGAAGCACTCTAGAAATATCATAAATCGGCATCATGATTGAAAGCGCTATGGCACCAACCACGCAACCCATTCCCGCCATCATTACTGGCTCTATCAGTGAAGTCATTCTTTTTAATGAGTGTTCTATGTCACGATCTAGTATGGATGCGACGCGAATCAATGATTTTCCAAGAGTCCCGGAAGATTCACCAGCTAAAAGAAGCGGTGAGATATAACGTGGGATTTTATTGGATTTATTTGCCATCAATGACCCTAAAGGAATTCCCCTGTGAATATTTACTATCTGGGTATTCAATAATTTTGATAAAGGGATGAATGACACCGTCGCCGTGGTATTGGAATATGAATATCCAATTCGCAACCCCGATTCAACAAGAGAGCCACAGGATTGAAGAAATAGTGATAAATAATAGGAATAAAACAATTGACCCAATATTGGTATATGAGCCAGAAAATTATGGCAAAATCCTTTAAATAAAGAGGATTTCTTATAGGTAAAACTAGTTGTGATGAAAATTGTAATAATTCCTAGAAAAATATAGAGTCCATAAGATAAAAGATTTTCAGAAACGAACATCACCACTCTAGTTAATAATGGAAGTTGAACATGCAAACTTTTCAACATTGGAATAATTTGCGGCATAACTCCACGAACTAATCCAATAGTTAAAATTAGAGAAAAGATTCCAATAATGACTGGATACGCCAATGCTGATAAGCATTTTTTTGATAACTCTTCTTCTCTCTCAAGTAAGGTTTTAGCGGTCTGAATAGTTCGCGCCAGCTCTCCAGATGATTCGCCATGTTCTATCAGTCCGACAAGAGTTCTAGACAAATTTAAATGAGTCGCGAAGGACTTTGACAATGGGGATCCCGCCACGACATTTGCTCGAACTTTTGCCAATGAAGTGGCTTGTCGCTCGGAAATCCCCTGTCCTAAAATTTCAAGCGCCTTGTCTATTGTCAAACCGGAAGAAATATATAATTCTAGACGCTCCAATAATAAAATCAGATCGCGCCTCTTCCATTTTTTGTGAAATATTTTCATATGTTTTAATCAGATTTATATTTAACTTTCTACCTCACTCAAATAACACTCTCATCACCTCCTCTTTCGTGGTAATTCCCCATTCAACCTTTTCATAGCCATCTTCAACCATCGGCCGAAAACATTGGACTTTGGCATAGGCCAAACAGGCAGACACGCTTTCTTTATCAGTGATCAGCTTTTTCATTCCCGAATCAATTTCACAGACTTCAGCAATAACAGATCGACCAAGATAACCACTATTTCTGCATCCCGAACAGCCGGACAAAAAGCAAGTTTGACAAATTGCCCTAACCAATCGTTGGGCAACGACCAGCTTCAAGGTTGAAGCCAAAAGATAGTGATCAATGCCCATATCCACAAGCCGTGGAATGGCTTCAAGCGCTGAATTGGTATGAAGCGTTGATAAAACCAAATGACCCGTTAGCGCCGTGTGAATCGCAACTCGCGCGGTTTCAGTGTCACGAATCTCTCCAACCATAATTACATCAGGATCCTGGCGAAGAGCGGAACGCAATCCTGAAGCAAATGTAACTCCATGATTGTGATGAATATGAACTTGACGGACTGACGGAATCTCATACTCAATTGGATCTTCTAGAGTAATGATAGATAATGACTCTCGTGATTTGAGCGTCAAACAAGTATGAAGAGTGGTTGTCTTTCCGGAGCCAGTTGGTCCAGTAACTAAAACTAAACCAGAGGTTCTCTTCAAAGTCGTGGCGATAGAACGAACATGGTCAGGATTAAAACCAAGCTTGGCAAAAGTAATTTCTTCAGAGACAACTGTGGGTAAGAGACGCATAACCGCGTTTTCACCATTATAGGTCGGCATGAATGAGATCCGAATATGGAATGTCTGATCATCAATGTCAGCTCTCCACCTACCATCTTGAGGAATCGCGTGAATATCAGTCCTCGCGCCAGATAAAATTTTCAACCGAGATATCATTTCTTCATGAATTTTTTTGGAAATTATACCGACATGTTCAACTTGCCCGTCAATTCTCAAACGAACTAGGGTATCATCTTTCCTTGGATCACAATGAACATCCGACGCCCTCATTTTTACCGCATACGCTAAAATGTCGTCAATTATCTCAACCGCGGTTGGATTATTTTTTTCATGTGTTCCAACTATTTGGCGAATATTTCGTTCTTTTTGTTTCATGTAAATACCCTAGCAGACCGAAATCAAGAAACAATAAAGATTTGATCAAGATTTGATCAAGATTTTGTTTTGTGGCGAAATTTTAGTGAAGGTCAGGCCCTCACTTATTTTTGACAAAAATCTCCAAACAGTGTATTCTGTACGCTCAACTATGGAGATTCGTAATATTGCAATTATCGCTCACGTAGATCATGGGAAGACTACGCTGACTGACGCTATCATGGCCCAATGCGGTCATGGTGACGAAGGTACAATGGACTCAAACGCGCTCGAACAGGAGCGCGGTATTACGATATACGCTAAAAATACCTCAATAATGTATAAGGGTACCAAAATCAACATTGTGGACACTCCAGGCCATGCTGATTTCGGATCTGAAGTTGAACGCGTTCTTCGTTCAATTGACACTGTTCTTTTAGTCGTAGACGCCCAAGAAGGTCCTATGCCACAGACTCGCTTTGTCTTGAAGAAATCACTTGAATTAGGATTGAAACCTATTGTAATAATCAACAAAATTGATAAACCAGCAGCCAATCCGCTTCGTGTTCATGACGAAGTCCTAGAGCTTTTTATGGAACTTGGCGCGCATGATAGTCAGATTGATTTCCCTACTATTTATGCTATTGGCCGAACTGGAATCGCGAAAAAATCTTTAATTGACGACTCCAAAGATCTGACACCACTTTTGGATACTATTCTTGAGCATGTACCACCGGCAAATAAAAAAAGTCTTAGCGGCATAACTGACAATTCACTTCAAGCACAAGTATTTAATCTAAGTTATGACAATTTCCTTGGTCGCCTCGCCATTTGCCGTATTTATAATGGAATAATAAAAAATGGCCAAAGTGTCTGGGTTAAAGACATCAATGGCAAATCATTTACAGGTAAAATTACTAAATTATTCACTTTTGAAGGAAAAAAGCGTGTAGAAATTGATCAAGCAGAATCTGGTGATATTATTACCGTCGCTGGTATTCCTAACATTTATATTGGCGAGACAATTACCGATAATGAAAACTCACAGCCACTTCCGGCCATTACTGTTGATGAACCGACGATTTCTCTGCAATTTTTAGTTAACAATTCACCTTTCGCCGGACGCGAAGGGACTTTTGTAACTGGCCGACAAATCCGTGAACGGCTCCACAAAGAATTAGAAACAAATGTCGGTTTAAAAGTTGACTTTTCTTCAAACGAATACCTGAATGTATTTGGCAGAGGTGAGCTCCATATCGCTATTTTACTAGAAAATATGCGTCGCGAAGGATATGAACTACAAGTCTCACAGCCAAAAGTCATTGTTAAAGAAGAAAATGACAAAATGTTAGAACCTTTTGAGGAAGTGATCATTGATTGTCCGCAAGAATATTCTGGGACAATTATAGAAACTCTAGGCAAAAGAAAAGGAATCATGAATGACATGAAAGCTCATGGCAATCAAGTACGCATGGTCTTTGAAATTCCAACTCGCGGTCTTTTGGGTTATCGTAACGCATTTACAATTGACACAAAAGGTGAAGGTATCATGTCTAGTCGAGTTACGGAATTTAAAAATCATGTCGGCGAAATAGAAAAACGCGAAACCGGCTCAATGACATCTATGACTTCTGGCAAAACTCTTGGCTTCTCACTTTGGAATCTTCAAGATCGCGGTCGCCTCTTCGTAGGACCAGCAGTTGAAGTTTACGAAGGTATGGTTATTGGTGATACTGCCAAAGGCGACGATATGGATGTCAATCCAACAAAAGGTAAAGCTATGAGTAATATGCGTTCGTCGGGTAAAGACGAGGCGTTGATGCTGGTACCACCATTTGAATTGTCTATTGAAAGAGGTCTGGAATTGATGCGTGATGATGAATATTTGGAAATTACTCCAAAAAGTGTTCGCCTACGCAAAAAGTTTTTGACAGAATTAGATCGGGCGAGGTCGGAAAGGAAGGATTTAATATCTTAGCGAGGTCCGACCTCGCTAAGAATTTAGACAAGGGTAGGCCTTGCCAAATATCAGAGTTTATTTCCAATGCGTCTTGATATACTCCTCCGCCTCACTCATAGAAAAAGGTTGCGTTGAGTTCCCTACTCGCACAAAGAAGTCTTCTTTTTTATCACCATTGTGTAGATACGCCGGTTTGTGACCTTCTTTAACTATCACAATGCAAATATCTTTACCGTCAATTGAATCAAACCGCACCGTGACATATTTTGTGAATGACAAACCAATCAGAGTTTTTACTAACATAGTCATATGATTCTCAAACCCATCACGATCTTTTTTGGTCAGTGTTTTGTAATCGTTATCTAGACCAACAATTTCAGCATCATCATTTACACCAATCAGTAGAGTACCTCCTTCTGCGTTCAGAAAGGCAACAATCGTTTTGAGAACCATTTTCTCTAATTCCCTGCTAATTTCACCTTTGCGCGCGTCATAACGAAGCGTCTGTTTAAATTCAATAAAAAATCCTTCGCCCTTTTCCAATAAAACTTTCGGATCTTGTGTCAAGGTCCGTCCAGAAGCTTCTTGAACCATACTCTTGATTAGGTAAATATATTCATCAAAATTAGAGACATTTCTGATTTTTGTCATATGACCATTGGCGTGTTCAAGAATGATGGTGGCATGAGACATCATCCGACTTATCGGCGACTGGTTTATTTCTACTGAAGCTACATCAGCCAAACTTACAGCTTTACGACGGCGAAATAGTAAACCTGATTTTTTGATTATCTCCTTTCCGTTAATTTCATAGTTGGTAAAATACCAATCAAAAAATAAAAGTGAGATATATACTAACTGAAAGACAGAAAAGATAAATATTTCAAAAAGGTCAAATCTGATGTAATCAGAAAAACCCCAATTTTGGTACAATTGGCCATAATTACTTATAAATGACAAGCCAAAAAAGAATAGGGCGGCGATGATTTCCATAGACAAGACATTCCGAAGAAAGACAAGGGGGCCTTCTTTAATAATTATCTTGCGCATAGTGTTTACATACTAACACACTGTTAGAATGGAGTGGAAACATATTGAAAATCGACTAAGCAAAGGAGGCAGAATGTGTGCAGATACTGATTAACAACTAAGAAGTTAGACGACGTGGTAGTTTAACTAATATCATGATAACCTTTTGTTAATCAGTATCTGCACACATTCTGCCTCCTTCGCCACTACTCAAACCCTTGTTCTTTTGGCGTCAAAGCGTCAACCATTTCTTTTTTTAATGATCCTGAAAAACCAGAACCAGCTGGCACTAGACGACCAATGATGACATTTTCCATCAGACCGGTTAGATTGTCTTCCGCTCCACGAACGGCATTTCCGATCAAGACTCTAGTAGTATGTTGGAATGAAGCCGCTGATAAGAAACTCTTGCGTGACAATGATGTTTCAGTAATACCCATGACTAACTTCTCAACCTTTGCAGGTGAACCACCAGCACTTTTTGCGATGACATTTTCTTCTGACAGATAAGTATCATCAACAATTAAACCCTCGGTCAGATTCGTATCACCAGCATCTTTGACGCGACGGCGTGAGAACATTTGCTTCACGATAAGCTCAATGTGCTTTCTGGAAACAGTTTCGCCTTGAAGTTCATAGATCTTACCGACTTCGGTAATAACATACTCCTTAGCGCGCTCTTCACCGCCAAATTCAAAAACCTCGTCAATATCAGCCGAACCGTCAGTTAATAGATTACCCTTTTTAACATGATCGCCAACCTTGACCAAGATCGTACGGCGATATGGAAAAGTATATTCAACTTCAACGGACTTCTTTTTACCCTTATCCTCAATCTCTGGAATAACACGAATAATTTTCTCTTTGCCAACTTCTTTCACTTCTGTGACCATTCCATCAACAGTCGCGACCACAGCTGGACTCTTTGGTCGGCGCTTCTCAAAGATCTCTTCAACACGAGGCAAACCCTGAGTAATGTCACCGCCTTGAGATGCGGCGCCACCGGCGTGGAAAGTACGCATAGTCAATTGTGTTCCAGGTTCACCAATAGCTTGAGCGGCAACTGTGCCGACTGCTTCACCTAGATCTACCAATTTATTCTTTCCAAGATCAAGTCCATAACATTGTGAACAAACACCGCGAATAGTTTTGCAGGAAAGTGGCGAACGAACATGAACCTTTTCAATACCGGCATCTTCTACGGCCGCCGCGTCTAGTTTTGAAAGCAAATGACCTTTATCAAACATGACTTTTCCATTTGTACCCTTGATCTCTTCCGCCAAGACACGACCACGAATATTCTTTGATAATGGAATTGCCATTCCTGAGGCAGTTTGTTTCCTGATAACGATAAACTCTTTAGTCCCACAATCGTCTTCTGAGACAACCACGTCTTGCGCCACGACGAATAATTTACGAGTCAGGTAACCGGCTTTGGCGGTATTTAACGCGGTATCCGTTAAACCTTTGCGGGAGCCGTGGGTAGTGATAAAATACTCAATCGGAGTTAAACCTTCCTTGGCGCAAGAAAGAATCGGGAATTCAATAGTATCGCCAGAAACCGAAGCAATGAGACCCTTCATGCCAGCCATAATGGTGATTTGTGAAAGTGATCCACGAGCGCCAGAATTGACCATGTCATAAACTGAACCATTTTTATCTAATGAAGACGGAATAGTCTTTTCCACTTCACCCTTTGCGTGTTGCCAGATTTCAATATGTTTTCTAATTCTTTCTTCTTCAGTCAAAAGACCTTCATTAAACTGATGAGTAACTATTTCAGCTTTTTGTTTACCTTTTTTAATGATTTCGTATTTAGCTGGCGGAATCATGATATCATCAATACCCCAAGTCGTACCCGAATGAGTAGCGTAACTAAAACCAAAAGTCTTTATTCTATCCAAAATCGGAGCGACATTTTCTGAACCATTCATAGTGATCATGTCGTCAATTATTATGCCTATGCGCTTACGACCGACCTCTTCATTTAAGAATGGGTAATCTTCTGGAAGAATGTCATTGAATAAGATACGCCCAACGGTGGTCTCAAAGATCCCCCCTTTCATCAATGCGTATTTTGCTGTTTTTGGAGCAAGAACTTTGACCTTGGCGCGCAAATCAATATTTTTAAAACTATGCGCCAGAACGGCCGTATCGGGAGATTCAAAATATTTTCCCGTGCCAAGAGTTTCATCCACTATTTTTGTCACCCAAAAACATCCGAGAACAATATCAAGTAGTTTGGCTACAACTGTTGGATCATTGTTACCCGGCTTTAGAATATTTTTATCAGAAGCCATGATCATCTTGGCCTCTAACTGCGCTTCTACAGAAAGTGGAACATGCACAGCCATCTGGTCGCCATCAAAGTCGGCGTTGAAAGCCGTACAGACGAGTGGATGAACTTGGATAGCATTACCTTCAATCAAGGTCGGACGAAATGCCTGGATACCCAAGCGGTGCAATGTTGGCGCACGGTTCAATAATACATATTTACCAGCAATGACTTCTTCTAATATTTCCCAAACTTCCTTGGCACCATCATCTATTAAACGGTTTGCGCCACGAATGTTATATGCTAATTCCTTCTTCAAAAGACCGGAAATAACAAATGGTCGGAACAATTCCAAAGCCATATGTTTTGGTAAACCACATTCATCAAGTTTGAGTTCTGGACCGACTACGATCACGGAACGACCTGAATAGTCAACACGCTTTCCGAGCAAATTTTGACGGAATAGACCACGCTTTGATTTCAAGCTATCTGATAGTGATTTCAAGGCGCGTTTTTGGGCGGCTACAGCGGCGGCACCGGCAGATGAACTATGACGAATAGAGTTATCAATTAAAGCGTCAACTGCTTCTTGGAGAATACGCTTTTCATTACGCAAAATGACTTCTGGAGCGTTGATCTCTTTAAGTTTCAAAAGACGATTATTGCGATTGATGACACGACGATAGAGGTCATTGACATCAGAAGTGGCATAACGACCACCATCTAGCGCGACCATTGGACGAATACCCGGTGGAATAACTGGAATACGAATCAAAAACATCCATTCTGGGCGGACTTTGGCTTTGATCATTTGTTTGACTAGTGAGACGCGCTTGGAAAGTTTTTCGCGGTCAGCCGATCCGGCTTCTTCAAGATAACCCTCAAGTTCAATTTTTAACTTATTTAGATCAATCTTTTTTAAAAGGTCATAAATGACTTCCGCGCCGATGCCGGCTTCAAAAAGTGAACCATATTTCATAGCAAACTTGTGGTATGCGACCTCATCCATAACCATGCCAAGTTCTAAGCTCTCAATTTCTTTGCGCGCGCTAACGACAAGTTCTTTCAAAGCTTCCTTGGTCTTGTCATCTTGGGCAGTTTTGACTTTACTTTTATACTCACCCTCAAGCTCCTTCAAGAAGGACTCTTTTTCCGATTCATTTACCTTGGTAACAATGTAACCAGCAAAGTAAACAACTTTCTCAAGATCGGCAGTAGTCATCCCAAGAATAAGCCCAATGCGTGATGGAACTGAACGCAAGAACCAGATGTGAGAAACAGGCGAAGCTAGTTCAATATGACCCATGCGATCACGGCGAACTATTGAACGAGTGATTTCTACGCCACATTTTTCACAGACAATACCTTTGTAGCGAATACCGCGATATTTTCCACAATAACACTCATAGTCTCGATCTGGACCAAATATGCGTTCATCAAACAAACCGCTCTTTTCTGAACGCTGTGTTCGGTAATTGATTGTTTCCGGCTTGGTGATCTCACCATATGACCATTCTAGGATTTTGTCAGGCGAAGCAAGTGAAAGCTTGACGATGTCAAACTGTTGAGGATCTGAAAGTTTTTTTGTAATTGTGGTCATGGTGATAATTTATTTAATAAATTTAAATGTTTTTATGATCAAATCAATATCTTGATATTTTCGGTCAAGTATTGGAATAATGTCTTGTGCTTTCCCATAATGATAGATATTTCCATCAACTTTTATAATACAATAATCGTGTGGCTCATCAGTCTTAGGATTCGACCATTCTTCACAACTTTGTTCATCTTTAGTAACACCTACATAAAATAGAGCTTGAAATTTTGGAAAGGCATCTGGGACATAAAACCCAAATTCTGTCATTGCCTGATTTCTCTGATTAACCTGATAATCTGTCCATGAAATTGGAAAAATAAGAGAAAATCCGTATTTTTGATTAATATAAGCAAGATCTTGAACAGAAAAAGAATTATTTGACTTATTAATCTGATTATTTTGTACTTCAAGTGCCGATTGTTTTATCTCCTCTCTATTCTGATTAGTCATATTAGGACAATATGGCCAACACGCAAGGCGTGGTTTGAATAGATACCAACCAGCAACGACTAATATCGCTATAATTATAACCCCCAAAATAATTTTTTTATTCATAATAGTTTAAATTAGATTTCAGCGAGGTCCGACCTCAATATATCAAGGTCGGACCTCGCTAAGAATTATTCCTCCTCAACGCGAGGTTTATTGATAAGCTCAACATTTAACGCCAGACCGCGAAGGGTTTTCAGAAGCACATTGAATGAGGCTGGTAGATTTGGCGCTTTCGGACGCTCACCTTTAACGATAGCGTCAAATGTTTGCGAACGACCAATGATATCATCTGATTTAACAGTAAGTATTTCACGGAGTGTGTGAGCGGCGCCGTGACCGAGCAAAGCCCAGACTTCCATTTCTCCGAAACGCTGGCCTCCACCTTGTGCCTTACCGCCTAATGGTTGTTGAGTAATCAAAGAGTAAGGTCCAATTGAACGCATGTGAATTTTGTCTTCCACCATGTGATGTAATTTGAGAATATACATGTAACCGACCGCAATTGGCTGACTAAAATGTTCACCCGTCCTACCGTCTCGGAGTTTCATTTTTCCAGAAGCATCAAAACCAGCTTTAACCAATTCCTCCTTAATCTCCGCATCAGTCGCTCCGGCAAAGGGAGGAACAATAGCTTGATATCCGAGTTCATTGGCCGCCAAACCAAGATGCAGTTCTAGAATCTGGCCTAGGTTCATACGAGAAGGCACGCCGAGTGGGGTCAAAATAACATCAATCGGTTTTCCATCTTCCATGTATGGCATATCCTCTTCTGGAAGAATTTTTGAGATGACACCTTTGTTGCCGTGGCGACCAGCCATTTTATCACCAACTGAAATATTACGAACTTGAGCAATCTCCACGTAAATTTTCTTGATAATTCCTGATTCTAGTTTGTCGCCTTTTTCGCGTGAGAAAATCTTTACGGAAATAACACGACCGCGCTTGCCATTTTCCATGCGCTTGGAAGTATCTTTCACATCACGCGCCTTTTCACCGAAAATAGAACGGAGTAAACGCTCTTCAGGCGTAAGTTGTGTCTCTCCTTTGGGAGAAATTTTTCCGACTAAAATATCACCAGGTCTAACTTCCGCGCCAATTCTGATGATACCTTCTTCAGTAAGATTTTTAAGCTTGGCTTCACCGACATTGGGAATATCACAAGTAGTAACTTCTGGGCCAAGTTTGGTATCACGGACATTGACTACAAATTCTTCAATATGAATAGAACTCCACTTACTATTCTTGACTACTCTTTCAGAAAGGATGATAGCGTCCTCATAATTATTTCCTGACCATGACATGAAAGCCACTAGAGCGTTGTGACCAAGAGCAATTTGACCTTTGTCGGAAGTTGAAGTATCCGCCAGAACATCTCCTTTTTTGACTTTATCGCCTGCCGAAACAATCGGACGCTGATGGAAAGCAGTAAAACCATTGGTTCGGGAAAAAAGAACTAGCTTATATTCATGCTTCTTGCCTTTTTTAGTAACGAAAACAATTCTTTTGGCGTCAACATGAGTAACTTCACCATCTTCAGGAGCAATAACAAGTCTGCCAGTATCAGCGACTGCTTTTGCTTCAATGCCGGTAGCAACGAATGGTGCTTCTGGGACTAAGCAAGGGGTAGCTTGTTTATACATGTTTGATCCCATGAGTGCTCGATTAGCATCATCATGGTTAACAAAAGGAATAAGAGAAGTGGCGATAGAAAATGCTTGATTTGTCGCGACATCAATATAGTTTACTTCTTTTTTTGTAGCCATAGCAGGTTTACCGTTGATACGGACTTCCACTTCATCAACTGTAATATTTCCGCTAGCATCAAATGGTGTGGCGGCATGGGCAATGCGGAAATTTTCTTCTTCCAAAGCATTCATATAAACAATTTCCTTGGTTATCTTGCCGTCTTTAACCTTGGCATACGGAGTTTCAATCATACCGAAGTCGTTAATGCGAGAATACATAGCCAAACGCAAAACTAGACCAATGTTTGGGCCTTCTGGTGTGTGAATCGGACAAAGTCTGCCATAGTGTGAAGGATGAACATCGCGAACTTCAAAACCAGCGCGCTCACGCGAAAGTCCTCCGGGTCCAAGTGCTGTGAGCTGACGGAGATTTTCAATTTCGCCAAGAGCATTCACCTGCTCCATAAATTGAGAGAGTTGGTTGGTGGTGAAAAACTCTTTGATACGTGCTTGAAGCGGTCTAGGATATATAAATGAAACAGGCAAAGTAACATCAGGCTCAACAGTGGACATTTTATCCTGAATGTTTCTCTTCATCTGTGTCAGACCAAGACGAAAACGCTGTTCAAGTAATTCCCCAACATAACGGACACGGCGCGAGCCGAGGTGATCAATATCGTCTGGTTGAGTATCAGGAGTTGTCGTCAAAGTCACAATATGAACCAAAGTCGTCGTAATGTCATCAATAGATAGTGTGCGTCGCTCAAGCTCTTTCTCTTCCATTGATTTACCGAAACGCTTGTTGAAACGAAAACGGCCAACTCTAGAAATATCATAACGATCTTCTTTGAGGAGTGTCTGGACGAAATTTCGAGCATTTTCAGCTGTCGCTAAATCACCATCACGAAGTCTTTTATGAATCTCCATATAAGATTCATCCTTGGTTTTGGTATGGTCCTTACTCAAAGTAAGCTCTATAACCTTTTGAGCGTCTAAATTACCCTTAAAAAGACCTACGATAGCTTCATTTGTCTCCGCGCCTAAAATACGCAAAAGCGAGGTTACCGGGAATTTTCGCTTGCGATCAATACGACAATATATTGTGCCGTCAGTGTCAGTTTCTATTTCCATCCAAACTCCGCGAGCGGGAATGATTTTAGCGCCAAAATAATTTTTACCTTTGACTTCGTTGCTCGTAAAGAAGATTCCGAAGGAACGAGCGAGTTGAGGGGTGATGACGCGCTCAACACCATTGATGATGAAAGTTCCGTGGTCAGTCATTAGCGGAATATCAGCTAAAAACATTTCTTGTTCTTTGACCACATTTAAAACTTTATTTTTGAGCGTGACCTTGACCTTGATCTGACCATCATAGTTAAGCTTATTATCTTTCGCGTAATGCTCATCAAATTTTGGACGCTGAAGTTCTGGTGAGCCGATGGATAGTTCAAACTTTTTTCCAGCATAATCTTCAATCGGGGAAAATTCATCCAAAAGACCAACTATGCCCTTTTCAACAAGATGTGTGAATGAAAGCAATTGCGCTTCAACCAAGTTTGGCATTTCAGTCAAAGGTGCTTGATAACTAGAAAAATATTTCTTCGGACGAAAAGCGGTAGTCATGATTTTATTAAAAGTTATTAATCCTAAGTCAAAATTTGATCTGACTTTTCCATACTTTTGGTAATCACGCAAAAAATCCGTTTTTTTCAAAAAACGGCTATTAAATTCACATACTTATATTGATGTGATAAACACTGGGTAGGGTTATACTGGCCTATATAATCCTCCGCTAAGGCAGAACACAATCTGCGAAGTTGTTGGTACCCTATCAGATACGAAAAAATTGTCAAGCATTTGAAGCTGTGGATAAAAATACAATTAGGAAAAGATCTTAATCGTATATGATAATTTTTTGCAAGCTCACAAATATAAATAATCGTGTCGTAATTAATATGTAACTTTAATTTCACTCCGAAATCAATGTGATCAATTTTTTCTTATTATTCTTTGACGCTTTCCACTGGTTCATCTTGGCATGATGACCGCTTAATAGTACTTTCGGTACATTTAATTTTTTATTTTTATATTCAATCACTCCTGGCCTAGTATAAACATCTGAACTTGCGATTCGTTTTTCCTCAACAGAAAGTTGATCACCAAGGACACCCGGAATCCTGCGAGTAATAGCATCTACCATAATCATTGCAGGTAATTCCCCGCCAGTCAAAACATATGGACCAATTGATATATCCACCATTGGAAATGCTTTCTTGACTCTAGCGTCAATTCCTTCATAACGACCACAAACAAAAATAATATCCGGGTATTTTTTATATACGTCTGCGAGTTTATTAGTAAATTGTTTTCCAGATGGACTAAAAAAAACTATCGTGGTGGTTTTTCTGGATTTCTTATTTATATTTTTTGATTTGAGTCGAATTTCAGATTTTGGATTTTGGATTTTTTTCATCGCCAATTCAATTGCCTTTATCACTGGCATCGCTTCAATAACCATCCCTGGTCCACCACCGTATGGCTTGTTATCCACTCTTCTATCGGAATATGTCTGTTTCTTTCCTCTTTTTGATGAAACAGTGAAATCACGTGGGTTGTAATACTTTATTTTAATCAGTCCCCTTTCTTGAGCCCGTTTCAAAATAGAGGCATTGAGATATGACTCGGTGCTTTCGGGAAAAAGAGTTATAAGATGAAATGTGATCATATAATCAAAAAATCGTGATAAGTTGACTTTACCACGATTTTTTGATTTTGGCTATATTTATTGATTTATCCCAATTTCAAATCCGCCATCGCCTCGTCAACTGTTTTAGAATTTGGCGTTACCGGAGGAGTGACTGTTCCACTAGCCATGCGCTCCGGAGATTTGAGACCGCCAACTGGTTCATTGATCTTTAAATTGACGCGACTATTATTCTTCATACCAACGACTCGAAGCAATGTCCGAATCGCTTTGGCTGTATTTCCTTGACGACCAATAATCTTTCCCATATCTACCGCGCCGACTTCAAGAGTGAGAAGGACTCCCATCTCATCTACGGTGCGAGTAACTTTAACTTGCTCTGGAGCGTCTACTAATGCCTTGATGACATACTCCAAAAATTCTTGATCTTTCTGCATAATCGTAAAATTAATTCTTAATCGTACAGATGACTGCTGTACTGGAAATAGTATAACAAATACAAATTAAGGTGCAAAGCACTTAGGATTCAATTTAACATATACTTAAATTATTAAACTGTCGCAGGAGCTGATCCAATTGGAGTGGCATCCTTTACTGGAGTTGGGACAGGGGCTTCAACAGATTTTGCTTCTTCCTTCTTTACTTCCTCAACTTTCTTGATCGGAGTATGTCTTGGTAACGCGTTTAGTTTCTTACCTTCAATTATTTTTTGCCCTACCAGATAGTTATGGAGCGTTAGAGAAAGTTTAGCTCCTTTGGATATCCAATTTTTGATGGCTTCAGTGTCAATCTGCTCAATCTTGTTCTTAATGCGTGTATCGTACCAGCCCAAATTTTTAAGATATTTGCCGCTTTTGGGACCATTTTTGGAATCAGTCAAAACAACACGAAATGTTGGTTCGTGTTTTCGGCCCGTACGCTGTAATCTAATCATCAACATGAGAAAGTATAATAGCAGAGGAATTAGTGAATTGCAAGGTTTTTAATAACTTTTAATGCCCTCCCAATTTCCCTCTTTTTTGTCCACTTGCCAAATGAAAATCTAACGGAAATTTTACTGTCTATACCCATCGCCTTTAAGACATACGACTCATCTTCATCGCGCAGACAAGAACTTTTAGTTGAGCAAGCAACCCCCTTGGCGTCTAATTGTAGAACAAAAAATTCATTATCAATACCGGGAATAGAAACATTGAGAACATGTGGCGAGACTTCCCCACCGCCATTAACAACAATATTCGGATAAATTGCTTTTAACCCAGATATCATCATATCTTTCAATTCTTGAATTCTGAATCTTAAAACCTGAATCTTTGCGATTTGAAGCGCCTTCGCGAATCCCATAATCGCGGGAAGATTTTCTGTGCCAGACCTCATGCCGAATTCTTGACCTCCGCCATAGATAATCGGATTAATTGGTGTATTTCTCCTTATATATAAACATCCAATACCACGCGGACCATATGCTTTGCTCCCATCAAGAGTAAGTAAGTCAACGCCAAGTTTTTCTACATTCAAATCTTGATAAATTGCCGCTTGCGCGGAATCAGTGTGAAAAAGCGGATAAACATTATTCATTCGCCCTCTCGGCGCGACAGGATTCTCCCTTCGTTTCGCTTCGCTCAAGTCGGGAGAACTGTCGCCACCTGCGGGCTCGTCTGACTTCAATCTTGCTCGTCTAACAATTTTCGCAATCTCTCGAATCGGCTGAATCGTTCCAACTTCATTATTAACCGTCATTATGGAAACTAAGACCGTATTCGCTTTAATAGATTTTCTCAATTCATCCAAAGAAACAATTCCGGAATGATTTACGGACAACCTCGTAACTTCACAGCCTTGTTTTTCCAATATATTAACTGTCTCAATAATAGAAGAATGTTCAATGGAAGAAATAATAATATGAGGTTTTTCTATACCATTAGCGCGCGCTGATTGAATTACTCCATTCAAGGCTAAATTATTGGCTTCTGTCCCGCCGCTAGTAAAGACAATCTCATCTGAATGAGCATTGATAAAATCAGCGACAATTTTTCGGCCTTGAATTAAAGCTTTTTTAGCAGAAACACCCTCAAAATATAAAGAGGATGGATTGGTGTATGTTATGGATGAATACTTATTAACCTCACGAATGACTTGAGGATCAATTGGAGTCAATGAAGCATAATCTAGGTATATTCTTCGTCTGAACATATAGCATGAATCTATCATAAATAGTCATAATAAACCAAGAAAAAGGAGTCACTGCACAGGCGGGCAGTGACCCTGTCTAGTTTTATAGACTACACCATTGTTTCCGAATGTGGACCTTAGCCACATGCTTGTTTTCCTGGAGTAAAGACTGCGTCATTTGAATTACAAACGACGTAGGTTCTGACCAGAAAATGGAAACGGACTCATCTCTGAAGTAAACCCAGAGTGCGTACACGGCTCCTAAAAAAAGAAGCATGCTTACAACACCGACAAGGATCTCATTCATACCTTCACTTAATTTATACCATTGGCGTAAATATTGCAAGATAGAGTATAATAATCGAATGACATCTTTCAATAATTTTGATCCACTTTTAATCGGTCTAATCCTACTCGCGATCGCGACAATAATTTTGTTGATCTTAATAATATCAATGTATTTCAAAATGCGCAGATTTTTAGTGCATATTGAAGCAAAAAATATCGCCGACTCATTAACTCATATGTCAGGCAGTCTGAAAGAGTTAGAAAAATTCAGAAACGATCTTGAGATTTATTTAACCGAAGTAGAGAAGCGACTTCGTAAAAGTGTTCAATCAATCCACACGATTCGTTTCAATCCATTCAAAGGCACGGGCGGAGGAGGTAACCAAAGCTTTGCCACTACCCTACTCAATGAAGAAGGTGACGGCGTGATTATTTCTAGTATTTATTCACGAGATCATGTCAATGTCTTCTCCAAGCCAGTAAAAAAATACTGTTCTGAATATGAATTATCAGGAGAAGAACAGGAGTCTTTAGAAAACGCCAAGAAAAATCTTTAAAATGGAACTTCCACGGAACTACCGACTTGTAGGGTAACGGAAGCATTAAGTGGATTGGTATCTAGACAACTTATCGTAAGAGTATATGTTCCTGATAAGGCGCTTGTCTCTGAACCTTGTACTGTAATGATGTCATCTGTTTGTATAGCGACATTATTAAATCCCGTGAAAGACGCCGAATTATTAACAGTTGCAAGACAATCACTTGGCGTAGCAGATCCATTTGTCCACTTTAGTTTGAAACCATCGCCTTGGGTAATCGGCAAAGTTGGTTTATTTACATTTGCGGGTGTATCAGAAGCACGACCAATAAAGAGGGAGAGACTAGCTACAGAATTGACAGTCACAGTGTCACTGGCAGGGGTCGTTCCAATTGCTCCGGTACAAGTAGCAATAAATGTAGTATTAGCTGTAAGTGCTCCAGAAGAGACATTGGTACCCGATGTACCAGTCCTCCAAGGAGATCCCGCTCTGGTAACGTCACAAGCGGTAGCATTAGTTGAAGTCCATGAGATATTTGAGCTTCCACCAGATGTAACCGAGGTTGGATTGGCGGAGATGTCAACGGTTGGGTTTGGTGTCGTGCCGGGACATCCATTACAAGTGACGGGTGTTACTCCGACTACACCAGAATCAAAATTAATCCACCCGACATTTGTATCTCCCCAAGCATATCCTTTGAATTTTCCAGCGACTTTGTCATAAGTAATCCCTCCAGTACCCGCAAGATTTGGAGAAGTATGATTGGTCCCAGCAAGCTGAATCCAACCATCCCAGCCATCTGTCCTTCCAGCGCCAGACATGGCTTGGACCCAGCCGGTAACTTTACCGCTAATTAGATCAACAGATGGGATACAACCATTGATAGCGTTCGCAGAATCCCAAGAATCAGTAGTCGGACAATCATCTATTCCTGTATTGAAACTGATCCAACCAATATTTGATGACCAAGTATACCCAATAAATGTGCCAATAGTACCATTTGTTTTTGTTGCCAACAATAATCCATAACTTCCACCGCCAGATTCAGGTTGCGACGCTTTTGCGCTTATCCAGCCAATATTTGATGACCACGCCCAACCGCTTATGCTATAAAGATTGCCAGCCGCGTGAACTACAAAAACGAAACTTAGGAGAAAAAACAATACGATAAATAAAGTTTTAATTTTCATCAGTTTTGATAGAAAATATTAATATTCAATAACGATAGCACCCTTTGAACCAGGATTACCATTAAAATCATTTAATCCACCCAAACCTCCAGTTCCATATGTTAAAACATCGCCGACAGTACTCGTGCCACGACCTCTCGGTCCACCACTACCACTAAGAGCCGGAAGACCTCCCCCTGCATTAATGATAACAACACTATTATATGTAGCAGTAGTGTTATAACCAGGACCTGGAGCAGGATGCCCAGCCCCACAGTCACTAGATGTTCTAATTCCTGCACTACCTCCGTCGCCAATCGTAAAATTTATAACATCACCTACCTGTACAGATAAAAGTTTCTCCGCATATCCACTGTCTCCACCCGCTGCTCCGGTATTACCTCCACCGCCACAAAATCCGCCGCCGCCGCCACCCCAGGCACGAATTCTCACTTTAGTCACACCAGCCGGTACTGTCCAATTTTGATTTGAATTGATCACAACAATGTTATTTGGTATTCCGTTCCCACTTCCACCGGCACCTGCACTTCCCCAAATAGCTCCACCATGTCCAGTACCATCTGCAACCAATACTGATCCAGCAGGAACATTGGTACTTCCATCCCAAATAATAAGATTCCCAGGTGCAAGTCCAAGTGCCCCAAGTTTTGTCTGCGCACTAACTCCAACATTTATCGGCGCGTCCACATTACAATCTGGAGGAGAACATGTTGGAGCGGTCCATGTTCCCGCGGTAACTGCTAAAGCAAATGCTCCAAGCATTAGGCCTGTGATAGCAGCTATTCTAGTGATAAGAGATGTTTTTTTCATAATATAAATATAATATTAATAAAATAATTTTGTAAATAATCTAAATATTCGTTTCAACTTGTTTCAATTGATCAGCCATTTTCTTCAAATCCGCAGAAGTAGCTGGTTTTGCATTTGATAACTCTGCGCGCATACTATTCAGATCTGCCGCTGAAGCAGGTTGTGAATTGCGTAATTTTTCTGCCATTTGAACTTCAATACTATTTTCAGATGTTAATTTTGTTGATGTTGATAATCGATCACTCGGTCCCCAAATAACCGCAATTGTGTAAACTAACGAAACAGTGACAATACATATTAAAATTATAATAAATGGCGCTCTGTGATGAGGATTCTCTTTTAGATAGCTTTCCATATGGTCTAATTATACAACATAATTATATAAGTTAAGCATAGTTAGACTGTGGATAGCTTAAGTGAAGGCCTGACCTTCACATTAATATCTCGGCCACTCCTCTACCATCAATAATGATTTACTCTTCCCCACTTCCCGCCAAATCTCCTCTGTCACAAATGGCATAAATGGATGAAGTAGTCTAAGGATCGCGCGTAAAGCGTAAAACAAAAATTGAATACGGGAATTTTTGACTTTTTCGTCAGTGCCGTCAATTATTGACTTACTTTCCTCAATGATTTTATCGGCAAATTCATGCCAGACATAGTGATAAAGCTTTTCGCCAACTAAATAAAACTTGTATTCATCCATTTCGGAAGTAATCTCTTTAATCAAATCATTCAAGACCTCAATGTGTTTCTTATCAGTATCGCTCCACTCTGAAAATTCAGCTGAATATTTGACATTCTCGGTTGCACTCAAAATAAATCTGGCAATATTCCAAATTTTGTTACTAAATAATTTATATGCCTTAATCTTCTGCTCATCAACCTTACTGTCATTACCAGGACCGACGGCTACAATAAGTGCCATGCGCACCGCGTCAGCTCCATATTTAATGATCATTTCAAGAGGGTCTATGTTATTACCGAGCGACTTACTTATTTTCCTACCTTTACCATCACGAACTAGACCATGAAGATATACCGTCTTGAACGGGACTTCGTCTAATAAATAAGTACTCATCAGAATCATGCGCGCTACCCAAAAAAAGATAATATCAGAACCAGTTTCTAAAATAGTGGTTGGGTGATACTTGCGATTGATGTTAAATTCTTTTTCGTCTGGCCAACCAAGAGTTGAGAAAGTCCAAAGACCAGATGAAAACCATGTATCAAGAGTGTCTTCATCTTGGATCCAATCATTTCCTTTTGGCGCTTCAACTCCGACATAGATCTCCTGATTTTTGTACCAAACTGGAATCCTGTGCCCATACCAAATCTGCCTTGAAATACACCAATCACGAAGACTTCCGATCCAATGATGATAAACATCTCTGAAACGATCGGGAATGAATTGGACTTGATCCGTTTCAACGACACGCGTCATTAATTGTTTTAATGTGAAAGTCACCCCTTCTCTTTTGAATTCTCTATTAACCGCCACAAACCACTGCAATTTTGGCAATGGTTCCACGATTCCACCCGTTCTTTCCGCTAAACTTATATTATGTTCAATATCTTCTTCTTTCTCCAATAAACCTTCTTTTTTGAGCCAGTCAACCACGGCTTCGCGCGCTTCGGTTGTCTTTTTATCTTTTATGCCATCCAATCCAACAGTCATTTTTGCGTATTCATTAATAACTTGTTTCAGTGGTAAACTGTGCCTTTGGGCCATTTCCCAATCAGCAATTGAATGAGCGGGAGTTACACCGAGAGCGCCGGTGCCGAATTCTAATTCTACTGAAGCATCGGCAATGACTTTGAGGTGAATCGGTTCACCAGCAAAGACCGCGTCAAACTCCTCGCCGATATATTTTTTGTAGCGCGGATCGTCAGGATTTACGGCGATAGCAGTATCACCCAATTTGGTCTCCGGACGCGTCGTGGAGATAGAAATAGGTATATCTTTTGAGTACCTGAAGGTGTAAAGTTTCGTCTTTCTTGTTTCGTACACTATTTCATCATCAGAAATAGTAGTCTGACCTTTTGGATCCCAATTGACTACGCGATAACCACGGTATATCAAACCATCATCATACATTTTTTTGAAAGCCGTGCGAACGGCCAGATTGCGCTTATCGTCAAGAGTGAAAGCTTCCCGAGACCAATCAATTGAAGCGCCCATCTTACGCATCTGACTTACAATAATGTCATGGGTAGTTTGAACATGCGTACCAATACGTCGGAGCATTTCTTCCCTGCCGAGATCATGACGAGATTTGTCTTCTTTTCTTTGAATGTCTTTTTCCACAACCGCTTGAGTGGCAATAGCGGCATGATCAGTCCCAGGAATCCAAAGCGTCTGTTTCCCTTTCATTCGCGCGTAGCGAACCATAATATCCTCAATGGCAAGCATCAATGCCGAGCCCATATGTAAAACTCCAGTGACATTCGGTGGTGGCAAAACTATGGAAAATGGTTCGCCTTTTTTATTACGCTCGGGCAATTTATCGGGATTGAAAAAGCCACTCTTTTCCCAGAGGGCATAAATCCTGTCTTCCGTGCTGGTAGGATCGTAGGGCTTGAGAAACTTGTCTGGAATCATGAAGATAGTATAACAAATATGGAGGAAGTTCGTAAAATCAAGGTCGGACCTTAGCTCCAAATCACCCAAGGTCCGACCTTGATTTTAAAAGAAAACCGCTCCGAGATTTCTCTTAGAGCGGTTTTCTTTTGAAGCGAAGATTTATATCTTGGCGACATTCTTGGCACTTGGCCCCTTTGGTCCTTCGACTATTTCAAAGCTGACCATATCGCCAACCTGAAGTTCATTGAAAGAAACACCGCTCAAATCGTTTGAGTGAAAGAAGAGATCCTTTGCCTCGCCTTCGCGAGCAATGAAACCAAATCCTTTTTCGGTGAGAGTCTTTATTTTACCCTGCATTTTCTTTTTTGATTTTAAACTATTATTGCGAAAAAACTCGACTTGCTCTCTCGTGGGGCAATTGTAGCACACTTCTGAAAAATAGCTACTTGATGAATAAGTTCACTGGCCTTTCAACTCATGCGATAATCCAGACAAAACCTGTCCATTCCATAAAATACGATAGCTAAAGTGGCCATAGATAGGCCAAAATCACGGACAGCGATGGCGCTAAGCCCTAAACTTAAAGTTATATTGAATAAATGAAGACCTAATAAAAGTGCCGATGTTCTCGTGAAAAATCCAAATAACAACGCCAAACCGAAAACTATCTCAAATGCTCCATTGAAATGAACTAAAATGGTGGCACTAAGATGTGAAAATGACACGACTGAATCAGGCACAAAGCTCAACCAATTTGAAGGATGAATTAGTTGTTGTGAACCAAACCACAAAAAAACTAATGACATGGCTATGCGCAAAATTATTGGGGCAATTTCTTTTGAAGTGATTTTTGTGGGCATAATGATTGGTTATCTTAGCGTACCTATTTTAAAACTCGCGAGTTCGTCAGTTGGACGACGCTGACCATCATGTTGATCATTGTAAGCAGAACTTGCGTCAATTCCACACATCCCCAATATTGCTTGCGCTCCTCCAGGATGTTGATCAATCCACGCAGTTATGTCGTATACCCCGCCATTCACAGTCGTCCAACAACTTTTAGAATCGCCGTGTTGAGCTATTTGAGAGAGCGTATAGGAGTCGGTAGCTGAAACCGGTGTTGGGGCGGGTTTGGGTTTAGGTTTAGGCGCAGAAGTGGGTGTGAGTTTTGGCGTAGTGATAGTTGTCGGCGTTGGATTTGGGTTGGTCGTATTTAGGATAACTGAATTGGTTGAATTACTAGGCACAATCACGATGTTTGGACCAACGCTAAAAATAATAGTTATCACCACAGAAAAAATCAGCGCAACAATGATAAATATTATTGTTGGAATGAATTTTTGAAACATAGTTAATTTTTTGATTATACAAATTTCTAACAAAAAATGAAATAGGATCTTATTTCAGTTGAGATAATTATAATATACTTTGTGATGTTTTGGAAAACCAAATCTTACAGATTCTGTATAGATTCAAAGCTTCTTTGAATATAATAAAAAAGGTTCACCGCAAAACGGTGAACCTTGTGAAGGTGTATGCGAAACAGCAAATGTTGAGCTACTGCTGTTTGAAGATTTCGTCGTACAATTCAATAACTGGTGGCAATACATTCTCAAAAACAAGTTCTTCGCGATTGAAAGCCCGAATACCCTTCTCGTAATCGTACTCTCCGGGTTCAAGCTCATGCCTCAAAACCACCAGTTCATCAGAAGAAAGCTCGACTACAAATGTATGACCGATTGTGTGACAGCCCATATCACAGGGCTCTTGCGCACGGTCTTTCCAAAGATAGTCCAGAACCGCGATGTGAGTGATGCGATCGAGTCCTAGTGAGACTTTTGTTTCTCTTGCAAAACAACGTATTGCGGCACTGGCATTAGTTTCAGAAGCCTTCACGCGTCCACCAAAGAACCACCATCCTTGAGCTGGTTTGCGTCTACGCCAGGCCAAATATATTGTCCGATTTTTCCGATCAATCGGAATAACATCAGCGGCACCGATAGCCGCAGATTGCAGACATTGGGCATATGCATCATCACTGATATGAGGAGAAGGAAACGGTTTGAAACCTGTTTCCGTGAATGTTTTTACTAACATAGTTTGTTTCTTTCTTTCAGTTTAGTTGTCAAGATTGCTTACAGATGCATGATAACACATACATATAAAAAAGTAAAGGTACACTCAAATGTGAACTGATTATATAATTCGCATTGATCATTCAAATTTTTGTGACCCTACCGGGACTCGAACCCGGATTCCAGCCTTGAGAAGGCCGTGTCCTAACCATTAGACGATAGGGCCGCGCGTTTCGCGATAATGCGAAAACTAAAATCAGAATTACAAAAACAAAATAACACGATTTTTACTTTTTATCAAGCCATTCTTTTTCTTGCCTGACTAATAGTTCTCCTGATTTCTCCGACTCACGCAAAAGAATCTTTACTGTCTTTTCCATTCGGACTGACTGTGATCCTTTTATGAGCACAATGTCACCTTGTCTAACGATTAACTTCAAATATTCACCAGCTTCACTGGATAATTCAAATGAGCGTACCGAATCAATCGACAAACCACTTTTGATCGCCTCATCGGCAGTCACACGCGAGCGCTGACCAACTGTCACTAAAGTATTCGCGATACCCACGACTTCCCTGCCAATTTTACGATGCTCATCAGAAGAATATTGGCCAAGTTCCATCATGTCACCAAGTACCACGATTTTAGAACCGGTACAGTCAAGTTCTCTCAAAGTTTGCAAGGCTGATGAAACGGCGTCCGGCGAAGAATTGTAACTGTCATCTATCAAAGTAGAACCATTCAGGCCAAGTATGACGCTCATTCTGCCTTTTGGAGCTTGATAATTATTTAAACTATCTACAATTGAAGATATTGGAATATTTCGGACTTTACCGACAGCGGCCGCCGCTAAAAGAGGATATAAATATGTTTTGCCGAGTACGCCATTTACTGATATTGGAACGCTGTTGCCGTCCATGTCAAGCTTAAAAGAAATACCTATCGGGTTTTTTACTTGCGAAGTCTGTCTAACATTTGAAACTTCAGCGCCTGAATCATTTACTAATTTATCTGCCAATGTCTCGGTTGAAGCCAGTATTTCAATCGTAGAAATATTTGGACTTGGAATCTCAACATGACCTTCAAGTCCTTGTTGTGTCATGTAAATGATCCGATCCTCCGAACCTCTAACTTGCGCGGATGGCACCGTACCAAAAGAAATCACTTTCACGTCTTTATTTTTAATTCGCCCCGCTAATGACAAAACTTTTTCATTATCCGCAAATAGAACTAAAGTCCCGCTAGGTTTAATTGCTTCAGCTAGTGCCGCTTTTTCTTCAAAAACCTCTTCTGGGGATGAAAAGAATTCAACATGCACTGGAGTAGTGCTAATTTGCGTGATCACTGAAATATCCGGATGCAACCATTTTCCGACTTTAATAATATCGCCGGGATGATCAGCGCCGATCTCCAAAATCAAACAATCAGGATATTCTTTTTTAGCAAAAATGAGTCGGAGCCCCTCCATAATATTTCGGGACCAACCGCCTAAATCGCGCCAAGCATTTGGCACGCCGATAATAGTCAACGGTAAACCGATTTCACTATTCAAGCTCTTTTCACTTTTGCGAACATATTTGCTTTGCTTTTTTAAGACGTCATAAATAGCGTCTTTGGTGGAAGTTTTACCGACACTGCCAGTAATCGCGACGATAAAAGGCTTGTATTTGGCAATGATCAGGCGAGATTCAAGAGTTAAGATTAAGACAAGAATTTTTTTAAGTAGGTTCATGGCATTTATAGACAACGATTCAAGAATAACACAAATACATAACACGAATCCACAAAAAAGCATGTACACACTTTTGTGGATTTGTGTTACTCATTCATCGATCCGGCGGAACATTATAATAATCTATCAAAAACTTCGTCAAGTCATTAAACGGATTCACTAAAGTCTCCGAAGCATACCGCGCGCCCTTGGGATATTTTTGGTATAAGAAAATAATAAACTTTGGGTTGTAAGCTGGAAAATACCCAAAGAATGAGTGCAAGTAACGATCGGGATAATAACCCTTGGTCACTGGATCGGGAATTTGGGCAGTACCAGTCTTAGCGGCAATACTATAATGCTCCATTTTAAGCGCGCCTTTACGAAGTGCCGTATCAACTACTTTGACTAACATTCCAGTAACATCCTCAACCGTTTGTTTTTCTAAGACGGAAGTTCCTAAATCTGGATTAATTTTCTTTTTTGTACCGTCAAGATAATCAATTTCTTGGACAATGTGTGGAGTAACGAGCTTGCCATTATTGGCAAGAATGGAAAGCGCCCGAGTCATGGCCATTGGCGAAACGGCAATACCCTGTCCGTATGCCATTGTAGCGATTTCAATGTCACGTCCAGTCTTCAAATTACTGGCCAATCCACTGGTCTCATTTGGCTGATCAATGCCAGTCTTACTTCCTAAACCAAATGACAAAAAATACTTAGAAAAATCATCTTTTCCCACCTTCAAGGCGACTGTCGCGACTCCGACATTGAGTGACTGACTCAATATTTCCTGAACCGGTATTACTCCCCTAGCTTTACCGTCAAAGTTGGAAATTTTCTTACCACTCAAAGTTATAGTGCCAGTATCATCATATGTGAATGAAGAAGTAATTGCTTGACTATCAAAACCGGCGGCAATAGTGAGCGGTTTCATAATTGAACCCATCTCATAGGCATTCTCTACAAGCGAATTAGAAAACACCGCCGGATCTTTAACTTTTGAAGTATCGTTTGGATCAAAACTCGGTAAAGCCGCCATTGCCACGATATTTCCGGTTTGCGGATCCATGATAATTCCGCCAATCTCGTCCGGCTTCCATTCAGTACTTGTCTTTGCCAAAACATTTTCCAAATATCCTTGAGCAGTGGGTTCAATAGTCGTTACTATATCTCCCCGTCCCCCAGATTTTCCACCACTCACTGAACCACCAATACTTGAAAATAGTTGGGCAAAAATGTTGGCGCTCCCACCGACCCCTGTTCGCGCCAAAACATCTTCATAAGTTCTTTCAAGTCCATAACGCCCCTCAACCAAACCATTGTTTTCACCAATAATACCCAAAGCGTGCGCCGCCAACTGATTGCCTGGATATGAGCGTTTACTTTCTTTCAAGATACCGATACCTCGCAAAGATAAAGCAGAAATTGATTGAACAATTGATTCTCCAACTTTACGAGCCAACTCTTCATAGGGATCATTTACTAAAGCGGCTTTTCTCATAAACTGTTCTTGATCAAGCTTAATATATTGAGAAAGTGCTTGGTAAGTCCCGACAGGATCCTTGATTAATTTAGGATTCATGTATATCAAATATTCAGAAGTCAAAGTGGCTGCCGCCGGATATGTTCCGTCTTTGGTGCTAAAAAATATTGACCCTCGATCAAAAACTGAATTTGCTGATTTTATATACTGTCTATCCGCTTTGGCGACATAAGATTTCCCATCTATGATTTGAATGGAATAGAGCGCTAAAACTAAACTTCCCGCGATCAAAATTATGCAGGCTAAAATAAGACGAGCGCGAAATCTCTGTTTAGAGTTCATGTCCAGTCAGGTCAGCGCGTCCCAACAAGGTCGTACGAGATATAAACGCGCTCACTTGTCCCTTATTTAGATCATATTTACGGAAAATATCCGGAGTAATCGTCCCAGAAATGCTCAAATATTTGGCATCAAGGCCTTGAATTTCAGCGCTTAGAGTCGTGGTCTCCGCATTAATCCTCTGTAGAGCCACGGTCTTAGAAATGACATAATACAGATTTACCGCGTAACCTAGGGCTAAAACTACGCAAAAAGCAATAACAGTAAGGGTAATCTGTCGTTGATATTCGTGAGCTATGTTATATGTGCGTGTTATTGTTTTTCTCATATTTTTTCTATTATTCTCAATTTCGCGCTTCTTGAACGAGGATTTTCCGCTCTTTCTTGATCTCCCGCTACAATTGGCTTTTTGGTGATAATTTTTGCTCCTAAAAATGCTTGTTTCTTATAAAAATCCTTAACAATCCGATCTTCTAAACTATGAAATGAAATGATCACCATTCGTCCACCTGAATTCAATTTTTCATATCCTTTGGTCAGCCCTTGTTTTAAAGCATTGAGTTCATCATTGACGGTAATGCGAATCGCTTGAAATGTTTTCGTGGCGGGGTGAATTTTCCCTCTTCCATAAAATGATGGAATTGCCGATTTAACGATTTCCGCTAACTCGTTTGATGATTCAATTTTTTTCTTGTCGCGGTAATTAATGATGGCTCTGGCGATTCTGCGCGCAAATCTTTCTTCTCCATAACCGAATATTACATTGGCAATATCTTCTTCCGCCCAACCGTTCACAATATCTCTAGCGGTAAATGGATATGATTTCGGATCCCCCATAGTCATCAGTAGCGGTTCGTCTTTTTGAAATGAAAACCCTCTGCCAGAATTTTCCAATTCGTCTGAAGAAATTCCAAGGTCAAGGAGAATCATGTCAACACCGGAAATTTCATATTTTGAAAGTACTAAATCTAGATTGCGATAGTCTTCATTTTCCAAAATAATTCGTTCAGCTTTTCCGTTCAAAGTATTTTTGGCTCGCTCAATTGTTTGCGGATCTCGATCAAGACCAATTAAAGTAAGTTTTCCTTCAAGTATTTTTGCAATCGCCAACGCATGTCCCGCCCCGCCAAGTGTGCCGTCAAAATATATCGGCAGGATTGATCTGGAAAATTTCTGACTATCCCCGATTAAAGTTTTTTCTTTAACCAAAGCGAATCCTTCTATTACTTCCTGTAAAAGAACCGCTTGATGTACACTTTCCATCTTAATTCGTACTTTCTTTACCTAATTTCTCGGCCAACGAATCGGCCTTGAGTTCCACATCATGGACATATGCATCCCATGATGCTTCGTTCCACAACTCAACACGATCCTTAACGCCAACAAATGTGACCTTGATCTCGAGTTTGGCGCGCAGTCGCAAATGTTCTGGAATGAGCATGCGACCAACCGCGTCAATCTCAACTTCAACCGCCCGACCAAGGAGATATCGATTGAAGCCGCGATTGTCCGCAGTCAACAATGAGGAACCCGACACCGACAAACGTCCTGAAATCTTTTCCCACTCGTTCATCGTGAAGATGAAAAGACAGGAATCAAGTCCGGGCGTAACTACCACCTTTGTACCCATTTCCTTTCGGAATTTTGATGGGAGAGAAAGGCGGTTTTTGTCGTCGATAGTGTGTCTGTATTCCCCGATTAACATTTTTGTAAATTCTGGGAAAATTTAAGAGGTATTAATAAGTAAATTATTTACCACTTCTTCCCACTTGATGGATATTATATACCACTTTACTATTTTAGGCACGCAAATGAAACTGTGGATAACATAAAACCCTTGTTACAGGCAAGGGTTTGAGGGGTGGATAACGACTATCAAGAAACAAAATAAGGTTGTAATTTTTCAAGCCTGCGGAACTCGCTCCTGAAATTACTAGGTAAACGGCTCAGGAATCACACAAAGCAAAGCTTTGGTGATTCCAACGCCATTCGCCTTTTACCAAGTAATTTCTAGTCGCTCAAACAGTCCTCGGCTTGAAAAATTACAACCTTATTTTGTTTCTTGATTGAAATCAACTAAACTTCTGATGCTCCCCTCTCATAAAGTTTCAATGGAACTTTTTTTATATTGTCTAAGATGGACATGATAAATTTCCAAGAAGCCATAATCTCATCGGTTGAAGCAAACAGTGTTTGATCGCCGACGAAGGCATCATGAATCAAACGCTCATAATCATTCGGTATATTATGAAACGAAGAAGCGTCAGCATACTTAAATTTCAGGGTTTTAGATTCTGTCTTAAATTCATGTCCAGGTTTTTTGACGAAAAATCTTATCCTTATTCCTTCATCGGGCTGGATCCTAAATGTCAAAATGTTCTGTGAATTTTTATATATCTTTCGCGCTGAATCTTTAATTTCTATTTTTGGATTTTTAGTATCTTTAAAATATATATCAATTTCTGCTTTTGATTCAGCCAAAGCTTTACCGCTCTCAAGATAAAATGGCACCCCTCTCCAGCGCGCGGAATTTATGTATGATTCAATTCTGAAATAAGTTTCTGACTGAGATTTTGGTGAAACACCGTGTTCTTGGGTGTAACCAACATACTGACCGCGCAAAACACTTTTGTTAATTGATCTCTTGGAAAAAGATCGAAGTCTACGCAAGATTCTGGCACGTTCGCTGCGAATGTTATTCGCGCTAAAAGATTTCGGCGCCTCCATGGCGGTGATGGCTAACATCATCAATATATGGTTTTGCCCAACATCTCTAAATGCGCCGATTGAGTCATAAAAGGCGCCTCTTTCACCAATAGTCTCTTTTTCAAAAAGCTTGATATGAACCTTATCTATATATTTTCTATTCCATAAAGGCTCAAACATTGAATTAGAAAACCGAAAAGCAATAATGTTTTGAAGAACTTCTTTCGCTAAATAATGGTCAATTCGGAATATTTGTTCTTCCTTGAATAATTTACCAAGTAACTTATCCAGATGATGCGCGGTATTGATATCACTGCCGAATGGTTTTTCAATCAGAATACGCGACCAACCCGTGCCATCATCACAAGGCGCGGATAAATTTGAATTGGAAATATTAGCTAAAATTCCTTCGTAAAGATTTGGAGGGACAGAAAGATGAAACAATTTATTTGAACATTGACCCCAGCGATCATCTATGCTCTTTAATTTCAGTGCCAGACGCGTATAAGCTCCGAGATCATCAAACATCCCTTGTTCATATATCATGTGATCTAAAAAATGTTTGATGTCTTCTTCTCTGAATTGTCCGAGGCGGACATTCATTTTATCGCGAATAAATTCTCGAAATTCTTCCCTGCTGAATACTCGGCGAGAAAAGCCAACTATGGCAAAATTCGGCGGCAATAGTCTTTTGGAATAGAGCGCCAAAAGAGCCGGAATCAGCTTACTTGAAGCTAAATCACCGGTAATACCAAAAATCACAAATATGGTTGGATGGAGCGCGATACGATCGGAATTTGCAAGTTTAGTCTCCATTGATAGTATTATACATTAGAATTCTTCTCCCCATTCAGTCCACAAGGGATAAATATGTCCTGCTACAAAAACGCATGGTAAAATGATTATGGCCAAAAGAATCCAGAAAATAAAACCAATGAATTTCATGACCAGAAAATACTACAGTAATAGAAGATTTTATGCAATAAAATAAATTGAGAAATTCTCTATTCTGATGTATGCTGATTTTGTTTGAATAATTTCAATTTCACGGGCCATTAGCTCATCTGGTAGAGCGCACCCATGGCATGGGTGAGGTAAGCGGTTCAAGTCCGCTATGGTCCACCAGACAGTTTGAGGTGTAGTATGAAGGACCTATGGTCTAGTGGTACGACGCGGCATTCGCATTGCCGAGACCCGAGTCCGATTCTCGGTAGGTCCACCAATTTTAGAAAAACTTATTTGATCACGGGAAGTAAAAAACTGAAAGTACTACCTTTACCAGATCCATCCGACTCCGCCCAGATCTTGCCGTTGTGTCTTGAGATAATCTCTTTTGAGACATATAGACCGATACCCATGCCTTCAGTATCAACTTGGCGTGCTTCTTTACTGCGATAGAACTTGGAGAAAATCAGAGACAGCTCGTCTTTGGCGATGCCGACACCTGTATCCTTGACTGAAAATACCACATCATGTCCTCTTGAAGTGAGAGAGATAAGGATAGTACCTCCTTCTCTAGTATAGCGAATGGCGTTTTCTATAAATGTCTGCACAATAAATTTGATGCGAGACTGGTCAAATTCTGCATATAACGCTGGCTCAATCTTTTCGGTGACTGTCATATTTTTGATTAAGTATTGTTCACGCATACCTTTTTCTACTTCAATGACTAAAGCGGATAGGTCACTACGAACCATTTTGTATTCATAGCCACTGCTTTCAGTCTCGGATATATTCATGAGCAATCTGGTCAATTCAACCAGTTTTTCATCAGCTGATTGGATGTATTTGACTTGGGTCTGATCATCGGTTGATAGAGCGCTTTTGGATAGATTTTCCGAGGCCCATTTGATATGAGTCAGCGGAGTGCGGAATTTGTGCGTGACTGTGGTGACAAACTCGTATTTTAGGAGATCACTTTCACGAAGTTTGCGCCATGCGAAAACACTAATGGTAACAGCAAAAAATGCTGATATAAGCGCGGTTATCCAAATGGGAAAATTTGGGAAAAACACAGAAATCCACTGGTTTGAGTAGTTAAGTAAAGAAATAAATCCTCCGACAATTCCTATTGCAAGACTATAGAAAAATGCTTGCGTGGCTATGATTTTTATATTGAAAAGTCTATATCTTACTGAACCGTATACAATTGGGATCACAAATAATGAAACAAGGAGTATTCCCCAGAGAGGATCAACTGGAATATTGTATACTAGAAAATTTGGAATAAAACCAAAAGAAAAACCGACAAATATAGCGATGATAAAATACTTAAGTTGTTGGCGTTCGATATTATTTTGTGATTGGCGATAAGCTAGAAATAGCTCAAGTAAAGAATATGGAACCATAAGACCATATAGAAATACCAGGCGTAGCCAATTTAACACCCCTGGCACGTAGTAATTTGGAAAATACATTTTTGATATAGAAGGAAGTAAAAATAGATCTGGATTAAAAACAAAAAAGACCGTTATCAAAATACTCGCTACATAAATCGCAATCAGAATCAGTTTCCGTTCTTTCTCTTTTCCAATTGTCGCGATAATTGAATGAAAAATAAAAACTCCAATAAAAAATATGCTCAAATTAAACATAAAAACGACACGTGATAAATTTGGGTCTACTATGTTTACACCGATTACATGAGAAACTATGAAAACCAAAACGGCAACTAACATCAACGAAAAAATTATAGTACTCCGCGAGCGTGGATTATTGATAACGAGAAACAAAGCTAAACCTATTAACATTACAGATGAAATAATCGCCGCAACATTATGCACTATCAAATGAATACTTGAATCCATGGCACAATTATAGCAAAAAACTGAAAGTACTATCATTTAGATCCACGCCTTGCACTGTGAATAACTATATATATGTAGATATAGCTTTTACCTGTTATAATGTAACAAGCACAATCGTACAAGTCATTATTAATATTTTAATGCAATAAAATGAAAACATTACACAGCGTCGCGTTTATTCTTTTAGTAATCGGCGGTCTTAACTGGCTCCTTATCGGTATCGGAGTTGGCGATGTGGTCGCGTATCTCGGATCTGTTATAGCGAAAATTGTCTATATCTTAGTTGGATTGTCAGCAATCTACTTAATCGTCAGACACAGAAAAGATTGTAAACATTGCGACAGTTCTTCTGCTCCAGCGGCAGGATCATCAATGTAATCTCATTTTCGTTTGATACAAAAAATCACACATAAATGTGTGATTTTTTGTTGACACGCAAATCAGACTACTTGGAAACTGGACATCCGCATGAACATTTGCCATCTGCTTCCTTGTGTTCATGTTTACAATCTGAACAAACTTTTTGATCGGCCATATTATTATAATAAATTAAGACTAATAATAGTCGACCTTTGGGTGAATATATAGTTTAACATATTTTCACATATTGATGAATGCACACACTTCGTGTATGCTGTTGATTAACTGTTAATAACAATTTAGGTCTATAGCAGTTTTATGTATTATCACAAATAATTGGAGTATTTCCTTAGAAAATCAAAATCTAATTTTATTTCTGGGCCCGTAGCTCATCTGGTAGAGCGCCTCATTTGCAATGAGGAGGCAAGCGGTTCAAGTCCGCTCGGGTCCACAATTCCGAATTTGCCGAAAAATTGACTCACAACAAACTGGAGACAAAAGTTTTATTTTTTCAACGCCAGATCAATCAAGTGTCCCACTAATTCATGGACATCACTACCAACCGCTCTCAATGATTTTGGCAACAGAGATTCTATAGTTAATCCAGGTAAAGTGTTAACTTCCAGCACATAGACTCCCCTTCTCGGATGAATAATGAAATCTGATCGTGAATAATGTCTAAGACCCAGTGCTCTATGAATCTTCCCCGCCAATTCTTCCAAAGATTTTTTGATTGATTCGGAAAAAGTAGCTGGGACTATTTCTTCTGATTTGCTGTGATATTTGGCTTCATAATCAAAAAATCCACCTTGTGGCCTAATCTCAACTGGAGGTAAAGCATATAACTTAGATCCTCGAAAATCTTCAACAACCCCGCAAGTAGCTTCAATTCCGGGAATAAATTCCTCAATCATTATTACTTCACCATGTTTCGCCGCCAGATTCAAAGCAGGCATCAATTCGCCAAAACTTTTAACTACCGAGACACCAACCGAGGAGCCACTGGAACTTGGCTTAACAACTGCCGGTAAAATAAAAGTATTGAATAGTTCACGCGCGGTAGCTTCATCATTTTTATTAAAAACATCAGATAAAATCTCTTTTGAAAAGGGACTTTTAATTCCATGATCAGCGAATATTTTTTTTGCTAAAATTTTATTCATGCCAAGCGCGGATCCAAGCGACCCTGAACCGGTAAATGGTATACCGTGAGCTTCAAGCAATGCTTGAACTTTTCCGTCTTCTCCATATGCTCCATGCAAAGCATTAAAAGCCACATCAATTTTAGTCCCGAGATCTTTTGGTAATACTTGCAATCCATCAATATGCCATATTCCCTGACGATCAATAAAGACGTCTCGGGGTTGATATTTGTGGTCAAAATGTTTTCGGATGACCGACAAAACAGTCGCGCCAGAATTGAGCGAAACTTCATATTCATTACTAGGACCGCCACGAAGTACTCCAACTCTGATTTGACTGGTCATACTAAATCAACTTACTAGCCAGTATTGACATCAGGAGGTTTGAGACTAAGCGAGTTCTATCTAAAATACCTGTTTGAAATTGCATTTGATTTGATTATTAAAATGATAACTATAGTATAGCAGAATAGGCGGGAAAAAATGAAGTAAAGTGTGTACAACCTAGAAGGAGATTTGAAATCTATCACTTATTCATAATCAAGATTATTTAAAATTCTTAAAAGATTTGTTCCTGCTTGATCTATGAAACGATATAACAAACCTATGAGCTTTCCTATTTAAAGTAATAATTTGCTTTTTATATTTAGAAATAAGTGTTGGATGTCCAATCAATTCTATTGCTTTATGCCTTTGATCTTTCGTAACCGCCACGACGGGAATGTCAATCCTACGAACCTTTAAAATATTTTCAGCACAACTAACTTGGACTTTATTGCCATCAACAACTATTAGATCCGGGTATGCCCACTCTGGATGATTCAACCGGCGCGTAAGAATTTCCTTGAGCCCCGCCACATCATCATTTTTCTGCCGAGAAATTTTGAACTTACGATATTCTGATGGCACAAACTCTCCATCAATTGAAACAACCATAGCCCCAACTACATTAGTACCGGATAAATGAGCGATGTCATAAGCCTCAATACGAAATCCGTTACTTTGCAATAATTCCGAATTTGCAGACACAGCGGAGGAATGATTTGAAACTCGTAATCTCTCTTCTTTTATCAGAGCAATGTCATTTATGTGGTCAAGCGCATACAACATCCTTTTACTCTGCTGTGCTTCTTCAAATCGTAATTCTCTGGCCCGCAAATTCATCTCTCGTTCAACCTGTTTTCTGATTTTTTGTTTCTTACCTTCAAAGAAAAGAATTAGATACTTAATTGTCATAAGATATTTTTTTAGAGCATTATTGTCATCCTGATCGGGAGATCTCCCTAATGCTTGATAAAACGCTTCGTGACGAGAATCAAAAGACTTCTTATCCTTAAACGGAAAAAGTTTACGCAGAATTTTTAGGACTTCTTTGATCAGTCCGCCATGCGGGTATGGACCAAAATATTTCTTGACGGAATATTTGAGACGCTCTCGCTGATGCGATGAATTTTCCAGACTGGAGCGAAGCGAATCAAAATCTCGGACACGCTCCAGAAAAACCCTTGGCCAGAGCTCATCAGTTATCACCACATATTGTGAACTTTTGTCGTCACGCTCGTCAACATTGCATATAGGTTGATACCTTTTGATCAATTTGCTTTCTAAAATAATCGCTTCAAGCACGGAATCAGTAACTTGCCAATTTAAAGATTTAGCCTTAGTGATCATATCAACTATTCGCGGACCGCGCGTATTCATAAGATCATCAGAAAAATAGCTTTTAACACGATCTTTAATGGAAGTCGCGCGACCAATATATATCGGTCTTTTTTTATAATCCCTAAATGTATAGACACCAGGAGTATCTGGAATTTTCAGTTTTATAATCGCTTGACGTTTCATGGGAATAATATTGTCTTACACTGGGTAATTTCGCTTTTGATTTTAATCGAAAAAGTGTCTTCTTCATTTCTTCAATGCCACTTTCAGATACTTCCCAGTATATGATTTCTCACTTCGGGCAACATCTTCTGGCGTGCCTTTGGCGACAATTTTTCCGCCACGCTCGCCACCATCAGGACCAATGTCAATAACATAATCGGCATTTTTAACCAAATCAAGATTGTGTTCAATGACAACAACCGTATTCCCCTTTTCAACTAATTTTTGCAAAATATCAATCAATTTTTTAACATCTTCATAATGCAGACCAACTGTTGGCTCGTCCAATAAATAAATCGTTTTTTGAAGATGAGCTCTATACAATTCAGAAGAAATCTTGACGCGCTGTGCCTCACCGCCTGAAAGAGTCGTGGCTGATTGACCGAGCTTCACGTATCCTAAGCCGACATCCATCATGCTTTGCAAGCGATCTTCAACAACTGGAATATCTTTGAAAAATTCCAAGCCATCTTCAATAGTCAAATCCAAAATCTGATGAATATTTTTTTTACGATAATGAATTTCTAGGGTTTCTTTGGTAAAGCGTTTGCCATTGCAGACATCGCAAGTTACATAAACCGTCGGCAAAAAATGCATTTCCACGGCAATCTCGCCATTACCTTCGCAGGCCTCACAACGACCGCCGGGACGATTAAAAGAAAACCTCCCCGCGCCCCAACCGCGCGCTCGCGCCTCCGGCTCTGAAGCAAACAAGTCGCGAATATGCGTCCAAGCCCCGGTATAGGTTGCCGGATTTGATCTTGGTGTTCGACCGATTGGTGATTGATCAATCAAGATAACACGGCCAACATATTCCGAACCTTTAAATTCTTTGCAATTTATCGGTTTATCGCTTCGATGTCTCATCTCCAATCGCGCCGATAAATTCTTATGAAGAATTTCATACATAAAGGAAGATTTCCCCGATCCAGAAACTCCAGTAATCGCATTCAAACAGCCCAGTGGTAAATCTATGTTCAAATCCTTAATATTGAAGACTTGACCGCCTCGCACTGTGATTTTACCCTTTGGTTCTCGCCTTTTTTGAGGTAAATCAATCTTTTTCTCGCCTCGCAGATAAGCGAGAGTCAATGAACCGGAAGGATTTTTCTTGGCGGAAACCAGATCGTCAAGATATCCAGAGACTACGACTTTGCCACCGTGTACTCCGGCGCCAGGACCAATATCAATAATGTAATCTGAAGCAAACATAGTGTCTTCATCGTGTTCAACCACTATTATGGTATTGCCAATATCTCTAAGTTTTATCAAAGTCCCTATCAGACGATCATTGTCGCGTTGATGTAAACCGATCGTCGGCTCATCTAGGACATAAAGCGCGCCGACCAAGCCGGAGCCAAGTTGAGAAGCTAGACGGATGCGTTGAGCTTCCCCGCCGGAAAGAGTATTAGCGCGCCGATCAAGCGTCAGATACTCAATCCCGACATTTACCATGAATGAAAGCCGTGCTTGAATCTCTTTGAGTACGATTTTGGAAATTTCTTTTTCCGCGTCAGTCAGTTTTATTTTTTCAAAATATAAAATTGCCTTTTCAATAGATAATGAAGTCGTGTCAACGATATTTTTGCCGTCAATCTTGACATGCAAAGCTTCATCGCGTAGACGAACACCATTACAAACTTTACAGATTGTTTCAGCGAATAATCCTTCAGTACCGAGACCATTACAGGCGGTGCAAGCACCATACGGTGAATTAAATGAAAACAAACGCGGTTCTATTTCAGGATACGAAAAACCGTCATAAGGACACATGAATTTCACGGACATCAAGGTTTCGCCGTTGTCGTTCCCGCGAAAGCGGGAATCCATAGTCTTATCGTCTTCTTTCAAATTAATGGTTTGACCCTTGATTTCCGCGGCCGGGGAAATGACAGAATCCCACGGATATTCAATGCGAATCAAACCTTCCGCTTCATGCACCGCTCGTTCAATGGATTCGGATAATCTCTCACGAGCATTGTCCAACTGTTTAGGATCATTGAATTCGCTAATAAAAATTTCATCAATTAAAATATCAATATCGTGTTTTTTATTTTTCTCCAGGACTATCTGATCTCGTAGACGTTTGATAGTCCCGTCAATCCGAACACGATCATAGCCCTTGCCGAGCAGATCATAAAGCATTTGATAATATTCGCCTTTGCGTCCAACCACGACTGGCGCGTAGATCCGGATTTTTGCGTCACTAATACTTACCCCATAAACTTTTTTGGCGTTTGTGGCGCGGGTGGTAACAGTACTCAAAATAGTATTCAAAATCTCTTCCTGTGAGATGCGGTGAATTATCCGACCGCAGGTCAGACAATGCGGCTTGCCAACGCGCGCGAAAAGTATACGCAAATAATCGTATATTTCAGTAATCGTAGCCACGGTTGAACGCGGATTATTGGAACGAGATTTTTGGTCTATGGAAATAGCCGGTGAAAGACCGACGATCTCATCAACATCGGGTTTTTGCATTTTGTGCAAAAACTGGCGAGCGTAGGCAGAAAGAGATTCAACATACCTACGCTGTCCTTCGGCAAAAATGGTGTCAAAAGCCAAAGAAGATTTACCGGAACCTGATAAGCCGGTGATAGCGATCAAAGTATTGCGTGGCATTTCCACAGTTATGTTCTTCAGATTGTGCGTACGCGCGCCTTTAACGATAATTTTTTCCTCACCTCGAATTGACTCATGGATTTTGGGAGTTAAATTTGAGGATTTTGTTTTTTTACGCGTCACAGACATAAGTGGGGCGATGGTAACACAAAAATGACAAAAACGCAAAGTTAATTCCCCCGAGTTCAACAATCAATTGCAACACTTGAATCTTAATACAAGTGTTATGTGAAAAATGAATGTAAAACCTTAGGTAATTCTGCGCTAAGGTCTGATCCTGTCTTCCGAAATGGGGGTCGGACCTCTATTTTCATTCACACAGCTTTTTAACTTCAGATACTATATCATCAAGCGAGACCGCCGCCTTGACCAAGAACTTTTTGGCACCAAGTAATTTCGCCCTTTCAATGTCACTTTGCTTATTTATGTTAGAAAGAACCATTATGGAAATTTGCTTCAAGCGCTGATCGGCTCTAATTTTTTGGAGAATATCAAATCCACTCATGCCAGGCATCATCAGATCAAGCACAATCGCATCTGGGACAACAATGGCAAGTTGTGCCATGGCTTCTTCGCCATTTTTCGCGTGAATTAGATCAAAACCAGAAGCAATCAACTTTTTGCTGAGGATCGTGCCAATCAACTTATCATCCTCAACCCAAAGTATTTTCTTCTTTACGACTTGAGAATCAGAAACTTGTCCGCCAGCAGAATATCCAAAAAGCTTATCAACCTTATTTAATATTTCCGCGACATCAGCATGAAGATCTAAAATAAATTCTGTAACCGAACCTTGAGGTATCTTGGCCATATCTATCGGTATTCCTTGTGTGGAAAGCAGAAACAACGGAATTTTCGCCAAAGATTGATCAGCATTTTTCTTCGCGAGGATCGCGTAACCATCAATGCTTGGTAAGATAATATTCACTAAAACTAGATTGGGCGTAAAATCAGAAATAGCTTTTAATCCTTCAATACCATCATTAAAAAGCTGGACATTGTAACCCTGTGTTTTTAAGTTATCAACGATTTTCTTGCCAAATATGGCATCACTCTCAATAACTAAAACTTTTTCCTTTTTGAGTGGTAGGGGCATGGTGATATTATAGCATTCAAACATTCAAACATTCAAACATCTGAAAAATGAAGGTTAGGTCTTGATTAATTCCGCGTTAAGGTCTAGCCTTCATCTTTCTATCTAATTGTTTGATTTTCTCAAGCTTTATCAATTCATCTCGTATCAGCGCCGCAGTCTCAAAATCCAATTGTTTGACGGCTTCTTCCATAGCATCCTGTTTCTGCTTCATCAATAATTTTGGATTGACACGCGCCAATTCTTCATCAATTTTGACCAATTCGTCAACAGCTTTATCGTGTTTAGTGCGTAATTGATCGGTAATGTCATGAATCGCTTTTTTAATGGTTTTTGGGGTTATCCCATGTTTTTCATTATAAGCTACTTGAATAACTCTACGACGATTGGTCTCCTTGATCGCGCGATCCATAGAACCAGTCAAATTATCGGCATAAAGAATGACTCGACCAGCGGAGTTACGCGCGGCACGACCAATAGTTTGAACAAGTGAAGTTTCAGATCGAAGAAATCCTTCTTTGTCTGCGTCCAATATTCCAATCAATGAAACTTCGGGCAAATCCAGACCCTCACGCAACAAATTGACACCAACTAAAATATCATATCTCCCTTTGCGAAAGTCCGTCAAAATATTGATGCGTTCAATGGTTTTTACGTCACTATGCAAATAAGTGGACTTAATATTTTTTTCTTTTAAGAATTCGGATAAATCCTCCGCCATTTTTTTAGTTAAAGTCGTTGCCAAAACTCGATCGCCTTTTTTAATAGTTTTTTCCGCTTCATTGATAAAATCAAAGATTTGGCCATGGTAAACGAGGAGTTGGTGCGTATTCTTATGAGGGACCGTTATAACTGCCTCACGCTTTGTGCCAAGAGACTGCGGTCCTTCATAAGAATACGCACCAACTCCTCGTTTACTTTCCCTAATCGGTCTAATTTCAACAATCGGATCAACCAATCCTGTTGGACGAATGACCTGTTCAACTACTTGATTACTAGTCTCTGCCTCATATTTTCCTGGCGTGGCAGAAGTGTAAATCATCGGACCAATTCGCTCTAAAAATTCATCAAATCTCAATGGGCGATTGTCTTTGGCTGAAGGTAGACGAAAACCGTGCTCAACCAAAGTATTTTTGCGTGAAGCATCGCCAGCATACATACCATTCAATTGAGGAATGGTCACGTGCGATTCGTCAACAATAGTCAAAAAATCAGGAACATTCCGCGCATTTGTACCAGTGCCAATTATTTTATGTGGAAAATATGAAAGCAATGAATCTGGTGGCTCGCCAGGCATTTTATCGGAAAAATGTCGTGAATAATTCTCAATACCATTTGTGTAGCCGATTTCTTTTATCATAGATAAATCGTATTTAACTCTACGCTTCAGTCGTTCAGCTTCAAGCAATTTTCCCTCTTTTTCCAATACTTTCAAGCGATCCGCGAGTTCCGCTTGAATAGTTTTGTAAGCACGTTCGCCCTGTTCATCGCTGGAAATGAAATGCTTTGCTGGAAAAATATAGATTGAGTCAAGATTGGACTTCGTAAGATGACGGAAGGTCGGACCTTGACTCGATCGACGAACAGAACGAGAAATTGGATCAAGTTCGGTAATTAAAGAAATAGAACCACCATCATATTCCAATCTATAAATCGTCTTTTCGTTTACCGGCATAATTTCAATAGTATTTCCGATAGCGCGAAATTGACCTGACTTCAAATCAGCTGTCGTCCGCTCAAAATGAATATCAACCAATTTGCGAATCAGTTCAGCTCGCGAAATCTCCATGCCAACTTTCAGTTTTAAATTGACTTTTTCGTATTCTTCTGGACTGCCTAAACCATAAATACAAGAAACTGACGCGACAATAATCACATCTTTGCGAGTTAAGAGTGCCTGCGTTGAAGCGTGACGCAATCTTTCAATCTCTTCATTAATCATCGCTTCTTTTTCAATGTATGTGTCGCTTGAAGGTATGTAAGCTTCGGGCTGATAATAATCATAATAAGAGACAAAATAATGCACGGCATTATCCGGAAAAAATTCTCTGTATTCTTGTGCTAATTGCGCGGCCAGGGTTTTATTGTGAGCAATAACCAAAGTTGGTTTACCATAATTGGCGATAACATTTGCGACAGTAAATGTCTTGCCGGAACCGGTTACACCCAACAGAGTCTGTCTGTCCATGCCATCTTCTAGACCTCTAATTAGAGCATCAATGGCTTTTGGCTGATCTCCAGCTGGTGCAAATGGAGTTGCGAGTTTAAAGGGTGATTTTGACATAAATGAAATATTGGCAACTATAGCGTATTTATGGCTCTAAATGAAGAGTGGCTTGAATTTATAGAAAATCATTGAATACTAAAAGCCGCACGCTACCCGAAAGTAGAATGCGGCCGTGATGTCGGCGCGGGTTGGTAAATCACTGTTTACCCTAGTGCGCTAACAAATTACTTAATTAAATGACCAAATGAGGTACTCAACTGGAGACCAGATTCTAGAGCTTCCAAATCTGGAACCCAAACACCATTGGTTAGTGTGCGAAACTCGCGAATACCACCAATGGCCATGTCACACCAAGCTTGATCTCCTTCCTTAGGATCAATTACTCGTTCCAAACCAAACGGAAACGAATATGGAACTACTTCAACTGTTTCTTCTGTCGTTGCCATAGTTTTAGGATTTTAATGTTCAATTTTGCTTCTGTTCCCTTCCGCACTCGCGGAGGGATAAGCAAAGAGCTCTTCACGATTACTTCCTCAAAATTACTCTTTGCGCGGCATTATATATATCCTTCTCCCCCATTCCATAAAATTCAATCAATTCATCTGGTTTGCCCGTCTGGCCAAATTGATCTTTGACGCCAATAAATTCAATTGGCACTGGGAAATGCGCGGCCAAACATTCGGCGACTGCCGAACCCATGCCACCTTTTACTTGATGTTCTTCAACAGTCACAATTGCTCGGGTTTCATGAGCAAGTTTAATTATCGCGTCCTCATCAAGGGGTTTGATTGTTGCCAGATTCATTACAATAACATTCTTACCTTCGGATTCTAATTTCTTGGCAACATTTAAGACCTTAAATAAAAGCGCGCCTGTAGCGATAATCCCAACATTATTTTTCCCTCCTTTCTCCTTACTCCCTACTCTGTTCTCCGTTTTAAACACGATCGCCGCTTTACCAATCTCAAAAGGCGTCTCTTCTGTTGTTATTATCGGAGTTTTTTCGCGCGCCAGACGAATATAAGTGGGATCTTTTGTTTTAGCGGCGGCAATTGTGGCTTTCTTTGCTTCAATAGCGTCACAAGGTGAAATGACAACCATTCTAGGTAAAACACGAGTGATTGCGATATCTTCAAGTGCTTGATGCGAACCACCATCAGGACCAACCGAGACTCCAGCGTGTGAACCAACAATTTTTACTGGTCGATCATTATAACAAACAGTTGTACGGATTTGTTCCCAGTTTCTGCCAGGACTAAAAGTTGCATATGAAGAAATAAATGGAATCTTACCCATCGCGGCCAAGCCACTTGCGACCGTAACCAAATTCTGTTCAGCTACGCCAATCTCAATGAATCTCTCTGGAAACTTCTGTTTAAAAAGGTGCATTTGAGTTGATTCAACCAAGTCAGCGCAAAGTCCCACGACTCGCTTGTCCGCTTCAGCGGCTTTCACCAACCCTTCGCCAAAACCTTTGCGAATAGGAACTTGCTCAACGTCAGCGTTGAAGAGTTTTGGGTTAAGTTTTTGAGAGGGGTTAAGCATGAAATAAATTATCTCCGCGCAGGTAAGGATAACAGATTTTATTTAAAACTATTAATAACTTCCCTATAGCATCTCTTGCACAAATGCCATTTCTTGACCATTCCTTTTTCATCTGGTGGACTTAATAAAATTCCGCCAAATTTAGTTAATTCCTCTTTACATTTATCACAAATAGGTTTGATAGCCATATAATTTAAATACCTAGTGAAGAAACAACCACTGAAAATACGATCAATAAAATGCCTTCAATTTTCCGGATGGTTAAATCTCTATTTGACTGCTTGAAATAATAGCTGGCGTTTTTATTAAGCAACAGAGTAATACCTAGAAGAATAGTCACAACTAGAAAGACTTGAAACAAAGGTGATAAAATATTTTTTGTAATAATAAAAGACACTGCCCCAATTAAAAATAGAAGTTTCAAAATTATTTCTGTGTATCTCATATTATTAATTAAATTTACTTTTTTAAAATATTAATTACTAGACTTTCAACGCCTTTCTGGCAGTCTCAATTTCCTGTGGAGTCGTAGGTGGTTTACCATGCCATTCAAACTTGCGCTCAAATTCTGGAATTCCCTTTGACGCGATAGTATTGGCAATAATCACTGACGGCTTATCAAAAACCGCGCGCGCCTCTCCAATAGCGCGATCAATATCGCGGAAATTATGACCGTCAACTTCCTGCACATGCCAATTCCAAGCCCGCCATTTATCAGCCAAAGGATTCAAGGGCATAATATCTTCGGTGAAACCATCAATCTGAATATTGTTGCGATCAATTATGGCCGTAACATTTTGCAATCTCTCTTTGCCCGCCAACATCGCGCCTTCCCAACTATTACCCGCGTCAAGTTCCCCGTCGCTCATCAAACAATAAAATTGCTTGCTTGAAGTTTTACCATTATCCATCCTATCAGCCAACGCCATGCCAACAATTTGAGACAATCCAGAACCAAGTGGTCCAGATGAATTCTCCAACGCTGGAAAAAATTCCCGATGCGGATGACCTTGAAGTTTTGAGCCAAATTTGCGAAGCGTTTTCAATTCAGAAACTGGAAAATAACCGGCATGAGCCATTGTGGCATAAAGTACGGGACAGATATGACCATTGGAAAGCACTAGACGATCACGGTATTCCCATTTTGGATCTTTGGGATTGTGTTTAAGGATGTGGAAATATAAATAAGTAAAAATGTCAGCCATATCAAGCGGGCCAGCGGTGTGACCACTTTTTGCTTCAATTAACGACTCAATAATTGAACGCCTGATTTCCAAGGCTTTATTTTCAAGAAATTTTACTTTGTCGTCAGTAAGAGACATTTGCCGTAATTATACCATACTAAAAAGGGTTGGTTCTACATATTTGAACAGAAAATCTGAGATGTGTTCTTCTAAAGCATGATCATCAATTAAATCATCTTAAATTTCCGAATAGTATCCAAATAATTATCAGATTCAAAGATCGCGGATCCCACGACCAACCTGTCAGCACCAGCGTCAATCAATTGCACGGCATTTTCCAGAGAAACACCACCGTCAACAGAAACTGAAAATTGTGGATACATTTTCTTAATCTCTTTGATCTTTTCAATAACTTTTGAGTCAAAAGCTTGGCCTTGAAAACCAATCCGATCAATCCCCATTAGTTGAATGAACTGAATACTTCCCTCGTCTATGGCAAATTTTGGATTACCAATTTCTGAAATTGGCGTGTCAATATTCAAAGCTAGACCAATTTCGGCGCGATCTTTGAGTATCTTAATGGCTTGACCGACATCACCTCTTGATTCAACATGTAAAATTATTCGGGTCGCTCCAGCGCGCACCCAACCATCAACTTTTTCTTCTGGCTTATTAGCCATTAAATCAATTTCAAAATTTAGAGTCTTCCAGCCAGGCAAACCATTTTCTTCTTTTTGAATTTTCTCAAATGAATCATCATGTTTTTTGTATGGCCAACTTGCTTGTGGCGTAAATTGACCATCGCAGACATCAATCTGCACAGTTTTTACATAGTCTTGGACTAAGCCAATTTTTTCCTCAAGTTCACTGAAGTCTTTTGGAAGTATAGCGGGAATTATTTCTATTTTCATGGAATGATTTTTGGCAAGTGGCAAGGCCTACACTTGCCACATTTATTCAATATTATCAATCTGCTCAATTCTTCTCTTATGCCTTTCTTCATTACTAAAAGGCGTATCAAGCCATATTTCTATCGCCTTTTTTGCATCGTCCTCACCAACAAATCGCGCCCCGATTGAAAGTATATTCGCATCATTATCTTCGCGAGGAAGTCTAATAATATCAAGGTCAGACCTCGCTGTAGAGCCATAATATACCACTGCTCGTACTCCGGGAAATCTGTTGGCAACCATTGCTTCGCCTTGGCCAGAGCCGCCAAAAATAACAGCTTTTGTCACACCACTTAGATCTTTTGCAACCTTCATCGCGGCCGCGGTCATGTAAATAGGATAATCATCTCCATCTTTAAGCTCATGGGCGCCGACATCTTCAACCGCATATCCTTTTTCTTGCAAAAATGATTTGATTGTCTCCTTAAGTCTGAATCCGGCATGGTCGGAGGCAAGAATGATTTTGATATTTTTATTCATGAGAAGAAAATGGTAAGACCTACCCTTGCTCTTTTATTTTAATGCATACAACACAATCATCATCATAATCATAACAATAAATAATACTCCAACTGTATAAGCAAACAGAGTTAAAGCCTTCTTCTTCTCGCCATCTAGATACAAAAGCAAAGGTCGTCCCAAAACTAATGACCCACAAACTGTGGCTGAAAAGACGAAAAGTAATAACATAATTACAGGTATCAAAATCTTATTTTCTACCTGACCAAAAATCGCCTGCGCGGAATTAAAAAAAGTAGCAACAAGTATTATATACATCACTGTCCAAAGAGCATTGGCAAGAGCGTATTTAATGATGGTGTTTTTGTTATCCATTTGATTAGATTAACCTTCCCGCTTTGATCACATGCTCCACTAATGTATAACTATACCCCATCTCATTATCATACCAAGCTAAAACTTTGACCAAATTTCCACCAACCACGCGCGTCATTTCCAAATCCGCGACAGAAGCATGGCGATTGCCGATAATGTCGTGAGAAACCAGTGGCTCTTCGGTAACAGTGAAAATACCATTCCAACGAGGCTGACTAGCGGCTTTTTTGAGAATAGAATTGACCTCTTCCGCCGTTGTATCTCTTTTTGAAATAAAAGTAATATCCACAATTGAACCAGTCACGACTGGCACACGAATAGAAATACCGTCAAACTTGCCTTCCAATTGCGTCGCGACTTTTGTCACCGCAATAGCCGCGCCCGTTGACGATGGAATAATATTTTGCGCCGCGGCACGACCTTCACGAAGATCTTTCTTTGACGGACCATCAACTAGGGCTTGAGAAGCGGTGTAGGCATGAACAGTATTTAGAAGCGCTTTTTCAATGCCGAGAGTTTCATCAAGAATCGCGATCAATGGTGAACCAGCATTTGTCGTGCAAGAAGCATTTGAAGAAACAGTGCAGGCCTCAAGCTTGTCCTCATTCATTGCCATCAAAACAGTCGCGCCCTGAAATCGTGAATCTTTAGCATCTTTCAATGGCGCAGAAACAACCACTCTCTTAGCGCCAGCAACAATATGAACTTGGGCCTTTTCGGCAGAAGTGAACAAACCAGTGCATTCCACGACAATGTCAATGCCCATACTCTTCCACGGAAGCTTGGTAGGATCTTTTTCTGAAATATACTGAATCTCATGACCATCTATAACAAGTGAATTGGTTTTCTCATTTATGGAAACTTCAAAAGAACTAATACCATAGACAGTGTCATATTTCAAAAGATAGGCAAAATTTTCAATGCTTCCCAAATCGTTGATGGCGACAAGCTCAATTTCCTGACGATCTTTGGCAACTTTGGCAAAAGCTCTGCCGATGCGTCCGAAGCCATTGATTGCTACGCGAGTTTTTTTCATATAATAAAAATTAAGGTTAACGGATATATTGTAACATATGAGCTAAAACACAAATAAATCCACGGGTCGTTTATCCACAGCTATCCTACATACAATCACCTTAAATTCTGTATACTAAAGCACGACTGCGCACAGCACATTTATAAACTATGAACATTGACTCTGACGAACATGGTATCGCCAGTGAGGCGATGGTTGAGAATGCACTTCAACAAGTACAAAATAAACCAAACGATGATTCAATACCAAAAATTAAGGAATTCGTCCATGCAAAAAAGAATTCAGCGCTAGACCGTCAGCATATTGACTTCCTCGTCAAACTTGAAAATGGTCTGGATGTGCCACTTCAAGTAAAAAGCTCCGAGCGCAGACGAAGAAGATTTGAGAGATTCAATGCGAAGCACAGACGTTTTATTCCGGTTATTGTAGTCAAAATCGGAGAAGCGTTGGAATCGGTAATCAATAAGGTCGTAGCGTGTATCAAGTTGGCGCTAAATACAATCCGGCGAGTCGTCAATCAAAAAATCCATCAGAAAAAAGTCCGCGAACAAAAAAGACGAAAACGTTGTTTTAGGTTCTTCTCTCCAAGCATGTGTCACTAATAAGATTTTTTCAAATTTCACCAAGCGCGGTCACTACGATCGCGTTTTTTTATTGTCGGAATTTTTATAAAAACGTCAATAACGCAAACTACTTTTTTGCGTAAATTTTTGCGATCTTCCTAACCAACCCTGGACCTTCAAAAATCAAACCGGTAATCAGTTGAACTAGATCGGCTCCAGCTTCAAATTTTTCCATAGCAGTCTCCGGCGACATCACGCCACCTACACCAATAATCATAAAGCGTTTTCCATACAACTCTCTAGTCTTATAAATAAGGTCTGTGGAAAGATGAGCGCATGGTCTACCAGATAATCCGCCCTTGTAAACAACCGGCGCTTCCGCGCGAACATCAAGAGAATCATAATCTTTATTAAGATTTCCAATGACAACGCCATTCAAACCATGCTGATCGATAACTTTGAGTAAAGAATTAAATTGTGGCCAAGGAATATTTATCGGCATTTTCACATAAATCGGTTTTGAACATGACACGGATTTCAAAGCCGTTAAAAGGCGTGCTAATAATTCTGGAGTAGTGAAAGCTTCCCCGCCAAAAGAGTTCGGGCAAGAAATATTTATCGTGTAGTAATCACCAATATTTTCCTCATTTAGACGCTTAAAAGAATAAACATAATCATCTATTCCGGCTTGAGTAGGCACAGATTGCTCGTCATTAGTGCGCGCGATGGAGATACCAATAACGAAGGATTTTAGCGAGGTCTGACCTTGCTGAGATACCCTCTTCAATCGTTCAATAATCACATCAACCCCATCATTCTTTAGACCCTTATTAACCAAAATACTTCTAGAATTTGGTAAACGGGTCAATCTAGGTTTTGGATTACCAAAGCAAGGGCGAGCTGTTACCGAACCGACTTCTTCTCCGCCAAGACCGATTTCAGACAAAACTTTGCTTAACTGTCCATTATAATCAAAGCCCGCGGAAAGCATAAACGGGGTTTGATATTCAATTCCATCAACGGTTTTGGAAATATTTCGGCCATGATATCCGTACATAAGATTGACAAGTTTGCGAGTAATCCAAAATTTTCCGCAAGACTGTCCAAAAGAAATCATGAAATCATGAACTACTTCCGGGTCAAAGCGGAAGAATATGGGCTTTAGGACATACCTATAAAACATGAAGTTAATATAACATAAATGAAAAAACCGGGTAAATCATATCCTCGGCAGGAAAAACAACATTCACCAGACTTAAGAGAATCAATACTTCCTGACGACTCCAGTCACAACCGCCGCGACTTTGAGATCATGTTCGGGATAAATAGGTTTGTAATTTTTGTTAGCTGGTTCAAGAAAAATTTGATTTCCTTTCTTTCTAAAATACTTCATAGTCCAACCGCCATCCACCTCTGCAATCACAATATCGCCATCTCTGGGTTCAGATTTCTTTTCGGCAACCACCAAATCGCCTTCTTGAATACCAGCATCAATCATTGAATCTCCTTTGACCTTCAATAAATAGGTTTCGTCTTTGTCATTAATCAAGTATTCATCAATACTGATAGTATCTAAAATGGTTTCTTCAGCCATAGTCGGAAAACCGGCTTCAACTAAACCGAGCATTGGAATCTCTCCAACCAAACGATTTGGGATAAGTCGTCCGCGGGAATCTTTGTCAATAACGCCTTGGTCAATAAGTTTATTGATTAGTTTGTAAACGGCATTTTTGGATTTGAAACCGACCAAAGACATTATTTCGGTATAGCTAGGCATCCGTTTGGTGCGCCTGTAAAAAGATAAAATTTTATTTTTGTATTCTGTAGTCATATCACAATTAAAACATAAATGTAGAAACGAAGCTCAATGACCTGCTGAACCAATTTGAACTAGGTGCGAGTCGAGCAAGCTGGGCCTTCAAAAGTTTGTGCCGAAGTGCTTCGCGTCTATACGAAAGACCTTTGATAATGCGAAGATCAATCTCTTGATTTAACTGACTGATCTCCATGCGAATTGTCTTGATGACTTGATGCTTGCTCATATAATTAGTTCTAAAATTAATAATTCCTCTTGCCTTCAACTGACATTATTATAGGTGAACTATCGTTCACCTTGCAAGTAGTACCTGTGGATAACCGAACACATATCCCCGCACGACATAATACTTCTTTGAAGCATTGCCGGAGGTCTAAACAGATATTCGTCATTCTTTAGCCATTGATTTTAGACAACAGGCGTCGCTTCAAAGAAGTATTATGTCATGCGGGGATACGCTTCGATAACCGAGATCTGCTGACAAAAACAAATAATTACTATTGTGAATAAACTCCACGATCTTTATTGAAATACCTATTTCATCACAATCATTGTATAATATCCCCAATGAACATCCACTTGATTATCCATAATATCGGTTTTATTATTTCTGCCATTGCCTCACTCGGAGTATTTTTCTTTCTAATCCTGAACAAAGATCGGACAACATCAAGCGTTATGTTCGGATTAACCGCTTTGACGATTGCTATCTGGATCACAGCTCACATAATTGGAGTGAATCTTACCGATCCGATGTCTTCACGCAACATATTGATGGTAAACATATTGATGGTCGGGCTAGCCGCGCCGTTCAATGTACATGCTGTTTTGGCATTTCTTGGAAAAGCCCGTAAACAGTGGTATTTACTCACTATTATATACATTGCCGGTTTGTTTTTGATGGTTTGGTTCATATTGTATCCAGATTTATTTCTTTTACCGTCAGTACCAAAAATGTACTTTCCCAACTATTACAATCACGGAATTCTCAATTGGGCGGGACAGGTTTTCTTCTTTGGAGTTTGTTTTGTATACATGATGATAAGTCTTGGAATCGCTTCTCATCAAGAAATTGATTCAAGACGAAAACAACAAATAAAATACCTGATGGTTGGTCTTGCGCTCGGATACGCGGTCGGAAATATGGCAAACTTTCTTGTCTATGACATACCAATTGATCCTTTCTGGGGTACTTTGTTTATGACTCTATTTTTCATTCCATTCATCTATGGAATCGTTAAATATGAGCTTCTAGATATCAGAATCATCGCCAAGCAAGCATTTTCTTATGGAATTGGAATCGGAGCAGTAGGTGGTTTGATTATTTTGTTTAATTATTCCAATCGTTTAGTTGAAACAGTATATCCAAACTTTCCGTTTTGGATCACGCCACTCATATCGGCTATCTCTGTCGTTTTAGTCGCGGGTTTGATTTGGCGCAAACTTCGTGAAAGTGACATCTTGAAATACGAATTCGTCACCACAGTAACGCACAAATTTCGCACTCCACTGACTCATATCAAATGGGCCTCGGAAAATCTATCCAAAAGCACTTTATCAGCTGATGATCAAACACAAGTCAAATACATCCAATCGGCCGATGAAAAACTGGTTGAATTGACCAGATTGCTCATGAATATATCCGAAACTGAAAGCAGTGGCTATGAATATAAGATGGTTCGTGATGACCTATCCGCTTTAGTCACTGAAGTAGAAAAAGGTATGCGTGAACAATATTCAATCAAGAATATGACAGTCATAGTGAAAATTGAGCCCTCAATATACGCGTTATTTGACCAATCACGCATCAGATTTATCGTCCAAACATTCATAGAGAACGCCATTCGTTATACTCCAGAAGGAGGTACAATCCTTATCTCTCTGACTTCAAAAGGAAATAATGTCATCTTTTCAGTCAAGGATACCGGTGTCGGCATTGCCAAAGACGAGCTGTCCTTGATTTTCTCAAAGTTCTATCGTAGTAAAGAAGCGCGCCAAGCGGATACCGAAGGCATGGGTATCGGTTTGTATGTCTCCAAAGAGATTATTTCAAGACACAACGGCAAAATCTGGGCAGAGTCGGAGGGTGCCGGTAAAGGAAGTGTCTTCAGTTTTTCGTTGGAACCTTTCCATGAAAGACGAAAATATCGCTCAAGTGAGCTACAGAAGTCCGTATGACATCATGGCAAAAGCACCCAAAACAGGTGAAATTAAAACTTTGCTACATTATACGACCAAATCCGAACCTTTTTCAAACAGAATTTGGAATGATTCGCACGCTCCGCGTGTGTGGTAGCTCTAACCCACATCTTACGCTCCGATTCTGTGCCAATTCCAACGAATTCCGCCAACGCCTCGGGATTACCCTCGGCGTTCCCGCCCCTCTCGCCTCGCTTTGCAATTCCATTTTTTTGAATGCGCGCGTGTTTTTTAATTCAGTATGGAAAAGCGGGCGAGAGGGGCGGGCTTCTTCTTTGAAGGAAGAAGAGGCGGAATTCAAAGACAAACAATCGGTGTCTCGTTCATTCTTTTTTTGTTTGTCGTCGGCTAAAGGAAGAGAATGCACCCTCGGCATTCGCCTCGGGCATTCCGCTAGGGCTGCTCGCGCCTAGATGCTAGGAACGGTGCTTATCCTCGCACTCCCGCCGTGCTCGGCGGGTGCTCGGGCACCGCCTCCATTTGGGGAGAGAAAGGAATCCTCTCCCCAGCTTCGCCTTCCTCCTCGCAGTGGTCGGTTTGAGTCTTCAGCGCCGTTCCGATTTTATCTTTCGTTTTGTGTTTGTGGTTCGCTTGTTTGTGTCTTCGGAGTCCAGGCTCGCACAACCCCTCTCCTCGTTTCCAATATTGCTTTTGCGGTGTCGCTTTCGCTACTAAACATTTGTATTTCAAGAAAGTGTCGGCGCTCGCCCTTTAGCCCGGACGCCCTAGCGGAATGCCCGAGACGCGAATACAGATGCACTTGACCCACCCTCCCGTTCGCGTGCACATATTTTTCCGCCGTGGGGAAAAACGGCGGAAAGCTCCCATCGCTTTTTAATTAGGAGAGCTCGGGAAAGAAACTTGCTTTGTTGGCCAGCGCAACTGCCCTTTATTGTCAAAAACAGGGTGTGCAAGTTCGCCTGATCCTTTCTCTAAATCAATCATCTCTTGATAAAGATCCTTCAACGGCATTATTGATATAGCAGCTAGAAGCCCCTTGATCTTTTCACTGGGAGGTAAATTTTTGTTGTTTGAACCTTCAAACGATCCCCACGTCTCATACGACATATAACCTCCTTCAGATTTAAACCCGAATGTTTTATCGTCAAGGATCAATGCAATCTCATATTGTCTAGATTCTTCAGTTAGATTATTGTCTTGTAGATAAGTAATGGCATTAACGATATCTCTCAAAGCACCGGGTTCTTTAATATAATTAGGATCGTTCTTCAATTTGAAAAAGATATCGATATTAGCCCTTCCAAACCGAAGTTCCTCTGAAAAAGATAGCAGATATTGATCCAAAACTTTTTTTCCTTCATCATTCAGTGAAATGTTAGGGAAGCGTTCGGGGAACTTGTACATATAATCTCTTTGCTTAGTAAAAGAAAAACCGTCTTTTTCTCTAGTATATTTCTGAAAATCGTCTTTTATCTGATTGAGAACCGTTTCAGTAAAAATCGCAACTGCTTTATTTTCTCTTTCCCCAATTCTATCGCTATCGGAATAGGGCTGACTAAGCATCCGATCCATCATCTTAATAATAACCTCTCTAATTTTTTCCAATTTAGCATCTCTTTCTTGGTCTTTATTGTCTTTTTCAATTGTTTTAATTTGTGTCAATAAATTATCTGCCACACCGACAGAAACTCCGCTTACATTTCCCCAATTAGTTCTTTGAATACCATACCTCGCCCAATCTTTAAATTTAGTGAACGGCTCTCCATCAAACTGACCATGTAATATAACTTGGCCAGAGAACTCCCCAGTCTGAAGAATATGTCTGTATTCTTCTATATTTACATACCGCATTTACATACCGCACTGAAAAAGCCTTAAAATCGGGGTTACTGATCTTTTCTAACTTTTCACGGGCAACAGCTTCAGATCTCTCAACTTGTTCAGGAGTAGACACCTCCTCATTTTTAGATTGGAGTTCAGGATCTTTATATACTAGTTTTCTAAAATCTTCCATGGATTTATTATAATATAAAAAACGTGAATAAAATTTTCATCTTCCACGAAGACGTTCAATCAATGAGCGCGATTCTTTAAGATATTCAATCTGTCCGTTCATACTTCCAATTAGCGACCCGCAATTTTGGTCAAGATCTTCAATATCTTGTTTCTCATTCTTGTCTGAAGGTGTTTCTTTCAAAGAATTTTTTAGTCTGTATACTACTTTAATTGTATCTTCAAGACTATCTATCATTCTCGTAAAATTTTGCGGTTCAAGTTGAAGTCTTTCTTGCGGATTTTCAGGCATCAGACCTTTTTTGAAAGTTGTTGCCAAAAACTGGATAACGTCATTCACTTTTCGCATATCAATATTGTCCCCGCTCATCGCTCTTTGGAAATCTTCTATGTGAAGAGGAAATCTATTGAAACCATTGCCACGAATTGTATGCTCAAGTTCACCTAATTCTGAAGAGAGTTCCTTAAAAGAAGTTGCCCTGTCTTGGCTATTTTCAGAAGAATGTTCGGGGTTATTATCACCAGTTTGTATTTCTTTAATATTATCCGGCTTCAGAGGTTTAAGGCCTTTTTCCATTTCTTTTTTCAAACGTCTGAGATCCTGCTCACGTCCGTATAGGGTATCACTTTTTTGATTCAAAGACCTTAATTCTGATTTTTGAGTACCATCCCATTTACCCGACTGACGCAATTCCTCAATTCGTTTCTTTTCTGCTGTAATTTTTTCTTCAAGCAATTTGTTTTCGGTTTGTAATTGAGCCAGAGCTTCATCGGCGAGGCTAATTTTTTCTTGCACATTATCAGTGGGCAACTTTTTTTGTAGATCACTAATGATTTCTACATAATTTATAGAGGAATCGACTCCTTTGTATGCCTGCAATTTTTCCTGCATTTCACTCAATTTTTCTTTTTCAATAGCAAGAGCGGGGGCTTCCACATTATCTTGTGACAATCCTAAACTTTCTCTGATTTCTTTCAGTTTGGTTTCATCTCTTGCGACAACTTGTTCCTTTCTCTGCAAATTACTTTCAAGGACTTGGATTTGTTCCGGGTTATTGTCTTTTGGCAATTCCAAATCTTGTTCAGGTTTAGGATCTAAATTTTCCACCGATTTAATCGGTATGGTTTCTTGGGGATTACTACTATCAAGAGGATTTTGGCTCTCGGGGTTCATGTTAAATATTGTATCATATCGTCTAGTCTTAACTTAAACCTCGTCCCTCTCGCCCGCTTTTCCATACTGAATTAAAAAACACGCGCGCATTCAAAAAAATGGAATTGCAAAGCGAGGCGAGAGGGGCGGGAACGCCGAGGGTAATCCCGAGGCGTTGGCGGAATTCGTTGGAATTGGCACAGAATCGGAGCGTAAGATGTGGGTTAGAGCTACCACACACGCGGAGCGTGCGAATCATTCCAAATTCTGTTTGAAAAAGGTTCGGATTTGGTCGTATAATGTAGCCCGAATAAAACTTGTGTCAGATTCAGGGAAATTCTGGCGCGCGGCGCGAAGCGCCGCGTATGGAAAGGAAGGATTTTCTTGAATCTGACACAAGTTTTATTCGGGCTCATCTTTATAGTACCGCTCGAACGATTTTTATGGAAGATTTGGGCTGATTT